>NZ_JAPWIC010000019.1:0-6716 GCF_030587315.1 Janthinobacterium sp. SUN211 | reverse complement strand
TCGCCACCAGAGCAAGCTCCGTGCTGCCGTTCGACTTGCATGTGTAAGGCATGCCGCCAGCGTTCAATCTGAGCCAGGATCAAACTCTTCAGTTTAATCTCTGTTTAATGTCATTTCTGACAGGTCGGACAGTATCGCTACCATCCAAATCTTCTGCATTGCAAAAGATTTGCTCACTCAAAAAACTGACAGGCTACTTCCGAAGAAGTATCCTATTTCATTATTTCTTGTGAACATTTGATATATTTTAAGTATTACAGCAATCCGAAGATCGCTGCTGCACTTACATCAAATGCCCACACTTATCGACTGTTAATTGTTAAAGAACTGTATTCGGTACTGCTTTCGTGCTATCGACAAAGCGTTGTGTTTGTCAGCTGCGAAGAAGGAAGAGTATGAAGCATTTCGCTAAATCCGTCAACACCTTCCTTACTACTCATCGCCGTTTCCGGTGATCCTCAACTGCCGCATTTGACTGCGTCTCATTGGGGAGGCGAACTATAGCAAAGCCACTCACAGGCAGCAAGCTTTATTTCAGCAATTCGGCAACCGCCATGCCGACATCCGTCGTACTGGCGCTGCCACCCATATCTGGCGTACGCGGACCATGCTCGAGCACTTGCTCGATGGCCCGCACAATCGCATCATGCGCCGCCGTGTAATTGGCATCGCCATTGCCGAGGAAATCCAGCATCATGGCGCCCGACCAGATCATGCCGATCGGGTTGGCGATATTCTGGCCATAGATATCGGGCGCGGAACCGTGCACCGGCTCGAAAACGGAAGGAAAAGTCCGCTCCGGATTGATATTGGCCGACGGTGCGATGGCAATCGTCCCCGTGCAGGCGGGCCCCAGGTCGGACAGTATGTCGCCAAACAGATTCGAAGCGACCACCACGTCGAAACGTTCGGGGCTCAATACAAAACGGGCCGCCAGGATGTCGATATGGTATTTATCCCAGCGTACATCGGGAAAGCTCGGGCCCATGGCTTCCACCCGCTCATCCCAATACGGCATGCTGATGGCGATGCCATTCGATTTCGTGGCCGATGTCAGGTGTTTTTTAGGCCGGCTTTGCGCCAGCTCAAACGCATACTTCAGGATACGGTCGACACCCTTGCGCGTAAATACAGACTCCTGCAGCACCGTTTCGCGCTCCGTCCCCTCGAACATGCGCCCGCCCACGGATGAATACTCTCCTTCCGTATTTTCACGCACCACATAAAAATCGATATCGCCCGGCTTTTTATTCGCCAGCGGGCACGGCACACCAGGCATCAAGCGCACAGGACGCAGATTGACGTATTCGTCGAACTCGCGCCGGAATTTCAACAGCGAACCCCATAAGGAGATGTGGTCGGGCACCTTGTCCGGCCAGCCCACGGCGCCAAAATAGATGGCGTCGAAATCCTTGAGCTGGGCAAACCAGTCCGGGGGCATCATTTGCCCGTGTTCCAGGTAATAGTCGCAATTGGCCCATGCCATCGTCGTGAACTGCAGGTCGATATTGAAACGGCGCGCGGCGGCCTCGACAACACGCAGCCCTTCCGGCATGACTTCATTGCCGATGCCGTCGCCGGCGATGACTGCGATTCGGTGTGTGGGCATGGGATTCTCCTGGTTATGGATGCTAAATGGGTGCATTGATGATACTGGCACCGCATGAGAATACAATCAGGAGATTCATAACCCAAGTATTCACATTTCGTGGTCAATCAATGAAACATACACCGCTGCTGGAAGACTTACGCCTGTTTTGCCAGGTCGCCCATAAAACCAGCTTCGCCGGCACAGCCTTGGAACTGGGCATTTCCAAGGCCGTCGTCAGCAAGCGCATCGGCATGCTGGAAGCGGCGCTGCAAGTACGTTTGCTGCACCGGACCACACGCCGGGTCAGCGTCACCGATCACGGCGAGATCGTGCGGCAATGGGCACAGCGCATCCTGGAAGATGTCGAGCAAATGGGTGAGGCGGTAGCGCAGTCGAAACTGCAGCCGCAAGGCGTGCTGCGCATCTGCTCCAGTTCCGGTTTCGGACGCAACCGGCTCGGTCCAGCCCTATCCCAGCTGGCACGGCAGTATCCAGACCTGAAAATACAGCTGGAATTGCTCGACCGGCCCGTCGACCTGCTGGGCGAAGGTTTCGATCTCGACATTCGCATCGGCGTGGTCCATGAACCGGACCTGATCGCCCACCGTATTGCCAGCAACCAACGCGTACTGTGCGCCGCGCCCGCCTACCTGGCACGACGCGGAACGCCGAACACCCTGGCGCAGTTGCGCGAGCATGACTGCATCGTCATTCGCGAACGCGACCAGGATGGGCGGCGCTGGAAACTGCAGGGACCGCAAGGAGTGGAAACGGTGAAGGTCGATGGACCGCTATCGGCCAACAATGGCGAGATCGTCCATCAATGGGCGCTGGATGGCCACGGCATCATCTTGCGTTCGGCATGGGATGTGGAAAGCAGCTTGGCGCAAGGCAAGCTGATGCGCATTTTGCCTGCATATCAACAGGCGGCCGACGTGTGGGCGGTGACCACCTCGCGGCTGTCGAAATCTGCCAAGGTCAGGGCCTGCGTGCAGTTTCTGGAGCAGTGGCTGCAGACCCGCGCCTGATGATCTACACCAGGTATTTACACCAGGCGCGCCACATCTGGATACAGGCGCGCCAGGGTATCGGAAGTGATGGACGACAGGAGGGGCAGCACGCGCTCGGCGGCTTGCTCCGGCGACTTTTCCCGGCGCACGTCTTTCCACAACTCGGCCAGAGCAGCGTCATGGCGCGCTACCGCCTGCTCGACCTCATCCTGCCAGAAGGCCGGCGCCTCGCTTTCGACAAAGTTGCCGCGGCCACGGCCAAAGTGCGCCACCGCCAGGTAACGCAGCACGCCCGCCACCACCAAGGTACGCAAAAAGGCATCGGTAAATTGCATCGTGGGCTCATTGCGGTCCGTACCTGAATTAAAACCCCAGGCTGCGCCGGCAAACGTCAGCGCACCGACCACGCCGCCAAGCAAGGCCCCCGTACCCAGTGTCAAACCGCCGGAAATCAGGTCGGCCGACAGCCCCGTCGCGGCACCGGAAATCATGGCGCCCAAGAGCCCCGCTTGCGCCTTGTCGATCGGCGCGCGCACGGCGAAATTTTCCCGTATCCGGCTATTGATCTTATGCGCATCGGTCGGGTCGAGTTTGTGCAAGATCAACAGTTCACGCGTGGTCACGCTGCTGTGCGTATTGAGGCGCGCCACCAGGCTGGTCATGGCCTTTTCCTGGCGTTGCTGCTCTGCATTCTTACCGATACCCACGACCTGCAAGGCCGTTTTCAGCAAGCCTCTGGACGCCGGATCAATGGCTTCGCGATCCTGCCCAGCCACCGCCAGCTGCATGGCCAGCAAATGCATGGCCTGCTGGAAACGCGCCGTATTTTGCGTTTGCCAGGCAGCAAACAACCGCGCGTAGCCAGCTTGCTGCGACTGCGGTAACAATTTACCCACGGCTTCGTAAAACACGCGCTCATGTACCCAGCAGCGGGCAAAGGCATCGAGCGCCAGGACGTCGCGCACGATCGGATACTGCTGCAAATGCTCGCGCCAGCGCGCCTGCTCGCCGTGCTCCTCATTACCCGGACGCGGCGGTCCCATCTGATTGAGCAAGACCACCACCGGCTTGTCCAGCCAGGCGAGGATTTTCATTTCCGCTGGCAAGTAGCCCGCGTCCCGGGGATTTTCAGAGGAGTTGACCAGGTACAGCACCACGTCGGCAGAGTCCTTGGCCGTGCGCAACGCTTGCTGGCTGAGCCAGAACGGGCGGTCGCGATAACGGTCCAGCACTTCGCGCAAGAACCAGCCGATGGGATTGCCGGACTGCCCCAGGCGCTTGAGCAGGCGCACGGAGTCGCCGAAGCCTGGCGTATCCCATAATTGCAGGGCATCACCCTGCGGTGTCGCCAGCAAGGTATGCGATTCCGCAAACACGGTCACGTGGGCGGCGTCGCGCACTTCGCCGATATCCACGCCCACCAGGGTGCGCGCCAGTGTCGTCTTGCCATTATTCGTGTGCGAAATCAGCGCGAACTGAATCTGCACCGCATCATCCTGCACTTCTTTATTCACATTCACACTCATGCTGCTGCCGATACTTTCAGCCCGACACCAGCATCGAGCGGGTGCAAGGCAGGATTGAGCAAATTGACCAGGGTTGCCGTGGTTTTGTGGAACTGGCAAAATTGTTGCCACAAGGCGACTCGCTCCGCCAGGCGCGCGCCGTTATCCGCCTGCTCGCCCGCGCGCTCCAGGTAGCTGGACTCGTCGATCAGGACGGCGATGCCGCGTGTCGACGATTGCGCCAGGTAATCGAGGAAGGCGCCATGATTTTCCTTTTCCGGCGTCGCCGTCAGGTTGAACAGCACGGCCGTGATATTGACTTGCGGATCATTCAGGTCCGTGCCGCGCAGAACGTCCTGCGGCTCTTCGCCATACGACGTCGACGGACGCAGCATCATGCGGCCCTGCTCGCCGAACAGCATGATGGATAGCTGGCCCAGGCCCTTGTGGCGCGCCTCATCGACAGTAAAGCTGTATGGCAAGACGCGCAGCATGCCGCCCGTGGCCACGCCGATGCTTTCATTGAGCTTGCGGAAATACGGTTGATCGAGATCCAGCGGAAAATGTTTCGCCAGGCGCGCGGCGCGCCAATTGTTGACCAGTGCCAGGATCAGGCGGGGAACGACCACCAGCAGAAAGATGGTTGCCGCATACAAATGCACCCAGCGCGCTCCGCCTTCCACGGTCGTCGTTTGCGGGAAACGCAACGCTTCGATTTCCGCCAGCGAAAAGCCTTGCAAATGAAACAGGGCGATGGCCGGCGCAAACAGGGTTGAAAGCAGGCTGTGCACCTGGCTGGCGCTCAAAAAGGTGCTTTCCCAACCGGCTGCGTATTGCGACAGGAAACCGCGCGCATACAGCGAGGCGACGGCGCCGATGGCAAACATGGCGGCGCTCAAGTGGATGGTACGGCTCAGGCGCGCGGCCGTCAGCTTGGCGCTCAGGTGCGCCCATTCCCCCATGAAGCTGAGCAAACCCGAGGACAAGGCGTGCGGCAACTTGCGCGGCAAGGTCAGGCGGCCCACGCTCAGGTGGCGCACCAGCCCCGCTTTCGGCCAGCCGAGGGAATGCGAGGGGATGCATAGCCAGATCAGCAAGCCCAGGTAGACCAGTACGTTCCACGCAATGATCAGCAGCAAGGGCGCCGAAAGCAGATCCACGCGATGGGGATCCGTGATGCGGTCGAGCCCGGCGCCCAGCAGCAGGGCCAGCAAGGGCAAGGTCAGCGCCAGGGCTTTCATGCCGTTACGGCGTTTCGCGAAAGCGGCAAAGGCGGGCGTGCGTTCGGTGATGCGCTTGAGGATCAGCTCGGAACGCTGCTGCAGGAAATCGTCACCCGTCACTTCGGCCTGCTTGCCCGAAGCTTGCCACTGCGCAAGCTCACGCGCGCTGCGGCTGGCATACATGCGGTCATCCTCGCTGAGGACTTCTTTTTTCTGGTCGGCCGTCTCGATAGCACGGACCAATACCACTTCTCTCGCAATCTGCTCGTTCATGGTGCTCCTGTTTTTGTATGAAACGACAACTAGACAAGCAGATTGTGACGTACTTTTATGTTTCAGGCCAACGCGTCCTCGGCCCGGAGCAGATTATGCAGCAGATATATCAGGAAAGAGGCGATCCAGGCAGACCACAAGGTGTGCGTAAAAAATTGTGTACCTTGCAACTGTTGCTGCCAGCCTGCCGCCAAACCGCACAGCAGCATGACACCAGCGAGCAGAAGCGCCGTGCGTGGCCGTCCGGGCAGGCAAAACAATGGCAAGGCCAGCATCCACCAGGCAGTGTTCGCCTGCATGGCCGGCAGGCAAACCATGGCAGATGCATTGGCGGGCAATGTTTCCAGCAGGCGCGTGTATGGCGCCAGTCCGCCATAGCGCAGCAAATCCGTGGGGCAAGGCACATCGCTGAAGGAAGAGAGCAAATAAATGCTTAACGGCACCAAGACGACCGACAGGGCCACGACGCGCAAGGCGCTGCGGCGTGAGGCCAGCCAGGCCAGCGGATGCAAGGTGTCCCAGATGGCCAGGCAGATCATGGCGGAGCCAAGCGAGATCATGCCGAGCTGGAAATTGCCCGCCCACGCGCTGCCCGTGCCGGCAAATTGCCCACGCGTCCCGTCGAACATGCTGTCCGCGATCATGAGATCGAGGTTGCTGTAATTGCCGATCCAGAGTATCAGCATGGCCGACAGCATCAAGACGCTATCGATGCCTTTGGGAGTTTTGACGAGTTTAAGCTTGGCCAACATGGATGCACACATTTACTTGATGGAATGAAAGGGCCTGGCCGCCCAAGGGCAGCAGCCATGCAAGCCATCGTACAGTGTGAATATGAAGAGAACATGACGGTGCCCGCAGTTCGCAACATGGACCGGGCATGATAGGCATTTTTGCGGCACACTCTCCCCCCCGCAAAAAGCGCTCAAGAGCCATAACTTCGCGCAACTTCGCCGTACGCACGACAAAAATCGCGCACCAGGCAAAAGCACCAGACGTAAAAAAACCCCAACCGGATCACCGGAAGGGGTTTTTTCGAATAACAAGCCTGACGATAACCTACTTTCACACTGGTTGCAGCACTATCATCGGCGCAAAGTTGTTTCACGGTCCT
>NZ_JAPWIC010000018.1:0-8649 GCF_030587315.1 Janthinobacterium sp. SUN211 | reverse complement strand
CTCGATGCTCCGCTCCAGACATAAGCCCACACGATCATCAGGCTTGACGCCCATTTCTTGCAGAGCGTGTGCAACTTGGTTGGCACGACGGTTCAGCTCTGCGTAGCTTACCGTATGCGCTTCGCATACCACAGCCATCTTGTCCGGGTTGCGTCCGGCTTGCTCCTCGAATAGTTGATGTACTAAGCGTTCGCGGGGATAGTCGCGCTGCGTGTGGTTGAAATCGACAACCACCTGGTGTCGCTGCTGCTCGTCCATCAGGTTCAGCACATGCACCGGCTGCTGCTCGTCAGTCACCATGCTCTCGAGGGTGCGCTGGAAATAGCCAATCCAGCGCTCGATCGTGGCGGTATCGAACAGATCGGTGGCGTATTCAAGCGTGCCGTACAGGACATCGTCCGCTTCGGTCACCGCCAGCGACAGGTCGAAGTGGGTCGTCGTACTGGGCGCGTCCACCGAAGACAGCGTCAGTCCCGGTAACGACAGCTCTCCATCATTCGGCGTGTTGTTCAAGGCCAGCATAGCCTGGAAGACCGGGCTGTGGCTCATGCTGCGCACCGGCTGCAGCGCTTCGACCACCTGCTCGAACGGCAGGTCCTGATGCGCGTAGGCGTCCAGCGTATTCGCCTTCACCTGCTCCAGCAACTGCGCCACGCTCGGGTCGTCCTCCAGCCTGACCCGTAGGGCCAGCGTATTGACGAAGAAGCCGATCAGCGGTTCGACCTCCTTGCGCTGCCGGTTCGCCACCGGCGTGCCGATCACGATATCGTCCTGCCCCGACAGGCGCGACAGCAGCAACGCCCAGCCCGACAGCAGGGTCATGAACAGGGTCGCGCCATGACGGCGCCCCAGCGCCCGCAGTCCTTCCGTTATCGTTGCCGACAGCGCGAACGGCACCATGCCGCCCGCGTAGCTCTGCACGGCCGGACGCGGTCGGTCGGTCGGCAGCTCCAGCAGCGCCGGCGCGCCCGCCAACCGCTCCTTCCAGTAGCCGAGCTGACGCTCCAGCACCTCGCCCTGCAGCCAGTTACGCTGCCATACCGCATAGTCGGCATACTGGATTGCCAGCGGCGGCAGCGGATCTGCCTGGCCCTGGCTGAACGCCGTGTACAGCGCGCTCACTTCGCGCACCAGCACATTAATCGACCAGCCGTCCGAGATGATGTGATGCTGGGTCACCAGCAAAACGTACTCGTCCTGCATAAGCCTGAGCAGGCGGCCCCGGACCAGCGGGCCGGCTGACAGGTCGAACGGACGGACTGCTTCATCCACGGCCTGCCGTGCCACTGCGGCTTCCTGCTCGTGGCCCACCAGGGCGCTCAGGTCGAACTGTTCCAGCATAAAGCCGGCATTGTCGGGGGCGAACAGCTGCACCACCTGGCCGTCGATGTTCGCGAACGTGGTGCGCAGACTTTCGTGACGCGCCACCATGCGGTCCAACGTGCGGCCCAGGGCCGCAACATCGAGCGTGCCGCGCAACCTGAGCGCGGCAGGGAGATGATAGGCCGCACCGGCCGCCTGGTCGAACCGGTCCAGGAACCACAGACGCTGCTGCGCCCACGACAGCGGCACCGGCGCGCCGCGCTCGGCCACGCCGATTGGCGGCAGGGACGCCGCTGCGGCATGTGCCGCCACGTGCGCCAGTCCTTCCAGGGTCGGCGCCATGAAGACGTCGCGCAGCGCCACTTCGATGCCCAGTGCCTGCCGCAGCTGCGACACCACCCGCACTGCCTGCAGCGAATGGCCGCCCAACTCAAAGAAATTATCGTGGCGCCCTGCTCGCTCGACACCCAACAGTTCCTGCCAGATGCGGGCCAGCGTTTCTTCCACTTCACCTTGCGGCGCTTCATACTCCCCTGTTGCCAGCGCGGACTGGTCCGGTGCTGGCAGGGCCTTGCGGTCGATCTTGCCGTTTGGCGTGAGCGGGAATCGCTCCAACACCACGAAGGCGCCCGGTACCATGTATTCCGGCAGACTCGCCTGCAGGTGTTCGCGCAGCGCGGCAGCGGTAACGTCGCGCCCATCCACCACAGTCAGGTAGGCCACCAGACGCTTGTCGCCGACGATATCCTCGCGCACGATCACCATCGCGTCCTTCACATCTTCGTGCCGCGCGATCCTTGTCTCGATTTCGCCCAGTTCGATGCGGAAGCCGCGCAACTTGACCTGGAAATCATTCCTGCCCAAGTATTCGATATTGCCGTCGGCCAGCCAACGGCCCAGATCACCCGTCTTGTACATGCGCGCACCATGCTGGCCGCCGAACGGGTCGGAGATGAATCGTTCCGCCGTCAGTTCCGGGCGATTCAGATAGCCTCGCGCCACGCCCGCACCGGCGATATAAATTTCCCCAGCCACCGCGACCGGAACCGGCCGCAGGTGGGAATCGAGGATATAGACGCGCGCATTGGCAATCGGTTTGCCGATCGGGATGTCCTGTTTCGGCAGCGGCGACTTGCCGTCAAAGGAGATCGTTGTCGCATGTACAGTCGCTTCCGTCGGACCATAAGTATTCAGCCAGCGCCCCTGCGACAGCCCCGCAGCGCCTAACCAACCGGCCAGATGCCGCAGGTCGGCCTTTTCTCCGCCGGTCACGACCAGGCGCAGCGCCTGGCCCGGCAGACAACGCCCGGCCTGCACCTCCTGCGTCCACAGATGCCAGAACGCCGTCGGCACGTCCGTCATGGTGATACCCTGCTGCTGCAGGAAGCGGACGAAGTGCTCGTCCGGCACCTTCAATTCGGCGGGGCGCAATACGACTCTTGCCCCGACCGACAAAGCGGGGAAGATTTCCGAAATCGAACTGTCGAAACCGAAAGATACAAATTGCAGCACACGGTCCTGGCTGGTCAGCGCATAGCAGTCGATACAGCTGAGGACCAGGTTGACCACGCTGGCGTGCTCGATCATCACCCCTTTCGGCGCGCCGGTCGAGCCAGACGTGTAGATTACGTAGGCCAGGTTGCGCGCGCTAAGACCGAGCCGGGATGGTTCCGGATTGCCAGGCCACGCCTCGCCAGCCGCATCGTCCAGCCGGTCCGCATCGAGCGTCAGCACCGGGCATGCAAGATGCACGCCCTGGAACAGGCCAAGGCGATCCCGCAGGCGGGCTTGGGTCAGCAGTGCGACCGGTTGGCAGTCCTCCATTACATAAGCCAGGCGGTCGGTCGGGTAAACCGGATCGAGTGGCACATACGCGGCCCCCGACTTTAGGATGCCCAGCAGACCGACGATCATGTCGATGCTGCGTTCGACGCAGATGGCGACACGGTCGTCAAGGCCAACACCCAATCGTATCAGATGATGCGCCAGACCGTTGGCGCGCGCGTTAAGCTCGCGGTAAGTCAGGGACTGGTCCCCGAACACCAGAGCCACCGATTCAGGGCTGCGCTGCGCCTGTTCTTCAAACAGTCCGTGCAAGGTCTGCCCATGCGGGTAAGCCTGCGCGGTGCTATTCCATTCCACCAGCAGTTGCTGGCGTTCCTGCGATGGCAGCACTTCCACGGCGGTCGCCGGCGTGCGCGGCGCCTGCACCAATGCCAGCACCAGATTCTCCAGCACCGTCTGCATATAGCCGCAAATACGGCCTGGCGCGGCCTGCGCATTGCCCTGCACGGCCAGCACGAAGTCGTCGCCCCAGTCATCCACCGCCAGACTGAGTGGATAGTTGGTGCGCTCCTCCGAGCGCAGCAATCCGATTCCACCCGATTCCGCCTGCGCGGTCTCCTGGTTCAGGGCGCTGTGCCGATAGTTTATCAAGGTGGTAAATAGGGGCGCGGACGGTTCCATGGCGCTGCAGCGCTGGGCCAACGACAACGGCGCCTGTTCATATGGCAGCATCTCGCGCAGCGCCGCTTCGGTCTGTGCCACCAGTGCGTCCACGCTGATGCCGTCCAGCTTCATCCGTAACGGCAACGTGTTAATAAACATGCCCAGCATATTGCGCGCACCCACCGTGCCTTGCAGGCGCCCGGACAGCACGGTACCAAACACCACGTCGTCGCGCGCGCTGCAGGCACCAACCACCAGCGCCCACGCCGCATGGAACAAGGTCGCCGGGCTGGTCTTGCGCTGCTTCGCCAGTTGGCGGATCGCATTGGCCAGCGCCGCGTCGAGCACCTTGTGCCCTTCCGTCATATCTCTGCCGTCGCCGTGTACGTCGAGCAGATTGAACGGCGCCGTCGGCTCGGTCACATCGCCCAGCACCTTGCTGAAGTAGGCTTGCGCATCGTTGTTGCTGGCCTGGTGCAGCGCATGGGCCACGAATTCTCGGTAAGGCACGGGCGGCGCAAGGTGGTCGATGCTGCCGGCGAGATGGGCCTGCACCTCCGACACCAGCATCAGCTGCGAGGTCACGTCCTCGATCAGATGGTGGGCATGTAACAGCACATAGACCCTGGAAGATTGCGGGGACTGCGCCGCGCTAACGCGCAGCATCGGCGCGACGGCCAGGTCCATCGGACGATGGAAGCGGCCGACGAGCGCGCTCCGCGCATCGGCGCTATCGCCCAGCTCCACCATGTCAATACTCAGATCGACCTGGCGATAGACGACCTGCACCGGAACACTCAGGTTCTCGGACAGGATCGCGGTGCGCAGCGCGTCATGCCGCGCGATGACCTTGCGCAGCGCTTCGATCAGCGCGTCGAACTGCGCGCGCGAGTCAACCTCAAACAGCGATGGCAGCACATAGGGATCGTTCTCGCGATGCATCAGGTGGTAGAAGTACATCCCCTCCTGCAGCGGCGCCAGCGGATAGATGTCCTGCACATTGGCCGCGCCACCGGGCACGCTGGCCACGATGCGGTCAATTTCGTCCTGGCTAAGTTCAACCAGTGGCAGCATGGCCGGCGCGATGTGTCCGCATACGGGAGGAATCAGGTTGGGCGGCGCAACAAAGGGCGCTTCGCCGGCACCCGCCAATGCATCCACTCTGGCTGCCAGCGCGCCCAGGCTCGACGCCTCATAGATCGTGCGGACATCGGTCTGCAGTCCGGCCTGCTGCATCGCCGCCAGCAATTGCACCACCAGCAGCGAGTGGCCGCCAAGTTCGAAGAAGTTGTCGTGGATGCCGACCTGTCCAACCTTAAGCACCTCGGCCCAGATCGCGGCGAGCTTGTGCTCCGTGTCCGTCTGCGGCGCGCTATATTCGCGCTGGAACTGGCTGGCGTCCGGCGCCGGCAGCGCCTTCCGGTCCACCTTGCCGTTGCGCGTCAACGGCAATTGTTCGAGCAGCACGAAAGCGCCCGGCACCATATATTCCGGCAGGCTTGCCAGCAGATATTCGCGCAGCGCTGCGGCGGAAGCGTCCCGCCCTTCCTGCACGGTCAGATAGGCCAGCAGCCGCTTGTCGCCGGCGATATCCTCGCGCACGACCACCACGGCTGCAGCCACGGCCTCGTGCTGGACCAGCCGGCTTTCGATCTCGCCCAACTCGATGCGGAAACCACGAATCTTCACCTGCTCGTCGATGCGGCCGACATATTCCAGGTTGCCGTCGGCCAGACGCCGCACCAGATCACCCGTGCGGTACAGCCGCGTACTGCTGGCCGGCTCGCCGGCGTCATGGAAGGGATTGGCGATGAAGCGTTCGGCGCTCAGTTCTGGACGGTTCAGGTAGCCGCGCGCCAGGCCGGCGCCGCCGACGTGGAGTTCGCCCACGACGCCGTCCGGCGTCAAGCCCCGCTGTGGCGTCAGGATCACCGCGCACAGGTCGGCCAGCGGATGGCCGATGACGCTGGGGTTGGACGTGTTCGTGATGTCGGCCATCAGCAGGCGGCGGTAGGTCACGTGCACCGTGGTCTCGGTGATACCGTACATATTGACCAGCTGCGGCATAGCGTCGCCGTGACGCGCGGCCCAAGGTTGCAGCGTGGCGACGTTGAGCGCCTCGCCGCCGAAGATCACGCAGCGCAGCGACAGGGGGGCCCGCTGCTCGCCGTCCACCACGATCAGCATGCCGAAGGCGCTCGGGGTCTGGTTCAGCACCGTCACCTGCTCCTTGCTCAGCAACTGGTAGAAATCGGGCGCCGAACGGGCGACCCAGTGCGGCACCACGACCAGGCGGCCGCCATGCAGCAGCGCGCCCCAGATTTCCCATACCGAGAAGTCGAAGCCGAAGGAGTGGAACAGGGTCCAGACATCGCGTCCGTTGAAACCGAACTGGCCGGTGCTGGCGGCAAACAGCCGCGTGACATTGCGGTGCTCGATCAGCACACCCTTGGGCAAGCCGGTCGAGCCGGACGTGTAGATCACGTAGGCCAGATTGTCGGGCCCCTGCGCCGGCAGACGAGCCAGGTTGCAGTCCGCATGCGCCTGCAACTGGCCGGCGAAGGCTGGCGCATCGAGCGCGGCGATGATGACGGCGCGGCCGGCCGACAATTCAGCGGCCCGCTCCAGCAGCGATTCCTGCGTGAGCAGCAGCGACAGCCCGCTGTCCCCGGCCATATAGGCCAGGCGCTCGTTCGGATAGACCGGGTCGAGCGGCACGTAGGCGCCGCCCGCTTTCAACACACCCAGCAGGCCGACAATCATCTCCAGACCGCGTTCGACGAAGATGCCGACCAGACTGTCCGGCCCCACGCCCTGTCCGCGCAGGTAATGGGCCAGACGGTTGGCCCGCGCATTGAGCTCTTGGTAAGTCAGCGACTGGCCCTCGAACACCACGGCCACCTGCTGCGGCGCGCCTTGCGCCTGCGCTTCAAACAGTTCGTGCAGCGCGCTGTCGCCATCATGGCGCTGCGCTATCCGCGTGCCCACCGCCAGCAACTGCTCGCGCTCCTGCGGCGGCAGCACCGAAATATCGCCGGCGTTCATGTCCGGCTGCGACCGCAGCGCCTGCACCAGACCGGCCAGCGCCTGCTCCAGATAGGCGATCACGCGCAACGGAACAATGCTGTGATGGACATGCGCATCGATCAGGAAGTCATCGCCCCGATCATCGATAGAAATCGTCATCGGATAATTGGTGCGCAGTCTGTAGGCAAGCAGCGCGATGTCGTCCGCCGAGGTATCCGTGCCCTGCCCGTCTGCCGATCGAGCGGCATTGCGATAATTCAGAATCGCACTAAACAGCGGCACGTGGCTTGCCAAGCCACTGCAGCGCTGCGCCAGCGATAGCGGTGCCTGTTCGTAGGACAGCAGCTCACGCAGCGCCAACTCCGTCTGCGTCACAAGACTATCCACGCTGATGCCTTCAAGCTTCAGGCGCAGCGGCAGCGTGTTGATGAACATGCCCAGCATGTTGCTTGCGCCGGCCGTGCCTTGCAGGCGCCCGGACAGCACGGTGCCGAACACCACGTCGTCGCGCGCGCTGCAGGCGCCGATGACCAGCGCACAGGCCGCGTGGAACAGAGTTGCGGGGCTAATCCTGCGCCGCCTTGCCACTTGGCGAATATCGCGCGCCAGCGCCGCGTCCAGCGCTTTGCTGTCCTCAACGGTCGCGCTACCATCGCCATGCACGTTGAGCAACCTGAAAGGCGCGGTCGGCTCTGTCACATCACCCAAGGTCTTGCGGAAAAAGTCCTCGATATCGCTGCGGCCGGCCTGGTCAAGCGCATGCGCGAGGAATTCTCGATAGGGAACCGGCTCCGCCAGAGCTGCCGCCTGGCCACCCAAATGCGCCTGGATTTCCCGATGCAGCAGCATCGACGAGGTAGCGTCGTCGATCAGATGGTGACTTCGGAACAGCACATACACCTTGCCCGTGTGCGGCTCGCGCGCGACGCAAACTTCCAGCATCGGCGCTCTGGAAAGATCCATCGGCCTGTTGAAGCGAGCTTCTAATTGGCTTTGCGGATCGCTTGCCGTGCCCAGTTCGATCATCTCGACATTGAGCTCAAGCTGGCGATACACGACCTGCGCCGGAACCCGCAGCTGGTCGGACAGAATGGCGGTGCGCAGTACGTCATGCCGCGCAATCACACTGCGCAAAGCGTCCAGCAGCGCCTCGAACTGCGCCGGCGTGTCGACTGCGAACAGCGACGGAATGACATACGGATCGCTCTCGCGGTGCATCAGGTGATAGAAGTACATCCCCTCCTGCAGCGGTGCCAGCGGATAAATATCCTGCACGTTGGCCGCGCCACCGGGCACGGTGGCCACGATTCGGTCGATCTCGTCCTGGGTCAGATCGATCAGCGGCAGCATGTCCGGCGTGATGCGCTGGCACGCGGCGGGAATGCGGTTCGGCGGTGCGGCGAAAGCCGCTGCGCCGGCCGGTGAGACGTCAATTGCCGCCGCCAGCTCTGCCAGGGTGGCAGCCGCATACATACCGCGTACGTCGGCCTTGACCCCGGCCTGCTCCATCGCCGACAGCAAGCGCACGGCCAGCAGCGAATGGCCGCCCAACTCGAAGAAGTTGTCGTGGATGCCGACACGTTCGACCTTGAGCACCTCCGCCCAGATCGCCGCCAACTTCTGCTCCGTTTCGCTGCGCGGCGCCACATACCCGGCCTGCGACAGGCTCGCGTCCGGCGCAGGCAGCGCCTTGCGGTCGACCTTGCCGTTCGGGTTCAGCGGCAGCGCATCGAGCGTCACCCACACGGATGGCACCATGTAGGCCGGCAGACTGGCCTGCAGGGCAAGCTGGAGCGCTGCGCTGTCAATGTCGATGTCGTTCCTGACCACATAGCCCACCAGGCGCTGGTC
>NZ_JAPWIC010000017.1:0-9026 GCF_030587315.1 Janthinobacterium sp. SUN211 | reverse complement strand
GACCAGCGCCTGGTGGGCTATGTGGTCAGGAACGACATCGACATTGACAGCGCAGCGCTCCAGCTTGCCCTGCAGGCCAGTCTGCCGGCCTACATGGTGCCATCCGTGTGGGTGACGCTCGATACGCTGCCGCTGAACCCGAACGGCAAGGTCGACCGCAAGGCGCTGCCTGCGCCGGACGCGAGCCTGTCGCAGGCCGGGTATGTGGCGCCGCTGACCGATACCGAGGAAACCCTGGTTGCTATTTGGTCAAGATTGCTGAACCTGAAAGCGGACCAGATCAGCACGACCGCAGACTTCTTCGCCTTGGGCGGGCACTCGCTTCTGGCTATCCGGCTGGTCTCCGAGGTGGCGGACAAATTCGGCATTCAGTTGCAGATCAGGAAGCTATTCGAGCAGACCAGTATTGTCCAGATTGCGACCCTGATCGACGACATCACGGAGATGAATCTGATCAACCAGCATTTTGAATCAATGTCGGGCGAAGGCTTCAATGAAGTAGAGATTTGAACGGTGCCGGCGAATCAGGCTCCGGTTGTCCGGTTGGTTAACACATGGCACATGGAAGAAGTAGAGATCACAATGCGTGAATTCATAAAGACGTTGGCAGGTGAAGGTGTCCAGTTGTACCTTGAGGGCGAGAAGTTGAAGCTTCGCTTATTCAAGAAGGGGGCGGAGGAGGCATTTCTCGATGCGATCCGCCACAACCGCGAGCAGCTTGTTAGTTATCTGAAGAAGAGCGCAAGCGCGCAGTTGCCGGTGGCGGCGGCGCGCCCCAAAGTACAGCGGCAGGCGCGCGAGCACAATCGTGTAATGGCATCGTTCGCCCAGCAGCGCTTGTGGTTTCTTGACCAGATCGACGGCGACAGCGCGCACTACAACATGCCGACCGTCCTGAAGGTCGCCGGATGCTTTGATACTGCCATTGCCGGACTGGCCTTCCAGCGCATCATCGAGCGTCATGAGCCGTTGCGAACGGTGTTTGCGAATGAGGGCGGGCAGCTGTTGCAGCTGATCCGCGAACAGCCGGAGTTCGGCATCAAGGTGATCGATCTGCGCCACCTCGACGCGGTCGCGCGCGAGCAGTCCGCACAGGAACTCGCGGCTGCCGACGGCCGGCTTTCGTTCGACCTGGCCAGCGACGTCATGGTGCGCGCAAGCTTTATCCGGCTGGGCGACGAGGAGGGCTTGCTGCTGTTCTGCATGCACCATATCGCTTCCGATGGCTGGTCGATGGACCTGCTGGTCAGGGAATTTATTGGCCAGTATCAGGCGCTGCGCAGCGGCGCGGACAATCCCTATGGCCCGCTAGCGGTTCGCTACGCCGACTATACCCTATGGCAGCGCAACTGGCTGAGCGGGGCGGTACTGGAGCAGCAGCTAGGCTATTGGACCAGGCAGCTGGCGGAGCTGCCACCGGTGCACAGCCTGCCGCTGGATCATGCGCGGCCGCTGCATCAAAGTTTCCGTGGCGCGCAGCAGCGCTTCTCGGTGGACATGGGCACATGCCGGACCTTGAAGAAAATTGCGCAGGACAGCCAGGCGACGCTGTTCATGGTGCTGCATGGCGCGTTGAGTATCCTGCTGGCGCGCCACAGCAACAGCGCTGACATCGTGGTCGGCACGCCGGTGGCGAACCGGCTTCAGAAGGAGCTCGAAGAGATCATCGGTTTCTTCGTCAACACGCTGGTGCTGCGCACCGACGTGTCGGGCAATCCGCGTTTCGACGAATTCCTGGAACAGGTCAGGATGGTCAATCTCGACGCGCAAAGCCATCAGGATGTGCCGTTTGAGTATCTGGTCGAGCGCATCAATCCTCAGCGCAGCACGCAATACAGCCCGCTGTTCCAGATCATGTTCAGCATGGGAATGGAGTCGCCCCGCGCCGCGCCGGTCCGGCTCGATGAGGTCGATTTTAGCGCGGTGGTGAGCAAGGATACGCCGGTCAAGTTCGACCTTGAGTTCGACGTCACGGAAACGGCGCAGGGCCTGGTCTGCCAGATCGACTACAACGCCGACCTGTTCGAGGCGCGGACCATCGCACAGCTGGCCGGGCAGTATGGGCTGCTGCTGCAAGGCATAGCGGCCGATCCTCGGGCGCGGCTGTATGAACTGCCGATGCTGGACGAGACCGAACGCCACCATCTGCTGCACACGCTCAACGCGACCGAAGCGGCCTATTCTCTGGACCAGTGCGCCCACCAGCTGTTCGAGGCGCAGGCCGAAAAGAATCCCGATCAGGTGGCGCTGGTCTGCGACGGGCAGACGCTGACTTATCGCCAGCTGAACGAACGCGCCAATCGGTTGGCGCACTACCTGATGAACGAGCGCGGTGTGCTGCCGGATAGCCTGGTCGGCATCTGCATCGACCGCTCGCTGGACATGATTGTCGCGATGCTGAGCATCCTCAAGGCCGGCGGTGCCTACGTGCCGCTGGACCCGGCGTATCCCGAGGCGCGGCTGGCTTACATGGTCGCCGACGCCAGGCTTGACACCGTGCTCACCCAGCGCGCGCTGGTGGAACGCAAGGTGGTGGATGCGGCGCTGGCGCTGTGCCTCGATGACGAGGCGGTCCAGGACCAGTTGACGGCGCAAGGCGCCGGCAGTGTCGCGCCGCCCGCCATGGGTCTGAGGTCGTGCAGCCTGGCCTATATCATTTACACTTCCGGCTCGACTGGCAATCCCAAAGGGGTCATGATCGAGCATGCGAGTTTGGTGAACCTGGCCTGGTCGATCCGCCGACGGCTTGACCTGACCGGCGCGGAGAGCATGCTGCAGTTCTCCACGATTAATTTCGATCTGTCGATTGCCGACATCTTCGGCGCGCTGTGCAATGGCTCGCGGCTGGTGCTGCGTACGGACAGCTGGCCGCAGTCGCCCGAGCAGTTCTGGGAGCGCTGCGCCGCGCTCGATATCAACATCCTGTGCCTGCCGACGGCCTACTGGCACGAACTGGCCAAGGACAGCCGCGCGGCGCCGCCGCCGTGCATACGCCAGATCAATATTGGCGGCGAACAGGTCAACCGGGCGATGATTTCGGAATGGTACAAGCGTGCCGACAATGTCCGCATTGTCCTGCATAACGTCTACGGCCCGACCGAATGCACGGTCGACACGACCGTGGTCCAACTGGTCGAGGGCGTGAGCAATATCGGCAAGCCGATTGAAAACTACAGTCTGTATGTGCTGGGGCCGGCAATGAGTCTGGTGCCGGCCGGCGCGCCGGGCGAACTGTATGTCGGTGGCGTGGGACTGGCGCGCGGCTACCTGCATCGCCCGGACTTGACGGCGGAACGGTTCGTGGTCAATCCCTTTCATGATGCCCATCGACGCCAGAGCAGCAGCCGGCTGTACAAGACGGGCGACCTGGTGCGCTACCTTGCCGATGGCAACCTAGAGTTCCTGGGACGCGCGGACGGCCAGGTCAAGATCCGCGGCTTCCGCATCGAGCTGGGCGAGATCGAGAGCCAGTTAGCGGAGCATGAAGCCGTCGGCATCGCGGCGGTGGTGGCGCGCGACAGCAACAGCGGCGAGAAGCGTCTGGTCGCCTATTTGACGCCGAAGGACGGCGCAGAACCGGACCAGTCGCTGGCGGCCGAACTGAAAGCTTATCTGAAGCAGCTCATGCCCGAATACATGGTGCCATCGGCCTGGGTGGTGCTCGCCGCGCTGCCGCTGACGCCGAACGGCAAGGTCGACGCCAAAGCCCTGCCGGCGCCGGACGCCGGACTGTGGCAGCCGGCCTATGTGGCGCCGCGCAATGACGCGGAGCGTACGATGGCGGAGATCTGGGCCGATATGCTCCAGGTCGAGCGAGTTGGCATACACGACAATTTCTTCGAGCTTGGAGGGCACTCGCTGCTGGCGATCGGCCTAATCGACCGGATGCACGAAGCCGGTCTGGTCACAACGGTACGGGCGCTGTTCAGCATGCCGACCATTGCCGATGTGGTGGACACGCTGGGGCGCCGCGAGCATAACGTCGAGGTGCTGCCCAACCTGATTCCCGCCGGCTGCCAGGCTATCGGGCCGGAGCTGTTGCCGCTGGTCGAGCTAAGCCAGCAGGAAATCGATGGCATCGTCATGGCAGTGCCGGGAGGCGCGGCTAATGTCCAGGATATCTATCCGCTCGGTCCGCTGCAGGAAGGAATTTTGTTCCACCACCTGCTGCAGCAGCAGGGTGATGTGTACCTGCTGCCGATGCTGCTGGCCTTCGATGGGCGCGCCACGCTCGATGCCTTCGTTGCGGCGCTGCAGCAGGTCATTGCACGGCATGATGTACTGCGTACCAGCGTGGTATGGGAGGGCCTGAGGGAGCCTGTGCAGGTGGTATGGCGCGATGCGCCGGCGCTGATCGTCGACGTCAGCTTCGCCCCCCTGGATGGCGATATCGCCGCACAGATGGACGCACGCTACGATCCGGCGCATTACCGCATCGACGTGCGGCAGGCGCCGTTGACGCATGCCTTCGCGGCCCACGACCCCGTGAACGGGCGGTGGCTGTTGAAAATCATCCAGCACCACCTTGTCTCCGACCATGCGACGCTGGAAATCATCATCGGCGAAATCCGGACCATCCTCGCGAACGAGGCATCGCCGTTGCCGTCGCCGGTGCCATTCCGCCAGTTCGTGGCGCAGGCGCGCCTTGGCGTCAGCCGCAACGAACATGAAGCCTTCTTCCGCGAGATGCTGGCTGATATCGACGAACCGACCACCCCCTTCGGCCTGGCCGATGTGCAGGGGAATGGCAGGGACGTGCGCGAGGCGACCCAGATCATCGGCGCCGAGCTGGCTGGTAAGCTGCGTCGTGAAGCGAGCCGGCTGCAGGTGAGTGCCGCCAGTCTGATCCATCTGGCGTGGGCACAGGTGCTCTCGCGCCTGACCGGCCGCCGCGACGTGGTGTTCGGCACGGTGCTGTTCGGCCGCATGCGCGGCGGGGAGAAGGTAGCCCAGGTTCCTGGTGTGTTCATCAACACGCTGCCGATCCGCCTGGCGGTGGGGCAGCAGGAGGTGGCGCAGAGCTTGCGGCGCACCCACGAGTTGCTGACCCGGCTGGTGCACCATGAGCACGCGCCGCTGGCGCTGGCGCAGCGCTGCAGCAGCGTCGAGGCGCCTTCGCCGCTGTTTACGTCGCTGTTGAATTATCGGCATACGGCCCCCGGCCAGACGGGCGGCGGCGATGCGGCATGGCGCGGCACCCAGATCCTGAGCACAGAGGAACGCAACAATTATCCGGTGACGCTGTCGGTGGACGACTTCGGCGACGACTTCATGTTGACCGCGCAGCTCAGTGTGCAGGCCGAGCCGGGCCGCATTTGCGCCTATATGCAAACGGCGCTGGAAAATCTGGTGCAGGCGCTGGAGCAGGCGCCGCACACGCCGGTAGCGGCCGTCGAGGTGTTGCCGCCGCAGGAGCGCGAGCAGCTGCTGGTGGAATGGAACGACACTGCGCAAGCCTATGCGCAGGACCAGACCCTGCACGGCCTGTTTCGGCAGCAGGCCGCGCGCACGCCGGAGCGGGTGGCCGTGCTGTGCGAGGACCGGCAATTGAGCTACCGCGAACTGGACGAGCGTTCGGAGCGCCTGGCGCACTACCTGCGCGGCCAGGGGGTGGGCAGGGAAAGCCTGGTGGCGATTTGCGTCGAGCGCGACCTGGACATGCTGGTCGGCCTGCTCGGCATCCTGAAGGCTGGCGGCGCCTACGTGCCGCTCGATCCCGGCTATCCGAAGGAGCGGCTGGCCTACATGCTGGAGGACGCCAGGCCCGCGCTGCTGCTGACCCAGCAGTCGCTGCTGGGGCTGCTTTCGGCCGACGTAGTGACCGTTTGCCTGGACGGCGGCTGGGAGGCCGCAGTCGGCTCCGGCCTGGCGCCCGATGGCGGCGCCACGGCGGACCAACTGGCGTATGTGATCTACACCTCGGGTTCGACCGGTCAGCCGAAAGGCGTCGGAGTCACCCATGGCAACGTGAACAGCTTCCTGCACGCGATGCGCGGGCAGCCGGGGATAGTGGCTGACGATGTGCTGCTGGCGGTGACGCCGCTGTCCTTCGATATTGCCGGCCTTGAGCTGTTCCTGCCGCTGAGCGTGGGCGCGGCGACGGTGATTGCGCCGCGCCAGGTGGCAGCCGATCCGGCCCAACTGGCCCGGCATATCGCCCGGCATGGCGTGACGATGATGCAGGCCACGCCGTCGACCTGGCGCATGCTGGTCGAACAGGGCTGGCAGTACGAGGGCCAGCCGCTCAAGCCGTTCAAGTTGCTGTGCGGCGGCGAGGCGCTGTCGGCGACGCTGGCGGAAGAACTGCTGCGGCGCGTGCCGGTGGTGTGGAATATGTACGGCCCGACGGAGACGACGATCTGGTCGGCGCTGTGCGCGATTACGGACCTGGAGCACGGCATCCCGATCGGGCGGCCGATCGCCAACACGCAGATCTACCTGCTCGACGGGCAATCGCGCCCGGTGCCCGTCGGGGTTGCCGGCGAGGTGCATATCGCCGGCGCCGGCGTGGCGCGCGGCTACGTAAACCGGGACGAGCTGACGGCCGAGCGCTTCGTGCCCAATCCCTTCGGTGCGCCCGATGCGCACATGTCGCGCATGTACAAGACCGGCGACCTGGCGTGCTATCTGCCGGACGGCAGGATCGAATACCTGGGCCGCATCGACCAGCAGGTGAAGCTGCGCGGCTTCCGCATCGAGCTGGGGGAAATCGAAACCTGGCTGGCGCGGCACGCGGCGGTGCGCGAGGCAGTGGTGGTGGCGCGCGAGGACAGTCCGGGCGACCAGCGCCTGGTCGCCTACCTGACCACGCACGAGGGCAGCGCAGACGCCGGACAACTGCTACCGCAGTTGAAGGATTACCTTGCCGGCGCTCTGCCCGAGCACATGGTGCCGTCGGCCTGGGTGGTGCTCGATCAGCTGCCACTGACGGCCAACGGCAAGATTAACCGGAAGGCTTTGCCGGCGCCGGACGGGGGTCTGCTGCGCGCCGAATATGTCGCGGCGCAGACCGATACTGAAGAGCGGCTGGTGGCGCTCTGGCGTGAATTGTTGAACGTCGAGCGGGTCGGCATCCATGATAATTTCTTCGACCTGGGCGGGCACTCGCTGCTCATCATCAGGCTGCACGTGCTAATCATGCAATATTTTCAGAAAAGCCTTTCTGTGGTCGATTTGTTCAGATATCCTACCATCGAAAAATTGGCAGGGGCCTTGGATAGTTCGCCCTCGGCAGCGGCGGCCGATGCGGAAAGCCTGGAGCGGGGCCAGCATCGCCGCCAGGCCATGCAGAGGCGCTCTGCCGCCCGCTCCAAATAACAATGATTCTTGAGAAACCTATGACTTCAACTCGCTCGCTTGAATCGATGAAAGAAGAACTCCTTGCCTTGCTGCTGCAGGAGGAAGACGATGCACCTCCGCCGGAATCGATTGCGCTGGCCGATCGCAGGGGATTGCTGTCGCTGTCGTATTCACAGCAGCGGGTCTGGTTTATCGACCGTTTTACGAGCGGCGGGGCGGCCTACAATATTCCGCGGGCATTCGAAGTCCAGGGGCGGCTGGACCGCGCCGCGCTCGAACGCACGCTGAACGAGATCGTGCGCCGCCACGAGGTGCTGCGCACGATTTTCGATATGGCCGATGGCGCGCCGGTGCAGGTGATCGCGCCTGAGCTGCGGCTGGCGATGCCGGTCACCGATATTAGTGGGCTGCCGCCGGACGAACGTCAGGCTAGGGCGAAATGGCTGGCGCAGGAGGAGGCGCAGGCACCGTTCGACCTGCAAACCGGGCCCTTGCTGCGTGCCCGGCTGATTGTACTGGGCGAAGACGCCTACGTTTTCCTGCTGACGTTTCATCATATCGTCTTCGATGCCTGGTCGATGGGGGTGCTGGTGGGAGAGGTGGCGGCTTTATACAGCGCGTTCGTTGAGGGGACCGTGCCGTTGCTGCCCGAACTGGCGCTGCAGTATGCCGATTTTGCGCATTGGCAGCGCCAGCGGCTGGCTGGCGAGGTGTTGCAACAGCAGCTCGACTACTGGAAAACCCAGTTGCAGGGTGCACCGGCCTTGCTGTCACTGCCGACGGATCGTCCGCGTCCGGCGGTGCAGACCCACGAAGGCGGCATGGTGCCCGTGGTGATCCCGGCGCACGTCGCCAAAGGCTTGCACCGTATTAGCCAGCAGGCGCAAGCCACTTTGTTCATGGCGCTGGCGGCTGCGTTCAATGTGCTGCTCAGCCGTTATGCCGGCCAGGATGACATCTGCATCGGCACGCCGATCGCGAATCGCCAAAGGGCGGAGCTGGAACCGCTGGTCGGCTTCTTTGCCAACACGCTGGCGCTGCGCACGCGGGTGGATGCCGCGCAGTGTTTTGATGAATTGCTCGCGCAGGTCAAGGCGGCCACGCTGGGCGCCTATACGCACCAGGACCTGCCGTTCGAGCAGGTAGTGGAGCATCTGGCGCCGGAACGCAATACCAGCCACAGCCCGCTGGTACAGGTGATGTTCGTGCTTCAGAACGCGCCGATGGGCAAGCTTGAGCTGCCCGGGCTGGCGCTCAGGCCGATGGACATCGAGCACAATGTGTCGCCGCTCGATCTGACGCTGACGCTGGTCGAGGCGGAGGACGGATTGAGGGGGCACGTCGAATACAACACCGACCTGTTCGACCGCGCCACGGCGGAACGGATGGCCGCGCATTTCGGCCGCTTGCTGGCGGCGCTGGTGGCCAATCCGCGGGCGCCGCTGCGTGAGCTGGACATGCTGGCAGGAGGCGAGCGGCAGCAGTTGTTGGTGGAATGGAACAGTACCGCGCACGCGCAGGAGCATGAGCACGCGCAGACCTTGCATGGCCTGTTCGAGCAACAGGCGCTGCACTGCCCTGAAACGGAAGCTATCAAGTTTGCAGGCCAGTCGCTGACTTACGGCGAGCTCAATGCGCGCGCCAACCGCCTGGCGCACTACCTGCGCGGGCAGGGTGTGGGCGCCGACAGCCTGGTGGGTATCTGCGTCGAGCGCAGCGTCGAGATG
>NZ_JAPWIC010000016.1:0-10530 GCF_030587315.1 Janthinobacterium sp. SUN211 | reverse complement strand
ACTGAACGAGCGTGCCAACCAGCTGGCGCACTGCCTGCTGGAGCAGGGTGTGGCGGCCGACACGCTGGTGGGACTGTATGTCGAACGCAGCATCGAGATGGTGGTTGGCGTGCTGGCCATCCTCAAGGCCGGCGGCGCCTACGTACCGCTGGACACGAGCTACCCGAAGGATCGTCTCGCCTACATGCTTGAGGACTGCGGTGCCACTATACTGCTTACCCAGGACGGGCTGCATCAACAGGCGTCGGACATGGTGGCAGGGCGCAGCATAGGCATCGCCAGCCTCGATTGCAAAGAACTGAATGATGCGTCGCCGGGCCGCAGTAGGCAGAATCCCCATGGCTGCCATGCCGGCCCCCGAAACCTGGCTTATGTGATCTATACCTCCGGCTCCACAGGCCGTCCCAAGGGTGTGCTGGTCGAGCACCAAGCCCTGGTCAACCGCATCGACTGGATGCAGCGTGAATACCCGCTCGGCGAGACGGACGTCGTCCTGCAAAAAACGCCGTTCGGTTTCGACGTCTCCGTGTGGGAGCTAACCTGGCCGTTCATTGCCGGCGCGCGCTTGGTCATGGCAGAACCCGAGGGGCACAAGGATACGGCCTATCTCGCGTCCGTGATCCAGTCCGAAGGGGTGACAACGCTGCACTTCGTGCCGTCGATGCTGCGCCTGATGGCCAGCGATGAAGGCTGGCAGCACTGCACGTCCGTGCGGCAGGTGTTCTGCAGCGGCGAGGCCCTGCCCGTGGATGTAGTGGCAAGCCATTACGCAGCCAATGCCGCACCGCTGCACAACCTGTATGGCCCGACAGAAGCGGCAATCGATGTCAGTTACTGGGCCTGCCCGAAGACTGTGGATTTGGTGACGGTGCCGATCGGCCGCCCGATCCAGAACATGGCGCTTTACGTTCTGGGCGCGCAAAATCAGCTGCTGCCCAAGGGAAGCATCGGCGAGCTACACATTGGCGGCATCGGGCTGGCACGGGGCTATCTGAATCGTTCTGAACTCACGGCCGGGCGTTTCATTCCAAATCCTTTCCATGATCCGCTGGACCCGTCCAGCAGCACGCGCCTGTACAAAACGGGTGATCTCGCGCGCCATTTGGCAGACGGCAACATTGAATATATCGGCAGGATCGACGACCAGGTGAAGATCCGCGGCCAGCGCATCGAACTGGGCGAAATCGAGAGCCAGTTGGCGGCGTGCACGGGTGTGCTGGAGGCGGTCGCCGCCGTGCGCGAAGACCGGCCCGGCCATCAACGTCTGGTGGCCTACATCGTGCCTGACGACTCGACGGCACTGTCGATCCCCGCGCTGCAGGCCGCACTCGTGCAAGTGCTGCCCGAGTATATGGTGCCGTCGGCGTGGCAGGTGCTGGACACCTTGCCATTGACGCCGAACGGAAAACTGGACCGCAAGGCGCTGCCGGCGCCCGATGGCAGCCACCTGCTAGATGAATACCTAGCGCCGCGCACCGCGACCGAGGAAACGTTGGTAGGGATCTGGGCTAGCCTGCTTCAGCTCAATTCAGGGGACATCAGTGTCAACGCGAACTTCTTCGCGCTCGGCGGCAATTCGCTGCTGCTGGTCCAGCTGTTTCGGGTCATCAAGTCAAGCTTCGACGTCGAAATCGGCGTCAGGGGAGCATTTACGGACGTCACCATCGGCTTGATCGCCAAGTCGGTCGATGCTTTGCAAGGCAAAAGCAAACTGGCTCAGGAATTGTCGGCGGTGCCTGCCAATCAAATCGAAGAAATGGAATTCTGAAGATGAACTACGTAAATGAAGTCTTGCTACAACTTGGAGCCAAGGGGATCGAAGTATTTGTTGAGGGCGGCACCCTAAAGGCGAGGGCCCGCAAGGGCTCGCTCGATGCCGATGCAGTGCAGCTAATCAAGAACAACAAGCAGCAGCTCATTGACTATCTGAACCAGAACTCCGTGTCGGCCGGCGCCAGCCGCATGAACGTGGTGGCCATGCCACGCCACTCCGGCAAAGTGGCCGTATCGTTCGCGCAGCAGCGCCTGTGGCTGCTGGACCGGCTCAACGGCGGCAGCGCGCACTACAACATGCCGTCCGCCCTGCGCGTGACGGGCCGCTTCGATGTTGCCGCCGCCGAGCAGGCGTTCCGGCGCATCATCGCGCGGCACGAGCCGCTGCGCACGGTGTTCGCAGGCGAAGACGAGCAATTGCGGCAGGTGATCCGCGAGCAGGTGGAATTCGGTATCCGGGTGAGCGACCTGACGCAGCTCGACACCGGCGCGCGGGAACAGGCTGTACAGCAGCTGGCCCTGGCCGACGCCGAAGCGCCGTTCGACCTGGCGCGCGACTTGATGCTGCGTGCCGGCTTCGTCCGGCTGGGCGAGGAAGAGGGCATTCTGTTATTTAATATGCATCACATTGCCTCGGATGGCTGGTCGATGGGCCTGCTGGTCAGGGAATTCCTGGGCCAGTACCAGGCGCTGCGCAGCGGCGCCGCCGACCCCTACGTTCCGCTGGCGATCGCTTATGCCGACTACGCGCAATGGCAGCGCAACTGGCTGACCGGACCGGTACTGGAGGAGCAGCTTGGCTATTGGAGCAAGCAACTGGCCGGCCTGCCGCCGGTGCACAATCTGCCACTGGACCGCACCCGCCCGGCGCACCAGAGCTTCCGGGGTGCGCGCCACCGCTTCACAGTTGGAAAGGCTGTTCATGAGGGCCTGAAAAAAGTCGCCCAGGACAACCAGGCCACGCCTTTCATGGTGCTGCACGCCGCGCTGAGCGTGCTGCTGGCGCGGCACGGCAACAGCAGCGACATCGTGATCGGCACGCCGGTGGCCAACCGGCTGCAGAAGGAGCTAGAAGAGCTCATCGGCTTCTTCGTCAACACACTGGTGCTGCGCACCGACGTGTCGGGCAACCCGCGCTTCGACCAGTACCTGGAACAGGTCAAGGCGGTCAACCTCGACGCGCAAAGCCGGCAGGACGTACCGTTCGAGTATCTGGTCGAGCGCATCAATCCCCAGCGCAGCACGCAATACAGCCCGCTGTTCCAGATCATGTTCAGCATGGGCATGGAAGTCAGCGTGGGTGGTCACGTCAGGCTGGAGGATGTCGCGTTTGAGGCGGTGGATAACAAGGATGCACCCGCCAAGTACGATTTGCTGTTCGAGGTAAGGGAAACGTCAGGCGGCCTTGCCTGTCACATCGACTACAACGTCGATCTGTTCGACGCGGCCACGGTCGCCAGGCTAGCCGCGCATTACGACCGGCTGCTGCAGGGTATTGCGGCGGCGCCGCAGACGCCGGTCTACGACCTGCCGCTGCTGGGCGACGATGAGCGACACTACCTGCTGTATGAACTCAACGCGACCGAAGCGGCCTACCCGCATGAGCAGTGCATCCACCAGCTGTTCGAGGAACAGGCCGAACGCATGCCCGATAAGGTGGCGCTGGTGTGCGAAGACCGTTCGCTGACCTACCGCGAACTGAACGAGCGTGCCAACCAGCTGGCGCACTGCCTGCTGGAGCAGGGTGTGGTGGCCGACACGCTGGTGGGACTGTGCGTCGAGCGCGGCATCGAGATGGTGGTTGGCGTGCTGGCCATCCTCAAGGCCGGCGGCGCCTATGTACCGCTGGACCCGGCCTATCCGCGCGAGCGGCTGGCCTATATGCTGGGCGACTCCCGGCCTCCGGTGGTGCTGACCCAGCCGCAACTGCAGGCCAATCTGCCGCTCGACGGTGCCAAGGTGGTCAGCCTGGACAGCGGCTGGCAGGCGCTGTCCGGCTATCGCCGCGACAATCCGCGCACAGCGGTGCAGCCTGCCCATCTGGCCTACGTGATCTATACTTCCGGCTCGACCGGGCAGCCGAAGGGCGTGCAGATCGCGCATCGCGGCGCCTGTAACCTGGCGGTCAGCCAGCAGGCCATGTTCGGCGTGGCCGACGATAGCCGCGTGCTCGGCTTCGCATCGCTGAGCTTCGACGCGGCGACCTTCGAATGGATCATGGCGCTGCTGCGCGGCGCCGCCTTCCACGTCTGCACGGAGGAACAGCGGCACAATCCGGCCGCGATCCAGACCTTCCTGCGCGAGCACGGCATCACGCATGCGACCTTGCCGCCGGCGCTGTTGCCGCACCTGGACAGTGGCGCGGGCTATGCGCTGGAGGCCCTGGTGCTGGCGGGCGAAACCTGCGGCGCGCAGGTTGTGGCGCCGTGGCTGTCGGTATGCCGGGTGTTCAATGCCTACGGGCCGACAGAAAGCACGGTCTGGGTCAGTACGGCCGAACTGCGGCCCGGCCAGGTCATCACGATTGGCCGCCCGATTGCCAACACCCAGCTCTATGTGCTGGACCGCTGCCTGAACCCGGTGCCGGTTGGCGTGCTGGGGGAATTGCACGTCGGCGGCGTGGGCCTGGCGCGCGGCTACCTGAACCGTTCCGAGCTGACGGCCGAAAAATTCATTGCCAATCCGTTTGGCGAGCCCGGTTCGCGTCTGTACAAGACGGGCGATCTGGTGCGCCATCTGGCGGACGGCAGCCTGGAATTCGCCGGCCGCATCGACGATCAGGTGAAACTGCGCGGTTTCCGTATCGAGCTGGGGGAAATCGAAAGCCAGCTGCTGGCCTGCGCAGACGTGCGCGAGTCAGTGGTCGCCATGCGCGAGGATGTCCCCGGCGACAAGCGGCTGGTGGCGTATGTGGTGGCCGGGCCGGATGCGCAATTGTCGGTCGCGCAGTTGCAGGCGCAATTGCAGGCGCAGCTTCCCGATTACATGGTGCCAACGGCATGGATGGTGCTCGATGCCTTGCCGCTGACGCCCAACGGCAAAGTGGACCGGAAGGCCTTGCCCGCCGCGGATGCGGGCGCCTCGCAGCAGGAATACGTGGCGCCGCAGACCGCGAGCGAGAAGGCGATCGCTGCGACTTGGGCTTCGGTACTGAACCATGATGTCAGCAAAATCAGCGTCGGCGACAACTTCTTCGGCCTGGGTGGACATTCGCTGCTGGTAGTGCAGTTGCTGTCGTCAATGCAGGAAGCCGGTCTGGATGCGGATGCCCAGATGATATTCTCTGCGGCCAACCTCGGCGCGCTGGCCGCGATGGTCGACGTGGCCGCGCCCGTCGCAGAGGGCACTTTTGTCGTTCCGGCGCCCCGGATTCCGGCTGGCTGCGAGCGCATCACGCCGGACCTGCTGCCGCTGGTTGACCTTAGCCAGGAAGCAATCGACCTGATCGTGGCCAGCGTGCCCGGCGGCGCGGCCAACGTGCAGGACATCTATCCGCTGGCGCCGCTGCAGGAGGGGATGTACTTCTACCACCTGATGCATAGCCAGAACGATCCCTACATCCTGTCTTCGCTATACTCGGTCGACACGGGTGCGCAATTCGAGGCCCTGATCGGCGGTCTGCGCCAAGTGATCGCGCGCCATGACGTATTGCGGACGGCGATCCTGTCGGAGCAGCTGCCGATACCTGTACAGCTTGTGTATCGCCAGGCCGGAATGGCACTCGACATGATCGAGCTGAATCCAGGCATGGATGTGCAGGACCAGCTCAAGGCGCGTTATGACAGGCCCATGAACCTGGCGAAGGCGCCCATGTTGCAGATCAATGCGGCTCGCGAACCGGGCACCGAGCGCCATTTCTTCGTGATCCAGCTGCACCATATCGTCGCGGACCACGCCGGCCTGGAGATTATTCGCAGGGAGCTGGAGGCTTGCGTGGCCGGCCGGGCAGAAGAGCTGCCCCAGCCGGTTCCCTACCGTCAATTCGTGGCCCATGCGCTGCACCAGGCCAGCAACAACGATGCGCAAGCCTACTTCAGCAAGGTGCTGGGCGATGTGACCGAGCCGACGGCGCCGTTCAATCTGCTCAACGTCCACGGCGACGGCAGCCAGATAGCGGAGCAGCGCAGGACTCTCGACGCGGCGCTGGCCGATGCGATCCGTCAAGTGGCGAAACAGCGCAAGACCAGCCCGGCGACGCTGTTCCATGCGGCGTGGGCACTGGTGGTCGGTGCCTGCAGCGCGCGCGGCGATGTGGTGTTTGGCACCGTGCTGTCCGGTCGCCTGCAGGGCACGGCGGGTGCGCACAATATGCTGGGCATGTTTATTAATACGCTGCCGCTGCGCTTGACGCTGGAGGGCGTCAGCGCGGACAGTCTGGTGAGCCAGACGGAAACGGCGCTGCGCGAGCTGCTGACCTACGAACAGGCGCCGCTGTCGCTGGCGCAGCGCTGCAGCGGACTGGCAAGCAATGTGCCGCTGTTCAGCGCCATGCTCAACTACCGTCATTCCAACGCCGGCGAGACGCAGGCGGTCAGCCACGGCATCACGCTGCTGGAGGCGCGCGAGCGGACCAATTATCCGCTGGTTGCCTTGGTCGACGACCTGGACGACGGCTTCTCGATAGGGATGCAGGCCGGGTACGGCGTGGAGCCGGGCCGCGTGATCGCCTATCTGGAGCAGGCGCTGGCCGGTCTGGTGCAGGCGCTGCGGTCGCAGCCGGACATGAACGCCGGCGATATTTCGGTGCTGCCGCCGCAGGAGCGCGAGCAGTTGCTGGCGGTGGGCACGCGGATAGCGCAGCGCCATGATGGCGACAGTGCGCTGCACGAACTGTTTGAAGCGCAGGCGCAAGGCGCGCCGCAGCAGGTGGCCGTGGTGTTCGAGGGCCAGTCGCTAACTTACCAAGAGCTCAATGCGCGGGCCAACCGTCTGGCCCATTACCTGCGCGGACAGGGCGTGGGGCCGGACAGTCTGGTCGGCATCTTCGTCGAACGCGGTCTGGAGATGATTGTCGGCCTGCTGGGCGTGTTGAAAGCGGGCGGCGCCTACGTGCCGCTCGACCCGGTCTATCCGAACGAGCGCCTGGCCTATATGGCCGGGGACAGCGGGCTGTCGCTGCTGCTCACGCAGGAATCGCTGCTGGAGCGGGCCGCTGAATTGTCGGCCGGCCGCGCCGTCATCATCGCCGCGCTCGATGCGCCAGCCTTCGCCGGCCAGTTGCAGGCGCATGCAGACTGCAACCTGGCTCGTCTGCCGGCGCAGGGGCCCGACAATCTGGCCTACGTGATCTACACGTCCGGCTCGACCGGCTTGCCCAAGGGTGTGCTGATCGAGCACCGCAATGTCACGCGGCTGTTTGCCGCCAGCACCGGCCAGTTCGGTTTCAACGGACGCGATGTCTGGACCCTGTTCCACTCCTTCGGCTTCGACTTCTCGGTATGGGAAATCTGGGGCGCGCTGCTGCATGGCGGCCGCCTGGTCGTGGTGCCGCACTGGGTCGCCCGTTCGGCGCCCGATTTCTACCAGTTGCTGAGCAAGGAGCAGGTGACGGTGCTGAACCAGACCCCGAGCGCCTTCGGCATGCTGATCGTGGTGGACGGCGAGCAGCGGGCCCCACTGTCGCTGCGCTGCGTGATCTTCGGCGGCGAGGCGCTCAACGTCGCCACGCTGCAGCCTTGGGCCGCACGTCACGGCGACGCTATGCCGCAGCTGGTCAATATGTACGGTATCACCGAGACCACGGTGCACGTGACCTACCGCCGCCTGCTGATGGCCGACATCACGAACACGTCCAACCCCAGCGTCATCGGCCATCCGCTGGCCGACCTGTGCGCGGTGATCCTGACGCCACAGCGGGGCTTGACGCCGGACGGCGTCGTGGGCGAACTCCACGTCGGCGGCGCCGGCCTGGCGCGCGGCTACCTGAACCGTCCAGAACTGAGCGCCGAACGCTTCATCGCCAATCCCTTCCATGACGCCGGCGAGCCGGCCAGCAGTACGCGGCTGTACCGCACGGGTGATCTGGTGCGGCGTCTGGCCGACGGCAACCTGGAATATGTCGGCCGCATCGACGAGCAGGTGAAGATCCGTGGTTTCCGCATCGAGCTGGGCGAGATCGAAAGCCGGCTGGTCCAGCACGAGGCCGTGGCTGCAGCCGTGGTGGTCGTGCGCGAGGATATCGCCGGCGACAAGCGGCTGCTGGCCTATCTGACCGTGCAGGAAGGGCGGGACGCTTCCGCCGCAGCGCTGCGCGAATATCTGCTGGCAAGCCTGCCGGAATATATGGTGCCGGGCGCCTTCGTGCTGCTCGAACAATTGCCGTTGACGCGCAATGGCAAGGTGGACCGGAAGGCGCTGCCGGCGCCGGACGCCAGCCAGTTCCAGCGCGAATATAGCGCGCCGCAGACGGACACGGAGCACAAGCTCGCCGCGATCTGGGCCGAGGTGCTCAAGGTTGGACAGGTAGGCATCCACGATAACTTCTTCGAACTTGGCGGCCACTCGTTGCTGGTGGTGCAATTGCTGGCGGCGATGCAGCAGGCCGGACTGCAGACCGATGTCCGCGCGATCTATGAGGCGTCGAGCCTGGGCGCGCTGGCAGCCAGAGTGGATGCATTGGCGGGTGCCGGCGAAGCGCCCTTTGTGGCGCCGCCCAACCTGATTCCTCCCGTATGCGGACACATCGCGCCGGCCATGCTGCCACTGGTTGAACTTAGCCAGGACGAAATCGACCGCATCGTGGCCAGCGTGCCCGGTGGCGCGGCCAATGTGCAGGACATCTATCCGCTGGCGCCGCTGCAGGAGGGGATGTACTTCTACCACCTGATGCATCGCGAGAACGATCCCTATGTGCTGCCATCGCTGTTTGAGGTTGACTCGCGCGCGCAGTTCGACGCGCTGATCGAAGCGCTGCGCAAGGTCATCGCGCGGCATGACGCGCTGCGCACCGCGATCCTGTCCGAGAACCTGAGTGTTCCGGTGCAGGTCGTCTATCGCCAGGTCGATTTGGACGTCGAAATGATAGAGCTGGGCAGCGGTGGCGACAGCGACGCGCGAAGCGCGCTTGCCTTTCGCTTCAAGCTGCATATGGACCTGGCCGTGGCACCGATGCTGCGCGTATGCGCAGCACAGTCCCCGCAGTCCTCCAAGGTCTATGTGCTGTTGCATGCCCACCATCTGATCGAGGACGTGACCTCGCAGCTGATGCTGGTGTCGGAGGTGCAGGCCCATCTCGCCGGCAGCATCGACCACCTTGCGCCGCCCGTGCCTTACCGAGAATTCGTGGCCCATGCGCTGCACCAGGCCAGCAACAACGATGCGCAAGCCTACTTCAGCAAGGTGCTGGGCGATGTGACCGAGCCGACGGCGCCGTTCAATCTGCTCAACGTCCACGGCGACGGCAGCCAGATAGCGGAGCAGCGCAGGACTCTCGACGCGGCGCTGGCCGATGCGATCCGTCAAGTGGCGAAACAGCGCAAGACCAGCCCGGCGACCTTGTTTCATGCGGCATGGGCACTGGTGGTCGGTGCCTGCAGCGCGCGCGGCGATGTGGTGTTTGGCACCGTGCTGTCCGGCCGCCTGCAGGGCACGGCGGGTGCGCACAATATGCTGGGCATGTTTATTAATACGCTGCCGCTGCGCTTGACGCTGGAGGGCGTCAGCGCGGACAGTCTGGTGAGCCAGACGGAAACGGCGCTGCGCGAGCTGCTGACCTACGAACAGGCGCCGCTGTCGCTGGCGCAGCGCTGCAGCGGACTGGCAAGCAATGTGCCGCTGTTCAGCGCCATGCTCAACTACCGTCATTCCAACGCCGGCGAGACGCAGGCGGTCAGCCACGGCATCACGCTGCTGGAGGCGCGCGAGCGGACCAATTATCCGCTGGTTGCCTTGGTCGACGACCTGGACGATGGCTTCTCGATAGGGATGCAGGCCGGGTACGGCGTGGAGCCGGGCCGCGTGATCGCCTATCTGGAGCAGGCGCTGGCTGGTCTGGTGCAGGCGCTGCGGTCGCAGCCGGATCAGGCTATCGCCAGCATTTCCGTGCTGCCGTCAGAGGACCGCGATCAATTGCTGGTGGAGTGGAACAGCACGGCGAAAGAATTCGCACACGGCCAGACACTGCACGCGCTGTTCGAGGAGCAGGTGCTGCGCAGCCCCGCAGCGGAGGCCGTCAAGTTCGAGGGCCAGTCGCTGACTTACGGCGAGCTCAATGCGCGCGCCAACCGCCTGGCGCACTACCTGCGCGGGCAGGGTGTGGGCGCCGACAGCCTGGTGGGTATCTGCGTCGAGCGCAGCGTCGAGATGGTGGTGGGCTTGCTGGGCATCCTGAAGGCCGGTGGCGCCTATGTGCCGCTCGATCCAGGCTATCCGAAGGACAGGCTGGCCACCATGCTGGACGATGCGCGTCCGACCGTACTGCTGACCCGCCAGGCGCTGGCCGATTCGCTGGTCGCCGCGCTGGCAGCGGCGATGGACCCGGCGTTGCCGGTGCTGTGCCTGGACAGCCAGTGGCCGTCGCTGGCAGGGGAGTCGGAAGTCAACCCGGCGCCGCAAGGCGGTCCGGCTAGCCTGGCTTATGTGATCTATACCTCGGGTTCGACCGGCAAGCCGAAGGGCGTGGCCATCGAGCACGCCGGCATCGTCAACCGCCTGCAGTGGATGCAGGCCGAGTATGGGCTGACGGCGGCCGACCGCGTGATGCAGAAGACGCCGTTCAGCTTCGATGTGTCGGTGTGGGAGTTCTTCTGGCCGCTGCTG
>NZ_JAPWIC010000015.1:0-11213 GCF_030587315.1 Janthinobacterium sp. SUN211 | reverse complement strand
ATCTATACTTCCGGCTCGACCGGGCAGCCGAAGGGCGTGCAGATCGCGCATCGCGGCGCCTGTAACCTGGCGGTCAGCCAGCAGGCCATGTTCGGCGTGGCCGACGATAGCCGCGTGCTCGGCCTGGCATCGCTGAGCTTCGACGCGGCGACGTCCGAATGGCTCATGGCGCTGCTGCGCGGCGCCGCCTTCTACGTCTGTAGCGAGGAACAGCGGCACAATCCGGCCGCGATCCAGACCTTCCTGCGCGAGCACGGCATAACGCATGCGACCCTGCCGCCGGCGCTGTTGCCGCATCTGGACAGCGGCGCGGGCTATGCGCTGGAAGCTCTGGTGCTGGCCGGTGAAGCCTGCGGTGCGCAGGTTGTGGCGCCGTGGCTGTCGGTATGCCGGGTATTCAATGCCTACGGACCGACTGAAAATACTGTTTGTGCCAGCACGGCCGAACTGCGGCCAGGCCAAGCCATCACGATTGGCCGTCCGATTGCCAACACCCAGGTCTATATCCTGGACCGGCACCTGCAGCCAGTGCCGCTTGGCGTGCCGGGCGAGATCTACATTGGCGGCGTGGGCGTGGCGCGCGGCTACCTGAACCTGCCGGAATTGACGGCGGAGCGGTTCATCGACGATCCGTTCAACGGCCGTGCCGGCGCGCGCCTGTACCAGTCGGGCGATCTGGGCCGTTGGCTGGCCGACGGCAATATCGAGTACCTGGGCAGGAATGACTTCCAGGTCAAGCTGCGCGGCTTCCGCATCGAGCTGGGCGAGATCGAAGCCCGTCTGGCGCAGTGCGTAGGCGTGAAGGAGGCAGTGGTGATCGCCCGTGACGACGCCACGGGCGACAAGCGCCTGGTGGCTTATCTGACACTGGCGGAGGGGTGGGACGCTTCCGCCGCCGCGCTGCGCGAGCACCTGCTGGCCGGTCTGCCGGAATACATGGTGCCGAGCGCCTTCGTGGTGCTGGAGCGATTCCCGCTCACGCCGAACGGCAAGCTCGATCGCAATGCGCTGTCTGCGCAGGGCCAGTCCGCGTTGGCGACCAGGGTATATGAAGCGCCGCAAGGCGAAGTGGAAGAAGCGCTGGCGCGCATCTGGCAGGAGGTGCTGGGCGTCAAGCGCGTAGGCCGCCAGGACAACTTCTTTGAACTGGGTGGCCACTCACTGTTGGCGATTGGCCTGGTCGAACGGATGCACCAGGTCGGCGTGGAAACGAGCGTGCGTGCGTTGTTCGGTGCGCCGACGATTGCCGGCGTGATCGAAGCGCTGGGACAGCGCGAGCGCGCCGTTGTCATACCGCCCAACTTGATTCCGCCCGAGAGCCAGGTCATCACGCCGGCGATGCTGCCGCTGGTCGAGCTGAGTCAGGATGAGATCGACCGCGTCGTTGCCACGGTCACGGGCGGTGCAGCCAATGTGCAGGATATCTATCCTCTGGCACCGCTGCAGCAGGGGATACTGTTCCACCACATCCTGCAGCAGCAAGGCGATGTGTACCTGACGCCGACACTGCTGGCGTTCGACGATCGCGCCAGGCTCGATGCGTTTGCGCAGGCACTGCAGAAGGTGGTGGCGCGCCATGACATCCTGCGCACGGCAATCGCGTGGGAAGGATTGAGGGAGCCGGTACAGGTGGTGTGGCGCCAGGTGCCCGCGACGATGCAGATGGTCAACTTCGACGCCGGGGACGGGGACATCGCCGCCCAGTTGGAGGCCCGCTACAATCCGGGGCACTTCCGCGTCGATGTGCGCCAGGCGCCGCTGATGCGCGGCTTTGCCGCCTATGATGGAGCCAACGGCCGATGGCTGTTGCGCCTCATGCTGCATCATCTGATCGCCGACCACGTGACGCTGGAGATCATCGCTACCGAAGTGGACACCATTCTTGGCAAGGGCGAGGCTGCGCTGGACAGGCCGGTACCGTTCCGCGATTTCGTCGCCGAAGCCCGGCTTGGCGTGAGCCAGCAGGAGCACGAGGCCTTCTTCCGCCGCATGCTGTCGGATATCGACGAGCCGACCGCGCCTTTAGGGCTGGTCAATGTTCAATCCGACTGGGCCGCGACGGCAGAGGCCAAACAGGCGCTCGATGCGGATCTGGCCAGCCGGATTCGCCGGCAGACGCGCAAGCTGGGCGTCAGCCCGGCCAGCCTGATGCACGTAGCCTGGGCGCAGGTCCTGGCCCGTTTGAGCGGACGGCAGGACGTGGTGTTCGGCACCATGCTATTCGGCCGAATGCGCGGTGGCGCAGCGATGGCGCGCGTGCCCGGCATCTTTGTCAATGCCTTGCCGGTGCGCGTCAGTGTCGGACAGGATGGCGTCGAGCAGAGCGTGCGCAAGACGCAGGCGCTGCTATACGAGCTGATGCATCACGAGCATGCCTCGCTGACATTGGCGCAGCGCTGCAGCGCCGTCGAACCGTCGGCACCGCTATTCACTGCCCTGCTGAATTACCGGCACAACACCGTCAGCCAGGACGCCGCGCATGCGGAATGGAGCGGAACCGAGGTGCTGCGCTCAGAAGAGCGCACCAATTATCCGCTCAGCCTTGCGGTAGATGACTGGGGCGATGGCTTTGATCTGACCGCGCAGCTCAGTGTGCAGGCCGAGCCGGGCCGCATTTGCGCCTATATGCAAACGGCGCTGGAAAATCTGGTGCAGGCGCTGGAGCAGGCGCCGCACACGCCGGTAGCGGCCGTCGAGGTGTTGCCGCCGCAGGAGCGCGAGCAGCTGCTGGTGGAATGGAACGACACTGCGCAAGCCTATGCGCAGGACCAGACCCTGCACGGCCTGTTTCGGCAGCAGGCCGCGCGCACGCCGGAGCGGGTGGCCGTGCTGTGCGAGGACCGGCAATTGAGCTACCGCGAACTGGACGAGCGTTCGGAGCACCTGGCGCACTACCTGCGCGGCCAGGGGGTGGGCAGGGAAAGCCTGGTGGCGATTTGCGTCGAGCGCGACCTGGACATGCTGGTCGGCCTGCTCGGCATCCTGAAGGCTGGCGGCGCCTACGTGCCGCTCGATCCCGGCTATCCGAAGGAGCGGCTGGCCTACATGCTGGAGGACGCCAGGCCCGCGCTGCTGCTGACCCAGCAGTCGCTGCTGGGGCTGCTTTCGGCCGACGTAGTGACCGTTTGCCTGGACGGCGGCTGGGAGGCCGCAGTCGGCTCCGGCCTGGCGCCCGATGGCGGCGCCACGGCGGACCAACTGGCGTATGTGATCTACACCTCGGGTTCGACCGGTCAGCCGAAAGGCGTCGGAGTCACCCATGGCAACGTGAACAGCTTCCTGCACGCGATGCGCGGGCAGCCGGGGATAGTGGCTGACGATGTGCTGCTGGCGGTGACGCCGTTGTCCTTCGATATTGCCGGCCTTGAGCTGTTCCTGCCGCTGAGCGTGGGCGCGGCGACGGTGATTGCGCCGCGCCAGGTGGCAGCCGATCCGGCCCAACTGGCCCGGCATATCGCCCGGCATGGCGTGACGATGATGCAGGCCACGCCGTCGACCTGGCGCATGCTGGTCGAACAGGGCTGGCAGTACGAGGGCCAGCCGCTCAAGCCGTTCAAGTTGCTGTGCGGCGGCGAGGCGCTGTCGGCGGCGCTGGCGGAAGAACTGCTGCGGCGCGTGCCGGTGGTGTGGAATATGTACGGCCCGACGGAGACGACGATCTGGTCGGCGCTGTGCGCGATTACGGACCTGGAGCACGGCATCCCGATCGGGCGGCCGATCGCCAACACGCAGATCTACCTGCTCGACGAGCAATCGCGCCCGGTGCCCGTCGGGGTTGCCGGCGAGGTGCATATCGCCGGCGCCGGCGTGGCGCGCGGCTACGTAAACCGGGACGAGCTGACGGCCGAGCGCTTCGTGCCCAATCCCTTCGGTGCGCCCGATGCGTACATGTCGCGCATGTACAAGACCGGCGACCTGGCGTGCTATCTGCCGGACGGCAGGATCGAATACCTGGGCCGCATCGACCAGCAGGTGAAGCTGCGCGGCTTCCGCATCGAGCTGGGGGAAATCGAAACCTGGCTGGCGCGGCACGCGGCGGTGCGCGAGGCAGTGGTGGTGGCGCGCGAGGACAGTCCGGGCGACCAGCGCCTGGTCGCCTACCTGACCACGCACGAGGGCAGCGCGGACGCCGGACAACTGCTACCGCAGTTGAAGGATTACCTTGCCGGCGCTCTGCCCGAGCACATGGTGCCGTCGGCCTGGGTGGTGCTCGATCAGCTGCCACTGACGGCCAACGGCAAGATTAACCGGAAGGCTTTGCCGGCGCCGGACGGGGGTCTGCTGCGCGCCGAATATGTCGCGGCGCAGACCGATACTGAAGAGCGGCTGGTGGCGCTCTGGCGTGAATTGTTGAACGTCGAGCGGGTCGGCATCCATGATAATTTCTTCGACCTGGGCGGGCACTCGCTGCTCATCATCAGGCTGCACGTGCTAATCATGCAATATTTTCAGAAAAGCCTTTCCGTGGTCGATTTGTTCAGATATCCTACCATCGAAAAACTGGCAGGGGCCTTGGAGAGTTCGCCCTCGGCAGCGGCGGCCGATGCGGAAAGCCTGGAGCGGGGCCAGCATCGCCGCCAAGCCATGCAGAGGCGCTCTGCAGCCCGCTCCAAATAACAATGATTCTTGAGAAACCTATGACTTCAATTAGTTCGTCGGAATTCAACAATGATGCATATTCGGTAGCTGTGATCGGGATGGCAGGGCGATTCCCGGACGCTAAAAACGTTGATGAGTTCTGGTATAACCTCAAGAACGGTATCGAGAACGTTCGTACTTTCAGTGACGAGGAATTGCTTGCGGCGGGCGTGTCCGCCAGCGTGTTTGAGGACAAGAACTACGTCAAGCGCGGCACCGTTGTGCCCGACTTCGACCGCTTTGATGCGGAGTTCTTCGGCTTTACGCCCAAGGATGCCGAAGTGGCCGATCCGCAGCAGCGCCTGTTCATGGAGGTGGCATGGGAGGCGCTTGAGCATGCGGGTTATGCGCCCGGGGCCTACCCTGGCGCGATCGGCGTGTTTGCCGGCGCCTCGAACAGCGCCTACTTCCTCCACAAGATCTACGGAAACGCCAAGTTTGCGGAGTCCGTCTCCGTGAAGCAAATCCAGATTGGCAACGAGAAGGATTATCTGTGCAGCCGCGTGGCCTACCATCTTGGCCTGCGCGGTCCGGCGGTGGCGGTGCAGACGGCCTGTTCGACTTCGCTCGTGGCCGTGCATCTGGCCTGCCAGAGCATACTGAGCGGAGAAAGCGACATGGCGCTGGCGGGCGGCGCGAGCCTGCAGACGCGCCTGGAAGGCTATATGTACCAGCCGGGGGATATCATGTCGCCCGATGGAAGCTGCCGGACCTTCGACGAAAAGGCGGCCGGCACCGCGCCGGGCAATGGCGTGGCCGCCGTCCTACTGAAATCCTTGAGCAAGGCCCTGGAGGACGGCGATACGATCCACGCGGTCATTCGCGGCTCGGCGATCAATAACGATGCAGCCGACAAGGTGGGATTCACGGCGCCCAGCGTGAACGGGCAGGCGGCAGTGATTACCGAGGCCATGGCCGTGGCCGACGTACACCCGGAATCAATTTCCTATGTGGAGGCACACGGCACCGGTACCATACTTGGCGATCCGATCGAGATGCGAGCACTCCAGCAGGCGTTTGGCACGTCGACCGACAAGAAGCAGTTCTGCGCCATCGGCTCGCTGAAAACCAATATGGGGCATCTCGACACGGCGGCCGGTGTGACAGGGCTGATCAAAGCCGTTTTGACGGTGAGGGAACGCGAGATCGCGCCCAGCCTGCACTTTACCAAGGCAAATCCGCATATCGACTTCGCCAACAGCCCGTTCTATGTGAACGCATCGCTGCAACAGCTGGCCGCCACGGACACGCCGATGCGGGCCGGGGTCAGTTCCTTCGGTATCGGCGGCACCAACGCACATGTGATCGTCGAGGAGCCGCCGCGCGTGACGACGGAACCGTCGGCGCGGCCAGACCAGGTGCTGCTGCTGTCGGCCAGGACGCCGGAAGCGCTTGCAGCGGCGGGCGTCAATCTGCAGCGCTTCCTCGCCGCCCATCCGCAAACCAGCCTGGCCGACGCGGCCTATACGACGCAGGTCGGACGAACCGCCTTCGGCTATCGCCGCGCGCTGGTGTGCAGCAGTGTCGCCAATGCGATCGAACAGCTGGAGACGGAAACGGCCGCACCGGCGCCCGTCGCGGAAGGCAAGGGCAACTCCGTCGTCTTCATATTCCCAGGCCAGGGCGCTCAGTATGCCGGCATGGGGAAGGACTTGTACCAGACCGAGGAAGTGTTTCGGACCGAGATCGACCGTTGCGCTGAGCTCCTGCTGCCGGCGCTGGGCTTGGACTTGCGCGCGGTGCTGTTCGCCGATGGTGAGCAAGGCGGGCATGCCCAGGATCTGCTGCGCCAGACCCAGATCGCGCAACCGGCCTTGTTCGCCGTGGGATATGCGCTGGTGCGTCAGCTCGCGCATTGGGGCATATCGCCCGACGCGATGGCGGGCCACAGTGTTGGGGAATACGTGGCGGCCTGTCTTGCCGGGGTTTTCTCGTTGCCGGACGCGCTTGCGCTGCTGGCCCAGCGCGGCAAGCTGATCGCCGGATTGCCGGCCGGCCGGATGCTGGCGGTACACGCCTCGGAGCCGGCCTTGCAACCGATGATGGGCAGCGACCTGTGGATCGCCGCGGTGAACGCGCCGGCCATCTGCAGCGTGTCCGGCAGCGCCGAAGCCATCGAAGCGCTGGAGCGCGTGCTGCGTGCACAGGGCATCGAATTTCAGCCCCTGCATACTTCGCATGCCTTCCATTCGGGCATGATGGACCCCATCCTCGATGAATTCGCGGCCGCGGTCTCTCGCGTCAAGCTGAATGTGCCGCGCATTCCCTATGTCTCCAATGTAAGCGGCGGCTGGATCACGGCCGAGCAGGCCACCAGCCCCGCCTATTGGTGTGCGCATCTGCGCCAGGCAGTACGCTTTTCCGATGGCGTGCGCACGCTCATGCAGCGCCATGCGCCGCTGTTTGTCGAAATCGGTCCGGGCCGCTCGCTGGCCAGTCTGGTCAGGCAGCACGCCCAGGCGGGTGTTCAGGTGCGTGCGGTCGGTTCGCTGCCCGACGCCAAGTCGGCCACCTCATCGGCTACCTCATCGGCCATCACCCTGATGCGTGCTGCTGGCTGGCTGTGGACGCATGGCGTCGCAATCGACTGGAACCGTTTCCGTGGCCGGGAACGCCGTCGCCGCATTCCGCTGCCGACCTATCCCTTCGCGCGCAAGCGGCACTGGATCAACGATCCCGTGCCGGTGGATCTGCCTGCGGCCCAGCCGGACCGGACCCGCCGCGCCGATGTCGGGCAGTGGTTTTACGCGCCGACCTGGAAGCGTTTGCCTGGCCCTGTGCCCGGCGCTGCCGCTGCATCCACGGTGCATCTGGTGCTGGCTGATCGCCACGGCTTGAGCCAGTCCGTTATCGATGCGATCCGGGCCGGGGGCGAACAGGTCATCGTCGTCACGCAGGGCGGCGATTTCGCCGCCGTGAGCGCAGAACGGATTGAGATCGACGCCGCCCAACCCGCTCACTACGAACGCCTGCTGTCACTGTGCATGGAACGGCATGGCATGCCCGCCAGGATCACCCATTGCTGGAGCCTGACGCCGCCGCAAAGCGGCAGCGCCATCGACCAGCACGATGGCTTCTACAGCATGCGCTTCCTCGCGCATGCGATCGGCCGGCTTGGCATCGACGCAGCACTGACCATCAATGTGCTCTCGAATGGGCTTTATGCCGTCATCGGCGACGAGTTCCTCGCTCCCGAGAAGGCGACCCTGCTCGGACCATGCCAGGTTATGGCACTGGAATGTGCGAACCTCCGCAGCCGCAGCGTGGACATCGTCGTCACGCCTGGCGAGGGAATCGGCGCCAGGCTTGGCGCGCTGTTGGCGGCGGAGTTGTCCAGCGACGTAGCCGAAACCATTGTGGCGTTGCGCGGCAGTTACCGTTGGAGCCGAGTCATCGAGCCGGTGTCAGTGGCGGTGCACGGGACGCTGCCGGCGGTCTCCGGCAGCCGTCAACATTACCTGATCACGGGCGGGCTGGGCGGAGTCGGCTATGCCTTCGCGCGCTATCTGGCCGAAAATCGTTCCGCTCCCGCGCTCACCCTGACCGGGCGCCAGCCATTGCCGCCCAAGGCGGAGTGGGGCGACTACCTTCGGGCGCATGCGGACGACGACGCCGGCAGCCGCAAGATCGGCCAGTTGCAAGCGCTGGAGGCGCTGGGCGCCGCCGTGCTGTACCTTGCAGCCGACGTCGCTGACGAAGCGGCCATGAACCGGATGGCCGATGCCGCCATATTGGCATTCGGTCAGCTGCAAGGCATTTTCCATGCGGCTGGACAGGCCGGTGCTGCAGCCCTGCGCCTGGCGCCGGGGGGGCAGGCGGGCCAGGTACTGGCGCCGAAACTGGCTGGCGCGGCGATACTGAGCAAGATCTTCGACTTCTCGCGCCTTGACTTCGTCATCCTGTGCTCGTCGATGAATGCCGTGCTGCCTTTCGCCGGCCAGGCCGATGCGGCGGGAGCGGATGCCTTCCTGGACGCGCTGGCCCATCGCGACAGCTTGCAAGCGGGTGGCAACGTCCTGTCGGTCAACTGGACGATCTGGAAGGATGCCGGGATGATGACGCGCGCCAAGTTGCCGCAGCATCTGACGGAGGATGGCTCCGGCCTTGCCGCGTTGATGTCGAACGGCATTGCCGAACGCGATGCGAAGGCCGTGTTCGATGTCCTGCTGGCGTCCCGACTGCCCCAGCTGATCGTCTCGCCGCTGGCGTTTGCGGTCACGGCCGGGCACATCGCCGATGTCAACCGGTCGGCGCTGGACGCCGAAAAGCCGCAATCGGTGGCTGGTGGACAGGGCGTCACTCGTTCCGACCTGCTGGTGGCCTATGCGGCACCCGGCAATGATGTCGAGAAGACGCTGGCCGGCATCTGGCAGAACCTGTTCGGCATGGAAGCGATTGGCGTCCATGACGATTTCTTTGACCTGGGCGGCCATTCCCTGATGGCGACGCAGGTGCTGTCGCATGTGCGCAAGCATTTGCAGGTCGACCTGCCGCTGCGAAGCCTGTTTGAGGCGACCACCATCGCTGCGTTGGCGGCGCAGATCGAAGCGGCCCAGGTGCAGGCCGAAACCGCAAGGCTGGAGAATATGGCCGCCGCCAAGGTCTCCGTACAGAAGAGCATCGATGCCATGTCGCCAGAGGAAATCGCCGCCTTGCTCGCCGAAAAGAAACGTCTGAAAGCCAGTCAAACTCCACTGGCGTGATAGACCTCACGCCATTTTACCCTACCTGGCGACTCTGCCAGGCGGTCCTTGCGTTCCTGTAAGCGAGGATGCAAGGTGAGGGTGAGCATCCCTGCCGGAGCCGCTGACATCCACCCATTCGCGCTTCCGGGACAGACAACGACATTCATTTACTATCTTTTGAGAGGCACCATCGTATGACCGAGCGCTCGCTGGAATCAATGAAAGAGGAACTCCTTGCTCTGCTGCTGGCGGAGGATGAGCCGCAGCAGCCGACGTCGATTGCGCTGGCCGACCGCGCGGGTTTGCTGCCTCTTTCGTATTCACAGGAGCGGGTCTGGTTCATCGACCGCTTCACCGATGGGGGCGCGGCCTACAACCTGCCCGGCGCGTTTGAAATCCGGGGGCGGCTGGACCGCGCCGCGCTCGAGCGCACGCTCAACGAGATCGTGCGCCGCCATGAAGTGCTGCGCACGACCTTTGATCTTGTCGATGGCGCGCCGGTGCAGGTGGTCGCTCCCGAGTTGCGGCTGGCCATTCCGGTCGTAGATATCAGCGCACTGCCGCCGGGCGAACGGCAGGCCCGGGCTGAGGCGCTGGCGCGGGACGAGGCGCGCGCGCCGTTCGACCTGCAAGCCGGCCCCTTGCTGCGTGCCCGGCTCATTGCAATGGGCGAGGACGTTCATGTGTTTCTGTTGACGTTCCATCATATCGTCTTCGATGGCTGGTCGATGGGGGTACTGATCGGCGAAGTGGCCGCCTTGTATAGCGTGTTTGTCGAAGGGACCGCGCCGCAGTTGCCGGAACTGGCGCTGCAGTATGCCGACTTTGCGCATTGGCAGCGCGAGCAGCTGGCTGGTACGGCACTGCAGAAGCAGCTCGACTACTGGAAAACCCAATTGCACGGCGCACCGGCCTTGCTGTCGCTGCCGACGGATCGTCCGCGTCCGGCGGTGCAGACCCACGAAGGGGGCAATGTACCGCTGCTGTTCCCACCGCACATCGCCAGCGGCTTGCACCGCGTTGGCCAGCAGGCGCAGGCCACCTTGTTCATGACGCTGGCGGCGGCCTTCAATGTGCTGCTCAGCCGTTATGCCGGCCAGGATGACATCTGCATCGGCACGCCGATCGCGAATCGCCAAAGGGCGGAGCTTGAGCCGCTGATCGGTTTCTTCGCCAGCACTCTGGCGCTGCGCACGCGGGTGGATGCGGCGCAGCGCTTCGATGAGCTTCTCGCGCAGGTCAAGGCGGCTACGCTGGATGCCTATGCCCATCAAGACGTGCCGTTCGAACAGGTGGTGGAGCATCTGGCGCCGGCACGCAATGCCAGCCATAGTCCATTGTTCCAGGTGATGTTGGTGCTTCAGAACACGCCTGCGGGCAAGCTGGATCTGCCCGGCCTGGCGCTCAGGCCGATGGGCGTCGAACAACAGGTCGCGAAGTTCGACCTGACGCTAACGCTGGTCGAGGCGGAGGATGGACTTGGCGGTAACTTCGAATACAACACCGACTTGTTCGACCGCGCCACGGTGGAGCGGATGGCCGAGCATTTGCAGACGCTGCTGATGGCGGTTATAGCCAATCCGCAGGCGCCGGTCCGCGAGCTGTGCATGCTGGCCGAAGGCGAGCGGCAGCAACTGCTGGTCGATTGGAACAGCACGGCGAAAGAGTTCGCACACGGCCAGACACTGCACGCGCTGTTCGAGGAGCAGGCGCTGCACTGCCCTGAAACGGAGGCTGTCAAGTTTGCAGGCCAGTCGCTGACTTACCGCGAGCTCAATGCGCGCGCCAACCGCCTGGCGCACTACCTGCGCGGGCAGGGTGTGGGCGCCGACAGCCTGGTGGGTATCTGCGTCGAGCGCAGCGTCGAGATGGTGGTGGGCTTGCTGGGCA
>NZ_JAPWIC010000014.1:0-15195 GCF_030587315.1 Janthinobacterium sp. SUN211 | reverse complement strand
GCCGCTGCTGGGCGACGATGAGCGGCACTATCTGCTGCATGAACTCAACGCGACCGAAGCGGCCTACCCGCATGAGCAGTGCATCCACCAGCTGTTCGAGGAACAGGCCGAACGCACGCCCGATAAGGTGGCGCTGGTGTGCGAAGACCGTTCGCTGACCTACCGCGAACTGAACGAGCGTGCCAACCAGCTGGCGCACTGCCTGCTGGAGCAGGGTGTGGCGGCCGACACGCTGGTGGGACTGTATGTCGAACGCAGCATCGAGATGGTGGTTGGCGTGCTGGCCATCCTTAAGGCCGGCGGCGCCTATGTACCGCTGGACCCGGCCTATCCGCGCGAGCGGCTGGCCTATATGCTGGGCGACTCCCGGCCTCCGGTGGTGCTGATCCAGCCGCAACTGCGGGCCAATCTGCCGCTCGACGGTGCCAAGGTGGTCAGCCTGGACAGCGGCTGGCAGGCGCTGTCCGGCTATCGCCGCGACAATCCGCGCACAGCGGTGCAGCCTGCCCACCTGGCCTACGTGATCTACACATCCGGCTCGACCGGTCGTCCCAAGGGTGTCCGCATTTGCCGGCGTAACCTGACCAATTTCATCTGCGCCATGCAAAAGGCGCCCGGCATGCAGGCGGCCGACGTGCTGCTTAGCGTAACCTCGCTCTCTTTCGATATCGCGGCGCTGGAGATCTATTTGCCGCTGACGGTAGGTGCGACCACCGTCATCGTGTCGCGCGATAGCGCAGCGCACCCGGAAAAACTAGCGGAAGCATCGGCGCGCCACAGGGTGTCGCTGATGCAGGCCACGCCGTCCACCTGGCGCATGCTGGTCGATTCCGGCTGCTTCCCCTTCGCGCCAGGCCTCAGGATACTCTGCGGCGGCGAGGCTATGCCCTGGGATCTGGCACAGCAACTGCTGGAACGCGCGCCCGTGGTGTGGAATATGTACGGTCCAACGGAAACCACCATCTGGTCGACCGTGCATAAGCTTACGCGTGCGGACATGGCCGTCACGATCGGCCGGCCGATTGCCAACACCCGGCTCTATATCCTCGATGCCTGGCTCCAGCCGGTGCCGCTCGGTGTCGCCGGCGAGCTCCATATTGCCGGCGACGGCGTGGCCGATGGCTACCTCAACCAGGACGAATTGACACGAAGCCGTTTCATCGGCGATCCCTTCGGTGCGCCTGGCGCCACCATGTACAAGACAGGCGACCTGGCCCGCTACAAGGCGGACGGGGCGGTCGATTACCTGGGCCGGCTGGACCAGCAGGTCAAGATTCGCGGCTTCCGCATCGAACTGGGCGAGATCGAAAACCGGCTCGTTGAGCATGAGCAGGTCGGCGCCGCCGTGGTGCTTGCCAGGCCCGACGCAGCAGGCGGGCAGCGCCTGCTTGCTTATGTGAGCATGACGGCGGCGGCCCGCCTCGCCGCCCAGGCAGCGGTGGCCAGCCTGAAGAGCTGGTTGACGCAGGCGCTGCCGGAGTTCATGGTGCCGCCGCATGTGATGGTGATCGATGCGTGGCCGTTGACCCCCAACGGCAAAATCGACCGCAAGGCCTTGCCGGAGCCGGATGCGCGAGATCTGCAGGGCGCGTATGCCGCTCCGGCAACGGCAACCGAAGTGCGGCTGGTGGCCCTGTGGGCGGAATTGCTTGAGCTGGACGGCAGCCGCATCGGCACCGACGCCAGTTTCTTTGCGCTGGGCGGCCATTCGCTGATGCTGGTGCGGCTGGTGTCCCGAATCGACGGCCAGTTCCAGGTCCGGCTCGATATCCGCGATCTGTTCGAGATGAGCACGATTGCAAGGATTGCAGCCTTGATTGACGACGTCCTCGCGCTGCGCCATCCCGGCGCCCACCTGTCACCGACGCCAGGCGAAGAACTGGCCGAGTTCGAAATTTAGCGGGGAAACATTGTTGAATCTGTTCAATCTGTTGAAGCTGTCCAAGCGTTTTCCTTTGCTGACGCGATTTATCCTCCTCGTGCTGCTGGTGCTGTCCGGAGGCTACTATGTTTGTACCCGGCTGCTGGGCAGCACGCTGCCGCCGGAGCGGATGCAGCTGTTTCCGGATGGGGCGCTGTCCCCGGTCTTCATGGCGCGCGACGTCAACGGCGTGCCGCATATCCGGGCGCGGACGGACGAGGATGCGTTTTTTGCCATCGGCTACGCCCATGCGCAGGACCGACTCTGGCAACTGGAACTGCAGCGCCGCACCGTCCACGGCGAGCTGAGCGAGCTGTTCGGCCGGGAGACCCTGAAGCAGGATATCTGGTACCGCTCGCTGAACCTGCATGCCGCCGCGCAGAGCGCCTGGCCGGCGCTGAGCGACCAGGCCAGGCGCTCGCTGCAGAAGTATGTCGACGGCGTCAACGCGGGCATGGCCGCCCAGTCCGAATTGCCGGTCGAGTTCAGGCAGGCCGGTATCGCGCCGCAGCGCTGGACGGTCTACGATTCCCTCGCCAGACTGAAGCTGTTCGCGCTCAATCTCAGCGGAAGCTTCCAGCTCGACCTGACGCGCGAAGCGGCGCGCCAGACCCTGACTACGGCGCAGTTGCGCACGCTGTTCCCCGATGACGCGCTGGAGGGTACTCCCGCCGTCAGGGTGGACCAGGCCCGCGAAAGCGCCGGTGCCGCCGCGCTGTTGCCGCTGCGCGAAGCCGGTCTGGCACCGCCGCCGTGGGGCGCGCCGACGGCGGCTGGCGGAAATGCTTGGGCCGTGGCCGGTCGCCACGGCGAGGCTGGCGCGGCGCTGCTGGCCAACGATCTCCAGCTTGAGCTGCAAATCCCCTCGCCGTGGTACGCCGTGCATGCGAAAGGGGAGCGGCTCGCCGTGTCTGGGATGAGCCTGGTCGGCGTACCCCTGGTGATCTTCGGCCGCAACGATAGAATCAGTTGGGGCGGCGCCAGCCTGCGGGCCGACAGCCAGGACGTCTACTTCGAGAACACCGACCCGGACGATGCTAGCCGCTACCAGGCGCAGGGGCAGTGGCTGCCGTTCGTGACGCGCAAGGAGACCATCCAGGTTCGGGCCGAGAGCGGCAGTGCCCTGGTCGGCGCGCAGCAGCGCACGGTCAGCGTGGTCCTTCGCGCGACCAAGAACGGTCCGCTCATCTCGGATCAATTCGCCGGATTCGATCGGCCGGTTTCCTTGCGCTGGGTCGGCTTTGATTCGGGCGATACCAGCTATGAGGCTTGGTACCGTTTGCAGTTCGCCGCCGACTGGCAGGACTTCCGCGCAGCGCTGAGCGTGCATGCGACGCCCGCGCTGAAAATGGTATATGCCGACATCGACGGCAATATTGGCGCTATCGCCGCCGGCAAGGTGCCGGTCAGGAAGCAAGGCGGCGGCGCGCTGCCGGCGCCCGGCTGGGATCAGCGTTTCGCCTGGGCCGGTTATGTTCCGGCCGCGCGCCTGCCTGCGGTGTACAACCCGGCGACCGGATTTGTCGTCGCTGCAAATCAGCAGGAAGCCGGCGCCGGCAATTCTGACTTCATCGGCCGGGACTGGGCCTCGCCCGCGCGCGCCGAGCGCATCGCGCAACTACTCCAGGAGCGCCTGCAGGCCGGAAAGCGGCTCGGTCCAGCCGATATGAAGCGCATCCAGGGCGACGATGTCGACCTCGACGCCGCCGCCCTGGCTGCTGAGCTAGTGACGATGCGCCCGGACGGGGCGGCACAGGCCAAGGCGCTCGACCTGCTGCGAGGATGGAATGGCACGATGGCGGCCGACAGCCAGCCGGCCGCGATCTTCAACGTCTGGACGCGCCATTTGCGCAAGCGGCTGCTGGGCGATAAATTGCAGCAGTATTGGAACCGCCCCGAACAGGGCGGCTATCTGCGCAGCCTGGACCAGCAGATGGGCACGCGAGCGCTGCGGCAGGCGCTGGCCGAATGCAGAACGGTATGGCGGCCGGCCACGGCGGCCGGCTGCGACGGCCTGCTGCAGCCGGCCCTCCAGGCGGCGCTCGATGAAATTGGCAAGATCACCGGCAGCCGCAGCATGGCCGACTGGCGATGGGGCGCGTTGCAGCGGGGCGTCTACGCCCATCCCTCGCAAGACACATGGCGGCCGTTCAATGGCCTGTTCGAACGCGGGACGGCCCAGGGCGGCAGCCCGAATACCGTCAATGCGGCGGACAGCATCTTTATCGACCGGCAAGGCTTTGAACAACGGACGGGGGTCAGCTTTCGCCAGGTGTTCAGCCTGGGAGAGGGCGGTATCGTGCATGAATTCATGAACTCGACCGGCCAGTCCGGCAATGTGGCGAGCCGCCACTATGCCGACATGGTCGAGCCATTCTCCCGGCTCGAATACACCCGGCTCGCGCCCGACGAGACGGCCGGCCGCGCGCGTAGCCTTGCCGCTGCCGCTGCCGGCGCCGTGTCTCACCAAGGATCTTCCCGATGAATCTGTTTTCCCTACTCGCCAAGAACGCGCCCAACAAGGTCTTTTTCTCTATCATCGTGGGCATTTTGTCCGGGGTCGTGTACTCGCTGCTGATCCCGCTGGTCATGGCCTCGCTGGACGGAGGGGACGCGCTCGAAGGCGCAGGCTCGGGCCGCGCGCTCTGGTTCGGCATGGAGATCACCAACCCCTCGATGGCGCTGATATTTACTGCGGCGCTGCTGTTCATCTGGGCTTCCCGGACCTGGGTCGACATCACCATGACCAGGGTATCGATGGCGGCCACGTCCGAGCTGCGCATCCAGATGTACTACCGCATCGCGCATGCGCCCCTGGCGGCGATCGAAAAGATCGGATTGCCCCGGCTCGTCACGGCGATCGCCAGCGACATGCCGGCCGTGGTCACCGGCGCGCAAACGGCGCAGACCATGTTGATCGATATGGTGACCCTGATCGGAATGCTGAGCTTTCTCGCCTATGTGCACACGGCGGTGTTCTGGTTCGTGTTGAAGTGCATCATTTTTGGCGTGCTGAGCTACCAGCTGATCTTCGTCTTCGCCGACCGCTACTTCTTTCGCGTCGCGAAAATCAACGATTCCCTGCAACGCTCGGTTCATGGACTCATGCATGGCTTCAAGGAGCTCAAGCTGAGCGACGACAAGCGCCACGCGTATTTTAAGCAGGCCCTGCTGGCGACCGAGAGCGAGCTGCTCGCCGCCCAGCGGCCGGGCAACAACATCCACAGCGCGGCCGCCAACTATGGCCTGATGCTGAACTTCCTGTTCCTCGGCTCGATTGCCTTCATTTTTGTTAGCTACCATTCGCTCAGCGCGCAGAGCCTGTCGAGCATCATGATGGTGATGCTGTATATCTCCATGCCGATCGGCTCGGTGACGTCGAAGATCCCTGGGTTCACCTACGCCAAGGTCGCCATCGGCCGCGTCAACGCGCTGCTGGCCGAGCTGCCGCAGGAACCGGTGGCGCAGGAAGCGTACCAGGCGCGCGCCTGGGACAGCGTGCGGTTTGAGCACGTGGTCTACGAGCATGAGGGGGAGGAGGGGGCCGGATTCGCGGTCGGGCCGATCAACCTGGAGTTTTGCAAAGGTGAGATCACCTTCATCGTTGGCGGCAACGGTTCCGGCAAATCGACGCTGAGTAAATTGCTGACGCTGCATTATCACGCCAGCGGCGGCGCGATCTATTTTGGCGGGCAGCGCATCACCAACGAGAACATGAACTCCTACCGCCAGAGCATCTGCGCGATCTACTCCGATTACTACCTGTTCGACCGCATCCTGGCGGCCGGGCACGACCAGGATAAAGAGGAGAAGGTCGAGTACTACCTGAAGCAGCTCGGCCTCGACAAAAAGGTCAACTACCATGACGGCCGCTTCTCGACACTGTCCCTATCCGACGGGCAGCGGCGGCGGATGGCCCTAGTGGCGGCATTTGTGGAAGACCGTGAGCTGTATCTGTTCGATGAGTGGGCCGCCGACCAGGACCCGAGCTTCAAGGATATCTTCTATCGGGAAATTCTGCCGTCGCTGAAAGCGAAGGGGAAGGCCGTGGTGGTGATTTCGCACGATGACCGTTACTTCGACGTGGCTGACAAGCTCATCGTCATGTGCGAGGGTCAGTTGCAGTCTTCCAACCGGCCAGCTGGCCTGCTTTCCGGGCAGGCCAGGGAGTAATGCCGTTAAGTTAATCGATACGGAAATTGTTTACCCTGCACTGCGGCGAGCTGGGGGCAGACCCCATGTGGGTCTGCCCCCGACCTCTGAGAGGGAGGCCGCCGCTCAATCGCACGAATGCTTCTTAACTGAACGGCATTAAGGCCGGAGAGGCGCTCCAATCAGCCCGAAATCGTCGTTTCGCATCTGCGGAAAGACGCCCTGTCCGCGCTGCGCTTATGCGACTTCAAGGTAGAGCTCATTCGTCGTGCCCAACGGGGACTGCCACGATTCGTAGGTCTTTCTGGCCCAGCTGGTCTTCACTCCCCCCTGCATGCCTTTTTTGTATTTGAGTATCAGCATATGCAGGTGGGTGACGCCGCGGCGCGCAGCCTCGTCTTTCATTTGATCGATCGTGGCGTTGTCTTCCTTGAAAATATCCACGAAACGGTCGACAAAGCCCGCGTAGCTGATGGGCTGCAGGTCCAGTACGATTTCCACTTCGGCACCGGGCAGATATTGTTCGATCATTTCATGCAGCATGAAGGGCGAATGGCGGTCGCCAGGGGCCATGGTCACCATCTGGAATGTCCCGCCATCATTGAGCACGCCGTTTATTCCCTTGAGCAGTTCCTCGACAAAAGTCAGGCCATAAATTCCGGCGGCGGAATTAAAGTAGTATTCCATGCCGGGAGGAGTCGGTTCGAACGGCGGATTGGAATAAATGAAGTCAAACTGTTTGTCGCGCAGGGGGGAAAAGATGTCTTTCGCGTCGCCGTCGATAATATTCAAGCGATCCCCAACGCCATTTAGCACGCAATTGAAGCCAGTCAGTATTTTTGCCCTTGGATTGATTTCAAGGCCGGAGCAGTAGCTGGCGCCATTGAGCAGGCAAAAAATGCTCAGTACCCCGGAGCCGAGCCCGACCTCAAGCACATGGCGCCCTTTGATATCGTCCAGGTTGGTGTAATCCATAAAGAACACCTGCTCGGGCTGAAGAGGAATGACCTGGTCGATGGACTTGTATTCGAAGGAATCGGTCAGTATGGTCATCGACAACGCGCTGTCATCGCGCTTCCTGTAGCCGCTCTGGACCGACAGCAGGTCCGCCAATCCCCCCACCTCGGCTGCCTGCGTAATGTAATACTCATTGAGTGAGGGGCTGGTCTGCTTTCCCTCCACAGAAAATATGGTCTTCTTTAATGGGTTAACCTTTGCCGATGAAGCTGTATTAAGCGTGTCCGAAGCCATTCCTTGCCATCCCTCCAAAAAGTAAAAAAATTCCCAGTATGTCCGCATGGCCGGCCGGGAGCGCCATGCCGCCATTTCAGGCGTACCCAAGCGAAATCGGGCCGTGGGCGTAACCCTTTATCGCAATATTTCCTAGCTGTTTTTACATTGCTTTAAATAGTACAATATAATACAATCTTTTCAAATCTGAAAGTTAGCCTGATTCATCGTTGCTGAAATGTCGAAGGCTAACCGCGACATGACCGCCCCCTAAGTCCTCCGATACTGGGTGCTCAAAGTGGGGGGCTCAAAGGGGGGCGCATTCTTATCAGTTTTGCGCTATTTGAAATTTTTTCAGGTGCTTTATTGATGGCAGTGAATTTTCTCCCGATTGAACGGGTCCGGAATTTTTCGAAACATGATTTTGAAACCGCCATCTTGCGCGACCGGCCCGTCATCGTCGAAGACGCGGTGCAGGGATGGAATGCCTGCGCCAGCTGGACACCTGATTATCTGACAAAAAAAATAGGTGACTTGCGCATCGGCGTCAGGACTTCGTCCACCCATTTCCATCCCGATTTCGAACGCATGCGCGCCGAATGGAATCGTCCCTTGTTGTTGCGGCTGCTGGGCCATCTTGGCCGGCGCATCATCGGGCGCGGCCGCACTGATGACGGCGAGCAGATGGCGTTTGGCCAATTGCTGAAGCTGCTGACCACGTCACCGGAAGCATACCGTTATCTTGCCGGCGCCGAAGAACTCGGCATCCTGCGCGAGGGCGTCTGGAACGATGCGTTTGCCGAGCTGCGCGCCGACTACGACGTGCCCGCCTATGTGCCGCAATCCAGGCTCGACAGCGCGGCCCTGTGGGTCAGCGCGAAAGGCGTCCGCTCCCACCTGCATTACGATGGCAACTGCCTGCACAACCTCAATGCCCAGGTCGCCGGCAGCAAGCAGGTACAACTTTACTCTCCCGAGCTGATGGGCCAGGTCTACCCCTACCTGCACTCGAACGGCCATCCCTACACCTTTTCACAGGTCAACGTCGAAGACGTCGATCACCACCAATTCCCGCGCTTCTCCGAACTGGAGGGTTACGAGGGAACGCTCAAGGCAGGCGATCTGTTGTTCATCCCTGCTTACTGGTATCACACTTTCAAGCACCTCGGTGATTTCAACGTCAATGTCAACTTCTGGTGGCGCGCGGACTTCGTTCGCCTGACACCGGTTTCCGCGCGAGATTATTTCGGCGGATTGGCCTTCGATGTGCTTGCCGAGTCAAAGATTCCCCCGATCTGGTTGACCGGCTGGTTCCGCAAGATGGAACGCCGCCTCACCCAGGTTCGCTAGCGTGCAGCGGCACTTCAGTTATCGCCGGGCCGGCCTTCGTACAGTGAGTTTCAGTGAAAGGTAGAAGAATTTATGTCGGTTTACATCTTAGGCGTCAATTGTGCATACCATGAATCGTCGGTGGCCCTGGTGACGGAGCGCGGCATCGTCGCGGCGATCGAAGAGGAACGTATCAACCGGATCAAGCACGCTAAGCCTGCGCTGGTCAGCAATTCCGACGAGCTGCCTGTCGGTGCGCTCAATTATTGCCTGAAGATGGGCAGCGTGGCGCTCTCCCAGGTCGACTATATCGCCTTCTCTTTCAATCCGCCGAAGCGGTTGGAGCACAACCTCATCGCCGACGACAAGGTCATCGACGGCAGCTGGGGCAGCCGGGCCGGCGAGACGTTGTTCCACGACAAGCTGATGGGCATTCCGTCCCGCTTCCGCGAGATGGGCTTCCGCGGCGAATTCGTGTTCGTCGACCACAGCATGGCGCACGCGGCTTCCGCATTTTTCCCTTCCTCCTTCCAAGACAGTGCGATCATTTCCGTGGACGGCATCGGTGAGATTGAGTCGACCACGCTGGCGTTGGGCAGGGATGAACGGATCAGCGTGCTTGAGCAGATCGGTTACCCGCATTCGCTGGGCTTCCTTTGGGAGAAAATCTCCCAGTATCTTGGCATGTCCGAGTATGATGCCTGTAAGGTGATGAGCCTGGCGTCGTTCGGTGACGCTGAGCGCTTCTATAGCCAGTACCGCAGCTTCATCGACGTCACCAAGGGTGGCTTCAAGCTCGATGCCGACCTGTGCCAGTTCCGCTCCGACGACTTTTCGGCGCTCGAACAGTTGTTCGGCCTGCCCATGATCGGCAGTTACCAGCCAGTCTCGCGCGACTACATGGATGTGGCCGCTGGAGTGCAAAAGATCACCACCGAAATCCTGTTGAACCTGGCCCATCACGCCCATGAGCTGACCGGCTCCAGGCAGTTGTGCCTGGCCGGCGGCGTCGCGCTGAACTGCGTCACCAACACGGCGATATTCGAACAAGGCCCCTTCGAGCAGATCTTTGTCCAGCCAGCGGCCAATGACGCCGGCACCTCGCTGGGCGCGGCGCTGCATGTGTATCACGAGCTGTTCCGCGGCAAGGGCGGCAGCGCCTTCCATACGCGCGACACCTATCTTGGTCCCGAGTTCAATCAAGCCGAGATACGCGAATCGCTAGACGAACTCGGCGTGGTCTACAGCACGCCTGGGCAGTTGGTGGACGAGGTGGCGACCCTGATCAGCCACGGCCAGGTGGTCGGCTGGTTCCAGGGTCGCATGGAATTTGGCCCGCGTGCACTGGGCAACCGCAGCCTGCTGGCTGACCCGCGCAATCCGGAGATGGTCAAGCGCATGAACCGTCTGGTCAAGCACCGCGAGGACCATCGTCCGTTCTGCCCAAGCGTGCTGGCCGAAGACGTCAAGGAGTGGTTTGTCACCAGCAAGGACGCCATCAGCGCCCAGTACATGCTGATGGCCTATCCGGTCCAGGAAAGCAAGCGCGCGCTGATTCCGGCGGTCGTTCACGTCGACGGGACCAGCCGCATCCAGGCGGTGGACCAGCGGGTCAATCCCCGATACCACGCGCTGATCGCTAGCTTCAAGCAAAAAACGGGCGTGCCGCTTCTGCTTAACACCTCCTTCAATGACCGCGAACCTATCGTCTGCACGCCCGAGGACGCGATCAAGACCTTCCTCAGGACGGAAATCGATTTTCTGGTCATCGGTGATTTCCTGTTGCGCAAGCAGGACAACCGGCAGACCGAACCTACCGACTCCAGCGAATGCTTCGCCTGATGCCCTGATGCCCTGAAGCAGGGCAATGTCTGCTCGACGGCCGGACACGGAAACGTGTGCGCCGTCGGGCTTGCCATTTCCGCCGCTTTGCCCATACAAGAAGACTTTTGCTAGAGAGAGAACCGTATGAATGCTCGGGAGTTGTTGGCCTTTTTCAGGCGCCGTTCCGTCGAATTGCATGTCGTCGACCGGAAGATCAAGTTCAAGGCGCCGGGCGACATCGTGACTCCGGACATCCTGGCGGCTCTGAAGGCGCACAAGGACGAGATTCTGGCCCTGCTCAGCCCTGCGCCGGCGATGCCGCGGCGGGCCGCGAACCGCTGCCAGACCTCGTTTGCCCAGCAGCGCCTCTGGTTCATCGACCGGATCGTGCAGGGCAGCGCGATCTACCATATTCCGGTGTGCCTGCGCTTGCTGGGACGTCTGGACCGCGCTGCGCTTGAGCGCACGCTGAACGAGGTGGTGCACCGTCACGAGGCATTGCGCACCACCTTCGATACCGCCGACGGCATGCCGGTGCAGGTCATCGCTCCCGAGCTGCGGCTGGCGATCCCGGTCACCGATCTGGGCGCGCTGTCGTCCAGCGAGCGCCGTGCCAAGACCGAATGGCTGGCGCAGGACGAGGCGCAGGCTCCGTTCGACCTGTACACCGGGCCGCTGCTGCGCGCCAGGCTGATCGCCCTTGGCGAAAGCGAGCATATGTTCCTGCTGACCGTACACCATATCGTCGCGGACGGCTGGTCGATGGGGGTGCTGGTCAGGGAAGTGGCGGCCCTGTACAGCGCCTTCGTCGGCGCGGCGGCGCCGTTGCTGCCGGAGCTGGCGGTCCAGTATGCCGACTACGCGCACTGGCAGCGCCAGTGGCTGGAGGGCGAGGTGCTGCAGCATCAACTGGCGTACTGGAAGGTGCAACTGCGCGGCGCGCCGACGCTGCTCACGCTGCCCACCGACCGTCCGCGTCCCCCGATGCAGACCTACCAAGGCGCCAGCGTGCGGGTGGCCATCGGGGCGCAGACCAGTGCCGCGCTGCATCGGCTTGGCCAGCAGACCCAGGGCACGCTGTTCATGACCCTGACGGCGGCGTTCAGTATCCTGCTAAGCCGCTACGCCGGCCAGGACGACATCTGCATCGGCACCCCGATCGCTAACCGACAGCGGGCGGAGGTCGAGCCTCTGATCGGCTTCTTCGCCAATACGCTGGTGCTGCGCACGCAGGTCGATGCGGCCAGCAGTTTCAATGCGCTGCTCGAACAAGTCAGGGCCAGCACGCTGGACGCCTACGCGCACCAGGACGTGCCGTTCGAACAGCTGGTGGAAGCCTTGAAACCCGAACGTCATGGCAGCTACAGCCCGCTGTTCCAGGTGATGTTCGTGTTGCAGAACGCGCCGATGGACAAGCTGGAATTGCCAGGGCTGGAACTGCAGCTGGTCGAGCGCGAGCAGAATGGGGCCAAGTTCGATCTGACCCTGACGCTGGCGGAGTCGCCCGATGGACTACGCGGCGACATCGAATACAACACCGACCTGTTCGAGCGCGCCACCATTGAGCGGATGGTCGGCCATTTCGTGCTCCTGCTGGAAGCGATCGTCGCCAATCCGCATGCGCCGGTGTGCGAGCTGGACATGTTGGCAGAGCGCGAGCGGCGCCAATTGCTAGTCGAGTGGAACCAGACCGCGCAAGACTATGAGCACGACCACACGCTGCACGCGCTGTTCGAGGCGCAGGTGGCGCGAACGCCCGGGAATCCGGCCGTTCAATTTGAAGGCCAGGTACTGAGCTACCGCGAGCTCAACGAGCGGGCCAACCGTCTGGCCCACTACCTGCGCAGGCGGGGCGTGGGCCAGGATACCGTGGTCGGGCTGTGCGTCGAACGCTGCGCTGACATGGTGGCCGGCATGCTTGGCGTACTCAAGGCGGGCGGCGCCTACTTGCCGCTCGATCCCGCCAATCCGCAGGAACGCCTGGCCTATATGGTCTCGAACGCGGCGCCCGCCGTGATCCTGACCCAGGAACATCTGCGTGCGGACCTGCCGCAAGTGGCGGGCGGCGTATTCTGCCTGGACAGCCAGTGGCAGGAGCTGGTCGGCGAATCGCCGGACAATCCGGTGCAGCAGGGCGATGCCGGCAGCACCGCGTACGTGATTTATACCTCCGGCTCGACCGGCCGGCCCAAGGGCGTGCGCGGCGGACACCGGGCAATGGTCAACCGGCTGCGCTGGATGGAGCGTCATGCGCATCCGGCCGCCGACGAGGTGTTCTGCCAAAAGACCACGATTGCCTTTGTCGACCACGTGGCCGAAGTGTTCCAGCCCTTGTTGTGCGGATTGCCGCTGCTGGTGATCCCCGCCGAACAGGTCAGGGACCCTGCCAGTCTGTCCGAGGCGATTTGCGCCGGCCGCGTGACGCGGCTGACGGTCGTGCCCTCGCTGCTGCAAGTGCTGCTCGACGACGCGATTGCGCCGCAGTTGCGGGGCCTGCGTTATGTGGTGTCGAGCGGCGAAGCGTTGACGCTGCGCACCGCCAGGGCATTCCGGCGCTGCCTGCCGGGCACCCGCCTGCTCAATCTGTACGGTTCCACCGAGGTCGGAGCCGATGCAACCTGCTTTGAATTTGCGCCCCTGTCCGACCATCCCGATTTGATGCAGTACTTTGTGGAGCAGGGGCAGCCACCCTGCAATCCAGCGCTGGCATGGGGTATGGGCCAGTCCGGCGCGCCCGTCTGGCCGGCGCTGAGCATCGGCGAACTGGCTGCCTCGTTCGGGCACGCCGCCATTCCAGATCGGCCCATGCCGCTGGACGAGTATGCGCGCAGCGTCAATGAACAAGTCCTCCCCAACCTGATCGATGTGTCGTCCGACCGCTTCATTGGACACATGACGTCCAAACTGCCCAGCTTTGTCACCGAGATCGGCCGGCTGATCACGCAGCTCAATCAGAACGTGGTGAAGATCGAGACGTCGAAGGGAATGACCTTCCTGGAGCGCCAGGTGCTCGCTTCGATGCACCAGCTGTTCTTCGGTCTGGAGGACAACTACTACGCCGGCTATTGTCAGGACCCTGCGCATGTATTTGGCGTGGTGGTCGGTGGCGGCAGCGTTGCCAACGTCACCGCCCTCTGGTATGCGCGCAATCGGGCCTTGCTGGGCCGTGGCATCCAGAAGAGAGATCTGGTGAGGGAGGGATACCAGAAGTCATTGGCCGCCCTGGGCTTTGAGCGCGGCGTGATTCTGGGAACGCGCTTGCTGCATTACTCCATCAAGAAGGCCATCAGCGTATTTGGTATCGGCCAGGAGAGCTTCATCGAGGTCGCGCAGGACGACCGCCAGCGCATGTCGATGGCGGACCTGGAGCGATGCATCGAGGTGTGCCGCCAGATGAACTACCTGATCCTCGCCATCGTCGGCGTGGCCGGCGCGACCGAAACCGGCACCATCGATCCGCTTGAGCAGATCGCGGCAATGGCGCAGCGGCATGGCATCCACTTTCATGTTGATGCTGCCTGGGGCGGCGCATTCCAGTTCTCGGCGAAGCACCGCTGCAAGCTTGCCGGCATCGAGCACGCCGATTCGCTCACCCTGTGCCCGCATAAGCAGCTGTTCCTCCCGCAGGGCATCAGTCTGTGCCTGTTCCGTGACACAAGTGGCGTCGCCGCGATTGCCACCCACGCCGAATATCAGGCCCAGCAGGGAAGCTACGACCTCGGTCAATATTCGCTGGAAGGTTCGCGGCCGGCGAATGCCTTGTTCCTGCATGCTAGCCTGCGTCTGATTTCAAAGCAGGGCTACGCCTGGCTGATTGACCAGAGCATGGAAAAGACCCTGAGCCTGGTTCGCACGATCGAGCAGTCTCCTTGCTTCGAGCTGGCGGGCGGCCAGCCTGAACTCAACATCGTCAATTACCGTTATCTGCCCTCTCACCTGCGCGGCAAGAAAGGGCAGGGTTATACGGCCGACGAGCACGAGGCGATCAGCGATGCCGTCGAGCGTATCCAGAAGCTGCAGTTCGACCAGGGAAAGACCTTTGTCTCGCGCACCAGGATACTGCTGCCTGCGGTTGCCGACGCACCGCTGTCGGTGTTCCGCGTGGTGCTGTCGAACCCATTGACGACGCTGGCCAGCATCAAGGAGGTCCTGGACGATCAATTGCGTATCGCCCAGGAGCTGATCGAGCCGAAGGGCGTCCAACACCCCGCGCTGGAAACCGATATTGAGGCCGCGCAGTCCGATACCGATAGCTGGCTAGTTCCGATTGGCCGCCCGATTGCGAATTGCAAGGTCTACTTGCTGGACGCCTGGCACAAGCTGGTGGCGCAGGGGGTTATCGGCGAGATGTATATAGGTGGTGATTGTCTGGCGCGTGACTATCTGGGTGATACTGCTTTGACCGGGGCACGATTCATTGGCAATCCATTCTCCGACGATCCGGCCGATCGCCTGTTCAAGACGGGAGACCTGGCCCGCTGGAGCTCCGATGGCAGGATCGAATATAAAGGACGCCGAGATTTTCAGGTGAAGCTGCGCGGTTTCCGTATCGAGCTAGGGGAAATCGAAAGCCAGCTGCTGGCCTGCGCGGACGTGCGCGAGGCAGTGGTCGTCGCGCGCGAGGATGTCCCCGGCGACAAGCGGCTGGTGGCGTATGTGGTGGCCGGGCCGGATGCGCAATTGTCGGTCGCGCAGTTGCAGGCGCAATTGCAGGCGCAGCTTCCCGATTACATGGTGCC
>NZ_JAPWIC010000013.1:0-22360 GCF_030587315.1 Janthinobacterium sp. SUN211 | reverse complement strand
TGTAAGGCATGCCGCCAGCGTTCAATCTGAGCCAGGATCAAACTCTTCAGTTTAATCTCTGTTACTTTGCCGTTTTACCGGCACCATCATTGCTGATGGGTCGCTCACTCAAAAAACTGACAGACCACTACTTTCGTAGCGCCTATTTCATTATTTCTTGTGAACATTTGATATATTTTAAGCATTACAGCAATCCGAAGATCACTGCTGCACTTACATCAAATGCCCACACTTATCGACTGTTAATTGTTAAAGAACTGTATTCGGTTACTGCTTTCGCGCTATCGACAAAGCGTTGTGTTTGTCAGCTGCGAAGAAGGAAGAGTATGAAGCAATTTGCTACGTCCGTCAACTCCTTCTTTTTCTCGTCTCACTCGGCATTTGCATGCGTCGTTCAGCGAGGGGGCGAATTATAGCCGTGCCCTGCGCACCCCGCAAGCGCTATTTTTTGCGCCAGATCAAAGGCAATAGGCCTGGCACCGCAATTGCTTATATGAACACATGCACCGACCACCAAGGGGAGCAACTCTGGGCCTGGCAGCAACACTGGGGATAGCCCGGTTCGCTTTGCTTTGCTCCCATCTGTGACAGGTGCTACATTATGGAACACTCTCGATATTCAAAAGAGCGCCGCAGTACAGGGCCCAACGGAGGCAACGAGATCATGTATCAACCGTCAGCTACTTACCGTAGCGCACCGTTTTCGTCCATCGCGGACGCGAACATTTTGCCGGCAGGACAAGACAACGTCCCCGTCATCATCGAAACTTCCCATCAGCGTTCCGTCGCCTTCGGCCTGTCGCCCACGGCCACGCCCGACTTTACGCCGGCCGGCAAGTCCGATCTGTCCTTGCTGATCGAGCAAAACCGCATGCTGCACACGCACGCGCTGCCGGCCATGGAAACCCTGTACCAGCAAATCGTCAACACGCACAATATGGTGATTCTCACGGATGCCAACGGCGTGATCGTGCATTCGCTGGGCGACGATGATTTCCTGGAGAAAGCCAACCGGGTCGCCCTGCAGCCAGGCGTGGCATGGTCGGAACAGAGCCGCGGCACGAATGCCATCGGCACGGCGATCACGGAAAAAGTACCGACTTTGGTCCATGCGGACCAGCATTACCTGGCCGCCAATCATTTCTTGACGTGCTCCGCGGCACCGATCACCGACCACCGGGGCAACGTCATCGGCGTGCTGGACGTCTCGAGCGACCAACGCAGTTTCCACAAGCATACGATGGCTCTCGTGCGCATGTCGGCGCTGATGATCGAAAACCAGTTGTTTTCCGCCACGTTCGAGGATGCCATCACCGTGCACTTCCACGCGCGCCCCGAATTCATCGGCACCTTGATGGAAGGCATCGCCTCGTTTACGCCGGGCGGACGGTTTTTATCCGCCAATAAAAACGGCTTGTTCCAGCTGGGCCTGTCATTTGCCGCACTGCAATCACATACCTTCAGCTCCCTGTTCGGCTTGCCCGTGTCTGCCCTGTACGACCATTACCGCACTGCCGCCCCCGGTTTGCTGAACCTGTGCATGCACAGCGGCGTGCGCGTGTATGGGCGCGCGCAGTTGCGCCTGTCCAATAGCGTCTTCCAGCACGGCTTTACTGCCAGCACCGACCATAGCGATATCAACGCCGTGCCGGCACAGGTTCCCGCGTCCGCCAGCCATGCGGCCAACGCAGCGCGGCGCCTGTCCGGCTTGCGCTACCTGCGCACGGGCGATCCGCAACTGGAACTGGTGATCGAAAAGGTCAACAAGGTGCTGGGGCGCGACATCCCCATCCTCGTCATGGGCGAAACGGGGACCGGCAAGGAATTGCTGGCGCAAGCCATCCACAACGACTCGCCACGGGCCATGGGACCGTTTATTGCCGTCAATTGCGCTTCCATTCCGGAAACCCTGATCGAGTCCGAACTGTTCGGCTATGAAGACGGCGCCTTTACGGGGGCGCGCAAGAAAGGCGCGATCGGCAAGATACTGCAAGCGAATGGCGGCACCCTCTTCCTCGATGAAATCGGCGACATGCCGTTTGGCTTGCAGGCGCGGCTGTTGCGCGTGTTGCAGGAACGCATGGTCACGCCCCTGGGCAGCAGCAAATCCATCACCGTCAACGTGGAACTCATTTGCGCCACGAATCACAACTTGCGCGAACGCATGGCCAAGGGACTGTTTCGCGAAGACTTGTATTACCGCCTGAATGGCCTGGTGGTAAAACTGCCGCCGCTGCGCGAACGCACGGACCTGGACACGGTCGTGAAAAAAATCCTCGCAACGGAAGCGCCCGACACGCGCTACACGGTGGCGCCGGACATCTTGCGCATGTTCCACCAGCATAAATGGCCTGGCAATTTCCGCCAGCTAACCAATCTCTTGCGCACGGCCATCGTCATGGCGGGCGACGAACATGAAATCTGTTTGCGCCACATGCCCGATGATTTCCTCGACGATATTGAGATAACGCAAGCGACTGCCGCCAGCGCCAGCACGGACCGCATGATCGCCGCCGGCGCCAACCTGGAAGAGATGGAGCAAAGCGTGATCCTCAAGTCGCTCGATGCCCACGGCGGCAACGTCTCGGCCACGGCTCGGGCCCTGGGCGTGTCGCGCAACACGATCTATCGCAAGGTGCCGCACCTGAAATAGCCTAGAGTAAATGGGAAAAGCCGGGCGACATTGCGCGCCGGCCCTGCTTGTCGATGGTCATCAGGTCGACGCCCTCCATGTGCGCGGCCATCGCATGTGCACGCGCCGCGCCCGTGACCATGAAGGTGGTCGACAAGCCATCGGCCAGCAAACCCGTGGGCGCCAGCACGGTCACGCTGGCCAGTTCACGCGGCGAATCGCCCTTCGATGGGTCGAAGATGTGGTGATGCACGAAATCGGGCGTGAACGTGCATTCGTAGTCGCCCGACGTGGCCACGCTGCGCCCCTCCACTTTCAAGGTGGCCGCCAGGATTTCAGCGTCGCGCGGATCCTGGATGCCCAAGGTCCACGGGCGGCGCACGCCACGCTGCCCACGCGCAACGAATTCGCCCGTGTCGAGCAGCGCATGTCGTATGCCGCGCGCCTGCACGGCTGCCAGCGCCATGTCCGCCGCGTAGCCTTGCGCTAGGCCATTCAAGGTCAGCGCCATGCCAGGCTGCAGAAAACGCACTTCCCGGCTATCCCACGCCAGTTGCCGCCAGCCTACCCGCGCCTGCGCCGCGCGGCGCAAGGTGTCCGTCGGCAAGCTGGCCCGGTCTGCCGCCGCACGGAACAGCTGCCATAAAGGTTGCACCGTGATATCAAACGCCCCATCGCTCCATTGCGACAAGGCATGCGCCTGCGCCAGCACGGCCAGCAAATGCGCATCCGGCCGGGCCAGGCGGCCGTCGCGGTTCAGCTGGAAGACTTGGCTGGCCGGGCTGTAAATGCTCATCAGGCGGTCGATATTCCTCGCTGCATGCAAGGCGTCCTCGATGGCCAGTTCGGCCTGGCGCTGATCGTGATGCAACACGGTGACGGCGATGGTCGTGCCAAACGCCAGCGCGGCCCCTCGGTAAGGGCGCACGCCGGACGCCGTGGCCGTGCCCCGCGCCATGCTGCCCGGCAAAGACAAGCCCGCCATGCCGGCCACGCTGCCGATGGCGGCGGAAATAAAGGTTCTACGCTGCATTGCTGCTCTCCTCTGGCGTGGCCCGGACGATGGGAATGGTGCGGGCACGCTTGATTTCCAGCATCAAGGGTGCGCATTTTTCATCGCTGGCGTAAATCACCACGCAATCCATGCATTGAAAACACTCGCCATAATCGACTTTCCCGCCAGGCGCGATGGCGTGGTACTCGCAACGGTGGCGGCAAGTCTGGCAAGGCGTGCCGCACTCCTTGCGACGGGGGATCCAGTTGAACAGGCGAAAGCGACCCAGCAGCGCCAGCGCCGCGCCAAACGGACACAGGTAGCGGCAAAAGAATTTGTAGGAAACACTACTGAGCAGCAGCAAGCCCACGGCATACGCGACGAAGGGCCAGGCCCGCACGAAATTCAGGGTAATCGCCGTCTTGAACGGTTCCAGTTCCACCAGCTTGTCCGTGATCTGGCTGGAAAAAACGCTGCTGCCCAGAATGGCCGCCAGCAAGCCATACTTGATCCATTTCAAGCGCCCATCCAGGCGCGGCTTGATTTTCCATTGAGGCAAGCGCAGCCACTGGCCCAGCTTGCCCGTGAATTCCTGCAGGGCGCCAAACGGACACAGCCAACCACAAAACGTGCCGCGCCCCCAGATCAGCAGGCTGAGCAGCACGAACGCCCACAGGATCACCGTCATCGGATCGAACAGGAAAAAGCCCAGGCTGCGCCCGGCCAGCAGGGCCTGGATGACGCCAGTGACATTGACAATCGATAACTGCCCCTGCGCGTAGTAGCCGATGAAGCCGATGGTAAACAACAGGAACAGGCGACGGAACCAGACAAACTGGCGGCCATCGCGCACGAGGCGTTTCTGCCAAGCCAATGCACCGGCCAGCAGCGCCAGCCCGGCGAGCAACAGCAGCAACTCAGTCTTGCGCCCTTTCCACGTGCCGCGCCACGTGGCATCGTCGCCTTGCGGCGCCGTATAAAAATCAGCCAGCAGGCGGTAATTGACATCCACGTTGCGCGCGATGCGTTCCGGATACACGATACCCTTGCTGCGCGTGATCGGCATGGTAAAAGCCAGCGGACTGGCCGCATCGAGCCCCGCCTGGCTGATGACGCGCAAGACGGCGACATTTTCCGTCGGCAACAGCGTCGTATCCGCCAATTGCAATTCCAGATCCAGGTCGCGCATGTCGATGGGCAAGCCATCCTGCTTCAGCAATAGCCGGTCCGGCACCGTGCCGCGCACGAAATCGTCGCCCAGCACGCTGTAGCGACCACGCGACATGACGAGGATGGCGTGGTCGCCTTCGTCGAGCCGGTTGCGCAATTTGTTCCAGCTGCGTTCCGTCAACAGATTGCGCCCCACGCTGGGCACGGACACATACGCCAGGTACAGGTCGATAAACACGCCGTCCGGCGCGCGCGTGGCTTCCCCATCGAGGCCCGCGCCGGGACTGCCGGCAAACAGGCTTTCAATCTCCTTATTGCTCAAGCGCAGATGCTGGATCAAGCCCTGCTTTAACATTTGCGCGACATCAAGCTTTTCGAACACGTCCATGCGGATGCGGGCGATCTGGTCCGGGTCACGGCCTTGCGCGAAGCCAAGTTTTTTGCGCGACACTTTCAAGGCCGACGCCAGCACGCTCTGGTTGATGATGCGCACAGAAGCCGTGGCCTTCGACACGCCATCGATATCGGCGTGCGTGGCGTCCGTGGCGCGTTTCTTCCTGGCATCGATAGCGATATTCTGCTTCAGCGACAGTCCCTGATACTGTTTGACGAACTGAAACAAGGGCGCTTCGCCCAGGCCATCGAGAAACACGGGTTCGTGCTGCGACAGCACGGCCACGTCGAGAAAACTCCCTTGGGGATTGATAGCGATCAATAAATTGACAGGAACGCCGGAAAAGCCGGGAATCGGCGCCAGGTCCACGGATTCAAATACGTAGCCGACCAGCTCCGTGGCCGTGGCGTTTTGCCGGAACAATGGCCAGACGGGCAAGTCGGTCTCCTTGTCGCCCACGACGATGGGAGCAGGAAAACGCCGCACCAGCTCGGCCTTCGCGAGCACGCCCGCCCACGCCTGTCCCAGGATAAACAGGAATAGCCAGCATCCGATGAACAACCGCATTATCCGCATGCACCACGCTCCGTGCGGCGCCTTGTCACAAGGCGCCGCGTTCGTTTATTAGAAGAAAATAATGCCGCCCAGGGACACGCCATTCATCTTCGCTTCGCCGCCCGTAAAGCCTTTCGAGCGAGTCTGGCCCAGTTCGCCCACCAGGGTGATCGCGCTGTTGAGCGAGTAATACGCGCCAAGGGTCAGGTTGGCGTTCGACTTCAAGCCGCCCGTGCCGGCCGTGTTGTCGTCGTTCTTGCTGATGCCGTAGGACAAGCCCAGTTTCAGCTTGTCTGTCGTCTTGTACGTGCCTTGCAACAGCCAGTTCTTCGACTTGGTATCGCCCTGGTCCGCATCGGACAGGATGCCCAGCCCCTTGCCACCCTGGAAGTTGACCAGCACGCCAGCCGGACCCATCTGGTACGAGCCGCCCACTTCCACGCCGCGCATGGTCAAGTCATCGACGCCCGGCGTTTTCGACGTGAATTTTTGCGACTTCACGCCCAGCCAGGCTTTCAAGCCTTCCTGCGCATACGTCAGCTGTGCCTGCACTTGCGGACTCGACTTCGAAGAATAGGTCGAGCCGGCAACAATCGGCGTATCGGAGACGGGGCTGACCAGCGCCACATCGGCACCAAAGCCGCCCGACTTCGGCGAGCTGTACATGATCTGGCCATAGTTGCCCAGATAGGTATAGCCGGCGCCGATATGGCCCAGGGTCACCCGGCCCCGTTGCGTCGCCTGCACGGGTGCGCCTGAACCGAGCAAGGTCATGTCGGACAAAATCGCATTCGCGCCGAAGATGCCGTAGTCGCGGCCCAGCTTGAAAGTGCCCATGTGTTCATTGCCAAACGTAAAGAATGCCTGGCGCACATCGACCACGCTGTTCTGGCTGATGGCGCTGTCCGTGGCCGTCGAGTTGTAGATGCCGATCAAGGCTTTCACGTCGTACTCGCCCAGCCGCGAACTTGCCGAAGTGATCAAGCCATTCGGCAGCAAGCCGTTGCCGATGGTCGTACGGTCTTTCTCACCGCCGCAACCGAGCGCCTGGCCGCCCAGCGCCAGCCCGCCCACCGCATCGCCCGAACACGACACTTGCGTGTAGTAAGCGTTGACGATGCCGCCCACCGACACGGTCCAGTCGCCAGCCTTGATATCGACGGCGTGTGCCTGTCCCACCGCTGCGATCGTCATGACACCCAGGCTCCCCAGCTTGATCAATGTATTCATTGCTTCTCCTCTTTCTTCTCTGTTTTTAGTGTGCACACCAGTGATTGATGTACCTCAAGCTTTGGCAATAAGCGTGCCCAGCGCGACCCAGAGGGAGAAAGAGAAAGTACGTAGTTGACTTGTGCAGCGGCGGATCAATCGCCACTGCCGGTGTTCATTTTTTGACCGCAAGCAGGCATAGCGGGCATCCAGGTAAACAAAAAACTGACGGCCTGGGCCGTCAGCAAAAAGAAAACACCCGGCGGACAGGGAGACACCCATCCGAGTGGCCCGGATGCTTCACCCCGTTACTTCGATGCCAGCTTGAAGACCCACACGGAACCGCCCTGTTCCAGGAAGTTGACCTTCTTCGCCACCTCGCCGCCCCACAGCGGCACGGCGCCACCCCAGCCGGAAACGACGGCCACATATTGCGTGTCGCCATCCTGCCAGGTGACGGGCGGCGCCACGACGCCAGAGCCCGTCTGGAATTTCCACAATTCCTTGCCCGTCTTCGCGTCGACGGCTTTCAGGAAGCCTTCCGGCGTGCCGTAGAACACCAGGTTGCCGGCCGTACTCATCACGCCACCCCACAGCGGCGCGTTGTTCTTGATTTCCCAGACGATCTTGCCCGTCTTCGGATCGACGGCGCGCATGGCGCCGATGTAGTCGTCAAACAGGGGCTTGATGGTGAAACCCGCGCCGAGGAAGGCGCCGCCCTTCTTGTAGCTGATCGGCTCGTTCCAGATATCCATGCCCCATTCATTCGCGGGAACGTAGAACAGCTTGGTTTGCGGCGAGTACGCCATCGGCATCTGGTTTTTGGCGCCAAGGAAAGCGGGCGCGGCAAACACGGTCGTGCCCTTCTTGCCTTCCTCTCCCTTGGTCGGGTCGCCAGGGCGGCCGGCGGCAATGAAATTCGGCCGGCCCGTCTTCAGGTCGATGCTGCTGGCCCAGGTGATTTTCTTCACGAATGGAAAGGCGTTCTGCAGCTTGCCCGTGTTGGCGTCGATCACATAGAAGAAACCGTTGCGGTCGGCCTTGCCGCCGTAGCGCTTGCCATCCATGTCGAAGGTGACGAACTCGTTGGCGCCGTCGAAATCCCAGGCATCGTTCGGCGTATTCTGATACGCCCACTTGATCTGCCCCGTTTTCACGTCCAGCGCCACGGTGGATGACGAGTACAGGTTGTCGCCGGGACGCAAATGGCTGTTCCACGGCGCCGGGTTGCCCGTGCCGAAATAGGCGAGCTTGGTTTGCGGATCGTAGGTGCCGCCCATCCAGGTCGAGGCGCCGCCCGTTTTCCACAGGTCGCCCGGCCACGTCTTGTTCGCCGTGCCGGACAGGCCGTTGTCGATGGCCTTGCCATCCTTGTCGTAGCGGTGGCCCATATGGCCTTCCACCGTCGGACGGCTCCACACGAGGTCGCCCGTCATCGGATTGCGCGCTTCGACCCGGCCGACGATGCCAAATTCCCCGCCCGACACGCCCGTCAGCAGCAAGCCTTCGGCGATCAGCGGCGCGGCCGTCATCGAGTAGCCGGCCGCGTAATCGTCCACTTTTTCCTTCCAGACGATCTTGCCCGTATTCTGGTCCAGCGCCACCAGGTAGGCGTCCAGGGTACCGAAGATCACCAGATTGCCATACAGGGCCGCGCCGCGGTTGACCACGTCGCAGCACGGCATGATGCCGTCCGGCAAGCGATGCTCATATTTCCACAGCTTGGCGCCCGTTTTCAAGTCGACGGCAAAGATGCGCGAATAAGATGCCGTGACGAACATCTTGCCGTTGTGAATCAGCGGCTGCGATTCCTGGCCCCGCTGTTTTTCGCCGCCGAACGAAAACGACCACGCCGGCACCAGCTTGGCCACGGTCTTGTCATTGATCTGCGTCAATGGCGAATAGCGCTGGCCTTGCGTACCCATGCCAAAGGACAGGACGCTGGCCGGATTCTTTGCCGTGCTGTCGAGCATGGCATTGGTGACATTGCCCACGTCGGCCGCCTGGGCCAGCGATGCCAAACCCAAACCGATGAGTATCCCCATGATTTTTTTCTGCACAATCATCTCCCTCTGTTTTATTAGTATGTGTGTATCAAGTCTTGCGGTGCTCATGCGGCTGGGCATGCAACAGCGCGCACTCTTCATCGGTGAACAGGCGCGAGCGCGTCAAAAAGCGCTTGCCCGTGCCGTTGTCGAGTGAAAACATGCCGCCATTGCCATCGACCACATCAATAATCAACTGGGTATGCTCCCAGTACTCGAATTGCTCGAGTCCCATGTAGAACGGTGTGCCATTCAAATTGCCGAGATAAATGTCGGTGTCGCTGACATCGAACTCGCCCAGCGCGTAGCACATGGGCGCACTGCCGTCGCAGCAGCCGCCCGACTGGAAAAACATCAGCGGGCCGTGACGCTGGCGCAACTTGTCCATCATTTCCAGCGCCGCATCGGTGGCGACCACCCGGGCAATTGCTGCACTCATGGCATCCCTTTCTGCGCGCCGCGCCCGGACAGCAAGCGCGGCGCCTGTTGCCGGTTTAGAAGAAGCCCAGCGCTTTCGGGCTATAGCTCACCAGCAAGTTCTTCGTTTGCTGGTAATGGTCGAGCATCATCTTGTGGTTTTCGCGGCCGATACCCGATTGCTTGTAGCCGCCGAACGCGGCATGGGCCGGATACAGGTGGTAGCAATTGGTCCACACGCGGCCCGCCTGGATGGCACGTCCCATGCGGAAGGCACGGGAACCGTCGCGCGTCCACAGGCCGGCGCCCAGGCCGTACAAGGTATCGTTGGCAATCGCCAGCGCGTCGGCCTCATCCTTGAAGGTGGTCACGGACACGACCGGTCCGAAGATCTCTTCCTGGAAGATGCGCATCTTGTTATTGCCCTTGAACACGGTCGGACGCACGTAATAGCCGCCTTCCAGGTCGCCCGCCTGCGTGTTGCGCTCGCCGCCGGCCAGCACTTCCGCGCCTTCCTGGCGGCCGATGTCGAGGTAGGACAGGATTTTCTCCAGCTGCTCCTGCGACGCCTGGGCGCCGATCATGGTGGCGGAGTCGAGCGGATTGCCCTGCTTGATGGCGGCCACGCGCTTCAAGGCCCGTTCGATGAATTTTTCGTAGATCGACTCCTGGATCAGTACGCGCGACGGGCAGGTGCACACTTCGCCTTGATTCAGCGCAAACATCGCAAAACCTTCCAGGCACTTGTCGAAATAATCATCATCCGCATCCATCACGTCTTCAAAGAAGATGTTCGGCGACTTGCCGCCCAGTTCCAGCGTGACGGGAATCAGGTTTTGCGCCGCATAGCCCATGATCAGACGGCCCGTGCCCGTTTCGCCCGTAAAGGCGATCTTGGCGATGCGCTTGCTCGACGCCAGCGGCTTGCCCGCTTCCAGGCCGAAACCGTTGATGATGTTCAGCACGCCCGGCGGCAGCAGGTCGCCGATCAGCTCGATCAACACCATGATGGAAGCCGGGGTTTGCTCGGCCGGTTTCAAGACAACGCAATTGCCTGCCGCCAGGGCTGGCGCCAGTTTCCACACGGCCATCAGGATCGGGAAATTCCACGGGATGATCTGGCCCACGACGCCCAGCGGCTCATGGTAATGGTAGGCATAGGTTTCCGCATCGATTTGCGCGACGGAACCTTCCTGGGCGCGGATGCAGCCGGCGAAGTAACGGAAATGGTCGATGGCCAGCGGAATGTCGGCATTCATCGTTTCGCGGATCGGCTTGCCGTTGTCGATGGTTTCCGCCGTGGCGATCAGGCTCAGGTTCTGTTCGATGCGGTCGGCGATGCGGTTCAGGATATTGGCGCGCTCGGCAGGCGAAGTCTTGCCCCAGGCATCCTTGGCGGCGTGCGCGGCGTCCAGCGCCAGCTCGACGTCTTCCGTCGTGGAACGGGCGATTTCGCAAAACGGCAAGCCCGTGATCGGCGTGATGTTAGGAAAGTATTCACCTTTTACTGGTGCAACGAATTTGCCGCCGATGTAATTGTCATAGCGTTGTTTGAAGGGATTGGCTACGCCCAGTTTGCTGATGTCTGCGAGATTCATGTCGTCCTCTATCGGGTTAATTAGAATGGAAATACTTAATTAAAATCAAACGTCCTGGTACAGATGGGGTGAGTACACGGAGTCTTCCGCAAATGCCGTGCCAGCTCGCCGTCCCACTACAAACTTAGCCGGTTTTACCCTCGTTACAAGGGCGTGGCGTCAATCCCGGCCCGCTTTTCAGCGCATGCCCCGGACTTGGGTGGGGGCGTGGCTCTGTTTGCGTTTTGAACAAGGTGGCAGCATCCTGTTCCAATCCGGGCCAGCCCTGCTGTGCCGCCACGCCGCCGCTGCACAATGGAACAGGTGTACCAGACTGGAACACCTGCGCCTGTGCCATGAAGGAATCAACGAATCACCACGCCCCATGGCAATTCACCCACGGCAATATCGGCCACCTTGCGCGCGCTGGCCGTGTCGATGACGGATACGCTGTTCGAGCGGCCATTGGCCACGTACAGCTTGGCGCCGTCCGGCGTGATGGCCATGTTCCACGGGCGCTTGCCGACGCCAATCGTGGCCGTGACCTGATTGCTGGCCGTGTCGATCACCATCACCGTACCGTCGATGCCGTTCGAGACATACACTTGCTTGCCGCCGGGATGGACGGCGATGCCATTGGCATTCTTGCCCGCTGGAATGGTGGCAATCGCCTTGCGCGCGGCCATGTCGATCACGTAGACGGCATTGACCAGTTCGCACGCCACGTAGGCGCGGCCCGAGTCCGGGCTGAAACCGATGCCGCGCGGACGCAGCCCCACGGCGATGGAAGCGACCTGGCGGCGTTGCGCCACATCAATGACATCGACTTGCTCCGCCTCTTCCGCGCTGACCAGCAGCCAGCGCCCATCCGGGCTGAAGACGGCGTGTTCCGGATTGCGTCCCTGCACCTTGATATCGGCGAGCAAGGTACCTGTCTGGCCATCGAGCAAGGCCACGCTATTGTTTTCCTCGACGGCAACGGCCACGTGACTACCGTCTTGCGAGGCACTGACGCCTTCGGGCGACTTGCCCAGCGCCACCGTGCGCACGGGCGCGCCGCCAGCGTTGTCGATCAGCAGCAAAGCGCTGCTGGCGGCGTCCGTGACAAACAATTGCCGCCCAGTGGGGTCGGCGGCGATGCCGCGCGGACGCTTGCCTGCGGCGATCTGGCGCACCACCTGGTCGGTCGCCGTGTCGATCACGCTCAAGGTGCCCGACTTTTCGTTGGGAACATAGGCAAATGGAGCGGCCTGGACAGCGGTGCTGGCGAGCGCCGGCAGCAGCCAGCACACCTGGCGCAAGCGCGAGAAGAAGTTGGGCATAATCACCTTTTCAATGGCAAAACGAGGGAAAAGCGCGCCGCATCGGCGCCTCTGACAATTACCGTATGCAAACGCCGTGCCACTGACACGCGTATAATTTCAGCCCACCAATGGAGACATGGCAGGCATATTGCTTGATACACCTACGCAGACCTGTACCGCGCACGCGATCAAGCAGGCTTTTATTCACATTGGAGAATCCGCATGCAGCATCGTTTCCGCCTGAACACCATCGCCAGCCTGTTTGTCGCCGGCAGCGCCACCCTCGCCCCCCATGTCTTTGCCGCCGAGGCAGCTGACCCGGCCAACGGGCAACTCATGGATACGGTGGTCGTCAGCGGCAGCCGCATCGCCCACCCCAGCCAGGAAGTGCCGGCGTCCATCGACGTGGTCGACAGCGCCCGCATCCAGGATGGCCAAATCCGCGTCAACGCGTCGGAAGCGCTGGCCGCCGTGCCGGGCCTGGTCGTGCAAAACCGCCAGAACTACGCGCAAGACTTGCAAATCTCGTCGCGCGGCTTCGGCGCCCGCTCGGCCTTCGGCGTGCGCGGCGTCAAGCTGATCAGCGATGGCATTCCCGCCAGCATGCCCGACGGCCAGGGCCAGGCCGCCACCTTCAACCTCGATACGGCCGAGCGCATCGAAGTGCTGCGCGGACCGTTTTCTGCCATCTACGGCAACCATTCGGGCGGCGTGATCCAGCTGTTTTCCAAGGATGGACAAAATCCCCCGTCCGTCGAATTGAACGTGACGGGCGGCAGCTACGGCACCAGCAAGGTAGACTTGACGGCGCAGGGTCAGGCGGGCGGCATCGGCTACGTGCTCGACGGCTCGCGCTTCCGCACGGACGGCTTCCGCGACCACAGCGCCGCCACGCGCGAACAAGCGTTCGGCAAGATCACCGTCAAGCCCACCGCGGACAGCAAGCTGACCATCGTCGCCAACAGCCTGCATCAAGGCAACACGCAAGATCCCCTGGGCGTCACCTGGCCCACGTTTGCCGCCAACCCGCGCGCCGGCGAAATCGACACGACGGACACGCAGAACCCGAAACGCACCCTGGCCGAGCGCTACAACACGCGCAAGAGCATCGACCACCAGCAGATCGGCGCCACTTATGAACAGTCGTTCGGCGATGACCGTCTGCACGTGATGGTGTATGGCGGCAACCGCGACGTGATCCAGTACCAGGCGTTTACCAAGGGATTCCAGGCGCCGCCTAGCCATTCGGGCGGCGTGGTCGATTTCCAGCGCCAATTCTATGGCATCGACACCAACTGGCTGCACGTGAACCAGCTGGCCGGAGGCAAGCTGAGCACGACTATCGGCATCGACTATGGCCGCTCCAGCGACGACCGCACCGGCTATGAAAATTTCATTGGCAATAGCTTTGGCGTAAAAGGCAAGCTGCGCCGCGACGAGCAGAATGTCGTCTCCAGCCTCGATCCGTATATCCAGGCGGAATGGCAAGGCGGCCCGTGGCTACTCAGCGCAGGTGTGCGCTACAGCAAGATGAAAGTGGCTGTCGACGACCATTTCCTCAGCAACGGCAACGATAGCGGCAGCCTGGAGTTCAGCCACACGACGCCCGTGCTGGGCCTGCTGTATAAACTGACGCCGAACGTCAACGTCTACGCCAGCGCCGCGCGCGGTTTCGAGGCCCCAACCTTGAACGAACTGTTTTACTCGGGCACGGGCGGCGGCTTCAATTTCAACTTGAAGCCAGCCACCAGCACCAACCTGGAAGCGGGTGTCAAGGCCAGGATCGCCAACAACACGCACGTGAATGCGGCCTTGTTCCAGATCAAGACCAACGACGAACTGGTGGTCGACAAGTCCAGCGGCGGGCGCACCAGCTATCGCAATGGGGGTAAAACCTTGCGCCAGGGCATGGAAGTGTCGCTGGATTCGAACCTGCCATATGGCTTCACGACCAAAGTGGCGCTCACCAGCCTGCATGCCGTGTATGACCAGGCATTTGGCGGCGTGCGCGAAGGCAGCCGCTTGCCGGGCGTACCCAGCGCTAACCTATTCGCTGAACTGGCCTGGAAAGACACGCTCGACCGTTTTGGCGCAGCGCTGGAAAGCGTGGCCAGCAGCCAGGTCTACGCGGAAGACAGCAACATCGAAAAACCGGCGCCCGGCTACACGGTATTCAATGCGCGCGTCAACGCCAGGCAAAACGTGGGCAATTGGCGCTTCAAGGAGTTTGCCCGCCTGAACAACCTGTTCGACAAGACCTACGTGGGTTCCGTCATCGTCGGCGACAGCAACAAGCGCTACTATGAAGCGGCGCCGGGACGTAATTGGTTGCTGGGCGTTAGCGCCCAATATAGTTTCTAAAACTAAAAAGCCCGCGCCTCTTCCGATGCGCGGGCTTTTTTGTCATTCAACATGGCCTGCTATGGCCGTGCTTCCTTCACCCCATATTTCTCGAAGATGGCTTTCAATTCGCCGCTGGCCGCCATTTCGTTCATGGCTGCCTGCAGCAACTTGCCCACGTCGAGCTGCTGGCGGCTGACGGCCAGGCCCACCGCCCAGCCCGCACGCGGCAGGCGGGCGAACGCCACTTCGCTCATGGGGAAAGCGGGATCGCTTTTCAGTACCGATTCGATTTCCGAACGGTTGGCCAGCACGGCGTCGAGCTTGCCCGCCTGCAATTGCTGCAAGGCTTCGGCTGCCGTATCGAAGATGCGCACGTCGTCGCGGTACTTGCCATTGTCTTCGCCCAGCATCAGCATGGCCGCGATCGACACCTTTTCCACGCCGATGCGCTTGCCGGCCAGCGAGGCGACGCCATCGAATTGCGGCACGGCTTGCGCACTGCGCGCCAGGCGCACGGTTTCCACGTAGTATGGCGCGAAGATCTCGACCTTGTCGTTGTCCGCCATCAACTTCTTGTCGACCGGCACATGCAACATCACATCGGCGGGGCCATAACCGAGGTAATGCCCCTTCCACACCATATTGCGCAAATCGTCGTTGAGGTTTTCGCCGGCGGGAAATGGCAGCAAGCTCAGTTTCAGCCCCAGCTTTTTCGCCAGCGCTTCGGCAATATCGATATCGATGCCCGTACCCTTGTCAGAAAACGGCGCGAATTCGTTGTACACAGCCACTTTCAGGCTGCCCGACTGCTGCACCTTTTGCCAGTCGGCGCGCGCCGGCGCGGCGGCGCATAGCGCCAGGCAAGCGAGCGAGATCATCGCGCGCGCGCCCCGGAATTGAATTGAACGCATGGGACTCCTTCGTGATCAGTTCGACTTAATTCGACTCGCGGCGCGTTTCCAGATAGGTCTTGATGGCCCACATGGCTTCCTGGTTGAACACGCCTTCGAACGGCGGCATGTACACGGCGCCATTGCGCACTTTACCGTGGCGGATGGTGGTCAGGTAGTAATTGTCCGTTTCCTTGTAGCACGCCTGTTTCTTTGTCTCATTCTTGATACCGAAGCAATCACGGTCCAGCTGGCGCAAGTCGGGCGCGATGCCGCCGGAGATGGCTTCGATGCCGTGGCAACGGGCGCAATTCTGGTTGTAGGCCGATGTGCCTACCGTCAAGGCCAGTTTGTTGCCCCGATACGGGTTTTGCTCGAGCCACTTGTCGCCCACCTTGGGCAAGCCCGTGGTATCGACACCTTGCGGCGTGACATTGCCGTGCGCATAGGCATGCGGCAAGGTCAGCAGGGAAGTGAGGGCAACGGCGCCGGCGGCGGCCACGCCGAGCAGGGTACGAATGGAATAGGTCATGCTGGTCTCCTTGGTTTTTTAGTCAATACCAAAGAAGAGCAAATGCCATGCCATGCACATATGCCCCACATCCGGCCGGCCATGTATCAATTTGGAACAGCTGCAACACGTAGTTGTGTCAGCGCGCGCCTCAGGCGGCGGCCACCGTGCAGATGCTGCCGCGCGCCTGCTGCTCGAAAGTGATACGCACGGGCAAAAATCGGGCAATCACCTCCGCATTCGTCAGCGCATGCTGCGATACCTTGTTGCAGCTGAAGGTACCGCCGCCCGCCAGCGCCATAGGCAGCAAGAGCTGGTCGGCCAGATGCTCGCCGACGGCCGCGTCCGTCTTGAGATAGGCGCGCACCTCGTTCAACAGGCGCTTGGCCACGGACTCGGCCAGCAAGGACTTTTCGCCGAACGAAGTAAATACTTCCGTGACATGCTCATGCTCCAGGGTCAGCAGCAGGACGTTGCCCGGCCCCTGCTCCGCCGGCAAGCCGACGAGGCGCAGCTGCTTGCCGCTCCAGCCCATACCGCTGGCGACACGCTCGAGCTCGCGCTGCGCCACCTGCACATGCACGCCCGCCACCACGCTTTCCGCATACCCCGCCTTCCGTTCACCGCGCTGCAGCAGTTGAATCGGCTGCAAGCGCCGGCACGGTTGCACGGTGGCCGTCACCTCGCCGCCGCCCGCAGGATGAAAGCCGTAGCGTTGCAGCGCGATCTCCACCTCGGCGCCCATCTGCTGCAGGATGCGGCCATACGCGCGCTGCAAAAAATGCACGGGCGGCGCCATGGCATTGTGCGTGCCGCCAGTGATGCGCACGGTGGATGGCCCATCCGCATGCAGCAGGGCCGGCAGCAAGGTTTGCAGCACCAGGGTGCAGCTGCCGGCGCTGCCGATGGCAAAGCGGTAATCGCCGCCGCGCAGGGGGCCGGGAACGAATTCCAGGCTCGACGCGCGCAGCGCCACCGGCGTCGTGCGCGCCCCGCAAATGGCGGTTGCCGCCTGCACGGCCAGCAGATGCTGGCGCAGCAAGCCGGGCTTTTCCCGTCCCGCGCGAATGTTACTCAGCCGAAACGGTTGCCCCGTGATCATCGACAGGCTCAGCGCCGAACGTAAAATCTGTCCGCCGCCTTCGCCTTGCGCTCCATCTATTTCTATCATCTCTATTTTCTCTCTCTTATCCTTTGACGCAGACGACCTGCTTCAAGATATGCACGACATCGACCAGCTCGCGCTGCGCCAGCATCACCGCATCGATATCCTTGTAAGCCATCGGGATTTCATCGATCACGTTTTCATCCTTGCGGCATTCCACGCCTTGCGTGGCGCGGATCTGGTCATCCAGGTTGAAACGCCGCTTCGCTTCCGTGCGGCTCATCGTGCGTCCCGCGCCGTGGCTGCAGCTATGGAAACTCTCGGCATTGCCCTTGCCGCGCACGATAAAACTCTTCGCGCCCATGGAGCCGGGAATGATCCCCAGTTCGCCCGCACGGGCCGACACAGCACCTTTGCGCGTGATCAATACATCCTTGCCGAAGTGGTGCTCCTTCTGCACATAGTTATGGTGGCAGTTGACGGCCTCCACGTGCGTCTGGAACGGTTTATGGATGACCGTGCGCACGGCGGCGATCAAGTTCTGCATCATCACTTCGCGGTTGTTGCGGGCGAAACGCTGGGCCCAGCCCACCGCTTCCACGTAATCGTCGTAATGCTGCGTTCCCTCGGCCAGGTAAGCCAAATCCTGGTCGGGCAGGTTGATGAAGTGGATGCGCATATCCTGCTTGGCCAGTTCGATGAAATGGGTGCCGATGGCATTGCCCACGCCGCGCGAACCGGAATGCAGCATGAACCATACGGAACCCTGCTCGTCGAGGCACACTTCGACGAAGTGGTTGCCGCTACCCAAGGTTCCCAGGTGGCGGTAATTGTTCGTATTTTTCAGCTTTGGCGTTTTCAGGCAAATCGCATCGAATTCATCCTTCAATTGCAGCCACGCGGCATCGACCACCGAGGGCGGCGTATGCCAGGAACCCTCGTCGCGACCGCGGTGGCCGCGCGTCTTCGGCGACATCCCGTGCGGAATGGCGCGTTCGATGGCGCTGCGCAGCGGTCCCAGGTTATCGGGCAGATCGTTCGCCGTCAGCGTGGTTTTCGCCGCCATCATGCCGCAGCCGATATCCACGCCCACGGCCGCCGGAATCACGGCGCCCAGGGTGGGAATCACGCTGCCGATGGTCGAGCCCTTACCCAGGTGGACGTCGGGCATGACGGCGATATGCTTGTAAATGAACGGCAGGGTCGCCGTGTTGCGCAATTGTTTTTTAGCCGCTTCTTCGACGGGCACGCCACGCGTCCACATTTTCACGGGACGGCTGCCTTCGGTATGCAGGACTTCGTATTCTTCGTTTTTCATCGCTATTCTCTTCTTCTATTGTATAGGGGGTGATGACCAGGGTTGGTGAAACAGTTGCCGACGCATCGGCCCAGGATGTAGTTCCACCGGCATTCATCAGTACGACAACCCGACAAGGGGGGACAGGATTTCTGGCAGACGCACTGCGCCTGCCAGGCCGGTCTGACGCGGCTGATCGATGTAATCCTGTCGGCATTCGGGGTACTACGGCGCATGACAAGCGTGGACAGGACGTCTCTTATGTAGTCTTGTCCGCATTCATGCGCTTTGCTTCAACAACCTGGTGCTGCGATATCGATGGCGGCGATTTCTCCCACCCAATGGGCGGGATCCAGCCGGCCGGCGGCAAAGGCGGCGATGATCTTGAAGACGTCGTCGGAAAAACCGCCGATATTCAGAATATCCTCGCGCTCCATCGCCTGCGTGGTGGCATGCGGCGCAATATCGATGCACACCAGCTTTGCTTGCGGATTGCGCTGCTTGAAGACATTCCACTGTCCCATCGTCGCCGTGGCGCCGCTGCGTTTGGCGTCGATCCACGATTCGTTATCGGACACATAAATCACCAGGTCGGCCAGCTCCTTCTTGCTGTTCATGCGCAGCAGCGGCGCGCTGCAATTGGTACCGCCGCCACCGATGCCTGCCAGCTTGGCCGCGTTGCTCATCACGCTATCATCCGCGCCGAGTCCGCACTGCACCACGCTGTGCTCGAACGGCAGCACCATGGCATCCGGATTCTTGCGCAACATGGCCGCCGCCACCAGCGCCGCCACATCGATGCAGCGCACGCTGGACGTGGCGCTGCCGCGAAAACCGCTGACGGGCGAGGACATCGAGCCGGAGACGTCGGGGCACACCACCACCTTGCCAGCGATCTGCGGCACGTTCAGCAGCGATATTTCCAGCGCCTGTTCCAGCGCATCGCGCACGATGGCCGGCACGCTCTCGCCGGCCGCCATGCAAGCCGACATCAGCTGGTACGGAAACACCCGTGCCCGGCCAATCGCCTCGGGATCGCGCAGCTTGGCGGCGATCAACTCCGGCATGCCGGCTATCGCATACACGCCGTGGCGGCCAAAGGTATTCAGATTCATGCGCACCATCTGCCAGCTGCCCTGGCGGGCGATCTGCGCCCAATCCTGTGCGCTCAAGGGCAGCGCCGTCAGCATCTGGAAGGGCACGTCCGGTATCGTTTGCGCTGGATCAAGCTTGTAAGCTTCGAACGCGGCCAGCACCGGCGGCAAGGCCGCGGCATCGTACGGCTTGCCGATCAGCCAGGCGAAGAAGGCCGCGCGCCACGCTTCCTGCGGTTTCGGATGCACCATCTTGACCACGTCGGCCAGCGATGGCGCATTGCCCACGGCCGCGGCCAGCAAGGCTTGTTCCGACGCGCCGTTCAGCCATGCCTGCACCAGCTTTTTCGGACGCGATCCCAGCGACTTGCGGCCCACGGCCCCCGAGCGCATGATTTGCACGAAGTTACGCAGCATCTTGCCGCTGTTAATCACACGCTGAAAGGCTGGCGCGCATTCCGCGGCGCCCTGCCCCGCCAGCATGGCCACCAGCAAGGCCGGCATGTCTTTCATGTAGCCCCGTTCGCGGCAGTACACGGCCGTCTGCGCAATGAAGGTCGGCTCGACCGCCTGGCACAGCTCGCGTACTTTCGCCAGTTGCGCTTCGGCGCTGGCATAAAACGTCGTATTCAGGCAACCGGTGGCCGCGTACTGCGCCAGCTGATGCCGGGGCGTCAGCGCGTAAGCGGATGCGCCTTCGGCATTGCGTGCCAGCGCCGCTGGCATGGTTGCTGTCTGTTGCGCGCTCTGGAATAACTGGGCGTTGGCCATTTTTCGTTCCTCTCTGCTCTCTACGTTTATCTCGTTGGTATCTCCTCTATTGCAAGCGCTGTGCCAGCTTTCAATATTTCCTCAAAAATTACGATAACTCATTGATTTTATTAAATAATATTTAAATACAAGCTGTTCATTGAAAATATCCCTGTCACTGAAATTTGGAATACAATTATCTTTTCAGATAAATTTTTATCCCATATATGCAAGCAAAACGCACCGTCGTCATCGGCTTTCTCGGCACGCAGCTCGACAATGGCAGGGGAGCTGCACGCTGGGAAAAGTGGCGTCCCAGCATCGCCCTGACCCAGCACGAGGACAAGATCATCGACCGCTTCGAGTTGCTGTACGCGGGTAGCCAGTTCGACAACTTGGTACGCCAGGTGTCGCAGGATATTGCCAGCGTCTCGCCCGAAACCAGGCTGATCTCCCATGAACTGCCTATCAGCGATGCCTGGGACTTCGAAAATGTGTATGGCGCGCTCTACGACTTTGCCAATAGCTACCCCTTCGATCCGGACAAGGAAGACTATTGGATTCACATCACCACCGGCAGCCACGTGGTGCAGATATGTATGTTCCTGATGACGGAAGCGCGCTATTTTCCTGGCCGTCTCGTGCAAACGTCGCCGCCGAAGCGCCAGGCCACCGGCAATCCCGGCAGTTACGCATTGATCGACCTCGATCTGTCGCGCTACGACCAGATTGCCCAGCGTTTTACGCGCGAGCAGGCCGAAGGCGTGGCCTTCCTGAAGTCCGGCATCGCCACGCGCAATGCGAAGTTCAACGGCATGATCGATGAAATCGAGCGCGTCGCCATCAAATCGAAAGCCCCCATGCTGCTGATGGGACCTACCGGCGCCGGCAAATCCTTCCTCGCGCGCCGCGTGTATGAACTGAAAAAATCGCGCCACCAGATCGACGGAAAATTCATCGACCTCAATTGCGCCACATTGCATGGCGATGGCGCAGCCTCCACCTTGTTCGGCCATATCAAGGGCTCCTTCACAGGCGCAGGCTCGGATCGTCCAGGCTTGCTGCGCAGCGCGCACAAGGGACTGCTGTTTCTCGATGAAATCGGCGAACTGGGACTCGACGAGCAGGCGATGCTGTTGAAAGCCATTGAAGAAAAGCGCTTCTTTCCCGTCGGCGCCGATACGGAGGTACAGAGCGACTTCCAGCTGATCGCGGGCACCAACCGCGACCTGGGCAAAGAAGTAATGGCCGGCCGCTTCCGCGAAGACCTGTATGCGCGCATCAACCTGTGGACGTACGAATTGCCGGGGCTGGCGCAGCGGCCGGAAGACATCGAACCGAACCTGGAATACCTGCTGACACAATACAGCGCGGAAACGGGCGAACGCGTACGCTTCAACAAGGAGGCACACGAGCGTTTCATGCGTTTCGCCACCCTGCCCACCTCGGCATGGAAGGGCAATTTCCGCGATTTGTCCGCCGCCGTCACGCGCCTGGCCACCCTGTCGGAAGCGGGCCGCATCACGGATGGCGTGGTCGAAGAGGAAATCCGGCGCTTGAAGCGGATGTGGCAGCATCATGACAAGCCTGCCTGGGGCACGGAAATCGACCTGGTCGATATCATGGGAAGCGAGGTAGCCGCGCAGCTCGACCTGTTTGATGCGCTGCAGTTGCAGGCAGTGATCAAGATTTGCCGGCAATCGAACAATATGTCCGATGCCGGCCGTACCCTGTATGCCGTATCGCGCGCGGCGAAAGCCAAACCCAACGATGCAGACCGGCTCAAAAAATACCTGGCCCGCTTTGACCTTGATTGGGATAGGGTCTGCCAACTTAATTAAATGAAAAAAGCAGCGCTTGGCGCTGCTTTTTTCACGCCTATCTGCTGACAAAACCAAACCGCCAGACGTAAAAAAACCCCAACCGGATCACCGGAAGGGGTTTTTTCGCATAACAAGCCTGACGATAACCTACTTTCACACTGGTTGCAGCACTATCATCGGCGCAAAGTTGTTTCACGGTCCTGTTCGGGATGGGAAGGGGTGGGACCAACTTGCTATGGTCATCAGGCAT
>NZ_JAPWIC010000012.1:0-140583 GCF_030587315.1 Janthinobacterium sp. SUN211 | reverse complement strand
TCTGCCCAGCAACGTCAACGCCGGTATGAAGACAAAAACGGGCTGCCGCCTGTACACCTACAACGGGAATGCGCTTTCGGGCGGCATCACCCCATCCTATTTTGCGATTGGAAAATAATCATGTCCGTCAGATATTCACCGAGCACCGGATTCTTTTACCCTACGTGCATCGAGTACCAGGACATCCCATCCGATGTGTTTGAGGTATCCGAGGCGGACCACCTGGCCGCCCATACCGTCCGCGCATCCGGCGGATCGTTCAAATTTGTCAAAGGGACGCTGCGCATCACGCCGCCGGCCCCCATTCCCTATGGCCAGGTATGCGCCGTCTACCTCAACACCGTTCGCGCGCGCCGTGACGGCATCCTCAACCGCCTGGCCGGTATCGGCTTTGCCGCCATGGCCAGCGGTGACGCGGAAACCGCGCAAGCCATCGCCACGGCGCGCACCTGCCTGCTCGACATCACCGTCTGCCCAGCGGTCGCCGCCGCGCAGGATATGGACGCCCTGCATGCGGCCGTCAGCGCCGAATTCCAGCGCATCGCCGACGCCTTGCCACAAGAGGCCCGGCGTTCCTTCGATGATGCAGGCAGCCCCCAGTAACACCCCCGACATTTACCACCTACCAGGAGAGCAACATGGCCACCGACTACCACCATGGCGTGCGCGTCATTGAAATCAACGAGGGTTCGCGCCCCATCCGCACCGTTTCCACGGCCGTGCTGGGCCTGATCGCCACGGCCGACGATGCCGACCCGGCGGCCTTCCCACTCGACACACCTGTGCTCGTTACCAACGTGCTGGCCGCCATGGGCAAGGCCGGCAAGACGGGCACCTTGTACCGCAGCCTGCAGGCCATCGCCGCGCAGACCAAACCCTTGACCATCGTTGTACGCGTGGCCGAAGGCGAAACGGAAGCGGAAACCACCAGCAACGCCGTGGGTGGCGTGTCGCCCGATGGCAAATACTTGGGCGCCCAGGCGCTGCTGGCCGCGCAAAGTAAACTCGGCGTAAAACCGCGCATCCTGGGCGCGCCGGGGCTGGACACCCAGGCCGTCACCAATGCCTTGGCCAGCGTGGCGCAGCGCCTGCGCGGCTTCGTGTATGCGTCGGCTTATGGCTGCGCCACCGTTACCGCGGCCACCGCCTATCGTGGCCAGTTCGGCCAGCGCGAGGTCATGATGATTTGGCCGGATTTTGTCCACTGGAATACCGCCACCGACGAGGAAGCGAGTATTTCCGCCGTGGCCTACGCCATGGGCCTGCGCGCCAAGATCGACGAGGAAACGGGCTGGCACAAGACACTGTCCAATGTCGTCGTCAACGGCCCGACCGGCATCAGCAAGGACGTATTTTTCGACCTGCAAGACCCGGCCACCGATGCCGGCGTGCTCAACGCCAACGAAGTGACCACCCTGATTAACATGGGCGGTTACCGCTTCTGGGGTTCGCGCACCTGCGAGGCGCCGGGCGGTTTCTTCTATTTCGAGAGCTACACGCGCACGGCCCAGGTGCTGGCCGACACCATCGCCGAGGCGCACTTCGCCTATGTCGATGTGCCCTTGCATCCCTCCCTGGTGCGCGACCTGCTGGAAAGCATCAACGCCAAGTTCCGCGACCTGAAATTGCAAGGCTACATCATCGACGGCCATGCCTGGTATGACGAGCAGTACAACGACAAGACGGCGCTGAAAGACGGCAAGCTGGCCATCGATTACGACTACACGCCCGTGCCGCCGCTGGAAAACCTGAAATTCCAGCAGCGCATCACCGACCGCTACCTGGCCGACTTCGCCTCGCGCATCGCGGCTTAACCATCCCCGTGCCCGCCGCGTGCGGGCGCACCTGACCACTGGAGAACGCTATGGGCATGCCCCACAAACTCAAGCAATTCAACGTATTTCAAAACGGCGTGCTGTTCATGGGCATGGTGCCCGAAGTCACCTTGCCGAAACTCAGCCGCAAGATGGAAGAGTACCGCGCCGGCGGCATGAGCGGCCCTGTGTCCGTGGACTTCGGCAACGAGGCGCTGTCGCTGGAATGGAGCGCTGGCGGCCTGATCGCCGAAGCGCTGAAACAGTACGGCGCGCACACGCACGGCGCCGTGCAACTGCGCTTTGCCGGCGCTTACCAGAACGACGATGACGGCAGCGTCGCCGCCGTCGAGGTAGTCGTGCGCGGCCGCTACAAGGAAATCGATATGGGCGCGGCCAAGATGGGCGACGACACCACGCACAAATACACCATGGCGTGCAGCTATTACAAGCTGATGATCGACGGCGCCACCGTCATCGAACTGGACTTCATGAGCGGCACCGAGAACTTCGGCGGCGGCGACACCAACGCGGCCATCCGCAAGGCCATCGGCCTGTAATCCCCTTTTTATTCACCACCACCCTACTAGGAAAACACCATGCACAACGATACCCAAAACAGCGCCGTCAAACACAGCATGAACAACGAAAACACAAACCAAGCCGTCATCGAGCTGGACGAGCCGATCAAGCGCGGCGATACCTTCATCACCTCGCTGACTGTGCGCAAGCCCAAAGCGGGCGCCCTGCGCGGCGTGTCCCTGATCGATCTGGCCAACCTGAGCGTCACCGCACTACAGGTGGTGCTGCCGCGTATCACCGAGCCAACCCTGACCGCGCACGACGTCGCCAACATGGACCCGGCCGACCTGCTGAGCGTAGGCGCGGAGGTGGGCGCTTTTTTGGTGAGCAAAGCAGATCGCCTTTCGGTATCCCCGGCGAAGTAGAAGACGCCATGGCCGACATTGCCGGCGTCTTCCACTGGACGCCGGCAGCGATGGACGGCTTTACGATTGATGAACTGATGGCCTGGCGCGAACGCGCCCGGCAACGAAGCGGAGCGGAATAGATGGCTGGTCGGGATCTGAAATTACAGGTGGTATTTGCGGCGCTGGACAAGATCACCGGCCCGCTCAAAAAAATCATGGGCGGTTCCAGCGATACGGCCAAGGCATTGAAGGCGACCAGCGACCGTTTGCGCGACCTGAATGCTCAGCAAAAGAACATCGGCAAATTCCGCGAGCTGCATGGCGGCCTGGACGCGACCCGCAGCAAGCTGGAAGCGGCCCAGCAGAAAGTGGCCAGCCTGGCTGCCAAGATGAAACAGGCGGAAGCGCCTACGCGCGCCATGACGCGCGAGTTTAACGCCGCCGTCAAAGCGGCCGGCGCCTTGAAGACGGCCGGCCAAGAGCAGGCCCAGCAACTGCAGGTCATGCGCGAACGCCTGGCGGGCGCCGGCATCGGCACCAAAGACCTGGCCAACCACGAGCGCACCTTGCGCCGCGAGATCGAGGCCACAAACAAAACCATGACGCTGCAGCAGCAGAAGCTGGCCAATGCAAACGCCAAGCAGCAGCGCGTCACCAACGCCACCCAGCACGCCGACAAGCTGCGCAACAAGGCGGGCAACCTGGCCATGGCCGGCGCAGGCGCGACCGCCACGGGCGCCGTCATCGGCGCGCCCGTCGTCAAGGGGCTGAACGAGGCCAAGCACTATCAAACGGAAGTGGGACGCGTCAACGCCTTGGGCCTGGGTGACAAGGTATCAGCTGAGGCCGTCGCCTTCGCACGCAACATGAAAACCTATGGCACCAGCCAGCTCGACAACCTGCAGCTCATGCGCGACGGCATGAGCGCCTTTGCCGATGTGCACCACGCGGAAATGGTCGCCCCTACCCTGGCCAAGATGAAGTTTGCCAACCACGCCTTTTTTGGCGAAGAAGAAGGTGCTGACAACGAACGCAAGTTCATGGACATGCTCAAGGTAATCGAGCTGCGCGGCGGCCTGGAGAGCAAGGAAAAGTTTGAAGCCCAGGCCAATATCGTGCAGCAGGTCATCACCGCCACGGGCGGACGCGTCGGCCCAAATGAATGGCTGAACATGATCAAGACGGGCGGCATCGCCGCCAAGGGTTTGAAAGATGACGCCTTTTACTACCAAATGGAACCGCTGGTGCAGGAAATGAGCGGCAACCGCGTCGGCACCTCCCTGATGAGCGCCTATCAGAACTTGTACCAGGGCCGCACGACGAAGCGTTCGGCCAGGAAACTGGACGAGTTTGGCCTGATTGGCGACAAAAGCAAGGTCACGCCAGATAAAGCCGGGCAAATTGCATTCCTCGATCCCGGTGCACTACTGGGTTCCGAGCTGTTCCGCGAAAATCAGTTTGAGTGGATGGAGAAGGTGCTGTTGCCGCAACTGGCCAAGAAGGGCATCACGGAAAAGAAACAGGTGCTCGATGCCATCGGCAGCATCTTTTCCAACCGCACGGCGTCGAACCTGTATTCGCAGATGTATTTGCAGCGCGTGCAGATCCACAAGAATGAAAAGCTCAACCGTGGCGCCGCCAATATCGGCCAGCTCGAAAAGCTGGGCCGCGACTCGGCCGCCGGCAAGGAGCTGGAAGCGCAATCAAAGCTGGCCAACTTGAAACTCACCATGGGCGAAAAAATCCTGCCGCTGTACGCGCAGGGGCTGGAACTGGCCATCAGCGCCGTGCAGCGCCTGAATGGCTTCATGGAGCGCAATCCGACCGTCGCCAAGGTCATGATTACCGCCTTTGCCGTGCTGGCGGGCCTGCTGCTGGTGCTCGGCCCGCTGATGCTGGGCATTGCCGCCCTGATCGGCCCGTATGCCATGCTGCACGTCATGTTCGCCAAGATGGGCGTGACGGGCGGCGTGCTCACGCCCATCTTGCGCGGCCTGGGCGGCACCTTCATGTGGGCGGGCCGCGCCGTGCTGTGGCTGGGCCGTGTCTTCATGCTCAACCCGATTGGTCTGGCCGTGACGGCCATCGCCGGCGCCGCCTTCCTGATCTACAAATATTGGGAGCCGATCAAGGGTTTCTTTACCGGCGTATGGTCGCACGTCAAGACAGCGTTTGCCGGCGGCATAGGCGGCGTCAGCAGCCTGATCGTCAACTGGTCACCGCTGGGCCTGTTCTATCGCGCCTTCGCGGGCGTGCTGGGCTGGTTCGGCATCGCGCTGCCAGCCAAGTTCACCGACTTCGGCGCCAGCATCCTGCAGCGCATCACCGCATCCTGGGCGCCTATCGCCTCGTTCTTCGCCGATATCTGGTCGCGCCTGCGCACCGTCTGCGCCGGCGGCATGGGCAGCATCACGGCCCTGATTATCAACTGGTCACCGGTCGGCGTGTTTTATCAGGCGTTCGCGGGCGTCATGAGCTGGTTCGGCATCAAGCTGCCGGCGCAGTTCACCGAGTTCGGCGCCAACATCCTGCGCGGCCTGGTCAACGGCATCACCGGTTCCATGGGCGCCGTCAAGGACGCCATCAGCAATGCCGGTTCCAGCACCATTGCCTGGTTCAAGGAAAAGCTGGGCATCCACAGCCCGAGCCGCGTGTTTGCCCAGCTCGGCGACTACACCATGCAGGGGCTGGCCGTGGGCCTGGACCGCAGCGAGGGTGCGCCGATTGCCAAGGTATCCGGACTGGCCCAGCGCCTGACGCAGTTGGGCGCCGGCATCGCCATCGGCACGGCCACCGCCCTGCCCGCCAGCGCCTTCGACACGCGCGCGCCGCTGGCACAAGGCGGGTTCGGCGCCGGCATGACGATCCAGGGCGACAAGATCGAAATCACCATCCAGGCGCAAGCCGGTTCCGATCCCCAGGCCATCGCCCGCGCCGTGTACGCGGCCATGGAACAGCGCGACCGCGAAAAGGCGGCGCGCATCCGCTCTTCCCTGCGCGACCACGATTAACAAGGAATAACCATCATGATGATGATTTTAGGAATGTTCGTATTCAGCCTGCCAACGCTGGCCTATCACGAGCTGCAGCGGCAAACAGAATGGAAGCACGCCAGCACGGCCCGCGTGGGCCTGCGCGATGCGCATCAATACGTTGGGCCAGGCGACGACACCATCACCCTGTCGGGCTGGGTGGCGCCGGAACTGACCGGCTCCCTGTATTCGTTCGATGCGCTGCGCATGATGGCCGACACGGGCAAGTCGTGGATTCTGATCCAGGGCACGGGCCGCATTCTCGGCTCCTACCGCATCACCAGCATGACCGAGGGCCGCACCATCCTCGACGGCAGCGGCGGCGCGCGCCGCGTCGATTTCTCGATTGCACTCAAGCGCGACGACGACGGCGTGCTGGCCATGGTCGGCCTGGGCGACATCGGCGACTTGAAAAACATGCTCAGCATCGATGGCATGACCAGCAGCATTGCCGGCGCGGCCAAGAATGCCGTCGGCAGCGTGGTGGGCAATGTGGTCGGCGGCATCACGTCGAAATACGGCGGCGTGGTCAGCGAGATGAAAGACAAGATCGGCGGCAGCATCAGCGGTGCCATCGGCAGCGCGGCGGACAAGTTCAAATGAGCGAGCATATCCCCGCCTTCAAGGTCAGCATCGAGGACAAGGATTTAACGGCCATCGTTTCACCGCGGCTGATTAATCTGACCTTGACCCTGTGCCGTGGCGACGAGAGCGACCAGCTCGACATTTCCCTGGATGACAGCGACGGCAAGCTGGCCCTGCCGCCGCGCGGCGCGCAGATCGCCCTGGCGCTGGGCTGGCAAGCTTCCGGCCTGGTGGATATGGGCAAGTTCACCGTCGACGAGGTGGAGCACAGCGGCGCGCCCGACACCATCACCCTGCGCGCCAGGTCGGCCAACCTGATCGATACCTTCAAACAGCAGCAGGAACACAGCTTTCACAAGACCACCCTGGGCGCCATCATCGAGGCCATTGCCTTTCGCAACGAGCTGGCGTCGGGCGTGTCGGCGCGCCTGCGCGATACCGCCATCGAGCACATCGACCAGACCCACGAAAGCGATGCGGCCTTCCTGCGCCGGCTGGGCCGGAAATACGACGCGGTGGCCACCGTCAAGAACGACACCCTGCTCTTCATTTCCATCAACCAGAGCCGCACCGCCAGCGGCAAGGCGCTGCCCGTCATCCCCATCACGCGCGCCCTGGGCGACGGCCACCGCTATCACAGCGCCGAAAGCGACGCCTACACGGGCGTGCGCGCCTTCTGGCACGACGAGCGCTATGCGCGCCGCCGCAGCGTGATGGCCGGCGTGCCTGGCAACAGCAAGCGCCTGCGCACCACCTTCGCCAACGAAACCGACGCGCGCGCGGCGGCTGTGGCGGAATGGCAGCGCATCCTGCGCGGCCTGGCCACCTTTGAAATGACCCTGGCCCTGGGCAACCCGGCCGTGTTCCCGCAATCGCCCGTGACCGTGACTGGCTTCAAGCCCGAGATCGACGCCACCGAGTGGCTTTCAGTCAAGGTCACGCACAGCCTGGGCGGCAGCGGCTTTACCACCCGCGTGGAGTTTGAGACGAAGACGGAAGCGGTCGAGGCGGAACGAGAGGAGGAGAAAGACCCGGATGAAGGCATCACGGGCGTGGTGGCCAAGTGGAAGGACGTTGCGGCGAAGAAGACAAAGGCGGGCCAGGAGCAGGCAGGCTCAAAAAGCAAGCTCAAAACCCTGGAGCACCTTTACAAGAGCAAGAGCGCTGCCAAACGAGCGGCAAAAACTGCATGGAACCACATCAAGGAAGTGCGCGACATCATCAGGGAAAACAGCGACGAGCCATGGATGCCAGAGCAAGACGATGCCAATTCTGACGATAAGGCGGAGTAAGGAAAAGTTCTAGAGGTGTGTGAGTGGGTATCAGCGGCGCCGGTAACTCTTGGCACCGCTGTCGCTCAAGCAGTATTCCCCGCCACGCGGCCCGGTGCAGTAGTTGCCGCTGCGGCAGGTACAGCCTGAAGCATCGGCCAACGGCGCCTTTCCTGACTTGCCCGTGGAAGAGCAGATTTTTTTCGAAGCGCTTATTGAACCATCATTGCAGACGAATGTCGCGCCATCGCAGTTCGAAATACCACCCTTGCTGCCAGAGCACGGCGTATTGCCTGCGACCGCCGAAACGCACACAAAGAAGCATGCAAAAAAAGATGATTTCTTGATTAAGAATCTCATATTTTTTTACCTAGCGTCCACGATTCGCATCCAGCCACATTGCCGGCATATCGCCCATTTGTCCGACACATTCCATGGCTCTGCCGCGTGAGCGTTCGACGTAGCCAATAGAATAAGCCTTCCCAGCGATATAGCATTTGCCATCCTTTGCCAAGCTGGCATCATGATCTGTGGGCGCTTCTGCCTTATAAAGTAGCCAACCACAAGCGGCCAGGCAAGCAATCAGCGCTGCGAATTGAAAGCGTGCAGTACGTTGTAAACGTGTAAAGCTAATCGATTTTTCAGCACATGCCAGGCAGGGCGCGGCTGTGCCGGAACTCTGGGGCGCCAGTTGAACAGGCTTGTCCCGCGCAACATCAAAAAATGGTTCGACAGGCGATTTACCGGCTTGCTTAATCCGTGCTTCTAATGTCGCTTTGACCTCTTGATATTTGCTTCGCGGCAGTTCCTTGAATTTTTGCAAGCCATAGTCAGTGATGAGCCCTCTATAAATCTTAATCTCTTCATCGCCAATTAGAACGGCAAGCTTGTCCACAAGTAATTTTATGTTGGAGCGCTGATACGAAGTAATCAGCTCTACTTCTTTTTCTTTATCGCCGACGTGAAGCGTTACGACGTTGCTGAGCCGTGGCGCTTCGTTTAAATCCCCCATCACGGCACTATTAATGTTTCGTTTAAACTCTACTCTGTCTACCATTTTTACCCGATCAAACTTTGCTTCATGCGGCGACTTGCGATGTTTCAGCTCTATTTTTTTGCTTTTCGGTAGTTAGGTTCGGCAATATGAAGACCATTGACTGCCCCTTTTACTGAAACCGGGACGGCTTCGATAAAGGGGGAATTCTCAACGGTTATCACTTTTAACTTTTCGCCTGGCCCAGTTAGTAGACACCTCTTGGCATCGAACAGTGCTTGCAGTCGAGTCTCCTCCCCTGCACTAGCGTACTTGAATCCCGTAAGCAAATCTTCAGCAGATATACAAGCAATCGTTGGTGCAATTGGCTCCACAATATCTTCCGCCTTAAACTTTGACGGGCCGGCATACACGCTTGACATGCTGAAGCCTAAAGTAACGGCCGTAAAGGTCAACAATATTTTTTTCATCATTTAATAGTCTTCTTATTGGCGACATTCACGGTCAAGGGTCCAGCAACGTCACCATTAACCTGGTGTCCGACCGCACCTTTGATGGTGATTTTTTGCTTACGCTGAATCTGCGGAGCTGGAGCTGGAGCTGGAGCTGGAGTTGGCGCAGCTCCTTCTGCCATCCCCTCAACCAGTCCGAGCAGACGCAACTTACCCCGAAGGTCTAGCTTTCGAAAACCAAGCAGCAACTCGCTTTCCTCTGCCGGTAGCTCGTCCGAAGATGGCGTGCCATGCAGCAAAAAGTGGGAGTCAACCCCGGCCCCGCAAATAGCTATCAGGTAGTCAGAATCGGGCTTCCTAGAGCCGCTCTCATAATTTAATTGCGTGTCTTTTGTTACGCCAGCCAAGGCCGCAAACTTCTCTTGGCTCAAGCCCAAACGCTTTCGTTCGGCGCGAAGACGATCTTTGAAATACGACATATGACCACTTTTTTATTTGACATGTGGACATTCGTCCACTATAGTTACGCCATCCTGTAGCGATTACACATCATAACATTATGAAAAACGTATCCAAAACCGGGCGCATTGCCAAGGGCGCCACTTCTCAGCCTTTGGGCGTCCGCTTGGCGCCTGATGAAGTGCTGGAGGTTGAGGCCATTGCCGCACAGCAAGAACGATCCCGTGCCTGGTTTTTGCGCTTCCTGATTTTGCGCGGCCTCGCCGACTACAAGCGCGAAATCGCCTCCCAAATCACCCTCTAAGGACAACGCCATGTACCCAGATGCAAAACGTATCCGAAACCACCGCGTCATGTTGCGCCTGGACGATTACGAACACCAGCTTGTTTCCTCGCTCGCCGATTACCAGGGCGAAGCGCTTGCGGTGCTGGTACGCCAGATCGTCATGCGCGAAGCCTTGGCAGTTATTGCAGGTGACGAAGCCAACATCGACAGCGTACAGCTTCGCAGTGCTTAATCCGAGACACTGAATAGTAACTTTTAAGCAACTGCAAAGCTACCCACATGCCAGATCATCAAATTAATCTCAATGACGACGAGCGCGCGCTGCTAGAAATCGTGCGCCAACGCCAGGGGCTGGCAAGTATCGATCAGGCGGCTGAATGGCTCGTCAAGTCGCGCTTACGCAAGCAGGCAAAAAACATGACAGGTCGCGGTCGCGCCCTGTACCAAGTGGAAAGAAAGCTGAAATGAGAGTCATCGGCCTGCCATGCCCGCATTGCGAATACACCGTCCGCGCCGTCAAAAGCCGCACGATGTCCGCCATGTTCAAGGAAATTACCTACATGTGCCAAAACCCCGACTGCGGGCACTCCTTCGTGGCAGGCCTGGAAGTGCTGCGCACCCTCTCTCTGTCCGCCATGCCCAAGCCGGATATCCGCATCCCGATGTCCCAGCATGCGCGCGCGGCGGCCACCAGCCAGCTGGCCCTGGACCTGACTGCGGGCTGCTGATGACTATCCCGATCCTCGCGCCGCCGTAACCCGGCCGCTGTAACTCCCCTCTTCGCTGTGCCCTGCTGCGCTCCCTTTCGAGCGTGCGGGATTCGTTCAACCTGAAATAAGGAAAACCGATGGAAAACACGCTGCACGCCCCCCGTCACGGCGACCAATCCCTGGCATCAAGCACGATCCGCCCGACCTCGCAAAATTGTATTGTCCCCGTGGCACCAACGTGTTTTCTGCTGCAAGCTGGCGCGGGTATCGGCATCGCGGCGCTGACCGCCCGCATCCATGAGATTGCCAAGACCTACCACGCCTATGGCGCGGCCAATCTGACTTTCATCGTCAGCGATGCGCGGGCACTGGAACGTGACGGCTTTTTCGCACCAGCCAAGCAGCGCGCCCTGGTCGGCAAACTGCCCATTGAGGTGAACTACATTTTCGCCAACGAAGCGGGTTCCCGCCACTGCTGCGGCGCATCGCACACGCTCCCGTACTGGGCAGAACATTTTCTCAAGCCAGGGGCACGCTGATGCTGCGCCTGGCCAAAACCTGCGGCATCTGGCTGCTGTCGCTCCTGATCATCATTGCCCCCGGTGTGCTGCGGGCCATTGGTTTTATCAAGGACTGAACCATGCCGGCGTCCCTTATCGACAACCACCTGTCCTTCCAGCCTGCCACCGAGATTCTGGCCGCACGCGACAAGGATATGCCGACGCCACCGGGCGCCGGGCATGCGCTGGCCGCCATTGCCGAAGCCAAGGCCCAGCTACGCAGCATCAGGCCGCGGAACCTGGCGCCCTTCATCGCCCAGGCGTGGGGCTTGTCGCCACGCGGCGCGCGCCGCTCCGTGCTGATCGCCGCCGGCATGGACGCTGACCGCTGGGAATCGCCCATCCACTCATTTACCGAGGAAGAGCGCATCGAGCTGCGCGCCGCTACCTCAGCCGCTATCCGTGTGTACGAAAGACTGTTGAATGCAATCTAAACAAATCCTGCTGCCTGCCCCGCAGCGTCACGAAGCCTTCTTGCGATCCGCCCAGTTCGCGCCCGAGCTGGCCCGCATTCCGTTTAAGTGGCGCAACCGCGTCATCACGGCCGCCATGGCCAAGATGGTCTGGTCGTCCTGGTACAAAGTCTATGAATCCATCGCCACCGGCTTTGTGCGCGAATTCGCCGAGCAGTACGTGCCGGCCGGCGTCGACTTGTCGCAGAGCGATGCCGACATCGTGGCCACTGCTGAGCGCGCCGCCTCGGGCGTCACCAGAATGCTGTGGATGGCCATATCTGAAACGCACGCCTTGCAGATCATGGAAGACGAATGCGCCTCGTATGGCATCGAGCTGCCCGAGTTCGACACGATGACCGACACCATCTCCCGACTGGTCGATGCCCGCTGGTGGCGCCGCCAACTGCGCAAGCGCGTCAAGCGCGCCTTTGAAGCGGGCAACATCCGCCTAGGCTACGTCAACTATCGCGGCGAACCCTACGCCAGCAATGACGCCGTGCTGTCGCGCCTGGCGCAGAACCGCCGCAACGCGGCAGCGCTGGCCGCCACCCTGGTGCAGAACGAGCACGGCCAGCAATTCAGCATCGCCGAGCTGGCCGAGAAAACGACCGCCAACAAGGCCATCCGGCGCGGCGAGCTGATGTTGCGCATCAACGGCTTCGAGCAGATCGCCCGCGAATGCGGCGACCAAGGCATCTTCATCACCTGGACGTGCCCATCGCGTTTCCACGCCATGCAGCACAGCGGCAAGCCAAACGAGAAGTTCGACGGCTCCACGCCGCGCGAGGCAAACGCCTACCTGGGCAAGATGACATCGCTGTGCCGCTCCGCGCTGGCGCGCCGGGGCATCGGTCTGTACGGCTTTCGCATCGCCGAGCCGCATCACGATGGCTGTCCGCATTGGCATCTGCTGCTGTTCGTACGCCCTACCGCGAAATACAAAACGGCCCACCTGCAGGACGTGGCCGGCCGCGCCATCCGCATCATGAAGCGCTACGCCTGGCGCGTGGACCGTGGCGAACCGGGCGCCTTCGCGCGCCGCCTGGACGTGAAACGCATCGACTGGGCCAAGGGCAGCGCCGCCGGCTACATCGCCAAGTACGTGGCCAAGAACATCGACGGCGTAGCCGAGCACAAGACGAAAGAAGGTTATGTCGTCACGGCCGACACCGAAGGCGATGTCGAGCTGACGCCATCGGCGCGCGTCGAGTCCTGGGCCGCGTGCTGGGGCATCCGTCAATTCCAGCAATGGGGCGGCGCGCCCGTCACCGTCTGGCGCGAACTGCGCCGCATCGAGGAAAGCATGCTCAACGAAGCGCCGGCCTCCATGCGCCGTGCCTGGGACGCCGTGCAAAAGATCGACGGCGAAAAGCGCGCCTGCTGGGCCGAATACCTGCGCGCCCAGGGCGGCGCCCTGGTGCCGCGCAAGGAACTGGTCGTCACCCTGGCCAAGGACGAAAAGACCGTCATCGGACGCTACGGCGAAACGCAACGCATCACGCCCTACGGCGTGCGCTGCAGCGACCTGATCGGCGTGGTCTTCAAGTCCGTGCGCCATACGTGGACGCCGGTACAGGCCACAGGCGGGCGCGGGGTGGCTGTTGGGGTTGCCGTTCCTCGGACTCGTGTAAATAACTGTACGCACCCCGTTGGCCCTGCCCCGGCCACGCCGCCGGCGGCGCCCATGCCTGACCTGCCTGACGAGGCAAAAACAGCCTTGATTGCAGCTTGGGCGGCCGTCAACGCCTGCCCGTGGCCCCGGCTGATCCTCCCCGACACCCCACCCAAAGAAGGAAATGGCACATGAGCACCTATGCCGTGATCGTTCGCACGCAAACCGAACGCTTTGAATTTTTTGAGGTTGCCGCATCCAGCGGCGACGTGATCGACGCCGCCATCGACCGCTACGGCGTGTGCGGCGTTACCGCCAAACTGAAAGGAGCACCGCAATGCTGAACACCCTGACCAATTCGCCGCGGCAAATCGCCCTGGGCGACCGCGTGACCTTCGATACCGACGAAGGTTACCAGGCCGGCACCGTCAACGACCTGCGCCGCGACGTGGGCAATGGCGAGCTGCATGCCTGGGTGGAGCTGGACCATCAGTGGCCCGGCATGTTCCGCGCGGTGCCGCTGGGCGCCATCGAGGCGGTCAAGAAGGCAACCGCGCCTGTCGGGTGCCCAGCGTGACAGCGGAACGTTCATTACCTGCCGTGGCGGCCTTGTTCGTGCGCGCCAATTCGATCTACAAAACCATGCCGGCGGTTGATGCCTGGGATGCGGAACGCGACGCCCGCGCCTGGCCGGGTGGCGTGCCCGTGGTGGCCCATCCGCCTTGCCGCTCCTGGGGCACGTTGCGCCACCTGGCCAAGCCGCGCCCGGACGAAAAGGAACTCGCGGTGTGGGCCGTCGCCCAGGTGCGCAAGTTCGGCGGGGTGCTAGAACACCCAAAGCGCTCGACCCTTTGGCCACACTGTGGCCTGCCAGCGGCCGGCGAGCGGGACAAATTTGGTGGCTGGACGCTGCCAATTTTCCAAAGCTCCTTTGGCCACCGCGCGGAAAAAGCCACCTTGCTGTACATCGTCGGCTGTTCGCCCGTGCAAATTCCGGACATGCCCATCGTCCTGGGCGACGCATCGCATGTGATCGCCATGTCCGGTCGCAATCGCGCCGGCGAGCGGCGCCGGAAAGGAGATCCGGGCTGGCGGCCGGAATGCGGCAAGGCAGAACGCGAGCACACGCCGGCCGAACTGGCGCATTGGCTGGTGGCCCTGGCTCGACGCTGCATGGTGCTGGCATGAACAGCCCATTCCTCTTCGACGGACCGGGCGTCATTTCGTTCAGCGGCGGCCGCACCAGCGGCATGATGCTGTGGATGACGATTCAGGCCTATGGCGGCACGCTGCCGGCTGACGTCGTGGTGTGCTTTGCCAACACCGGCAAGGAAGAGGAAGCGACGCTTGAATTCGTACGAGATTGCGGCGAGCGCTGGGGCGTCCCTATCACCTGGATCGAGAACCGCCCGCGTAACGCCGCGCGCGGCAAGGAATTTGCCATCGTGGACTTTGCTACGGCCAGCCGCCACGGCGAGCCGTTCACCGATCTGCACGAAGAAAAGAAGTTCCTGCCAAACCCTGTGGCGCGCTTCTGCACAGCCGAACTGAAGGTACGCCCGATGCAACGCTACCTGAAGTCGATAGGCCTGGTCGAGTGGACCACGTTTATCGGCATGCGCGCCGACGAGCCATTGCGCGTGGCGCGGCTGGCGAATCAGGACTACGGCAAGCACGAAGTGAAAGAAGCGCCCCTGGCGGTGGCCGGCCTGACCGTGGCCGACGTCAGCGCGTTTTGGGCGGCACAAGATTTTGACTTGGGCTTGCCGAATATGAGCGGCAAGACGATGCACGGCAACTGCGATTTGTGTTTCCTGAAGGGCGGCAACCAGGTGCTATCCCTGATCCGCGAAAAGCCCAGCCGTGCCCTGTGGTGGATTCAGCAGGAAAAGAACGCCCAAACGGCCGGATCGGGTGCTGGCGGATGGTTCCGCAAGGACAGGCCTAGCTATCAGGCGATGTATGACATGGCGATGAATCACGGGGAGCTGTTCCCCTTTGCCTTTGATGATGCTTTAACCGATTGCGGATGCACGGATTAGAAGGGGCATAGCAACAATGAACGAATACAAAGAGTTTTGCCGGCTGCGCGACTACCGCAAGCCTGGTGCTGAAATTTGCCAACACACCGAAGCCGAAGCGTTTGCCTTGGCTACAGCCCACATGCTCGGTAGGGAGCCAGCGCACCAGACGCTGTACGCATTACCGACTACAGCAAGGCCGGCTGCCAACCCGAATGACGATAAAACAACAACTTGGAGTAAAAATTGAGCACTACCAACACTGACCGCATTATCTATCGCCAAGACCTGTACAAGCTGATCGGCGTTACCTCGGAAACGCTGCGGCGCTGGCTGAAAGAAGGCAAGATTCCGGCCGCCGACATCGCCATCAGCCGCCGCACGGTCGGATGGCGCCTTTCCACACTGCACGCAGCAGGTATCAAACTTCTTTAAATCAAGCTAACTCTAACTCGGCCTGACACGAACTGTCAGGTGAGTTAGAGTCTGGGAAGCCGACACCGGGCGACTGCCATATTCCGACGTTCCACCGCAACATGGAATACTGAATCAATCTGCTATTTTTACCACCCAAAAAATTGAAAGATTCAATTGAAAAAACTATATCTGGATTTCAACGTCATCAGCTACCTGAGATCAGGGCTACATCCGGCATTGACGACGGCTTTCAATGACGCTGCCAAGGCCCAGTTAGTAGTCTTTAGCCCAGCCCACCTTGAGGACATCGCAGCTTCAGCAATGAGGGACGGTACAGCACCATCTATTACTAAGGCCGAAATCGAGTTTCTGTCCAAAATCGCCGGCAGAAACGCGCTACGCCCCGTAACCCGCGACCAAGTCGATCTGTACGACGAATCACCGCAGGACTGCTATGCACGCGTAGTCGACCAATACGATAACAATGAGTGGGCCGAACGAATGGAGGCTGCCGTCATAGCCGACGCACATGACAAGCCCACTGGGAGTCCAAAGCAGATGAACAATATCCCTCCAGTGGACATCTTGGGCAATATTGTTTACCGTGAACTAATTGCGCGCGCGCTTTACGCTGCAGAACTTATAAGCAAGGACGAACAGGTTGAAGCACTGTTCTGGCGATTCGATGACTTGAAAAATCGATTCAGCGTGCTCGAAGCCTCTGTTAGCCTAGCCGCAAACATGTTGGAAAAAATGGGCTATTACAGAGAGGCGCGGAGCAAGTCGCGAGCCCGTCTTCACGACGTTTCGCACATTATCTACGCAGCTTACTGCGATACTTTTGTCACAGCGGACGAAAAGCTGGCAAAGAAAGCCCAAGCTATCTACAGCCTGCTCGGCATAAGCACGCAGGTTCTTTTGGACAAGAAATTCGTAGCTCAAGTATCGCCCCCCCTTCGGGCGACGAAGGTTCCAGCAATTGAGGGCTGCAGTCAAGTTCTGCATGGCCTGAGCCTTGTAACCAGCCCTGTCCTAGCTTGCGAGCTGCGAGCCTGTAGTGACTCTTAACGAGGTATTCAGCGACGCACCATGAATGCAATGATATGGATGCGCTTGCTGCCATTACGCAGCTAGACGGCCTGGCCAGGCCCCTCCCTCACAGCTTACCAAGTCTTGGCTGTGCGCGTAAGCGCGGTGAGAAGAGCTTGCCAAGCACGAGTGACCAATGGAAATCTCTTAAAAGCAGACGCCTAGGGATAAAGTTGATAGTCTACTTAGAGCAGCCAATCCGCAAATGCTTGGAGCATCGCCCTGCGCTGCTTCAGGTACTCCGCCGAATTATAGACGCCACGTACCCCGCCGTCCTTGTGCGCTAGCTGCATCTCTATATGGTCGGTATTGAATTCATGCTCGTTCGCCCAGGTGGACCCAACCTTGCGCCAACCGTGCCCCGTCATGCGACCTTTGTACCCGATCCGGTGGATGAGGTACAGAATCGAATTTTCACTCATGGGCCGGTTGCCGGTTCGATCATTCGGAAACACGTAGGCGCTTCCGCGCGAGCGCAGTTTCATTTCTTTCAGCAGCGCCTGGGCTTGCGTCGACAGCGGCACAAGATGCTCGCGGTTCTTCTTCATCCGCTTGCCAGGTATGCGCCAGATATCGCCCTCGACTTCTGCCCACGTCATGCGGCGCAGCTCGTCCGTGCGTGTCCATGTGAGTGCCAGTAGCTTGCAGGCCAGCACGGACTGAATTTCATCCTCCAGCGCAAGGCGCTCCAGGAATGGATGTACCTCGGATATGGCCAGCGCCGCGAAACCCTCACGCGGCTTTCTGGAAAACGCGACCTTCGCATTGATCGATGATGCCGGATTCTCGTCGCAGTGTCCGTGCTGAACTCCCCAATCAAGCACCTGGCCGGCCCACATGCGCACGCGTCGAACATACACGGACAGGCCGGCGGCATCCATAGGCCTCAAAGCATCCATCAGGCCGTCCCGCGTGATATCGCGCAGCAGCATGCCCCCAAGTTTCGGCGACAAATGCATTGCCAGGCCCCTGAGTGCATTGGCTTTGTAACCCTCGCTGATGTCGGTGCGGCCGGCCCAGTATTCAGCGATCGCAACATCGAACGTGATCGATGGTTTCACCTTGGGCTTTGGCTTGAGGTCTTCCCCATCGAGCAGCTTCAAACGGAGCGCATCGCGTCGGTCGCGTGCTTCTTTCAAGCCAATGAGTGGGTACGGCCCGATCACCGCAGTTTGCTGCTTACCGTCAGCATTGCGATACGCTACGCGCCAGACCTTGCCTCCGCTAGGCAAAACAGCCAGGAATAGACCGTGGCCATCAAACAGCTTGCGCAGCTTCCCATTGTTTGGGAGCGCCTTACGGCAATCGTTGTCGGTAAGGGTATTGATCGCCATGGCGAGGTTCCTGTAGGTACGGTAGATGGGAAAACCGCATCATACCTACAAATGAACCTACGTGAAAATTTGGGACTAGGAGTTTTAAGGTAGCCAAATCTGCGATTCAGAATGGCAAAAACTCTCTTAACCCATTGATTTTCAAGGATTTTACGCACTGTACCATGCGGTACTTTAATGCAACCTTGAATATGATTGGCGGAAGCGGTGAGATTCGAACTCACGAACAGTTTAACCCGTCGCCAGTTTTCAAGACTGGTGCCTTCAACCACTCGGCCACGCTTCCAGATGGCAGCATTATACATAAAGCTCAGTGGCTTACCAATGGCGAGTAGTCGGTGGCACGCATTTAAGCCCCAAAGCGGCCTCTGGGGTCAGTGAGCTGCGCCGGTATGCCAACGGAAAGCCTACACGCCCCAGTTTTCCCGCAGCGCCTTCTCGAACTCTCCCGCCGGCAACGGGCGCGAGAACAGGTAGCCCTGCACTTCGTCGCAGCCAGAACTCTTCAGGAAGGCAAGCTGTTCCGTCGTTTCCACGCCTTCCGCGATCACCTTGTGGTGCAGCTGCTGGGCGATGCTGATGATGGTGCTGGCGATGGCGCAGTCGCTGGCGTCGGTGGGGATGCCGGTGGTAAAAGACCGGTCGATCTTCAGAGTGTCGATGGGGAAGCGTTTTAAATAGGACAAGCTTGAATAGCCGGTGCCGAAGTCGTCCAGCGACAGGGCCACGCCCAGGGCCGTGATGCGGTCCATGATGCCGATCACGCGCTCGATGTTGTGCATCAGGGTGCTTTCCGTGATTTCCAGCTCCAGCCAGGCCGCTTCCAGGCCGTAGCGGGCCAGGGTCGCCGCCACCCTGGCGGGCAAGGCTGCCGTGAATTCGCGGGCGGAGACGTTCACGGCCAGGCGGATCGGCGGCAGGCCGGCCAGTTTCCATGCCTGCGCCTGGGCGCAGGCCGCTTCCAGCACCCATTCGCCCACTTGCACGACCAGACCCGTCGATTCGGCCAGGGGGATGAATTCGGCGGGCGGGATCATGCCGTGTTGCGGGTGGTGCCAGCGCACCAGGGCTTCGGCGCCGATGATGCGACCGCTGCCCAGCGCGTATTTCGGCTGGTAGTGCAGCAACAGTTGCTGCTCGGACAAGGCCTGGCGCAAGCCTGTTTCCAGGCGCATGCGCGCCTGCATGCCCAGGTTCATGTCCTGGCTGTAGAAAGCCACGCTTTCCCCTTCGCCGCCGCTGTCCTGCTTGGCGCGGTACATGGCGATATCGGCCAGGCGCAGCAGGGTTTCCGCGTCCTGCCCGTCCTGCGGATACACGCTGATGCCGATGCTGGCGCCCACGCGCAGGTCGTGGCCTTCGATCAGGAACGGTTCCACCAGGGAAGCGAGCAGCTTTTGCGCCACCATGCTGGCCTCGAAATGCTGGCCGATGTCGAACAGGCCGACGGCGAACTCGTCGCCGCCCAGGCGCGCCACCAGGTCCTGGTCGCGCAAGGCATGGCGGAAACGCAGCGAGACTTGCCGCAGCAGTTCGTCGCCGATGCGCCGGCCCAGGGTGTCGTTGATCAGTTTAAAACGGTTCAGGTCGATGAACAGCACGCAGCCGAGCATCTTGCTGCGCTGCGCCACGGAGAGGGCCTGGTCGACCAGCTTGGCCAGCAAGGTGCGGTTAGGCAGGCTGGTCAGCGGGTCGTAATACGCCAGGTGGTGCAAGCGCTCTTCGGCCAGCTTGCGCTCCGTGATATCCGTCAGGTAGGCGATGAGTCCGATGGGCTTGTCGTCCAGGTCTTGCAGCGGCGACAAGGACAGGCTGGCCCAGAAGATCTCGCCTGACTTCTTTCGGCGGCGCACCTCCATCAGGCGTCCTCCCTGCTCCAGGAAGGCGTCGTGGAAACCCGTGTCTTCATCGTCGTACAGGAACAGGATGTTGCGGCCCACGGCTTCCACCGAGGTGTAGCCGAACAGGCGCTCGGCGCCCTTGTTCCAGCTGGTGATGTAGCCCGTCAAGTCCATCGTCAGCACGGATTCGTGCAACTGGTCAAGGATTTGCGTCTGCTGCGCCAGCAAGGCTTCGACTTGCGCGTAGGCGTGCGTGGAACGTTGCGCCAGCGAATGCACTTGCAAGACGCCCGCCGTCAAGGATGCCAGGCTGGCCAGGTGGCGGCGGTCGGCGTCGCTGTACAGGCTGCGTCCGGCCACGCTGTAATGGCCGAAACAGTGGCCATCAAAACTGATTTCCTGCAGCAAGGCCGGCGTATCGCGGGGAAACGGCGCGGGCGGCGCAGCGGCGTCCAGGCTGGCCGCGGGCAGGAACTGGCCGTGCGGGCTGGCCATCACGGCGCTGGCGATGCGGCCCAGCTCAGCGACCAGCGCGGGGCCGCGCAAACGCACGACGGCGTCGCACAGGGCGGCGCTGTCACCGAGGAAATCCGACACCGGAAACAGGGTCATGCTAGAGGTTCCGGCTGACCTGGATGGCCCATTGGTAGGCCTGCAGCAGGCTGCGCCAATAGGTTTCTCCATCGATGCCGGCGCGGCGCAAGCCCTCGGGCGGCGGCGCGGCGCTTTCGACGAGCGCCAGCAAGGTGCCCAGCTCGCCATTGCGTTCGAGCAAAGCGACGCTCACTTCCGGCGCCAGGTTCAGGGTGGCGATGATCTCTTCCATCGGCATGCCCAGCAGCACGTCGAGCAGCGAGAACACGCCCGCCATGAAGGCCAGGTCTTGCGCGTCGCGGTCGCCGCCGCGCAGCTGGCACAGCGCTTCCATCTGCGCCGCGCGCACGGCAGCCAGCGGCAACAGCGCGTGGATCTTGCCATCGTCCTGTTGCCGCGCATACAGCAGCAGTTGCAGCCAGCGCTGCAGCTGGCGCCGGCCCAGCAACGTGATGGCCTGGCTGAAGCTGGTAATCGGCGCCGTGAAACCGAAAGCGGCTGAATTGACCAGTTTCAACAAATGATAGCTGAGCGATGGATCTTGCTTGAGCGGCACTTCCAGCTCGTGCGCGTCGGCATCGCGGGCCAGCAAGCCCAGCAGCGCCAGCAGGCGGCGCCGCGACGTGGCGTCTTCCGGCTCGCTTTGCTGGCGCGCATGGTGCAGGGCGTAATCGCCGGCAAACCAGCTGACGCCGAGTTCTTGCAAGGCGGCAAACTGCCCCGCGTCGGCGATGTTGTAGGCCAGGTGCGGTCCCGCCAAGGGCAGCAACTGGTGCAGGGCCGGACGGGCGCCGGACGCGTCAAAGCTCAGCGCGCGCGCCTCGACTTGCGCCGCCGTCACGGGACCGGCTTCGGCGCCATCGAGAATCAGGCGATAGCCGGCGTCGCGCCATTGCTGGCATTTTTTCTGGATGTGCTTGTCGCCGGCAAGATGGGCCGGCAAACGGAAGATGGTGCGTTGCGGCGCCAGTTGCGCCAGCACGGCCTCGTCCACGTCATGCGGGTCGGCCAAGGGAATGATGCAATCGAGCGGCGCCAGGAAGGCATACGCATCGGCGGCGGCCAGCGCTGCCAGCAGCGGCGCCGTCGAGGCCTGCGGTACATGCAAGGTGACAGCGACCCACTCGTTATGAGCATTGGCAACTGCTTGTAATCCCACCAACGGAAACAGGTTTGATTCAGACGCTGACATCGGTATCTCAGTGTGGGTAGGGCGCCATAGTAAATAAACTGACCAGCATTGGCAACCCTGGCCCGACAGGGATGCCATTTCGACAGCGAGAATCATTCTATCCGAATCTCACCCACGAAACAGTTTAATTTTGGCAATAAATATTCAAAAAAAACATTCCACCGGGAGACCCGCCTGTCATGCGGGTTTGACAAAACCACGGCACCGCGTGCGCCTGCTCAGGCGCTGCCGCCATGCGCGTGCTCGACCGCATATTTGATCAATTCGGCCTGCCCTTCGATACCGAGCTTGCGCTTGATGTTCAGCCGGTGCGTCTCCACCGTGCGCACGCTCAGGTCGAGGTCGCGGGCGATCTGCTTGTTCGACTGGCCCGCCGCGATGTGCTGCAGCACTTGCTGCTCGCGCGTGGTGAGGAAGGAATCATGCACTTGCGGGCGCGACAGCTGCCGCGCCAGCGCCGCGCTGTAATAGATGCCGCCGGACATCACCGTCTCGATGGCGAAGACGATATCTTTCCCAGGAGCATCTTTGAGCACATAGCCGCGCGCGCCGGCGGCGATCGCTTGCGACACGTATTCGAGCTTGTCGTGCATGGACAGGATCAGCACGGCAATCTGCGGGAACGCCTGCTTGAACAGCGCCGTCGCCTCGATGCCATTCGTGCCGCGCATATTGATATCCATCAACACGAGATCCACCTGGTGCGCGCGCGCCTGGCTCAACGCCTCGTCGGCGCCGCCCGCCTCGGCCACCACGTCGAAATGCGCCACCGCTTCCAGGCGCGCGCGCAAGCCGTCGCGCACGAGGGGGTGGTCGTCCACCAGCAGGATGTTGATCTTCTCGGTCATGGTTGCGTATCTATTTAGTGTGTGGATGGAAGGCCGAGCCGCGCCAGCACCAGGGTGCCGGCCGGGGACGAGGTGATGTGCAGGCTGCCGCCGATGGCTTCCATGCGCTCCGTCATGTTGCGCAAGCCGATGCCGCGCTGCGGATGCAGGGCGATGCCGTCGAAGTCGAAGCCGCCGCCATTATCCTGGATGCGCAATTCCACCGCCTTGCCCGCCTCGTGCAGGCTCACTTCCACGCCGCTGGCGTGCGCATGGCGCTCGCAATTGGTCAGCGCTTCCTGGGCGATGCGGAACAACACGGTATTGACCATGTCGGGCAAGCCCTCGCCCGCCGCCGCCGGGCTGGCCGTGAAACTGGCTTGCGCGCTGCTGCTGTCGTTAAATTCATGCACCAGGTGGTCGAGCGCGGCGGCCAGGCCCAGGTCGTCGAGGATGGCCGGGCGCAGGTTGTGCGAAATGCGCCGCACCTCGCCCAGCACCTTGTTCAGCTGCTCGGCGGCCCGCTCGAACGTGGCGGGCGCCTTGTCTTTCTGTTCGGCATTGCCGGCCAGGCGCGCGATGCCCGCCTCGATCTGCAGTTTGATGGACACCAGCCACTGGCTGATGCCGTCATGCAAGTCGCGCGACAACCGCGCCCGCTCCTCTTCCTGCGACTCGACCACGCGCTGCGCCAGCACTTTCAGCTTGGCGTCGGCCACGCGCAATTCGCGCAAGTTCAGCACCAGGCCGCAGGCGGCCACCAGCAGGGAACCGAGGATGGCGATGGCGGCGATCAATTCCATGGTCGAGCGGATATTGCGCGACTGCTGGGCGTCGACCTTGGCCAGCGCCTGGTCCACGTCATCCATATAGATGCCCGTGCCCATCATCCAGCCCCATTCCGGCATCAGGATCACATAGCCGAGCTTGGGCGCGGACTTGTTGCTCGACGGCTTGATCCAGTTGTAGCGCTCGAAACCGCCGCCGCCCTTCGCCCGCTGCATCAGGCGCTGGATGGTCAGATTACCCTCGGCGTCGCGCAACTGCCACAGATTCTGCCCCACCAGTTCGGGCTGGCGCGGATGCATCAGCGACTTGCCCTGCAAATCATAGATGAAGAAATAGCCATCGTCGCCATAGCTGAGGGCGGACAGGATGCGCTTGGCTTCCTCTTGCGTGGCGGCATCCTTGCGCCCCGACTGGTACAGGGAAGCGATGGAATGGCTGGCCAGGGTCACGTAATGCTTGAGTTCGGCTTCCTTGCTGGCCAGGTACGCCTGCTGGATGGTGGCGCGCTGCTGCTCGGCCAGGGTGATGGCCTGGTGCCGCACGGCAAATGCGATGGCGCACAGGGCGAGGATCAGCGGCGTGATGGCCAGGAAGATGACTTTCTGTCTGAGTTTCATGGCCTGGCGCTCCGGCGGCGTCGATGCTGGTGGGAATGCGTGATTTTACGTCGCGGCGGCGCGATCGGTCTGCGTAGTAATACTGAGCGTTACTGCGTAGTCGTGCGCTTGCGGCAATTATACGATTCCTGAATACTCGCCATAAGCTGCAGATACACCAATTCATACCAAACTGGCAACGACCAGGCTCGGCAGCACACATCATCGCACGGCACAGCGCCCGTCAATCTCTGGAGGAAGCATGAACCGCATTTTCAAACAGCTCGGCTGGGCAGCGCTTGCGCTGGCAGGCGCCGGGTCCCTGGGCGTCGTCGCCCTGCAACGCGGCGAACCGATCAGCGCAATCTGGATCGTCATCGCCGCCGTCTGCGTCTACCTGATCGCCTACCGTTTCTACAGCTTGTTCATCGCCGACAAGGTGCTGGGCCTCGATGCCCGCCGCATGACGCCCGCCTTCAAGCACAACGATGGCCTCGACCACGTGCCGACGAATAAATATGTGCTGTTCGGCCACCATTTCGCGGCGATCGCCGGCGCCGGCCCCCTGGTCGGCCCCGTGCTGGCCGCGCAGATGGGCTATCTGCCCGGCATGCTGTGGATCTTGGCCGGCGTCGTGTTTGCGGGCGCCGTACAGGATTTCATCGTGCTGTTCATTTCCATGCGCCGCGACGGCCGCTCCCTGGGCGACCTGATCAAGGCTGAACTGGGCGAAATTCCCGGCATGATTGCGCTCCTGGGCTGCTTCATGATCATGGTCATCATCCTGGCCGTGCTGGCCTTGATCGTCGTCAAGGCGCTGACGGGCTCCCCATGGGGCAGCTTCACCGTGATGGCGACGATTCCCATCGCCCTGTTCATGGGCGTGTATTCGCGCTTCATCCGCGTGGGCCGCATCGGCGAGATTTCCATCATCGGCTTCGTCTTGCTGATGCTGGCCATCATCGGCGGCCAGTACGTGCAGGAACACGCGGTGCTGGGCCCGATGTTCACGTTCACGGGCACGGAACTGACGTGGATGCTGATCGGCTACGGCTTCATCGCTTCCGTGCTGCCCGTGTGGCTGCTGCTGGCGCCGCGCGACTACCTGTCGACCTTCCTGAAAATCGGCACGATTCTCGGCCTGGCCATCGGCATCATCGTCGTCGCGCCTTACCTGAAAATGCCGGCCATGACCAAGTTCATCGACGGCTCCGGCCCCGTCTGGTCGGGCAATCTGTTCCCCTTCCTGTTCATCACCATCGCCTGCGGCGCCGTCTCCGGCTTCCACGCCCTGATTTCCTCGGGCACCACGCCGAAGATGATTGAAAACGAAAGCCACGCCCGCTTCATCGGCTATGGCGCCATGCTGATGGAATCGTTCGTTGCCATCATGGCCCTGGTGGCTGCCTCGACCATCGAGCCAGGCATCTATTTCGCCATGAACAGCCCGGCCGCCCTGATCGGCACCACGGCAGAGTCCGCCGCACAGGCGATCTCGCAATGGGGCTTCTATGTCACGCCGGACATGCTGACGCAGACGGCCAAGGACGTTGGCGAGCACAGCATCATCTCGCGCGCCGGCGGCGCACCGACCCTGGCCGTCGGCATGGCGCAGATCCTGTCCGGCGCCATCGGCGGCAAGGCCATGATGGCCTTCTGGTACCACTTCGCCATCCTGTTCGAAGCGCTGTTCATCCTGACGGCCGTCGATGCGGGCACGCGTGCCGGCCGCTTCATGCTGCAAGACTTGCTGGGCAGCTTCGTGCCTAGCTTGAAAAAGACGGAAAACGTCATCGCCAACCTGCTGGCCACGGGCCTGTGCGTGGCGGCCTGGGGCTACTTCCTGTACCAGGGCGTGGTCGATCCATTGGGCGGCATCAATACCCTGTGGCCGCTGTTCGGCATCGCCAACCAGATGCTGGCGGCCATCGCACTGATCCTCGGCACCTGCGTGCTGTTCAAGATGAAACGGGGCCAGTATGCGTGGGTGACGATCACGCCGACCATCTGGCTGCTGCTGTGCACCCTGACGGCGGGCTGGCAAAAGATTTTCGACGCCAACCCGCGCGTCGGCTTCCTCGCGCACGCCAGGAAATACTCGGCGGCCCTGGATGAAGGCACCCTGCTGGCGCCGGCCAAGTCGGTGGCGCAGATGCAACAGATCATCTTCAACGATTACCTGGACGCCGGCCTGGCCGCCTTCTTCGTCATCGTCGTCGTCAGCGTGCTGTTCTTCGGCATCCGCACGATTCTGAAGGCGCGCGCCGACAGCCGCCCAAGCACCAAGGAAACGCCGTTCCAGGCCATGCCCACGGTGCAATGATGATCGACGAAATCATCAAGGCTGGACGGTATCTGGGGCAAAGCATGCGGCTGATGTGCGGCTTGCCCGAGTACGACACCTACGTGGCGCACCGGGAAGTGACCCATCCCGGCGAGCCGATGATGACGTATGAAGAGTTTTTCCGCGAACGACAGGAAGCGCGTTACGGCGGCGCCGGCAAGCGTGGCGGTTGCTGTTAGCGGACACCTGACCCAGCCTACTGCGCGTCGGCATAGGCGGCTTGCGATGCTCACCGCCTCGGCGGCCCCGTACAAAGTACGGTTGCGCTTCTCGGCCACCTCTCCCTTCCGCTCGCTACGGCTGAGTCAGGTGTTGTTGCTAAGCAATAATTTGAGGGCGGTCTTGTGAGACTGCCCTTTTCATTTCCTCTCTTATAAGTTCCCCTCCCCTTTCTTCCATTAGACCCACATCAATATCAGGGTGTGTCTTCGCGTCTATATTTTTCCAATAGGAATTAAATAACAGTCAACGGGCGACCGGGGAAGCAGCGACGCATGTTCAATTTCCAACGCTCCAGCATCAGCCAGAAGCTGACCATGATCTCGGTACTGTCGTCGGGCTGCGCGCTGCTGCTGGTGTTCGTGGCGTTTGCGCTGACGTCCGTGCTCAGCCACAAAAATGATGAAGGCAAGCAACTGCTGTCGCTGGCGGGCGTGATCGGCGCGGCCGGCGCCGTGCCTTTGCTGGCGGGAAAATCGGCGCAGGGGCAGGCGGAACAGGTGCTGGCGGCTTTGTCCGCGCGCAACGAGGTGGCCCAGGCGGCCCTGTTCGACAAGGGCGGGCGCCTGTTCGCCCTGTACCGCGCGCCGCAGCATGCGGACGGCCTGCCGGCGCCGGAAGACATGGACCCGGCCTTGCTGGCCGACATGGCCGTGCAGCCCGTCACGCAAGGCTCGGGCACGACCCTGGCGCCCGCCATGCGCCTGTACCGCCCCGTCTACCGGCCGGGCGAGCCGCAACAGATCATCGGCGCCGTGCTGATCGAGGCGGACCTGAACCACATGTGGCGCGACATCGGCCGCCACGTGAGCGCCATCGGCGGCGCCACCGTGCTGTCCTTCCTGGTCGCCGTATTCCTCGCGCGGCGCTTCAAGAGCGTGATCGCCGAACCGATCACCAAGCTGATCGATACGGCGCAGAAAGTGTCGAGCAGCCAGACCTACAGCCACCGCATCGCGCACCAGCGCAGCGACGAGCTGGGCGTGCTGATCGACAGTTTCAACGACATGCTGGCGCAGATCGACAGCCGCGACAGCACCCTGGCCAATTACCGCGACCAGCTGGAGCGCCAGGTGGGCGTGCGCACGGCGCAGCTGGAAAAGGCCAAGGATGCGGCCGAGGCGGCCAGCCAGGCGAAGAGCGCCTTCCTCGCCACCATGAGCCATGAAATCCGCACGCCGATGAATGGCGTGCTGGGCATGACGGAACTGCTGCTGGCCAGCCCTTTGAGCCCGCAGCAGCGCCACTACACGAGCATGGTGCAGCGCTCGGGACAGAATTTGCTGGTGATCATCAACGACATCCTCGACTTTTCCAAGATCGAGGCGGGCAAGCTGAGCGTCGAATACATCCGCTTCAATTTCCGCGAATTGCTCGACGATATAGAACACGTGTTCGCGCCGCAGGCGGAAGCGAAAAACATCAGCCTGGAATTCGACATCGCCTACGACATCCCGATCGCCATCTGCGGCGATCCGAACCGTTTGCGCCAGATCATCGTCAACCTGCTGGGCAACGCCATCAAGTTCACGGAAACGGGCAAGGTCACCGTGAAAGTGACCGTGTGCAGCGAAGACGCGCCCAGCGTGGGCTTGCGCTTCGAGGTGCACGACACGGGCATCGGCGTGTCGAACGAAGCGCAGACGCGCATCTTCGAATCGTTTTCGCAGGCGGACGGCTCGACCACGCGCAAGCACGGCGGCACGGGCCTGGGCCTGACGATCTCGAAACAGCTGGTGGAGCTGATGGGCGGCACTATCGGCGTTGATAATGCTTTAACGCAAGGCTCGATCTTCTGGTTCGAAGTAAATTTCGATAAGCGGCGGGTCGACAGCGACGACCCGTCCTTCAACCTGAAAACCACGCGAGGGTTACGCGCCTTGATCGTCGACCACACACCCGCCACGCGCGCCGTGCTGGAGCGGCAACTGGCCAGCTGGCACATCGTCAGCGACAGCGCCGGCACGGCCAGCGACTGCCTGGGCAAGCTGCGCGCGGCCGCCCAGGCGGGCACGCCGTATGCCGTGGCCCTGCTCGACATGGAATTGCCGCGCACCAGCGGCCTGGCCCTGGCCGCCAACATCAAGAGCGACCCGCTGCTGGCCGACCTCAAGCTTTTGCTGCTGAGCACGGAACAGGCGGCGGCCGACCCCGTGCAGCGGCGCGAGGCGGGCGTGGCCTACCAGCTGATCAAGCCGGCCCGCGAATGCGACCTGTTCGACTGCATCGTCACGCCGCCGCGCGCCAGCGACAGCCTGCGCATCCATCCGCCGCACACGGCGCGCCAGGTGGGCCGGCGCCAACGCCGCCGCGTGCTGCTGGCCGAGGACAATCCCGTCAACGTGGAAGTGGCGCTGGCCATGCTCGACAGCCTGGGCCTCGATGTCGTCTGCGCGCGCAACGGCGAAGAAGCCCTGCAGGCGGCGCAAGCCGAGGATTTCGATCTGATCCTGATGGATTGCCAGATGCCCGTGATGGATGGCTTTGCCGCCACGGCGGAAATCCGCCGCCATGAACAGCACTGCGGCCACGCGCGCGTGCTGCCCATCGTCGCCATCACGGCCAATGCGCTGCAGGGCGACCGCGAAGCGTGCCTGGCGGCCGGCATGGACGACTACCTGAGCAAACCTTTTACGCAGCAAGACCTGGGCCACACGATCGCCCGCTGGATCACCCTGCCGCGCGCGGCCACCGTGCACCACAGCGAAGCGCCGCAGGAGGCGCCTGCCGAGCCGCCGCCCGTGGCGACGCCGCCGGCGCCTGCATCCCCGGCATCGGCCCCGCCGCTGAACCGGCAGGCGCTGGAAAACATCCGCGCGCTGTCCGGCACGGATGGCGATGCGCTGCTCGAACGGGTCATCCTCGCGTTTACCGGCGAGACGCCGCGCCAGCTGGGCGCCATGCGCGAAGCCATCGCGAAAGCGGATGCGGAAGCGCTGCGCAAGGTGGCGCACAGCCTCAAGTCGGGCAGCGCCAACGTGGGCGCCGACGGCCTGGCGCAGCTGTGCAAGGAAATGGAAAAACTGGGCCGCGCCGGCAGCACCGAGGGCGCGACTCCCCTTCTGCAGCAGATGCAGCAAGCCTTCCTGGCCGTACGCGAATCGCTGAACGCCATCCTCGTGAAGGAACACTGACATGACAGCGCCCCTCTCCCCTCCCCGCGGCCTGGTGCTGGTGGCCGACGACGATCCCGTGATGCGCCTGCTGATGCGGCAAATGCTCACGCAGGTGGGCCTGGACGTGATCGAGGCCGAGGACGGCGTGCAGGCGTTGGCCAGCTACAAGCACAGCGGGCCGGACCTGGTCATGCTCGACGTCGACATGCCGGCCATGGACGGCTTTGCCGTGTGCCGCGAAATCCGCCACCAGGAAGTGGGCGGCACGGTGCCCATCATCATGGTCACGGGCGGCGACGAGCTGGAAGCCGTCACGCGCGCGTACGAGGTGGGCGCCACGGATTTCATTTCCAAACCCATCAACTGGCCCATCCTCGGCCACCGCGTGCTGTACGTGCTGCGCGCCAGCGACGCCATCGCCCGCCTGCGCATCGCCGACGCGCACAACCGCGCCGTGCTGGCCGCCATCCCCGACACCTTCTTCCGCCTGAACCGCGAAGGCTTTTATCTCGACTACGAACAGGGCCACGACGCCAGCGCGGGATTTTCCCTCAGCGACTGCGTGGGCAGCCATATCCGCGACGTGCTGCCGCCCGAGATCGCCGCGCGCCTGCTCGACAAGGCGCACGCCGTGCTGGCCACGCAGCATATCGGCTCGGTCGACTACACGCTCACGCACGAAGACAGCACGCGCCATTTCGAGGCGCGCCTGGTGGCGACGGGGGCCGACGAGGTGCTGGGCCTGGTGCGCGACATCAGCGAACGCAAGCGCACGGAAGAACAGATCCGCCGCCTCGCGTATTGCGACAGCCTGACGGGCATCCCCAACCGGCAAGCGTTCCTGGAAACCCTGGAGCGCGAACTGCTGCGCTCGAAAGAGCACGACAAGAAATTCGCCGTGCTGTTCATGGACCTGGACGCCTTCAAGCGCATCAACGACACCCTGGGCCACGACGTGGGCGACCATTTGCTCAAGGTGGTGTCCGAGCGCCTGCGCGAAACCATCCGCCCCAGCGATCTGGTGCTGCGCGCCGAACACGAGTTTGAAACCACCTTCGGCGGCAACAACCTGGCGCGCCTGGGCGGCGACGAATTCACGATCCTGATTCCCGACCTGGAGCGGGTGGAAGACGCGCTCAACGTGGCGCACCGCGTCAAGGAAGCCATGCGCCGGCCCTTCATGATCGAAGGACATGAAATTTTTGTCACGGCCAGCATCGGCATTTCGCTGTATCCGGAAGATGGCGAGGATTGCAACTCGCTATTGAAATATGCGGACACGGCCATGTACCACGCGAAGAACTGCGGCAAGAACAACGCCAAGCTGTACAGCTCTTCGCTGACGATGGAAATCATGAGCCACGTCAAGATGGAAGTGGGGCTGCGCAAGGCCTTGCAAAACAACGAGCTGTACTTGCTGTACCAGCCGCAGATCGACGTGCCCAGCACGCAGATCGTCGGCGTGGAAGCGCTGGTGCGCTGGCGCCATCCCGAACGGGGCATCATCTCGCCCACGGAATTCATCCCGCTGGCCGAAGAGACGGGGTTGATCGTGCCCATCGGCGAATGGGTGCTGCGCACGGCGTGCAACCAGGCCAAGGCGTGGCAAAGCGACGGCGGGCGCGCCATCCGCATGGCCGTCAACCTGTCGGCCAAGCAATTCAAGGATGAAAACCTGATGCAGATCGTGCTGTCGGTCCTGGCCGACACGGGCCTGGATGCGCGCCTGCTGGAGCTGGAATTGACGGAGGGAACGTTGATGGACGATGCGCGCGCCACCATGGTGACCCTGGAACAATTGCGCGGCATCGGCGTGTACCTGTCCATCGACGACTTCGGCACGGGCTATTCGTCCATGAATTACCTGAAACGCTTCGACGTGCGGGCCTTGAAAATCGACAAGAGTTTTATCGCCGGCTTGCCGCAGGATACGGAAAACGCGGCCATCACGCGCGCCATCATCGCCATGGCGCATGGCTTGAAAATGGTGGTGGTGGCCGAGGGCGTGGAAACGGACGAACAGCTGCTGATGCTGGAAGAATACGGCTGCGACATGGCGCAGGGATATTTTTTAGGCCACCCGTCGCCGCACGACACGATCACGGCCATGCTGGCCAGGCAACGGGGCCAGCTGGCCAGCGTGGAAACTAGAGCACTTCGAAGGCAAGGATTTGCGTGACTTGCTGGGCGTTGAAATTATCGTCGGAAATCATCACCAGGCTGCGGCGGCCGTTTTCCAGGCGCGGGCCCCAGCTGATGCCTTCGATATTGTCGACCCGCGGCAAGCCGATCTTTTCCAGGTCCAGCAGCAATCGCTTGCGCGCCGGCACGTATACCGCGCCCACCAGGGCCGGGATGGCCTGGATATCGGTGGCGCCCTGCGTATCCATTTCGTAGATGCGCACGTGATTCGTGTAGATGCCGTCGGCGTGTTCCACGCCGGCCCGCTCCACCACCAGCACCTGGTGATCGTTGACGGCGAGGATTTCCGACACGCCATTGTCCGCTTCCTTCCCCGGCGCGGGCCGCGAGGCCACCGGCTCGATCGGATACGCGTACTGGCCCAGCACGGTGCCCGCGCGGTCCAGGCGCGTGATGCGCACCACGGAGCCGTTATCGGGCGTGGCCAGCGGGCCATCCTGGTACAGCGCCGCTTCCATGCCCAGCCACAGGCTCTTGCCATCGCTGGCAAACGACAGCGCTTCAAAGCTCATGTTGTTGCGCGATCCCGTTTCATCCTTCGCCACGTTGAACATGGCGGGCGTGGGCAAGGTGGCCAGGTAGTGGCCGCCGCTATCGGCGTGGCGCACGAACGGGTGCAAACCCACCTTGCGGTTGCCTTCGCTGCCGTACCACAGGCTGCCGTCCTGGGGGTCGACGCGGATGGTTTCGATGTCGGGCACCTGGTCGCCCTGCTCCAGCCTTGCATGGGCCAGGTTAGGATAGCGGCTGCCGTCGGGCTGCGTGAAGAAATGCACGCTGTTGAAGGTCACACCGGCAAATGCGCGGCTGTCGTAGTCGAGCGCGGCGCGGTAGAAGCGGGCCGGATTGATTTCCGAGCGGTCATCGCTTTCCATCACCCAGCTGTTATTGGCCGCATCGTAATCGATGCCGGACAGGCCGCCCACCGTCGTGCCCTCGAACGGGTATTTCAAGGCGATGCGCTGTTCGCCGATCAGGCGCAAGCCCGCGATCGGTGCGTCGTGGGAGAAGCTGGCGCAAGCGGAGAGAAGAACGGCGGCGGACGCCAGGGCAAGCGCGGTGCGCGCGCTGCGGAACAATTGAGGCATGATCGGTATCAAAGGAGTCAGCGGGAGCGTGGCTTACACCACGCCATCGGTCTTGAGCCGCGCGATGGCGGCCGCATCATAGCCGAGCGACGCCAGCACCTCGTCGTTGTGCTGGCCCAGGGTGGGCCCCAGCCACTGCGTCTTGCCCGGCGTGGCGGACAGTTTCGGGCTGATGGCGGGCAATTTGACGGGCGTGCCGTCGGCGAAATGGTGTTGTTCGAACATGTCGCGGGCGAGGAATTGCGGGTCGCTCAGCATGTCGCGCACGGAGTAAATCTTCCCGGCGGGCACGTCGGCCGCCTTCAACACGGCCAGCGCGCTGTCTATCGTGTGCGTGGCGCACCAGGCGCCGATGGCGTCGTCGATTTCCTGCGTGCGCGCCACCCGGCCGTCGTTGCGCGCCAGTTGCGGGTCGCCCGCCATGTCGATGCGGCCCATGGCCAGCATCAGCCGCTTGAAGATGGCGTCGCCATTGCCTGCGATGACGATGTTTTCGCCGTCGCCCGTCGTGTAGGTATTCGAGGGCACGATGCCGGGCAGGGAACCGCCCGTGCGCTCGCGCACCACGCCCGCCTGGTCGTATTCGGGCACCAGCGACTCCATCAGGTTGAACACGGATTCGTACAGGGCCACGTCGACCATCTGCCCTTCGCCGCCATCCCGGCCACCCGTCACGTCGCGGTGGCGCAGCGCCATCATGGCGCCGATCACGCCGTGCAAGGCCGCCACGGAGTCGCCGATGGACACGCCCACGCGCACGGGCGGACGGTCGGCAAAGCCGGACACATAGCGCAAGCCGCCCATGGATTCGCCGATGGCGCCGAAGCCAGGCAAGTCCTTCATCGGCCCCGTCTGGCCAAAGCCGGACAGGCGCACCATGATGAGGGACGGTTTCTCTTTCTTGAGCTGCTCGTAGCCGAGATCCCACTTTTCCAGCACGCCGGGGCGGTAATTCTCGATGATGATGTCCGCTTCCAGGGCCAGCTGGCGCGCGATGGCGCGGCCCTCTGGCGTTTTCAGGTTCAGCGTTAAACTTTTCTTGTTGCGCGCCTGCACCGACCACCACAGCGAGGTGCCGTCCTTCAGCACGCGCCAGGTTCGGATGGGGTCGCCGCCATCGGGCGACTCGATCTTGATCACGTCGGCGCCGAATTCGGCCAGCATGCGGGCACAGAACGGCCCCGCGATCAGGGTGCCCAGTTCCAGCACTTTAATGCCTTGCAGTGGACCAGTGGTCGCGGAGGATTCTGTCATGTTGTAGTCAGGTTGCCCTGCGGTCGAGCATCGCGCGGGCGATGGTGCCCGCGTCGACGTATTCCAGTTCGCCGCCCACGGGCACGCCGCGGGCCAGACGGCTCACGCGCAAGCCCCGCGCCTTCAGCATTTCGCTGATGTAGTGGGCCGTCGCTTCGCCTTCATTCGTGAAATTGGTGGCCAGCACCACTTCGCCGACCACGCCATCGTTGGCGCGGTTCAGCAATTTTTCCAAGTGGATATCTTTCGGGCCGATGCCATCCAGCGGAGACAATCTCCCCATGAGGACGAAATACAGGCCCTTGTAGGTGAGCGTCTGCTCGATCATCAGCTGGTCGGCGGGCGTTTCCACCACGCACAGCAAGCGCTTGTCGCGCTCTTCGTCGAGACAGGTCTCGCACACTTCGTGTTCGGTAAACGTATTGCACAGGCCGCAGTGATGCACGGCATCGACGGCCTGGAACAGGGCGCGCGACAGCATGGCCGCGCCTTCCCTATCGTGCTGCAACAAATGAAATGCCATCCGCTGCGCCGACTTGGGGCCGACGCCGGGCAGGCGCCGCAGCGCCTCGGTCAGGAATTCAAGCGACTTGGACATGGATCAACCTTGCCCCGTGCCATGGATCGAGCGCATGCGGCAGTGCATCAGAATGGCATTTTGAAGCCGGCTGGCAAGTTCATGCCGCCAGTCAAGCCTGCCATTTTTTCCGCGGACGTCGCTTCCGCCTTGCGCACAGCGTCGTTGAAGGCGGCGGCCACCAGGTCTTCCAGCATGTCCTTGTCGTCGGCCAGCAGCGACGGGTCGATGGACACGCGCTTGACGTCGTTCTTGCACGTCATGACGATTTTCACGAGGCCGGCGCCGGACTGACCTTCCACTTCCACCAGCGCCAGTTGTTCCTGGGCCTTTTTCATGTTGTCTTGCATTGCTTGCGCCTGCTTCATCAGGCCAGCCAGTTGATTTTTCATCATGAGAATGCTCCGTTCAATTCAGTTTGTGAGTGTGTTAATCATCAATGCAGGGTCGGCGCGGCGGAGCCGGCCGGTGCAGGGGTAATTGTTCCCGGCACAACAAAAGCGTCGAATACACGCTTCATGTCGAGCACGAAGGGATCGCTGGCGATGGTTGCTTCCGCTTGCAGCTGGCACGCCTCGCGGTGTGCCTGCGCTTCCGCGCTGGCCGTGTACCAGACGGCGCCCAGTTCCGTATCGACCGCGACCTTGCGGCCGAAGCGTTCGGTGAGCGCGGCCGCCAGTTTTTCCACGTTGGCGGGACTGCGCCACGTGTCGATGGGCACGCGCAGGCGGAACGTGGTGCTGTGGCCGTCGTGCAGGCATTCGATCAGCTCGGCCTGCACGGCCAGCTGCTGGGCCACGCCGCGCAAGGGCAGCACGGCGGCGACGGCCGGCCAGTTGCCGTCCCAGTCCAGGCCCGGCACGGGCGTGATCACATACGGCCCGCTGGGCGCGGCTTGCTTGGCGGCACGCTGCGGCATGACGACGGCCGGCTGCTCGCTGCTCGGCGCGGCGGGTGCCGACACGGCGGCGGACGCGCTGTCGTCGGAAAATTCGGTGACCCACGGCGGCAAGTCGTCATCCGGCTGCGCTGGCGGCGGCGCGGCAGGACGCGCCTGCTGCACAGGCGCCGCGGCGGCCGCCGGTGCTTCCATCACGGCAACTGGGGGCGCATCGTCCCACGGCGCAGGCGCTTTTGCGGCGGCGGGCGGCGGCGGTGGCGCGGCCTGGACGGGTGCGGCCGGGGCTGGCGCCGCGGAGACCGGCTCCGGTGCGGGTGCAGCCGGCTTGGGCGCCGACGATGGAGCCGACGGCGCGCTGCCGGGACGGCCTTTCGAGGCGGCGCGGGCCGCTTCCAGCGCCGCATTGATGGCGGCGCGGGCGGAGCTGATCGGGGCGCCCGATGCGGCCGGGGCGGCTGCGGCAGGAGCAGCCGCTGGTGGCGGCGCCGGGGCGGCGACAGGCGCCGGTGCCGGAGCAGCCGCGCGCGGCGGCGGCGCTTCGCTGCGCGCCATGCTGGCGGCAGCGGCGGCCACGACGGCGGGCGGGGTCACGGCGGCATGGCTGGCCACGCTGTTCGTGGCGGCGCGGGCTGCCGGGGCGGATGCGCCAGCGGCGGCGCGCGCGGCCGCGACGGCGGCGGGACGGTTACCCGGCGCGGCCGCTGGTGCGGCGGCCGGCACGCCATCGGCGCCGCCTATGCCGGGCCGAAAGGCCAGCATGCGCAGCAGGGTCATGGTAAAGCCCGCATATTCATCGGGCGCCAGGCCCAGTTCATTGCGGCCATGCACGGCGATCTGGTAAAACAGCTGCACTTCTTCCGCGTCAAATGCGCCAGCCAGGCGCACGATATCCGCGTATTCAGGCAGATCCTGCGGCAAGGCGGCCGGCACGGTTTGCGCCAGCGCAATGCGGTGCAATAAAGTGCCCAAATCCTGCAGGGCGCCGTTGTAGGACAGGCTGCGCGAGGCCATCTCGTCGGCCACGGCCAGCAAATCGGCACCATCCTGCTGCGCCAGCGCGTCGAGCAGGCGCACCAGGTACGACTGGTCGAGCGCGCCCAGCATGCCTTGCACGGCATCTAACGTGACTTCGCCGGCCGCATAGGCGATGGCCTGGTCCGTCAGCGACAGCGCGTCGCGCATGGAACCGTGGGCGCCCTGGGCCAGCAGGCGCAAGGCCGGCTGTTCGAAGGCGATGCCTTCCTGTCCCAGGATATTGTCCAGGTGGCTGATGATGTGGCCGGGCGGCATCTGCTTGAGATTGAACTGCAGGCAGCGCGACAGCACGGTCACGGGTATCTTTTGCGGGTCCGTCGTGGCCAGGATGAACTTGACGTGCTCGGGCGGCTCTTCCAGCGTCTTCAGCATGGAATTGAACGCGTGGTTCGTCAGCATGTGCACCTCATCGATCATATAGACCTTGAAGCGGGCATTGCTTGGCGCATACACGGCTTGTTCCAGCAGCTGCGCCATTTCATCGACGCCGCGGTTCGACGCCGCATCCATCTCTATATAGTCGACAAAGCGTCCCGCGTCGATCGCCGTGCACGCTTCGCACACGCCGCACGGCTGGGCCGTGATGCCGCCCGTGCCATCGGGGCCGATGCAATTGAGCGACTTGGCCAGGATGCGCGACAGGGTCGTCTTGCCGACGCCGCGCGTGCCCGTGAACAGGTAGGCGTGATGCAATCGGCCGCTGTGCAAGGCATGCGTGAGCGCGCGCACGACGTGCTCCTGGCCGACGAGCGTCTCGAAATTCTTGGGGCGGTATTTACGGGCGAGGACTTGATAGGACATGCTGAGATTTTACCATGCGATTTTGCGGGTGATCCTGCGCGGCGGGCGCAAGCCTCATGGCCGGGCCATTCAAAATGGCAAACGCGGCAAAGCAGCAATTGTATAACATGGCCAGCTGGAAATATGGAAAACACGGCAAGCCCGGCAATGCTGCGGGTCGGCAAGAAAATGGCGCCGTAAAAGCAAAAAAGCTGCCCATGGCAGCTTGATTGTCGATCCTGATAAAACATTCCCGAAGGAGGCGAGCCTGATCTGCGGCACTCATGGTTAATAGCCGTGGCTGCTTCGTTCCCGACCTGACCAGGTTAGCCATGCCACGATGCGCAGGGGCCCGCCGGGGACAATTATAACCGGTCTGCGGGGAATGGGGAAGTTGAGGCACAAACCGCCCTTCCCCGCAAGCAAGCGGCTGAGCGTATTACAAGCCCAGCTCTTGCCAGATGCCATCCACCTTCGCCTTCACTTCCGGCGTCATGGCGATCGTCGTGCCCCATTCGCGCGTCGTTTCGCCCGGCCATTTATTCGTCGCATCGATGCCCATCTTGCTGCCCAGGCCGCTGACCGGCGAGGCGAAGTCCAGGTAATCGATGGGCGTGTTGTCGACCAGGGTCGTGTCGCGGATGGGGTCGACCCGCGTCGTGATGGCCCAGATGACCTCTTTCCAGTCGCGGATATTCACGTCTTCATCGACCACCACGATGAACTTGGTATACATGAACTGGCGCAGGAAGCTCCACACGCCGAACATCACGCGCTTGGCGTGGCCCGCGTACTGTTTCTTGATCTGCACCACGGCCATGCGGTAGCTGCAGCCTTCGGGCGGCAGATAGAAGTCGGTGATTTCGCTGAACTGCTTTTGCAGCAGGGGCACGAACACTTCATTCAGGGCCAGGCCCAGCACGGCCGGCTCGTCCGGCGGTTTGCCTGTATACGTGGAGTGGTAGATCGGGTCGCGGCGCATGGTGATGCGGTCGATGGTAAACACGGGGAAACTGTCCTGCTCATTATAGTAGCCCGTGTGGTCGCCATACGGCCCTTCCAGCGCGTGCTCATAGCCGCTCGGATGATTTTCGTCCGGGTAGATATGGCCTTCGAGCACGATTTCGGCGGACGCCGGCACGCGCAGCTCGCTGCCGATGGCTTTCACCAGCTCCGTGCGGCTGCCGCGCAGCAAGCCGGCGAACTGGTATTCGGACAGGCTGTCCGGCACCGGCGTGACGGCCCCTAATATAGTAGCGGGATCGGCGCCCAGCGCGACGGCGATCGGATACGGCTTGCCCTTGCTCTGGATCGCGTGCTCGCGGAAGTCCAGCGCCCCGCCCCGGTGCGCCAGCCAGCGCATGATGACTTTATTACGCCCCAGCACTTGCTGGCGGTAAATGCCCAGGTTTTGCCGCTTCTTGTTGGGGCCCTTGGTGATCACCAGGCCCCACGTGATCAGGGGAGCGACGTCGCCGGGCCAGCAATGCTGGATCGGCAGGCGCGCCAGGTCCACGTCGTTGCCTTCCCAGACGATTTCCTGGCATTTCGCGCCGCGCAACTCCTTCGGCGACATGTCCCACACGGATTTCACCAGGGAACCGAGTCCCAGCAAGTCCTTGAAATCCTTCGGCGGTTCCGGCTCCTTCAGCCGCGCCAGCACATGGCCGATCTTGCGCAACTCGCTGACGTCTTCCGCGCCCATGCCCAGCGCCACGCGGCGCGTGGTGCCGAACAGATTGCCCAGCACCGGCATGTCGTATCCCGTCGGATTGTTGAACAGCAAGGCCGGTCCGCCTGCGCGCAAGGTGCGGTCGCAAACTTCCGTCATCTCCAAAATCGGTGAAATGGGGGTCGAAATGGGCTTAAGTTCACCCATTTGTTGCAGTTGAGAAATAAAATCTCGCAAATCTGAATATTTCATGTGTTTTTAATTTTTTTTGACGTCGGACGCCGTTGCTGAAGGATCTATGCCAAGTAATTGATTTTATTGGCTTTTGGCACAATGCAAGTCAAAAAGTAAGACATAAAAGTAATAAAGAAACGATTCGTTAGTATTGACTTGATATAAAACGGCTTCTACAATTCGCCCAACTTGAAAGAGCACGCCGGCCCAGAGCTTGATTTTAGCGTTTCTCTTTCATTCACGGAGTCGGGGCTCCACATGACATTTTAAGGAGTGTTTTCAAAAGGCGTCTGCCTTACCCCCGGTAAAAGTTGTATTGCGACTGATCCAATACCAAAAACGGGACCGATCAGCTCAAGCAAGCAATGACGGCGTTTCTCGCACGCATCCATACGCGGCGGAAACGATGATATTTCTGATGCACGGCATTGGCAGTACCCACAACACCGCGAGACCGCGGAGGGACTGCCTGTTGACGCGACATTTCGGGGAACTCTATGACTCATCGTAGCACTGAAGCAGCATTGCCTGCTTCAACCGTGGCTGGCCAGCCAGCGTTGGCGCGTTTGCGCGCCCGCGCACAGGCCATTTCGGCACGTGGCGTTTTGACCACGGCACAACACACACTGACAGTCTTCGGCATTTCCGCCCTGGCACTGATCGCCCTGCTGATGTTCCGCCCTGACCTGGGCAAGCAACTGACGCACAGCCTGTTCCCGCTGCCGATGGCAGAGGCGCAAGCCGTTGAAGCACCGGCCCTGTCCGCACTGATGGAAGCGCCTGCTTCCGTGCAGACGGCCGCCGCCAGCGATACCCCGCTGACCAAGGAAGAAAAAGCCTTGCTGGGCACGCAAAAGCAGCAGCAATGGGTTACCAACTGGCTCTCCAAGCGCTACCGCGTGGCCAACGACGCGACCAATATGCTCGTCTCGACGGCGTACCTGACGGCCCGTGAAATCAAGCTGGACCCGCTGCTGATCCTTGCCGTGATGGCCATCGAATCGGGCTTGAACCCGTTCGCGGAAAGCCCAGTCGGCGCGCAAGGCTTGATGCAAGTCATGTCGAAAGTGCACCATGAGCGCTTCCAGGAAATGGGCGGCGTGCAAGCAGCGCTGAACCCGGTCGCCAACATCCGCGTCGGTTCGCTGATCCTGAAGGATTACGTCACGCGTGGCGGTTCCGTCGAAGCGGGCCTCAAAACCTATGTGGGCGCCGCCAACTTCGCCACCGACTCGGGCTACGGCTCGCGCGTGCTGGCCGAATACCGCCGCCTGAAACAAGTGTCGGCCGGCCAGCGCGTGCCGACGACGACACCGGTGATGGCATCGAACACACCAGCGCCAGCCAAGGCGCCGGCAGCGGAAAGCGGCATCACCATCAAAGTACTGCCCCACAACGAGATCGCCGGCCTGTGACCCTTTAAAAGCCCTCACAGGGGCATCCAAAAAGCAGCACCCAGTAAAAAAGCCACCGCACGCAAGTGCCGGTGGCTTTTTTATTGCCCTGCGGCACTGGCCGCAGGAACTGCTCTGTATATTACTTGCGCTTGTTGGCGTTGACTTCTTCCTCGCGGAATTTCACTGCCAATTTATCCAGCACGCCGTTCACATACTTGTGGCCATCGATACCGCCAAACGACTTGGCCAGCTCGACCGCTTCATTGATGACGACGCGGTACGGGATTTCCATGTTGTTCTTCAGCTCGAAAGCGCCGATCAGCAGGATGCCGTGTTCGATGGGCGACAGTTCCGCGATATTGCGGTCGATCAAGGGTGCCATGCTTTCGCGCAGCGCCAGCGAATCCTTGATGGCGCCGTACAGCAACACCGTGAAATGATCGCCATCGGCCTTGTCGAAACCATGCGCGGCGCGAATATTGTTCACGACGGTAGTCGCGTCTTCATTGTTCAGCAGCCACTGGTACAAGCCCTGCAGCGCAAACTCGCGCGCGCGGTGACGCGGCGTGCGGTTTTTGCTGGGATTGGCGAGCAAATTTTTCTCAGTCATGATTGTTACCTGTTCTTAAGTACGTGTTCACTACAAATTCCGGCGAGACACCGCAGTGCGCTTTTAGGCAGCGCAGCCGCGGCTCAAGCGTGCGTGAGAAGGATGTCAGGGCAAGGCGCGAGGCCGAAGACAGTACGAAAGTACGGCGAGGCCTTGCAACGCAGCCATGGCATTCTTATCACACGCGCTTAGTCTTCGTCGGTGTCCTGCAACTCTTCCAGCGCTTGCGCCAGATTAGCCATTTCCACTGCCACGCGTGCCGCTTCTGCTCCCTTGACCAGCATGCGTACTTCCGCTTGCTCATCGTTTTCCGTCGTCAACACTGCGTTGGCGATGGGGATGCCGTAATCGAGACCGACGCGCGTGATGCCCGCGCCCGATTCGTTCGATACCAGCTCGAAGTGGTAGGTTTCACCGCGAATCACGGCGCCCAGTGCGATCAGGGCATCGAATTGCTCGGTTTCCGCCATTTTTTGCAGAATCAGTGGGATTTCCAGGGCGCCCGGCACGGTCACGTGCAGGATATCTTCATCGGCCACGCCCAGCTTGCTCAACTCTTCCAGGCATGCCGACAGCAAGCCACCACCGACGATTTCATTGAATCGTGCCTGGACGATACCGACGCGCAAACCTTCGCCGGCAAAATTAGTTTCGTATGCTCCTACGGTCATCATATGCCTCTTTAATCTGGTGGTTCAGGGCGACATGCACATGTCGCCATCGTTTACTCTACATCGACGCCTGACAAAATCGTAGCGAGCGGCAGCGAGTTTCGGTCGAGAAGCGCAACTGTACGAAGGTACAGTGAGCATCACAGGCCGCAAATCGCGACGCGCAGTAGATTTAGTCAGGCGTCCTGGCCTGGGTGGCACTGAAAACCTGTTACTTCCAGGTCGAAACCGACCATCGACGGCATCTTGCGTGGGCTGGCCAGCAATTGCATCTTGCTCACGCCCAGGTCGCGCAGGATTTGCGCGCCGATACCATAGCTGCGCAAGTCCATGCTGGCGGCGCGGCCTTTCGGCTTGGCTTGCGGCGTATCGAGCGCGGCGAACTGGGCAAACAGCTCGCCCGACGTCTCGCCGCAATTCAGCAAGACCATCACGCCCCGCTCGGCCTGCTTGATGGCGGCCATCGAGGCGGCCACCGTCCACGAGTGGGTAGTCGCTTCGCTTTCCAGCACGTCCAGCAAGGAAACGGGCTGGTGCACGCGCACCAGCGCTTCCAGGCCGGGCGCCAGGTCGCCATGCACGAGGGCCAAATGGGCCGATGCGCTCGGTTTGTCGCGGAAGGCGATCAGACGGAATTCGCCATGCGCCGTATGCAGGGTGCGCTCGGCAACACGCTCGACCAGGGACTCCGTCTGGCTGCGGTAATGGATCAGGTCGGCAATCGTACCGATTTTCAAGCCATGTTGCTCGGCAAACAACAGCAAGTCCGGCAAGCGCGCCATGGTGCCGTCGTCCTTCATGATTTCGCAAATCACGGACGCGGGCGTCAAGCCGGCCATGGCCGTCAGGTCGCAACCGGCTTCCGTATGGCCTGCGCGCATCAGCACGCCGCCTTTTTGCGCTTTCAGCGGGAAGATATGGCCAGGCTGGACGATATCGCTGGGCTGCGTGCCCTTGGCAACAGCCACCTGGATGGTCTTGGCGCGGTCGGCGGCGGAAATGCCCGTCGTCACGCCTTCGGCCGCTTCGATGGACACGGTAAAATTGGTGCCGTAGGCGGTGCCGTTGCGCGATGTCATCATCGACAGGTTCAGCTCGTCGCAACGCTCTTCCGTCAGGGTCAGGCAGACCAGGCCACGCGCATGCGTGATCATGAAATTGATGGCTTCAGGCGTCACGAAATCGGCGGCAAGCACCAGATCGCCTTCATTTTCCCGGTCTTCTTCATCGACCAGTATCACCATGCGGCCGGCGCGTAATTCAGCGACGATCTCTTCGGTGCTGGATATAGACATTGTTCATCCTCGTATGACGCCTGGCAAAACCTGCTGCGCGTCGGTTTTGCCAGGCGTTGTTAGTGAAACTAAAAACGAAACTAAAAACTGAAACCGAACTGAAACATCGAGTGCGAATCTTCCGCGAATTTCCGGGAATTTTCTTATAACCTGCTATTTTAAAGGATTTAGCGCTTGCAGACCTGAAATAAGACAGCTTTGCGGCACGGATGCCACCGCCTGCCCCGCAAAGCGCCAATTCCCTGATCCAGCGCACACGGCGGCGGCAAGACGCGCGCCGCCGGCCTTGCAAAGAGCATAAGATCAACCCGTCACCGCCACGGCGCTGACGCCCCATTCGCAGCGACACCCCACACAGGAGCGGCACTATGAAAACCAACGGATCGGCCATCTGGTCAGGCGGCATCAAGGATGGCAAGGGCGCCATCAGCACGCGCAGCGGCGCCTTGCAGGAATACCCCTATGGCTTTGCCAGCCGCTTCGAAGGCAAGCCGGGCACGAATCCCGAGGAACTGATCGGCGCCGCCCACGCGGGTTGCTTCACCATGGCCCTGTCGCTGATCCTTGGCGAAGCGGGCCTGACGGCGGAAAAGATGGAAACGACGGCCGAAGTGACCCTCGACAAGGTGGACGACGGCTTTGCCATCACGGCCGTCCATTTGATCCTGAAAGCAAAAATCCCCGGCGCCAGCCAGGCTCAATTCGAGGAATTGACGTCCAAGGCCAAGGCCGGCTGCCCCGTGTCGAAGCTGCTCAAAGCCAATATCACGCTGGACGCCACCCTGCTGCCCTAGATTTTCGTCACGGGCTTGACGGGCTCCACGGCAGCGACGGGCGCCACCAGCGGCAGGCGCGAGTCGCTGGCCGGCAAGGGCCGGTTCATCAAGCCGGGATTCAAGGCTGCATTGTTCAGGTTATACGCGGCGATGGCCGCCGCCACGGACGGGTCTTGCGACGACGGCGGCGGCACGGCCATGCCCGCGTTTTGCGCGGCCAGCTCTTGCGCCTGCGCATTTTGCTGGGCCAGCTGGGCTTGCGCCGTCGCCAGGCCCGCGTCGGCTTGCCCCTGCGCTGCGCGCGCCAGCGACTGCGCCCGGTCGGATGCCGCCTGGGCCGCCATCTGCGCGTCGCTGGCGGCCAGCTGGGCCCGCACGGCGTCGTCCGCGGCCGCTTGCGCCTGCTGCTGCAAACCCTGCTGCTGCACTTGCCCCTGGCGCAGCTCGTCCACGCGCGCAGCATCCTGCTGCTGCGCCTGCTGATCGGCATCCAGGCGCTGGGCATCGACGCGCAGGTTGTCCGTGCGCTGCGTCTGCAGCAAGTCCGCTGCATTGTCGGCCTGTTGCGCTGGCGGCTGGGGCCGCAGTTCCTGCAAGTCCAGGTTCAGTTCTTCCGCTTCCAGTTGCTGCTGCAGTTCCAGTTGCCGCTGCGCAATGGCGGCTGTCTGCGGCAGTGCCGCGTCGACGGGCTGCTGCGCGGCCTGCGACGCCTGTACGGCGCCGGACGGCAGTGTTTCTCCCGTCAAATCCGCTTCGACACCGGCCGCCAGCGGCGCGCCCTGCTGCCGGGCCAGCACGGCGCCCACTTGCGCCAGCACCTCCGTTCCCTGTTGCAAGGCGTCCAGAGTGGCATTGCTGTCGGCCGCATACGCGGCTTGCAATGTTGCCGCATCGACATCTTCATTGCGCAAGTCGATGCCGATGCGGGCCAGTTGTGCCTGCGTGAGCAAGCTGCCGTCCTGCGCCAGCGCCGTGGCCGCATCCGTCGTGCCGTCGCCCGACAATAAATCGTAGCGCTGCGCCAGGCTGCCCGGCGTGTCGCCGGCCGTGGCCAGCTGGCTGGCGTCGATGCCGCTCGTTTGCAACTGGGCGAACGATTCCGTCAGTTGCCGCGCCAGCGCCAGCAAGTCGTCATTGACATTCACGGGGGTATTGGCCGCCCTGGCCTCTTCCGTGGCGCCCTGCAAGGCCAGCAGTTGCCGGCGCGATAAGGCCACGCCGGACAGGAACTGGCCCAGCGGGGAGATGTCTACCTGCGTCGAGGAAAGTATTGCAAGGGCAGCCGCCGCGCCGGATGCCGGCACGGGCTGCGCCGGCGCCAGAGCTGCCGTTGCGCCCACGCGGGACGTGGCCGGGATGGTGTTGGGCACGGTTGCGCGCGAAATCGGGTCCATGGCTAGCCTCCACTGCGGAAAGCTTCATAGTATGCGCGTCTGCAAGAAAAGCAACACACGCCTGGCAAGGCGGCTGTGTTGCCCTGTTCAGTTCTTATATCAGGCGGCGGCCTTGTCCAGCGACAGCATGCGCTCGACATAGCGGGCGATCAGGTCGATTTCCAGGTTGACCTTGCCATCGACCGTCAAATGTTTCAGGGTCGTCATGGCGATCGTGTGCGGGATCAGGTTGATCGAGAAGCGGCAGCCGTTGACGGCGCCCGCGCCCAGGTCTTCCACGCGGTTGACGGTCAGCGACACGCCATTGACGACGACGGAACCCTTGAAGGCCAGGTATTTCGCCAGTTCGTGCGGCGCTTCGATCACCAGCTCCCACGATTCGCCCACGGCTTCGAACTTGCGCACGATGCCCAGGCCGTCGACGTGGCCGGACACCAGGTGGCCGCCCAGGCGCTCGGCCAGGGTCAGGGCTTTTTCCAGGTTCACTTCCGTGGTGGTATCGAGGCCCACGGTGCAATTGAGGCTTTCACGCGAGACATCGACGGCAAAACCCGTGTCCGACTTTTCCACCACCGTCATGCAGGCGCCATTGATGGCGATCGAATCGCCCAGGGCCACATCGGCCAGCGGCAAGCCGCCCGCGTGAATATTCAGGCGCACGCCTGCATCGAGGCCGCCGTCGAGCGGTTGCACGGTTTCAATTTTGCCGATGGCGGCAACAATTCCTGTAAACATGGAGCTAACCTTATAAAAAGTGTAAATCTATTAAGTACGCTGGGCGAATCTTGCAAGGATACGCACATCTTCGCCCACTTGCTGAACCTGGTGAAATTTCAAAGTGCGCTGCTGCTTGATATCCGTCAAGGCGGGCAAGGCAAACATGCCTTGCGCATCACCCAGCAAGGTGGGCGCCAGGTAGACCAGCAGCTCGTCGACGCAGCCTTCGCGGATCAGCGAACCGTTCAGTTTGGCGCCTGCCTCGACGTGGACTTCATTGATTTGCCGGCGTCCCAGTTCCAGCATCAGCGCGGCCAGGTCGACCTTGCCGGCCGCGTTCGGCAACAGGATGACTTCGGCACCCAGCGCCTGCAGTTGCGCCTGTTTCTCCGGGTTGGCGACGGCCGCCACGATCCACGTGCCGCCGCCCTGCAGGATGCGCGCGTCGAGGCTGATGTCGAGCCGGCTGTCGACGACGATGCGGCGCGGCTGGCGCGGCGTCTCGACGGCGCGCACGTTCAGTTGCGGGTCGTCCGCCTTGACCGTGCCGATGCCCGTCAGGATGGCGCAGGCGCGCGCGCGCCAGGCATGGCCGTCGGCGCGCGCCTCGGGACCCGTGATCCACTGGCTCTGGCCATTGTGCAAGGCCGTCATGCCGTCCAGGCTGGCCGCCGTTTTCAGGCGCACCCACGGCTTGCCGCGCTGCATGCGCGAAAAGAAGCCGATATTCATTTCATGCGCCTCGTCGGCCAGCACATCCGTGGTGACGGCGATGCCGGCCGCTTCCAGCTTGGCCAGCCCCTGCCCTGCCACCAGCGGATTCGGATCCGTCATGGCGGCCACGACGCGGCCCAGCCCCGCGCGCACGAGCGCATCGGAGCATGGCGGCGTGCGGCCATGGTGGTTGCACGGTTCCAGGGTGACATAGGCCGTGGCGCCGCGCACGTCGTTGCCGCGCGCCGCCGCATTGGCCAAGGCTTGCACCTCGGCATGATCCTGCCCGGCCGCCTGCGTCACGCCGGCGCCGATCACCTGGCCATCCTTGACGATCACGCAGCCGATGCGGGGATTGGGCGAGGTCGTGTACAAACCGCGCGCCGCCCATTCCAGCGCCAGGCGCATGCCATCGATATCGTTGAGTATTTCCACGGGCTTCTTTGATAGTGAGTGATAGGTGAGTCGGATTAGATGAGTCGGATTACGAACTGTCGGCCACGCCGCTGCAATTGGCCGCTTGCTGCTGCGGGTCGCACACGCGCACCCTGCCCAGCATATTGATTTTAATATGGCGCACCTGCTTTCCCAAAGCCAGGGACAAGGTCCCCCAGCGCGCCGCCAGACTATTGGTCGCGCTGCAACTGCGGCCTGCGCCATTGTAGGCGATATAAAACGGCACCGTGGCCGACGAAAACGCGAACTGGGCCGTGATGCCCTCCGGCAGCGGCCCCTGGCGGAACAGCAATTCGTCATCGCCATCGAACGCCAGGTTGGCATTGCGGTCGATGAATGCCAGCCAGCCCATGCGCCAATCCATGCCACCGGGTCCGGCCGGCATCAGCAGCACGCGCTGCCCCCGCGCCATCGCCTGCGCCCGCGTCAATTCGATGGCCGAGAACAAGTCCATGGCCGCCGCCCGCACCTGCTGGCGCGCCAGCACCTGCTGCAGACTGGGCATGGCGGCGGCCGCCAGCAGCGCGGCAATCGCCAGCACCGCCAGCAATTCGAGCAAGGTATGCCCCGCCCGGCGTGGCTGCTTGCGCGAACGGGCAAACCAGGGCCGGCCGCAGGAAGGCGAAAGGCGGCATGAGAGTAAATCCCCGCTGCCTCGTGCCCGCGCCAGCGCAACCATGACCTAGGGCCAGCAATGGCTGGCTGGGCCGCTGCTGCCGCGCTGGCCCGTGCTGTTCAGGGACAGGATGCCGCAATCGGTATCCTGGAATTGCGCATCGACCTTGGCCGTGCCCGGCATGGCCCGCAACAGCACGCATTGCCCGATAGTCGCGCCGGGACAGGCCAGCGCCTCGATTTCATACGCGCTGCCGGCAGCCGGTCCTTCGCCGGACCACCAGGGAAACTGCTGCGCCTGCGGCGCGGGCGACGCCGAGGAAAAGGCCAGATAGTGATTGTTTTGCGAATAATAGCGCTCCTGTTGCTGCATCAGGCGCAGCAGGGCCGCCTGCCCCTGCACCCGCTTGGCGCGCACGACATGGCCGTGATAAGCGGGCGCGGCCAGCGCCAGCAGCAGGCTCACGATCGCCAGCACGGCCAGCAGTTCGATCAGGCTGAAGCCCGGCGGGTTGGCAGCAGGAGCGCCTCCGTTTGCAGTGCACCAGTTCCGCCTTGCCAACGTCCCCATGCGATTTCCCCCTTTCCAAAAAGCGCCAGCCGATACGCTGCACCGGCCTTGCCCATGGCTATTTTTTCTTGGCCGCCTCGTGCAATTCGCGCCAGTTCGCCACTTCACGCCAGCTGAGGCGCCGGGCCGGCAGCGGTGCACTGGCGACCTTGAGCGCCGCCCCGCTGGCTGCGCCGGGCAAGCCCGGTTGCAGCACGGCCAGTTCCTTGCGCCCCTCGGCCCGCCCTGCCGCCGTCGGGGCGCCCACCGTGCTGTTCAGTTCGAGCGCCAGCGGCGGCGCGCGCGCCAGGCCATCGAACAAGCGCCCCGTCTGCGCGCCCGCCTGCACGACACCGGCACCATCGGCGGCAAAACCGCTCAGCACATCGAGCACGTACAGGCGCGTGGCGGGCTTGGCGCAAGGGTCGCGCCCCGGCAAGACGGTGTTGAACAACACCTTGCCGGCGGCCAGCACGGGACTGCTGACGCTGCGTTCGCCCGTTTGCCCGGTATTGAGGAAATCGAGATACCAGCCGCGCATGGCGTCGCTGCCCGTGTAGCGCAGCTCCGCGCCGTCGACGCGCACGCCGCCCGCCGCCTCGCCCAAGCTGCGCTGCTCCAGGTCGGCCCGGCTGCGCGTGGAAGATGACTCGCGCACATCGTCGTGCACGGCATAAAACGACTGCGACAGGAAGGCGGAAGGCCAGGTATCGGCCGCTTCGACCAGCTTTCCCGTGCCGAACAGCAGCACATAGCCGCCGCCGGGCGCGTAGGCCACGCTCAGTTGCTGCGTCACGGGCTGGCGCCGGCCCTGCGCATCGCGCGCGACAAAGACGAGCTTGCGTCCCTGTCCCTCCTTCCACGGCGGCCCGCCAGCCATGTCGAGGCGCCAGATATTGCCCTGCAAATCGCCCGCATACATGTACGCCAGCGCGCCGTCGCTGCCCGGCACCACGGCGGGCGGACCCAGCGCCTGGGGGATGGCGTCCTCATCCGCGTTCGCGCCCGCATCAGCGTCGTGGCCGCCGCCGCTGGCCACGGGCACCTTGAGGCGGAAGTAATTACTTCCCAACACCCATGGCATGCCGGGCGCCTTGTCCAGCGCCAGCAGGAAGATGGCGGCGGCCGACGCGGGCGCCGTCGTGTCCTTGCCATCGTTCACATGGTTGTTGTAGCCGCTGGCGACGATGGCAAAGTCGCGGTAGGCCGGCGCGCCCTCCTTGCCACCCATATTGATGCGGGCGAAGGCGGGCGGCGCGCGCACATTGCCCATCAGCCTGTCGTCGCGGTCCGTAAATTCCCACAGCGCCCCGTCTTGCGCGAAGCGGGCCGGGTCGGTGATATCGAGCGCAAACACGCCCTGCGCCCCGCCGCCCATGCCCGACACCAGCACCGTCTTCCAATGTCCCAGCGCCAGCACTTCCGCCGTGGCCGCCGCGCCGTCGAGCAGCGGACCGGAGCTGTAGTGAGTGCTCGCAGCGGCTGGCGCAAGGTGCAGCAGCGCTTGCGGCAGATAGGCAAACAATTCGCTGCCCGTGCGCGCATCGAAGGCATGCAGCAAGCCATCGCTGGCGCCCAGGTACAGCATTTTGCGCCGCTGCAGCAGCGCCTGGCGGTGCAAGCCATAGCCGGCGCCCGGCATGCCCAGCCCGGGCGCGCCCACGTACAGCAGATTGCCGTATGGCGCCGCGCCCAAGCTGCCTGGCCTGCGCCGCAGGAAGCCGCCTGGCTGGCCCACCTCGTGCGTGCGCTGGCCCAGCAGGTACGCCAGGCGCGCCTCGCCCCGGCCATCGCCACTGTCGAATGCGCCGCGCTGCACTGCGTCGAGGCGGTTCCAGGCCAGCGGCATCAGGCTGCCCTGGGCGTCGAGCGTGTAGACGGGACGCAAGGACGCGGGCGCGCCATCCGGCACGGGCTTATCCTGTCCGCCGGCAGTCCACCATGGCTTGCCGGGAAGCAATGCGCCATCGGCCCCCACGGCAAACGCGGTGCGAGACAAGGTCATGCCGCCATCGGCCAGGCGCAGCTGCGTCTGGAACCAGTATGCCTCTTCCGTGCCGCTGGCCAGCGCCATCAGGGCCGGTCCTGCGAGCGCCGCCGGCAAGGTGCCCTTATCGGCTGCTGCGAAGGCTGCGCGCAGTCCCGCGATCAGGGCGGCAGGATCGCTGCCGGGCAAGTAATGACCAGGCCAGCGGCCATCGAGGCTCCATTCATCCAGCGCGCCGCCCGTCGCGCTCTTGAAGGGGTTGGCATCGCCATTCGCATCGAGAAAACCGCCATATTTGGACGCCAGCAGCAAGGGGGTGGCAGCAGATTCGCCGGCCGGGTCGCCCTGGCGCAAGTCGCCCGCATAGTGCTCGACCTTTGCACCGCCGTCGTTCTTGCCGCCGGGACGCAGAGCCTGCACGTGCGACCAGTAGGCCAGGCCCGCCGCATGGTAGCTGGCGCCGCCCGCCCCGTCGGCCAGCAATTCCAGCGCCGCCAGCTCCGGCCGTGGCGCGGGATTGCCGGGCGTGCCACCGCTTTCCAGGCTGCCCACCGCATGCGTCCAGGCCATCGCATCGAACGGCGGCGGCGCAAAACCGTCCGGCGCGCGGGCGCGGTCGCCGGATGCGGCGGGAGTGACCGGGACATTGCCGGGCACGTAACGGTCGCCCGCCATGCCCGCATCGCCGAGGCTGACGACGATGTGCCGCTGGCAACTGGCCGTTTGCGGGTCGCTCCATTGGGTCACGACCGGCAAGCCGTCGTCGATAGCAGGCGGGGCCGTCACAGGCGGCACCGGGGCGCTCGCTTGTCGTCCCTGCAGGTAGCGCAGCGATTCGTACAGCAATTCGGCCAGCGGCGCCGCCCTGGCGTACGCGCCAGGATGCCCCGGATTGCCGCGGCCCAGGCCATTGATGTAAGCGGTCACCCCGCCGCCAAGGCCCGCGCCCTGGGTCGCAGCTTCGGCCACACACACGCCGGTGGCAGGATGCCACTCGGCGCCGGCATTGTCTTGCGGCAAATAGTCGGGCGCCGTCCAGCGCTGCCTGCCCACATGGGCCAGCGGCGCGCGCAGCACGCCGCCATACATGGGGCCAGCGCTGGCGGGCATGCCGTTCAAATGACCAAACACGCCCACGCGCACCCTGCCACCATGGCGCTGCACGGCGCCCACCGGCTTGTAGTTCTTGCCATACGCCAGACACAAGTCGTCGCGCAGCGGCCCCTCATTAGCATCGCACACGCGCACGCGCGCGAGGAACACCCCGTGCGTGGCAGCAAGGCCAGGCGCATCGCAAGTGCCGCCCGCAGACTGGCCAAGGCTGGCGTCGCCGAACAGCAGGCGGTTGCGGCAGGAAACGATGGCCAGTTGCGCCAGCGCAAATGGCGTCGCCGCCGCCACGCCAGCCTGCAGTACCTTGCGCGGGAAAAAGACGGGGTGGGCAAAAAAGTCGATGGGGCTGTCGGCGTCGGGCAGGTAGGCGCGCTGCAGCACCGTCTTGCGCACTTCGTCGATGACGCGGTCGCCACCCGTCAGCGCGTAGCGGACGAGGTCGAGCATGCTGGTGCTGGCCCAGTTGAGAAAGTTGCCGCTGAAACTGTCGCCGCCGCAACCGTGCAGCGCATCGGCCGGTTTCAGCACGGAGAAGTAAGCGGTCGCTACGCGCAAGTCCGGCAGCATGACGCCATCCTTGCTGCGATACGGATAGCTGTAGCACATGCGCGCATGAAAATACCCTACGTACTCGCGCTGCGGCGCATAGTCGCCGCCATGCGCGGCAGCGGCTGCCGCATGCGTGAAGGACAGGTTGAGCAACAGATTCGGCGGCACCCTGGCGCCGTGCAAGCCCGCGTCGGCCCGTGCCAGCGTCACCGGCGGGACGGCGGCGGCAAGGGCGCCGCCGCAACAGAGGCTAGCCAGACAGGCCAACAGCATCAGCCAGACGCAGCCGGCATGCCGCCGGGCAGACCGCAAAGCATGCCACAAAGTGGACGGCAAAGTGGGCGGCAAGATGAACCACGACGCCCTCATGGCCCCGCTCCCGCCGCCTGCTTGCGGTAATAGCTTTGCAGCACGACTTGCGTGCTTTCCTGCGCGCCAAAACCGATGGCCGTGATGCGGTACACATAGCTTTCCGTGGCCAGACCGCCGGCCGCTGCCGTGGCCTGCGCGCCGGGCGGGTGAAATGGCAGCAGTTCGATCAGGTAGCGGGGCCGGCGCGACGGCAGGAAGCCCTGCCCCGTCTGCATGACGGCGCCCGTAAACTGGCCATACGGCACGGTGCGGCTGCTGCCTTCGGCGCCATCGAGGTCCGTACTCAACCAGAGCGCCGGCGCCTCCGGGGCCGCGGGCAGGCACAGGCCCAGTGCGCCGCCCTCGCCGCAGCCGTCCGCGAACCCGGCCGCACTGCCTGGCGCGAAGAGGCTGCTGCGTCCCGGCGCGCCGGGCAAGCCTTCGATATCGTTCTGCGCATCCACCAGTGCCTCCTCCGCCGCCTGAAACGCGATCTGCCGGTCGCGCTCGCCGCGCGCCGCCTTTTCTCCCTGCAAGGCCATCTGCGCCGCCGATATGCCCAGCAACAAGATGATCACCAGCAGGCACAGCACATACACGAGGGTGGCGCCGCCGCATCGCGCACAAGGTGGGCGCCAAGGCACGCGACAGCGGACGCCCGCGCCAGCCATCGCGCCGCCCGCCTAGGCCGGCCCGTTGCGCAGCATGATGCTCGTCTGCACCAGTTGCCGCAGCCGCGAACGCGTCGCGGCAGGCAAGGACGCGCGCGCGATGCGCACGCCCGTGTCGCCGGCGCCATGCGCCTCGGCATACGCCTTGCCGAACAGGTCGAACTGCGCCGGCCCCAGTTCCGCCATCTTGTCGGCCGGTCCCGCCTCGCCATGCAGCAACAGCGCCACGCGCACGCTGGCCACGCGTTTCCAGTGCGTGCGCCGTTGAAAATCGCGCTGGCGCGCGGCCGCGTCCGCCCCCTCCAGCAGCAGCGCCGCATCGTAGGCGTCGAGCGCGCTGGCGTTGACATAGCGGTTCGCCACGCCGTCAGGCGGCGTATCCGTGTCGAGGCCATACAGCACCTGGAAAGCATCGACGCCACGGATGACGGCGTCCGCGCCCCAGCCGTTCGTGCCGCGGTATTTGCAGCGCAGCTCGCCTTCGCCATCGGCGCCCTGCGCCACGTAGAAAACGCTCCAACCCCGCTGCGCCTCCGTTTGCGCCGCGCCCACGCCGAAGCCGGCGCAATTGAGGACGGAACCGTCACCGCCCTCTTCCTTGCCGGCGCCGTAATAGCGCAGGGCCAGCACGTCGCTGCCATGCAGGGCGCCGGGCAGCGCGCCGCTGATGCCGTCGCTGTTCTTGCCCAGGCTGTGCGCGTCGAGACCGGCGATATTCGCGCTGTCGTAATCGGCATGGGCGACGGGCGCGGCGCTGCTATCCCAATTCACATACGCCGTCTGGCGCACGGCGCGGGCGATGGCATCGAGCGCATAGCGGGCGTTGTCATCCAGGCGCGCGCTGGCGGACTGGTCGCCATAGCTGCCGCTGGCCGCCAGCAGCACGCTACTGGCGGCCAGCATCAACAGCGCACCGAGCGACAGGGCCACCAGCAATTCGATCAGGCTCATGCCACGATGCCCGCCGTTCATGCGCCGCCCCCGCCCAGCTGGAATGCCAGCCTGGGCAGCGACTCGCCTGCCGCATTCACGGCGGGCGAGCCATCGGGCAGGCGGCCGCGCCAGCCCAGCTTGATGACGATGGGCGCCCCCTTGCCGCCGCTGCACGCCCACTGCAAGCCCTGGGCGGCGGCATCCCACGCGGCAAGGTCGCGGCAGATGCGCAGGCGCGCGCCGGGCAAGGCCGCGTGCAGCCCTTGCTTCCATTCGGCGATGTCGAATTGCGCCAGCTCGGCCGCGCTGCAGGCGGCAGCGCCAAGACAGTCCGGCGCGCCGCCGCCAGCTTCGGCGCCGTCCGCCGCCGCATATGCCACGTTCAGGTAGGGATTGCCCGCATCGGGGCCATTCATGAGCACGTTGTTCGCGCGCATGCGCTCGGCCATGCCGGCGGCCAGTTGCACGCCCGCCGACAACAGCGCCGACTCGTGGCGCGCGCGCACGGCGTTCAATTGCAGGATGCTGGCGCCCAGCAGGCCCAGCGCCAACAGCAGCAGCGACACCAGCACTTCGACAAGGCTGCTGCCACCCGCAGGAAACATAGTGCGACCGCCCTTGCGCATACGCTACTCCCTTCCGCAGAAAGAGCCGCAGGAACAGGCGGCCCAGCTACAAGATAGGCGCGCGCAAAAACCCGCGTCTGCGCTAGCGCAAACAGGACGATGATAAGTCGAGAAGAACGGCGTTGGGATTGATCAGACCGCTTGCCAGGCAAGCGCCGGCATGGTGAACACGGGGCGCAGGAGCGGCCCCGCTGCCGGCAAAGTGAATGTCCGGGTGAGCGTCAGGGCTTGCGCGCCTGGCCCACTTCGGCGATCGCGTCCTGGAACTCGGCCAGGTCTTCGAAATTCTTGTAGACGGAGGCAAAGCGGATGTAGGCGATCTTGTCCAGGCGCTTGAGTTCCTGCATGACGAGTTCGCCGATATAGCCGGATTCGACTTCACGCAAGCCGCTGGTAAGCAGCTTCTCTTGGATGGACGCGATGGCCGTATCCACAGAGGCGGCCGCGACGGGACGCTTACGCAAGGCCAGCATCAAACTGCCGCGCAACTTATCCGCAGCGAACTCCGTCCGGCTGCCATTCTTTTTGACGACGGCCGGCATGATAAGTTCAATGCGTTCGTACGTGGTAAAACGCTTGTCGCATTTGCCGCAGCGGCGGCGGCGCCGAATGGCATCCCCTTCCTCCGATACGCGCGTATCGAGAACCTGGGTGTCGCCGTGCTGGCAAAATGGACATTTCATGGGCTGGCTACAACTTTATAGTAATAATTACGGGAAATCGCCGCCCTTGTACAAAGGGCGCCCGAATCACTCCGGGCGCCCTTGGGCACGACTGGAATGTGTCATACAGAATCTTACTCCGTATGACACATTCTGGACAAATAATTATGCTGCGTACACTGGGTGCGCGTCGGCCAGCACTTTCACGGCCGCTTTCACGCGCTCGATGGTGGCGGCGTCATGCGGATTGTCCAGCACGTCGGCGATCAGGTTGCCCACCTCTTCCGCTTGCGCTTCCTTGAAACCGCGCGTCGTCATCGCCGGGCTGCCCAGGCGGATGCCCGAGGTGACGAACGGTTTTTGCGGGTCGTTCGGGATGCCGTTCTTGTTGCAGGTGATGTGCGCGGAACCGAGGATGGCTTCGGCTTCCTTGCCCGTCAGGTTCTTGGCGCGCAGGTCGACCAGCATGACGTGCGATTCGGTGCCGCCGGACACGATGCGCAGGCCGCGCTTGATCAGGGTTTTCGCCAGCACGTCGGCGTTCTTGATCACTTGCTTCTGGTATTCGACGAATTCAGGGCTCAGCGCTTCCTTGAAGGCGACGGCCTTGCCGGCGATCACGTGCATCAGCGGGCCGCCCTGGATACCAGGGAAGATGGCCGAGTTGATGGCTTTTTCGTGTTCGGCCTTCATCAGGATGATGCCGCCGCGCGGGCCGCGCAACGATTTGTGCGTGGTCGAGGTGACGAAGTCGGCGAACGGCACCGGGTTCGGGTACAGGCCGGCGGCGATCAAGCCGGCGTAGTGGGCCATGTCGACCATGAAGTAGGCGCCCACTTCCTTGGCGATCTTGCTGAAGCGTTCGAAGTCGATCTTTTTCGAGAATGCCGACGCGCCGGCGATGATCAGCTTTGGCTTGCGTTCGCGGGCCAGGCGTTCCATTGCCTCGTAGTCGATGTCTTCTTCCGCCGTCAAGCCGTAGGAAACGACGTCAAACCATTTGCCGGACATGTTCAGCGGCATGCCGTGGGTCAGGTGACCGCCTTCGGCCAGCGACATACCCATGATCAGGTCGCCTGGTTTCAACATGGCGAAGAACACGCCCTGGTTCGCCTGCGAGCCGGAATTCGGCTGCACGTTTGCGCATTCGGCGCCAAACAGCTGTTTCACGCGGTCGATGGCCAGTTGCTCGGCCACGTCGACGTATTCGCAGCCGCCGTAGTAGCGCTTGCCTGGATAGCCTTCGGCGTACTTGTTCGTCAGCTGCGAGCCTTGCGCTTCCATTACGGCTGGCGACGTGTAGTTTTCCGACGCGATCAGTTCGATGTGGTCGTGCTGGCGCGTGTTCTCTTTTTGAATGACGGCGAACAATTCAGGATCGACGTTGGCGAGGTTGTGATCTTTTGCAAACATGTAAAAACTCCAAGTATGAGGGTGCTTGTACTGGCAGGTTGGATCGAATGAGGGGAGCCGGCGTTAAGTGAATAACAACATTGGACAGGCAGCCTCTTCGTGCTTTTCCATAGTGGCTACCCAGGCGAACGGCTGATGAAAAATCTCACGTTTCCCGGTGGGTGCCCACCTTTCGCCGGTTTGCCGACCGCCATTCATGGAGATCGCCCGACTTTTCGCCAGTCACGTGAGACGTAATGGAAGTCAAATTGTAAGTTAAGTACCCAAATTGAGCAAGGAATGCAACCGTGCGGCTATAATCGCCGCGCGCTATCGCAGCCCGGGCGCGGCCACAGGCCGCCCCGGGGATGGCCGCCGCTTTTAAGCTGGGCTTAAACCTGGCCATGGCATGTAAGCGTATGTTACGAAGCTTGCCATTGCACACGCCGGATTTACAATGCTGCGGTGCAACTTATATGCAGCTTTTGCATGGCTTTCCAGCAAGCGCCCACAGTCACAAGAAGAAAAATCGCGTAAAATGTTGCTCAATCTCACTACTGGCGCAATAAACATGCCTTCAGTCTTTACCTGGAACGTACGTGTCTACTATGAAGACACCGACGCCGGCGGCATCGTCTATTACGCTAACTACCTGAAATTCTTCGAGCGCGCGCGCACCGAATGGCTGCGTGCCATCGACGTGGGCCAGCAGGCATTGCTGGAACAGCATGACGCGATGTTCGTTGTCAAAAGCGTCAACGCCGACTATCATGCGCCAGCCAGGCTCGATGACACGGTAAGATTAACCTTAAGCATAGAAAAAATGGGGCGTGCCTCCATCGTTTTCCTGCAACAAGCCTGGTGCGGCGACCGCCTGCTCAACACGGCCCGCGTCAAGATCGGCTGCGTCGATTCGGCACTGCGCCCGCGCGCCGTGCCTGATGCAGTCGCGGCCCGCATGCGCGCCGCCTGAGCCCTACCCGCCACCTCCGGACAATTCACCCAACAGACTGCCAGCCAATGAACGTTACACAAGATCTTTCTTTCCTCGCGCTCATCTCCAATGCCCATTTGATCGTGCAACTGATCATGGCCCTGCTGCTGCTGATTTCCCTGACCAGCTGGACCTACATTTTCCGCAAGATGTTTGCCGTGCGCCAGGCGCGCAAGCAAACCATCGAATTCGAACGCAGCTTCTGGGCCGGCGGCAACCTGCATGCGCTGCACCAGAACGCCAGCGGCAACCGCGACCAGAGCGGCGCGCTGGCCCGCATCTTCGACGCCGGCATGGGCGAATTCATCAAGGGCAAGGCTTCCTACGGTTCGCGTGAAGCGCTGGACGTCGGCGCCGTGCTCGACGGCGCACGCCGCGCCATGCGCGCCGCTTTCCAGCGCGAAATGGACGTGCTCGAATCGCACCTGGCCTTCCTCGCTTCCGTCGGCTCCGTCTCGCCGTACATCGGCCTGCTCGGTACCGTCTGGGGCATCATGAACGCCTTCCGCGGCCTGGCCAACGTGCAGCAAGCCACCCTGGCCGCCGTCGCGCCCGGCATTGCCGAAGCGCTGATCGCCACCGCCATCGGCCTGTTCGCAGCCATTCCCGCCGTCGTCGCCTACAACCGTTTTTCGCATGACATCGACCGCCTGGCGATCCGCTTCGAGAGCTTCGTCGAGGAATTCTCCAACATCCTGCAGCGCCAGTCGCGCTAAGAGGGAGCAAGTTTCATGGGTTCCTCCTTTAATAGTGGCGGCATGCGCGGTGGCCGTGGCCGCAAGTTCAAGTCCGAGATCAACGTCGTGCCGTATATCGACGTGATGCTGGTGCTGCTGATCATTTTCATGGTGATGCCGTCGTCGAACAATCCCAGCGTGGTGAACTTGCCCAACGCGGAAAAGTCGGCGAAACCGCCCGATGACTATATTCAGATCGTGCTGAAACCGAATGGTTCGCTGTCGATCGGCGTCATCGGCAAGGAACAGCTGTCGCCGGAAACGGAACCGAACCGCGACGCCCTGCTGCGCAAGCTGCGCGGTTTGCACGAAAGCAATCCCGACTATCCCGTGATGATCGCGGGCGACAAGGAAAGCAAGTACGACGATGTGATCCAGCTCATTTCGGAAGCGAAAAAGATGGGCATTACCCGCGTCGGCCTGGCCACCAAGTAAGCGCAGCACCCTGTTTCCAGACTTGACCGTTTTTAGATAGACTAGACTTTGCAGACCAAACAAATCGACCATGTACTCGGCAAGCCCTACAGCGTGCCGCGCGAACGCAGCCGCTGGCCCTCGCTGGGCCTGGCGCTGGCGATGCACCTTGGCCTGCTGTTTTTCCTGTGGGTGGGCGTACACTGGCAAAATACGGAACCTGTCGCCGTCGAAGCGGAAGTGTGGGACCTGAAAGTGCAGACGGCCGCGCCGCCGCCCGAAGTGGCGACGGAACCGGAGCCGACACCGGCGCCGCCGCCGGAACCGCAAGTGGAACAGCCGGCCCCGCCGCCACCGCCGCCCGTGGCCGCGCCCGAGCCGAAGGTCGACCTGCGCGAGGCGGAAATCGCCCTCGAACGCAAGAAGGCCAAGCTGAAAGAAGAGAAAGCGGCAGCGGAAGAACGCCGCAAGCAGGAATTGAAGGAACGCGAGGAAGAAAAGCGCGAACTGGAAAAACAGAAGCAGAAAGAAAAAGACAAGGCTGAAAAGCTGGAAAAAGAAAAGGCCGACAAGCTGGAGAAAGCCAAGCAAGCCAAAGAGAAAGAAAAAGCGGCGGAAGAAAAAGCCGAGAAAGAACTGTCCGATAAAAAAGCGGCGGCCGAAAAAGCGGCCAAGGCGAAAAAAGCGGCGGAAGAGAAAAAAGCCGCCGACAAGGCGCGTGAGGCGGAAATGCGCCGCATCACGGGCGCTGCAGGTGCAGGCACAACAGGTACGGCCGCGAAAGCGACCGCGCCACGCAAGGACAGCGGCTATGTCGCTGCCCTGACGAGCAAGATCAAGAGCAATATCGCGTACAGCGGTAGCACGGACGTGCCGGGCAACCCGCGCGCCGTGTTCAAGATCGAGCAACTGCCAACTGGGGAAATTATTTCGGTCCGAAAGATTAAAAGTAGCGGCCTGCCGGCGTATGACAGCTCGGTGGAAAACGCCATTAATAAATCGTCGCCACTGCCGAAGAAAAAAGACGGCACCGTGGAACGCGAGATTGAACTCATATTCGAGATGAAGGATTTGCCTAAATGATGACCATGAAAAAAATGAGCTATGTCGTGCTCTGCGCCGGCCTGATGCTGGGAGCCGCCGGCGCCCAGGCGCAGCTGCGCGTGGAGATTACGGGGATCGGCAGCAACCAGATCCCGGTGGCTGTCGCCAGCTTCGTCAATGAATCGGCGGCGCCGCAGTCGCTGTCGGGCATTATCAAGGCCGACCTGGCGCGCAGCGGCGTGTTCAAGCTGATCGACGCCGATGCGCCCGTGTCGGAAACGGCGCCCGTCAGCTACGAGCAGTGGAAATCGCGCGGCGCCGACGCGCTGGCCGCCGGCACCGTGCAAAGCATGGCCGATGGCCGCCTGGACGTGCGCTACAAGCTGTTCGACACCATCAAGGGCGCCCAGATCTCCAGCATGAACAATGCGGCCGCGCCGCAGTTCAACCGCTTGCTGGCGCACAAGATCGCCGACGATATCTATGAAAAGTTGACGGGCGTCAAAGGCGCGTTCGCCACGCGCATCGCCTACGTCACGCAATCGGGCCGCGAATACCGCCTGGAAGTGGCCGACGCCGATGGCGAAGGCATCCAGGTCGCCCTGCGCTCGAACGAGCCTATCATTTCGCCGTCGTGGTCGCCGGACGGCACCAAGGTCGCGTATGTATCGTTTGAAAAGAAAAAGCCCATCGTCTACGTGCAAAACCTGGTGACGCGCCAGCGCACCATCGTGTCGAATGAAAAAGGCAGCAACTCGGCGCCGAGCTGGAGCCCGGACGGCTCGCGCCTGGCCGTGGCCCTGTCGCGCGACGGCCATACCCAGGTCTACACCGTCAATGCCGACGGCAGCGGCTTGCGCCGCGTCAGCACCAGCAGCGGCATCGATACGGAACCCCAATTCTCGGCCGATGGCCAAAGCATTTATTTCACCAGCGATCGCAGCGGCGGACCACAAATCTACCGCATGTCGACCAGCGGTGGCGAAGCCAAGCGCGTGACGTTTGGCGGCTCCTACAACATCAGCCCGCGGATTTCGTCCGACGGGAAGACACTCGCTTATATTTCCCGTCGCGACGGCAATTTCCAGCTCTACGCGCTCGACCTGGCTAGTGGCCAGGAACTGCGCCTGTCGGACACCGCCAACGACGAATCACCGAGCTTTTCGCCCAACGGGAAATATATCATGTACGCGACCGAATCCGGACGACGCAAGTCGCTGGCAGTGGTATCGGTGGATGGCCGCGTCAAACAGCGTTTGACTACGCAAGCTGGCAATATCAAGGAGCCCACCTGGGGTCCTTTTATGAAGTAAATGCTGTACAGTTTCACCTTTAACCATGACCCGGAGAATAAAAATGAGTAACTTTAAAAGTTTGGCTTTCATCGCCGCTACCGCAGCCCTGCTGTCCGCCTGCAGCACCCCAGTCAAAGTAGCAGAGACCCCAGTGGTTGAGCGCGCTCCTGAAAAAGTCGTCGCTCCAGTTGACACCCGTCAAGTTCAGCCAGTAACGACCGCATCGGTCGATCCACTGGACGATCCAAAAGGCGTGCTGGCTAACCGCAGCATCTACTTCGACTTCGACAAATACGTCGTGCGCGAAGCGGACACCCCAGTTGTGCAAAACCACGCTGGCTACCTGGTGAAAACGCCTAGCCGCAAGATCCTGATCCAAGGTAACACCGATGAACGCGGTGGCGCTGAGTACAACCTGGCCCTGGGCCAGAAACGTGCTGAAGCCGTGCGCAAGTCGATGGCAGCCCTGGGCGTGCCAGAAGGCCAAATGGAAGCCGTGTCGCTGGGCAAAGAAAAGCCTAAAGCTCAAGGCAGCAACGAAGCAGCATGGGCAGAAAACCGCCGCGCTGACATCGTTTATTGATGTTCAGGGGTGAGCGCGGCAGCATTGACGCTTACCTAACTGGCCAGTCATAGGCATAATAATGGGGCGCAGCGCGGTGATTCACCGCCCGGCGCCCCGTTTGCATGTTTGCGTAACTTTTGAAAGCCCGACTCATGATGACATTCTCGAAAGCCGGCGTCGCCGCCGCCTTGATGGCCGCGTTTGCCTACCTGCCCCTGCACGCCAACGCCGCCCTGTTCGATGACGACGAAGCACGCAAGGCCATCCTCGAGCTGCGCGCCAAGGTCGACGCCATGGCGCGCGACCTGAACAGCCGCATCGACGCCAAGGCGGACAAGACCAGCACCTTGAGCCTGCTCAACCAGCACGACCAGACCATGCAGGAGATCGCCCGCCTGCGCGGCCAGATCGAAGTGCTGGGCAACGACCTAGCAAACACGCAAAAGCGCCAGAAGGATTTCTACACCGATATCGACGCGCGCCTGCGCAAGCTCGAACCGCGCCAGGTCACCATCGACGGCCAGGAAGCGGCCGTGGGCGTGTCCGAGCAAAGCGCGTACGAATCCGCGTTCGGCCTGTTCAAGTCGGGCGATTACAAGGGCGCCGTGACGGCCCTGGACGGCTTCGTGAAACGCTATCCGGAATCGGCCTATGCGGCCAACGCGCAATACTGGCTGGGCAACGCCTATTACGCCCAGCGCGACTGCAAGAGCGCCATCACGGCCCAGCAGGCCGTGCTGAAACACTACCCGGACAGCCCGAAAGCGCCCGACGCCATGCTCAACATCGCCAGCTGCTACACGGAGCTGAAAGACAAGCCGAACGCGACCAAGACGCTGAACGCCCTGATCTCGCGCTACCCGGACTCCAGTGCGGCCCAGGCGGCCAAGGAACGGGGCGGCAAAAAGTAAAAGCGGGGAAAAAGTTGCCCGTTAGGTTTGACAGAATCCCGGGCACCCCCTATAATCTTTCTTCTTCGGGTCGTTAGCTCAGCTGGTAGAGCAGCGGACTTTTAATCCGTTGGTCGCAGGTTCGAATCCCGCACGGCCTACCACGAATACGCAGTACTGATCTGCTTGCGAGTTGTTATAGCAAGCATTTTTTTACGGCACAGTGTTACCGAAGTTGTTGTAAAAAGTTTTTGGGTCGTTAGCTCAGCTGGTAGAGCAGCGGACTTTTAATCCGTTGGTCGCAGGTTCGAATCCCGCACGGCCTACCAAATACTATGAAGAAGCCAACCGTTCGCGGTTGGCTTTTTTGTTATGGGCCCGCCTTGCCCCCCCCCAAGTAGCTTACTCATTCGAGAGGCTTGATGGCCCGCTGCTCCCCATATCAATGGGAATGAAATTTACTGCATTTGTCGATCTGCACATCTCTGAGGCGATGAGCTAGCTATCAAAGATAGAATGACCACCTTCTCTTTTGTGTCAATTAAATCGCTGCAAGTGAAAAATATAGACTTCTAGCAAATCCATAAGTATCCTATCCAGAAATCTATTTTCCCATATGCCCAATGACTGACATCGAATTCCTGCTGTGTGGCACTAACGCCGAAAGCGGAATAGCAAAAAAGGCTTTAGATCAGCTTTCAGCTTCGATCAAGAGCTTCTCAACCCGCTCACTATCGCTATTGAATGACGGCCCGCAGGCTGACGTGATTTCGCTAGGTCCGTTTTGCGCTCGCGTGTTATTAGAAAACTCTTGTGCTGCATTGGTGGGCAGACTCGATCCATTTCGAATGCTGTATCTAGCCGAATTCCAGAATCAAGTTGAGTATGAACCTGGGAAACGCGCCAAGTCAGCATTCTCCTGGACAGGCGATGTTCTACCCGTGGAGGAAAAGAATCAAGTCTTATGGCACCTTGACTTTGATGTCCCAAAAATTAGTCGAGCTTTGTTCTCGAAGCATATGGATCACATCTATTGGAAGCTTGCCGTGGAAAACATGTTGGACTATGTTTCAACCTTACCAAATAACCCACTCTTTTCGGAAATCTACGGCCTAGACTCCGAAACTTATCTTCGGGAAACTGGGGGGCGAAGTAGTCAACTTTACTCGATGCTATCCAAAGGCGTACATTGGGAGTTTTTTAGTAGCGCACTACTTTTTGATGAGGAGACCGTTAAAAATGCTATCAGAGACACATGTGCATTAGTAGCACACCTAGGTTTAATATCCCATTTCATACCCACTTCTTATGCCAAATTGGCACCTGAAGTTGCGGCTCAAAAATACTTAAGTTTCAGAGGGCTTTTCTCGTGAATGGCAACAATAATTTTGATGATGACGCAGGCTTAATTTTAGCTGCTGAGGAATGCCCTCCAGAAAAATTTGAGGAATATCACAAATTTTCGAAATATGATGAGGTCATCATCCGAAAGCTATGCGCACATGGCCCTGTTCTCATACGTGGTGGACGTGGGAGTGGAAAAAGTGCATTGCTAATCGAATCCTATCGAAGGATGAAAAAAATTGACGGAATATTTCCAGTTTATGTAAGCTTAAGATATTTACCGCTATTGCAATCAGATGGCTTGGAATATATCACTCATTTCTGCAGCGTTCTTTCAAATTCCATACAACGTGAGATTTCCGAACTAGATTTAGACTACACCTTCACTTTTGCAACAGATCAACTCTCGTTGCAGCTGGAACTATTGAATTTGGCGCAGACCGTTGGCGTTCGTATTGTTCTTCTTTTCGATGATGCCGCACATATTGGCCGCGAAAAGCCTCTAGAGGTATTTTTTGATCTATTTAGAACCTTATCTAGTAGCCTTATATCGTGCAAAGCCTCTATATATCCAGGGGTTACAAAATTTGGCATAAGATTCGATGTATTCAATGACTCAACGGTTGTTGACATCAGTCGATCGGATGTCCTATCAGCTCCCGACTTCTTCCCTGATGTAGTTCGGGCACGCTACCCATCCCTTGCAGAAAAACAAACATTTTCTGACAGACTTTCACCATCTAACTTTGCGAATCTTCTAGGAAGAGCAGTCGTTGGTAATTTACGTGGATTTATTCTAGCCTGCAATCGTTTTGATGGTTTAGAAAAAGTGGGGATACCTGAAGTTAATAAGTGTATGCTAGATATGGCGTCCGACTATTTCTGGCCGCTAATGGATGAGGTAGCGCCAAAACTCGGCGTATATGAACCTTTAATTGAGCCTGCAAGAGAAATTATAGAAGCCATAGTGGAACATGCCACAAAACCTGTTCGTGATCGAACCAGAAGTATTGCACAAGATAAAGTGCTTGTTCATCGTCAGCTAGTAAGTCAGTACACAAAAATATTTGAGATACTCGAGTATCTCGGCTTTGTCGCTCGCCGGGAAGCCTCTCGCGCTCTCAAATCTGGAGGGCGAGGTCCTATTTTTGCTATAAATTTATGCAATTTATTGGATTCTATTCCATCAAAGCGACTTACTTTCGAAATGGTAGACGAATGGCTGAGCGGAAATAGTGAGCCTTCAGATATTCACATTTCTGGCTCCATTTTCCACGATATAGTTCTTCCTACTTTACCTCAAGAACATGGACTTGCAATTTTAGAGAAGCCAATTGATATGTTAGGTAGGTCCGCTGCTTATCCATATGGCTTTACTCCTTACTTAATTGAAACTCTGCATGCAGGGGGAATTGAAACTGTAGGGCAACTCGCTAATAGTTCAGATCAACAACTCGACGACATTGACAATATTGGTTTGGCAAAAATTAAAATTATCAGGGAGACAGTATACCAAGCGATTTGGATGTGAAATAATTTTGCAATCTGTAGATTTGTAATACGCGCGCAGCCATGCTCTGCTCCGTTAACGGTTCTAACTACAACTGACCGTGCCTCGGGAAAAATCACGTATTAGAAGTCCGTACAAATTACTTGTAAGACGGGGCGGGAGATATCTCAGCCCGAAAGCTGTCTTAGCGGACTCCTAATCCGTTGGTCGCAGGTTCGAATCCCTCACGGCCTACCAAATACTATGAAGAAGCCAACCGCTCCCGGTTGGCTTTTTTGTTACGCGCGGCCACTTCTGCCGCGCATCAACAGCGAGCAGCGTGGTGCCGCCATCTAGGCCGAAACCGCCCGCACGCCAGCCTTGCCCATCCACTGCTGCACCACCCGCCCCAGCGGCACCTCCACCCAGCGGTAAAACGCAGCACCGGCCGCCAGGCTGGCGCCCCAGGCCGTCAGCATGCCCAGCGCCTGCCACCCAGGCTCAAGCGGGACATAGCTGATAAACAGCGCATTGACCAGCAGGCTGACGGGAAAGTGGACGAGAAACACGGCATACGAAATGCGTCCGAGGGCGTTGATGACATTCCAGGCGCCGCCCTGGGAGGGCGTGCGGGCGCGGCCGAACAGGAACAGGGCGCAGGCGACGATCAGGGCCAGGGCGATGCGGCTGCGGTAGTCGACGGCCAGGGCCAGCAGGACGGGCACGGCGGCCATGGCCATGAGCGCGGTCATGGCGCCGGGTTTGCGGGCCGGATCGCTGGCCCACCAGGCCAGCATGCCGAGACCGTAGCTGCCGAAGAAATACGGCGCCCAATTGTCCCAGCCCGCGTCGAGATTGAAATACAGCAAGGAAAAAGTGATGCCCGCAGTGACGGCCAGCGGCATCAGCCAATGCCCGCGCCGCTGGCCCGCCAGGCGGCCGCCCAGCCACAGCAACGCTACCGTCAGCAAGTACAGCTGGAAATCGATGGCCACGTACCAGGCGCCGGCCGACAGCGACTCATAGCCGAGCACGCCGTGCAGCAGCAAGGCATGGGCGCTCAGCTGGCCCAGGGTGACAGCGGCCGACATGGAATCGTGCAGCATCCAGATGCCGGCCACGGGCGTGACGATGGCCGCGAGCAAGGTGGCGGCCAGGAAAGGCGGCGCCAGCTTGGCGTAGCGGCGCCAGATCGCCTGCAGCGGCGCGGCAATGCCGGGGCGGCCGGCGGGCGACAGGGATTTGGCGACGAGAAAGCCGCCGATGACGAGAAACACTTGCACGGCGATGCGCGCGCTGCCGCCCAGCCAGCCTAGCAGCTCGGGCAACAGGGGTTGCACGTAGTCGGACATGGGGCCGTAAAACGCCAGGTGATGCAACACGATCAACTGCGCCGCGCCCGCCTTCAAACCATTGATCCAGCCAAACTGCGGACGATGTGCCAGGTCCGCCTGTGATACCACTGCTGCTGCCGTCATTCCCATCCCTTGCCATGCCAGGCAGTCTCGCCAGCCCATCGCGCAACAGGCGCGCGGCTGAGGATTTACCGAAAGGCCGATATCATAGCCGAGCCTGAAAAATGGCGGGGCACGGCAGGCGGCTAAACTGTCGGCTTTTCCGCCTGCGGCGGCTCGGGCACCAAGGGCTGCTGCGCCAGAATCGCGTCCAGCAAGCCGGGGAAGCGGCTCTCGATATCGGCGCGGCGCAAGGTGTTCATGTGCGTCGTGCCCGCGTTTTCCGTGTAGACGAGGCCCGCTTCGCGCAAGACCTTGAAATGGTGGGAAACGGTCGATTTCGGCCGTCCGCCGTCGAGGTCGCCGCAAGCGGCCGCATCGACTCTGGCCAGGTGGCGCACGATGTCGAGGCGAATGGAATCGCTCAAGGCGTACAGCACGCGCTCGAGGACGAATTCGCTGGCGGGGGGATGTTTGTGTGGACGCATGAGCAGAATCATACAGCATGCGCTATACTAATTCCATTCTTCGAATATTTACGAACTACCGAATCAGCATTCACTGACATTTCCACCAACAAACACAAAGGCCACCATGTCCGCCCTCTTCCAGCCCTACACCCTCAAAGGCATCACCCTGCGCAACCGCATCGCCGTGCCGCCCATGTGCCAGTACATGGCCGTCGATGGCCAGGCCAACGACTGGCATCTGTCGCATTATGCAGGCATGGCGCGCGGCGGCGCGGGCCTGGTGATCGTCGAAGCGACGGCCGTGGCGCCGGAAGGCCGCATCACGCCAGGCTGCACGGGCATCTGGAACGATGACCTGGCGCAAGCGTTCGTGCCCGTCGTGAAAGCCATCAAGGCGGCCGGCTCCGTTCCCGGCATCCAGATCGCCCACGCGGGCCGCAAGGCCAGCGCCAACCGCCCCTGGGAAGGCGACGACCATATTGCCGAAGGAGACGCGCGCGGCTGGCAAACCATCGCCCCGTCCGCTATCGCCTTTGGCGGCGGCCTGCCGAAAGTGCCGCGCGCCATGGACCTCGACGATATTGCCCGAGTGAAACAGAACTTCGTCGACGCGGCCGTGCGCGCCCGCGAAGTGGGCTTCGAATGGCTGGAGCTGCACTTCGCCCACGGCTACCTGGCGCAAAGCTTCTTTTCCGCCCACTCGAACCAGCGCGACGATATCTATGGCGGCAGCCTGGAAAACCGCAGCCGCTTCCTGCTGGAAACATTGAAAGCCGTGCGTGAAGTGTGGCCCGAGCACCTGCCGCTGACCATCCGCTTCGGCGTGCTGGAATTCGACGGCCGCGACGAGCAAACCCTGCTCGAATCGATAGCCCTCGTGCGCCAGTTCAAGGATGCCGGCATGGATATGATCAGTGTCAGCATGGGCTTCACGATTCCCGACGTGGCGATTCCGTGGGGCCCGGCCTTCATGGGCCCGATCGCCGAGCGAGTCCGCCGCGAAGCGGGCGTGCCCGTCTCGTCCGCCTGGGGCTTCGGCACGCCGGCCATCGCCGAGCGCGTCGTCAAGGAAGGGCAGCTGGACGTGGTGATGGTCGGCAAGGCGCACCTGGCCAACCCGCACTGGGCATATTTTGCCGCCAAGGAACTCGGCGTGGAACGCGCCTCGTGGACCCTGCCGGCGCCGTACGCGCACTGGCTGGAACGCTACTGATCATCCCTGACCGTCGCCGGATGCCCCTCCAGGGGCAGTTCCGGCAGGAACAGCAGGAAGACCAGTCCCACCAGCAGCAGCACGGCGCCGGCGCCAAACACGCTGGCGATCGCATGCCGGTACACCTCCACCGTCTGCACTGCCGCCTGCGCACCCAGCGCCGAGACGGCTTCCACGCCATGCTGGTGCAGCTGGCGCGCAAGGATGGCGCCGGACGCCGTCACGCCCAGCAAGCCGCCCAGCGAGCGGAAAAAGGCCAGCATGGCCGTGCCCACGCCGCGGCGCGCCAGCGGCAAGGCATTTTGCACGGCGATCGTCATGTTCGGCATCACCAGCCCCAGCCCCGTGCCCAGGAAGAAGATGGCCGGCTCGATGATCCAGTAACCGCGCGACGTTTCCATGGCCCAGGCCAGCACGGCAAACGACACGACCGCCAAGGCCAGACCCGCCACCTGCACCATCTTGTACTTGCCCGAACGCGACAGCACCCGGCCATTGAACATCGACGACGCCACCAGCCCCACCATCATCGCCACCGTCATCACGCCCGATTCGGCGGGACTGGTACCCATCACCAGCTGGAAGAACAGGGGAAAGAAGACGCTGGCGCCCATCAGGCCCATGAACGTCATGGCCATCACCAGGCTGGCGATATTGAAGGTGCGGTTCTCGAACAGGTCGGGCGGCAGCACGGGTTCATCCACCCGTCCCACGTGGAAGGCCAGCCAGATCCCCAGTAGCACGGCCACGCCGCCGCACACCTTGATCGCCAGCGCATCCCATGGCCACTCGGTGCCGCCCAATGCCAGCACCAGCAGCGCCGCCGTGACGGCGCCCGTCAGCAAGGCGGAGCCAAGATAGTCGATCTTGTGCGCATGCGCGGGCGCGGGTTTGCGCATGGCGCGCGCGATGATGACGAAGGCGGCGGCTCCGACGGGCAGGTTGACAAAGAAAATCCAGTGCCACGACAAGGCGTCCGTGATCACGCCGCCCAGCACGGGGCCCAGCACGCTGGTGACGGCAAACACGATGGGCACCATGCCTTGCCGCTTGCCCCGCTCGGCGGGCGGCACGATGTCGCCGATGATGATCTGCGCCAGCGGCATGAAGCCGCCCGCGCCCAGGCCCTGGATGGCGCGGAAGATGATCAGTTCCGTCATGTTCTGCGCCAGTCCGCACAGCACGGAACCGAGCAGGAAAGTCAGCAAGGCCGTGAAGATCATGGGGCGGCGGCCGTACTGGTCGGCCAGCTTGCCGTACAGGGGCATGGTGGCCGTCGAGGCCAGCACATACGCCGTCACCACCCACGACAGGTGCGCCATGCCGCCCAGGTCATCGACGATGCGCGGCAAGGCCGTCGCGACGATGCTCTGGTCCAGCGCGCCCAGGCCCAGCACGGCCATCAGGCCCAGGTAGGTGGCGCGCACTTCGCGCTCCGTCAACGGCGCCTCTGCGCCTGCGGGTATGCCGAGGCCGTTCATGCCTGGCCTATCTCGAGCAGCGGCTGCATGGCGGCGGCCAGCGCATCGACCTGCTGCGGCGTCAGGCGGGCGATGCGCCGCGCCAGCGCATCGCGGCGGCGCGCGCGCAGGGTCTCGAGGATGGCCAGGCCATGCGCGGACACGTGCAGGCCGGAACGGCGCCGGTCCTGCGGATCGGGCGCGCTGCGCTCGACGAGACCCGCCTCTTCGAGCGACTTGACCTGCGCGCTGACGGTCGGCCCGCGCACGTTCTGCAGGCGCGCCAGCGCGGCCACGCCGATGCCGGGCTGCTCGTGGATCAGCACCAGCAGCATGTACTGCATCATCGACACGCCGCCTTCCAGCTCGCCCCCTTCGCGCTGCATCGAGCGCAGCAGGCGCTTGAACGCCGTGCGCAATTCATCGGACAGCGCCAGCGCGCGTTCGGGGATGGGAAGTTCTTCGGTAGTGGACATGGAAATATATAAGTAGGTAGGCTATCTACCTATATTAGACCGTGCATGAGGGCCATGCAAGGCTTTTTTCCGCCCACACGCCACCCAGCCCTTCCCAAAACCGCCGTTGGCCGTCATAATAGCCGCCCTTGGGTCGTTAGCTCAGCTGGTAGAGCAGCGGACTTTTAATCCGTTGGTCGCAGGTTCGAATCCCGCACGGCCTACCAAGATTCAGCCGTCAGCATGGCAAGCATGTTGATACGGCACAGCGTTACCGTAGTTCAGTAGTCAAAGTTTTTGGGTCGTTAGCTCAGCTGGTAGAGCAGCGGACTTTTAATCCGTTGGTCGCAGGTTCGAATCCCGCACGGCCTACCAAATACTTCAGAGAAGCCCACGAATTCCGGTTCGTGGGCTTTTTTGTTTTACAGTCCCCCTCCCCCAATTCGATACCTTTAGGATCGAGTCTACTGAATAAAACCACGATTATCTTTCCCCAGTTCATAAATACAATGGACGGCATGGCGGCACAGGCAATGCCTGCGCCCGCATCACCGCATCGTATTTGACCGAAAGGACTGGCCATGAAAAAACTCTTCACTCCGTATGACCTCGCAGGACTGACCCTGCCCAACCGCATCGTCATGGCGCCCATGACGCGCTCGCGCGCCAGGGATGGCGTGCCCGATGAACAAACGGCGCTGTACTACGCCCAGCGCGCGTCGGCTGGCCTGATCATCAGCGAAGGCATCCCCGTCAGCCGCGAAGGCACGGGCTTTCTGTTCGTGCCCGGCCTGTACACGGATGCCCAGGAAGCCGGCTGGCGCCAGGTGTGCGACGCCGTGCACGCACGGGGCGGGCGCATCTTCGCCCAGCTGTGGCATGTGGGCCGCCTGTCGCATACGTCGCTGCAAGCCGGTGGCGCGGCGCCCGTGTCGTCCGTTGCGCGCCGCGCGGACAACTCGCCCGCGTTTGCCTGGGCGTCGCCTGGCGTGGCTGGACAAGTCCCCGCCAGCGCGCCGCGCGCCCTGGACGCCGCCGACATCCCCCGCATCGTCAACGATTTCGTGCTGGCCGCACGGCGCGCCATGGCCGCCGGTTTCGATGGCATCGAACTGCACGGCGCGAACGGCTATCTGTTCGAACAATTCATCAACGGCGCCCTCAACACGCGCGACGACGCGTATGGCGGCACGCTTTCCAAGCGCCTGCGTTTGATCCTCGACACCATCGACGCCCTGAGTGCGGAAGTGGGCGCGCAGCGCGTCGGCGTGCGCATCTCGCCATTCGGCCGCCTGTACGACATGCAGCCGTTCGACGACGAGGCGGCCACCTGGCTGGCCCTGGCCGAAGCCTTGAATGCCCGAGGCCTCGCCTACGTGCACACGAGCGACCAGCTGACCCTGGGGCAAACACCGATTCCCGCCGGCTTCGCGGCCGAATTTCGCCGCACCTACCGCGGCACCCTGATCTCGGCGGGCGGCTTCGACGGCGACAGCGCGGAAGCGGCATTGCAGGAGGGCCGCATCGACCTGGCCGCCTTCGGCCGCCCGTTCATCGCCAACCCCGACCTGGTCGAGCGCCTGCGCCACGGCTGGCCGCTGGCGCAGGCCGAACGCGCCACTTTCTACGGCCCGCACGGCGCGAACGGCTATACGGACTACCCCGCCTTTGCGGCGCAATAAATCAAAGGGACACACGATGAACATGCAAACACTGCTGGACCTGGAAGCCATCAAAAACCTGCGCATCCGCTACAGCCACTTATTGGACAGCAACCGCATCGATGAATTGTCCGAACTGTTCGCGCCGGACGCCGTCTGCAACGCGGGACTGGGCGCATGGCGGGGCCGCGACGCCATCCGCGCCGGCCTGCAGCAAGCCTTCGACGGTTACGACACGGAGCACCACGGCAGCTATCCTTTCCTGCACGCCGTGACGAACCACTGGGTGGAACTGCTCGACGCCGACACGGCACAGGGACGCTGCTACCTGATCGACCTGCACACGCGCCAGCCGGAGCAGCGCGATCCGTGGATTTTGCTGGGTGCGTATGCGGACGAGTACCGCCGCATCGACGGCCGCTGGCAGATCAGCCGCTCGCAGCTCGACATCGTCTGGCCCGCGCGCAATGGCGGCGGCGGCCAGCCCGGCGACCATCTCGTGCTGCCCGCACTGGAGGGCGCATGACGGCGGCCGGAACGCGCATGGACATGACGCAGCACGCCCCATTCCGGCGCGTGTTCAGCCCAGGCAAGCTGACCTTCGGCCTGATCGCGCCGCTGGAAGCGTATCCCGGCACGCCCGTGCCCACGATGCAGGACCACGAACGCATGGCCAGGCTGGTCGACGATGCGGGCTTTGCCAGCATCTGGCTGCGCGACGTGCCCTTCCTCGACCCGGCCTTCGGCGATGCGGGGCAGGTATTTGATCCCTTCGTGTATGCGGGCTTCCTGGCCTCGGTCACCAAACGCATCGGCATCGGCACGGCCGGCATCGTGCTGCCCTTGCGCGATCCCGTCATCGTCGCCAAGCAGGCAGCTTCGGTGGATCAATTGAGCGGCGGACGCTTCCTGCTTGGCCTGTCGACGGGCGACCGCCCGGCCGAATATCCGGCCTTCGGCGCCGATTTCGACAATCGCGACGAACGCTACCGCGAAGCCTTCGCGCTGCTGCGCCAGCTGGGCGGGCAAGACTTCCCCGCCGCCACGACGCAGCATTACGGCACCCTGGATGGCACCTTGGACCTGCTGCCCAAGCCCGTGCGCCGGCACCTGCCCATGCTGGCGATCGGCCGCTCGCGCCAGCCCATCGACTGGCTGGCGCGCAATGTCGACGCGCGGATCTGGTCCGTCGACGATGGTCAAGCGATCCAGGACATCCTGGCCAGCCTGCGCCACCATGCGGGCGAGCAGCCGCCGCCCGCGTATGGCTACGCCACCTTCTTCGACCTGGACAAGGACCCGGACGCGCCACCGCTGCGCTTCTACAATGTGGTGCGCATCGGCCGCCATGCCCTGATCGAACGCTGGCAGGCGCAGCGCGAACTGGGCGTGCGCCACGTGGCGCTGAACATGAAGCCGTCGCAGCGCCCGGCCGAAGAAGTCATCGCGGAGATGGCCGAGCATGTGCTGCCCCTGTTTCACGCGGACTGAGGCCGCTCAATCGGCGGGGTGAAACACGGGATTCGGTGCGGCCGCCAGCGCCACCAGCGCATCGATGGCTGCGCGCAGGCGCGGCTTCACATAGCGCGTGGCCGGCCACACGGCGTGAATCGGCATTTCGCCGCCCGCATGCTGTTGCAGCACGGGTACCAGCTGGCCCGACGCCAGGTGCGCGTCGATCAGCCAGGTGGGCAGCTGGCACAGGCCTGCGCCCGCCAGGGTCGCTGCCAGCATCGCTTCGCCGTCGCGCAAGGCATGGCGCACGCGGATGGCCTGCTCGGTGGAGCTGCCGTCGGCTTCGCGCAGCAGCCAGGTGGCTGGCCCTTGCCGGCGCCAGCCCACGATGCAATCGTGCCGGGCCAAGTCGTCGCGCACCCGCGGCGTGCCGTGGCGCGCCAGGTAGGACGGGGCGGCGCAGATCAGCAGCCGCTGCGTGCCCAGCTGGCGCGCCACCAGGTCCGCATCGTTGTTCAATGCGCCGATGCGCACGGCCAGGTCGATGCCCTCCTCGACCAGGTTGACGGTGCGGTCCGTGAAGGTCACGGCCAGTTCGATGCCAGTGTGCTGTTCGGCCAGTGCCAGCAAGGTGGGCAGGATGTGGCGGCGGCCGAACGCGGCCGGCACGTCGACGCGCAGGCGTCCCGTGGGCACTTGCTGGCCGACGATCAGGCCATGCTCCGTCGCCTCCAGGTCTTCCAGCATCTGCACGCACATGTCGTAATACGTGCGCCCTTCCGGCGTCAGGGTCAGGCGGCGCGTGGTACGGTGCAGCAGCTTGGTGCCCAGGCGCGCTTCCAGCCGCGACACGCTCTTGCCCACGCCCGACGCCGTCACGCCTTGTGCGGCGGCGGCGGCGGCAAAACTGCCCAGCTTGACGGTCATGACGAAATCGTTGATGCCATCGAAGCGGTCGTCGTTGTGCATATATTGTGGAATCCAGAGAACGAATTCAGCGATTTTACGCCGATTGTATGCTTGCAGTCTTCAACACGCTGGCGCGCCGCCCTTCACCCGGCCATGGCCCCATACCTCCCCGGCGTCACGCCCATCACGCGCCTGAACATGGCGATGAAGGCGCTGACGGTCTCGTAACCCAGGTCCAGTGCAATCGTCGTGACGGGCTGGCCGGCGGCCAATAGTTCCAGGGCGCGCATGATGCGGGCGCGCTGGCGCCAGGCGGAGGGCGTAAAGCCCGTCTCGATCGTGAATCGGCGCGCCAGGGTGCGCGGCGAGACGCCGGCCCAGGCGGCCAGCACTTCCACGCCCCGCTCGTCGGCCAGGTCATCGAGCACGGCGCGCGCCACGCGCAGCAGGCGCGGGTCCGTCGGCAAGGGCAAGCCGAAGGCCTCGTGCGGCGAAGCGGCGATCTCGTCGAGGATCACGCCCGCCACCCGGGCCTGCCGCGCGTCCAGCGCGCCATCGTCCCAGGCGCTGGCGCGGCCCACCGCTTCGCGCAGCAAGCCCGAGACGCGCATCACGCAAGGCGCGGCGGGCAAATCGCCGCAACTGGCCTCCCACACATACACGCTCCAGCCCGCAAACGGACCATGCGAACGCAGCCCATGCACGTGATGGGGCGGCATCCACACGCAATGGCTGGCCGGCACCACCCACTGCCCGCTGTCGGCGGCAACGGAAAGCAAACCTCGCATGGCGCCGAACAGCTGGCCGCTGGCATGGCGGTGCGCCGCCGTCACCCGTTCTTGCGGCTGGGACATGCGCATGGCGCGCAGCGGCGCCAGCAGCGTCGGCGGCAAGATTGGCGGATTTGACGTATCGATAGTCATAAACAACGCAGGCAAGACAATTCCTCCATCATACAGTGGAGTCTTTCGATATTCAGGAGTGCAGCATGCGAGCAGAAGACGTATTACCCGATCAACAAAACCAGGGCCAGTTCAATGGCGTCACCGTGCGCAAGGGAACGGTGGGCGCCTTCCTGGCCAATACCCGGCTATGGCTGGACGACACGAGCAGCAGCGCCGAAAAAGCCATCGCCGAACGCGACATCCTCGACGCGCTGCCCGCCCTGCACGCGCTGGGGCTGTTCGACATCGTGCAAGTGCGCGATGCTGCGCTGCGCGAACTGGTATCGCCATCGGCCACGTAGGCGGCACTGGCTCGTCGCGGGCGCGCATTTCCTCTATCATGCTGCTTTGCCCGCCTCCGCACTCGCCATGCCGTTTACCATTGCCGCCCCCGTCCACAGCGAACTGATCATCAAGAAAAGCCGTTTCATCGGTTGCGTGCAACCGATGACGGACCGCGCCAGCGCGCAGCAGGTGGTCAACGATTTGAAGGCCCAGCATCCGGGCGCCTGCCATGTGTGCTGGGCGCTGCTGGCGGGCGGGCAATCGGCGGCCGTCGACGATGGCGAGCCGAGCGGCACGGCCGGGCGGCCCATGCTCGACGTGCTGCGCCACCAGGACCTGGAAGGCGTGCTGGCGACCGTCGTGCGCTACTTTGGCGGGATCAAGCTGGGCGCGGGCGGCCTCGTGCGCGCCTACACGGACAGCGTGGCGCAAGCGTTGTTGCAGGCGGAAAAGACGGCCATCGTGCGTCAAAGATCCCTGCGCTGCACGGTGCCGTATGCGATGGAAGGCATGCTGCGCCGCGAACTCGATGGCGCCGGAGCCACCTTGCTGAACGTGGAACACGGCGCAGACGTACTGTTCGACTTCAGCCTGCCTGAAACGGCTGCCACCGCCCTGCTCGCCCACCTGCTTGAGGCGGGGAATGGACGGATACAGTGGCTGGACGCGCAGGATGGCGAGGACCAGTCATAATCAACTGGTGCAGTCCGGCGGACATGATGGACGGTGATAAGCGCCCCATAGAAGACATATCTGCTTGTGCAGGAATACGCTGATCCACCACCACGGCGAAATCGCCTTCATTCCCGGGCATATAATTTCCGCAATCTGTACAAATGCCCGCACCGGCATGCCCGCTCGCCCACGCTTTATTGGCGTCCACCACATCTGTCCCACCATAATACAGATGCCACATATGTTTTTTCATGGCCTTGCCTTGAAAACCACCATCGTCATGGATAGCGCTGCTCCTGATATCCATTCGCAAACACATGGGAAATATTCTCCATCTGTCCGTCCACATAGCCGAACAGAATCTGATATCCGGTATGGTTTTCCTGGCCATGCTCTCTCTGCCGGACCATGATGGAATGGAGGCGATCATCCTCATACAGATAATCGTAAGTCCCTTCGCCAAATTTTCCGAAATTAATGTCCTGCGCGATGCGTGCCCCGTCAAGAAAACTGAGCATGACATTCCTCAAGCTCCCTCCCGCATTGAAATGCACGCTTTTCAGTTCGCCGCGCTCATGAAAATAGAAGCCCCTGTTGATGATGGCAGCAGATCCGCCATAGCTTTCCACCAGGATGACCCTGCCTTCCCCATCGAAATGGTAGACATGGGTATCTTTCAGCGTCGCGGGCAGCGACTTTAGCTCTTTTCCCGGCTTGAAGCCGGCCCTTTGGGCTTCGAATGGCCTGACATTACATAACGGCCCTTTGCTGATCAGCGTTCGCGCCACGCGCAGTTTGGCGGCATCCACATACGTCGCCATGAACAAGTCGGATTTCGACGCTATCGCGTAGAATTGCTCGCCCAGTTTTTGGATTTCACTCATGCTATATCGCTCCCGCTACGACACTTCCAGCAATCAAGCCTTGCGCGGGCGCTTGATCTGCAACAAGATGAAATGCGTCCACGCCAGCGCCGGCAGCACCATCAGCAACAACATCAGTCCGGCCGGCATGTCCGGCACGAAACGCACGAAGCAGGCGAGAAAACTGGCGATGGCCAGCCAGAAGCGCCAGTTGAACGCGTATGCCTTGCGCGCCACCGTCGCCAGCGCGATGCGCCAGAATTCCAGCAAGGCCCACAGGCCGCCCGTCAGCAGCAACGCGGCCAGCGCATTGGCGCCGGGGGCGTCGGACCAGGTGCGCACCAGGTTGTACAGCAGCACGGGATAACCGGCCGTGATGGCCAGGGTGGCCGGGCCGGCGGCGATGACAGCTTCCAACAGCTGCCCTTTGGAACGATGATCCACTAAATCTTGCTCCTCAAGCCACGACGCCGGAATGGGCGGCGATCACTTGCAGCGCGCCGGCCGCATCCTGCGCCCAGACGCGCGTAAAACGGAAGTCGCCATGCGTTTCCACGTCGTGATAGCTGCCCGTCAGTTGCATGCGCACGGAAACCACGGCCACGTGGCCGTTGACGCGCACATGGCGCTCGGAGGCGCGCAAGTCCGTGATGGTCAGCAAGCGCTGCTCATGCGCGGCCAGGTCCGCATGTTTGCTCAGCAAATGCCCCAGATGATTGGTGAACAACAAGTCATCGGCCAGCAAATCTTTCAGTACCGCAACGTCGGAGGCCATCATGGCCAGGCGCAAGCGTTCTTCCGCATCGAGTACCTGCACTTCCGTTAAAGCATTCATCTTTTTCCTTGAAATAATTGGCACGATATTAATAAATAAGCAAAACATGCTGGCATGAAATCGTGTTTTTCACAATCCGCCGGAAGACTTATGCCTGTGGAGCATATTCATATAGCGTAATATTCGCAGCGGTATTGCGCAAAACGCCACCATAGTACTGTACAGTGCTTGCCCTTTCGCCCGGGGCAAGAGCGAAAGTTACTGGTAGCAAAGTTCCACGTGCTCTCCGCAGTCTCGAATAAAACCAAGATAAGGCCCACTTATGGCAATTAACATCATTCTGAACCTGCTCGTTGCGCTGATCGTCTTCGCCTTCATGTTCCACCAGCAACGCAAACACGCGACGTTTACCGTGCGCGTCTTCACGGGCCTGGGCCTGGGCGTACTGCTCGGTGCGGCCGTGCAGTGGCTGTACGGCGCCGGCTCGCCCATCATCGCCGGCACCAATGAATACATCGACATCGTCGGCAGCGGCTATGTGAAATTGCTGCAAATGATCATCATGCCGCTGATCATGGTGTCCATCATCTCCGCCATATTGAAACTCAAGGACGCGAGTTCCCTGGGCAAGATCAGCGCGCTGACCATCGGCACCCTGCTCATCACCACCACGGTCGCCGCTGCGCTGGGCATTTTGATGGCCAAGCTGTTCGGCCTGACGGCTGTCGGCCTGACGTCGAGCGCCGCCGAAGTGGCGCGCGGCGTGCAGCTGCAAGGCTCGCTGGAAACGGCAAAGGCCCTGTCGCTGCCGAAACTGCTGGTCAGCTTCGTGCCGACCAACCCCTTCCTCGACATGACGGGCGCGCGCAAGACATCGACCATCGCCGTGGTCGTGTTTTCCATCTTCATCGGCATCTCGGCCACGGGCATCGCCGCCAAGAAGCCGGAAATTTTCGCATCCTTCGAAAACTTCATGAAAGTGGCGCACGCCATCGTCATGCGCATGGTCACCCTGGTGTTACGCCTGACGCCGTACGGCGTGTTCGCGCTGATGTTTGAAGTGGTGGCCTCGTCGAGCTACACGGACATCTTGAAATTGATCAACTTCGTCGTCGCCTCGTACAGCGCGCTGATCTTGATGTTCCTCGTGCACCTGGCCATCATCGCCGGCGTGGGCCTGAATCCGCTGCGCTTCGTGAAAAAAGTCTTCCCCGTGCTGGCCTTCGCGTTCACCTCGCGCACCAGCGCCGGTTCGATCCCGATGAGCGTGCAGACGCAAACCCAGCGCCTGGGCACGCCGGAAGGCATCGCCAACTTTGCTGCCTCGTTCGGTTCGACCATCGGCCAGAACGGCTGCGCCGGCATTTATCCCGCCATGCTGGCCGTCATGATCGCCCCCACCGTCGGCGTCGATCCATTCACGATCAGCTTCCTGCTGCCATTGCTGGCCATCATCACCATCGGTTCCGTCGGCGTGGCCGGCGTGGGCGGCGGCGCCACGTTTGCCGCCCTGATCGTGCTGTCGGCGATGGACTTGCCCGTCGCGCTGGCCGGCTTGCTGATCTCCGTCGAGCCGCTGATCGACATGGGCCGCACGGCCCTGAACGTGAGCGGTTCGATCACGGCGGGCACCGTCACCAGCCGGGTCATGGGACAAACCGACCTGGCCGTCTACAACAGCGACGACGCGCCCGACCTGGACGAAGCGGAACACGCCGCCTAGAACGCATAACCAAACCTACTGCGCGAACAGTTACTGATCGCCATCGCCGAGCGCGATGGCGATGTGCACCTCTCCGAACTTGGTGCGCGCCAGGCGCAAGCCCTGGGCGACTGGTTCGCCTCCCTCACCCTCCCCCCTGAACAACAGGCAACTGTCGTGCTGTATTTGCCTACATGCGGGCCCGGCGTACAGCACAAGCCGTGCTGGCGCGCATCGGTGCGGACAGCCTCCCCTGCGTGGTAGCCGACGAGCGCCTGCGTGAAAAGGAGCTCGGCATCCTCGACCGCTGGAGGCGGCCGGCACACCCGTCACGGCCCAGCCCGACATGTCGGCCGCGCCGAAATCCTGAGCGGAGGGTCATAACGGCATAAAAACAACAGCATAAGCATATCCAGAAAGAATCGTTAGCGCCGGCGGGCGCCTCCCTTAAGCTCATGGCAACTGTTTCCACACCGACACTAATCGAGCCCAAAGGACACCGCCTTGCATCCGCGCCATTCATCCGCCCCCGCCCCCCTTCCCGCCACGCCGCTGCGCGCCATCGTGCTGGCCTGCGCCATGCTGGGCGCACCGTCCGCCTGGGCCCAGGACGCGCAAGCCACCGCCGGCACAGGCGCTGCCGCTGAAACGGCGGGCGCCGGCATCGACCAGGTCACCGTCGTCGGCTCGCGCGCGCGCAACCGCACGGTGTTCGACAGCAGCGTGCCCATCGACCGTTTCGGCGCGCGCGAAGTGAGCAATGCGCTGGCGACGGGCGACGTGGGCGCGGCCCTGCAAAACCTGTCGCCTTCGATCAACTTCCCCCGCATCGAGTCGAGCGGCGCGTCGGACTCCGTGCGCGGCATCCAGTTGCGGGGACTGGCGCCCGACCAGGTGCTGGTGCTGATCAACGGCAAGCGCCGCCACACGAGCGCCGTGCTCGACACGGAAAGCAGCTTTGCCGGCACCGTGCCGGTGGACATCAACGCCATTCCGCCGAACGCCATCGACCATATCGAAATCCTGCGCGACGGCGCCGGCGCCCAGTACGGCAGCGATGCCGTGGCGGGCGTGATCAACATCGTGCTGAAGAAGGCCCGTACGGGCGGCGCCGCGTCCATCAGCTATGGCGCCAACCACACGCATTTCGACCCGACCGATCAAACCCTGACGGATGGCCAGACCGTCATCGTCAACGCCGACTATGGCGTACCGCTGGGCGAGACGGGATTCTTCCGCTTCGGCGCGGAAACGCGGCGCCGCTCGCCCACGGAACGTGCCGGCCCCAGCGACGCGGGCTGGACTTCCTACAACTTCACGCCTGCCGACCAGGCCCTCGACGGCAAGGTGGTGTTCAAGTCGGGCGACTCGCGCCAGCGCAACAACTATCTGTTCTACAACACCCAGCTCACCCTGGATAACGGCCTGGACCTGTATTCGTTTGCCACCCTCAACGAGCGCACATCGGACGGCAGCGCCTACTTCCGCTATCCGGGCGACCCGTCGAATGTGCCGGCCCTGTATCCGAACGGCTACCGCCCCGTCACCAACGGCGACAAGCGCGACCTCAGCATCGTGGCCGGCGTGCGCGGCAGCTGGGGCGAGTGGAACTGGGACGCCAGCGCGCGCCACGGCAGCGACCGCTTTGACTACGGCGTGAGCCACTCCGTCAACGCCTCGCTGGGCGCGGCCAGCCCCACGCGTTTTAATTTGGCCGGCTTCGACTTCCGCCAGAACGCCTTGAATCTCGATGCCACGCGCAGCATCGACATCGGCTTGCCCGCGCCCTTGAACCTGGCGGTAGGCGCCGAATGGATGCGCGAAACCTACACCAGCTCGGCTGGCGACCCTGCCTCGTATGCGGCCGGCAGCTTTACCGATGCGCCGCCGGGCGCGCAGGCGGGGCCAGGCTTGCGCCCATCGGACGCCTACGACGGCAGCCGGCAAATCCGCTCCGTGTATGCGGACGTGGAAAGCGACCTCACGCCGCGCCTGCTGGTAGGCGCCGCCGCCCGCTATTCCGATTACAGCGACTTCGGCAGCGCCAGCACGGGCAAGCTGTCGACGCGCTATAAAGTGACGGACAACTTCCTCCTGCGCGGTTCGCTGTCGAACAGCTTCCGTGCGCCGGCCCTCGTGCAGACGGGTTTCCGCTTCGCCACCCTGAACTTCAATGCCGATGGCACGGCCCTGCAAACGGCGGCCCTGCTGCCGGCCAGCGATCCGCTGGCGCGCAGCTTCGGCGCGCAACACCTGAAACCTGAAAAATCGACCAACGTCTCGCTGGGCCTGGCCTGGAAACCGGCCGCCGCCACCAGCGTGACGGTAGACGCCTACGTGATCCGCATCCGCGACCGCATCACGCGTTCGAGCGACTTGCAAAGCGACGCCGTCACGGCCTACCTGGCCGCGAATGACCGCAGCGACATCCAGTCCGTTGCCTACCTGGCCAACCTGCTCGACACACGGACCAAAGGCCTGGACGTGGTGCTGAACCACGACCTGGCGTTCACCTCAGGCAAGCTGAACCTGAATGCAGCGCTGAACCTGAACAAGACCAGCCTCGACAAGGTACACCAGAGTTCCGCTGCGCTGGCCAACATCGATCCCAGTCTGACCCTGCTGACGGAGACGAGTTTGTTCCGCATCAAACATGCGTCACCGTCCAGCAAATTAATCCTCGGCGTCGATTGGCAGGCGGCCGGCTGGGGCGTGCAGGCGCGCGCCACGCGCTTTGGCGAGCTGAAAGACTTTTCGTATGACAGCGATGCGCCCTTGATCGACGGCATCCCCGCCCAGCGCTTCGGCGCCGTCTGGTCGCTGGACCTGGAAGGCCAATTGAAACTGAGCAAGCAACTGACCTTGAGCGTAGGCGGCAACAACATCCTCGACCGCTATCCGCAGCGCGTGCGGGAAACGAATAACGCCACGTATGGCGGCGCCCTGCCCTACAATTTCATCAACCCCATCGGCGTCAATGGCGCGTACTTTTACGCTAAATTAAGCTACACATTCTGACACTGGATACAAAGGAAATCATGATCATCAAACGCCTCTCCCACCTCGTCGCCGGCACCTGCCTCAGCGCCCTCCTGCTGTCGTCCGCCCAGGCCGGCGCGCCGCTGGTGCTGATGACGGACTTCGGCACGGCCGATGGCGCCGTGTCGGCCATGCATGGCGTGGCCTATGGCGTCGATCCGCAGCTGACCATTTCGGACCTGACGCACCAGATTCCCGACTACGACATCTGGCTGGGCGCCTACCGTTTGTACCAGACGGCCAATTACTGGCCGCAAGGCACGGTATTCGTTTCCGTCATCGATCCGGGCGTGGGCACGGCGCGCAAGTCGGTAGTGCTGAAAACCAAGGGCGGGCGCTACTTCGTGGGGCCGGACAATGGCCTGTTCACCCTGATCGCCGAGCGCGACGGCGTGGCCGAACTGCGCGAAATCGATGAAAAGGTCAACCGCCTGGCTGGCTCCGCCGAGTCGTACACCTTCCATGGCCGCGACGTGTACGCGTACGTGGGTGCACGCCTGGCGTCGGGCGCCATCAGCTATGAACAGGTGGGTCCTCAATTGCCGAGCGAATCCGTGGTGAAGATCGCGTATCAAAAGCCTGTACGCGACGGCAACACGATTCGCGGCATCGTGCCCGTGCTCGACGTCAAGTACGGCAATGTCTGGACAAACATTCCGAAATCCCTGCTCGATGAATTGCAGGTAAAACTGCATGACCCGCTGCAAGTACGCATCTTGCACAAGGGCAAGCAAGTGGCCAAGGTCACGGCGCCGTTCGAGCACACGTTTGGCGGCGTCGCCAAGGGCAAGCCCCTCGTCTACCTGAACAGCCTGCTCGACGTGGCCGTCGCCATCAGCCAGGGCGACTTTGCAGCCAAGCACCACGTCGAGTCGGGCGTGGATTGGGAAGTGGAAGTGAGCAAGCCTCCTGCCGCCAAATAAATCGTCTTGCGCGGCCAGGGCGTCCTGTCCTGGCCCACCCCGTATCCCTGGCGGATTTGCGCTGCGTCAAACGCAGCGCGCTCCCCGTCTCCGCCAGCACCGCGCCTGTGCAAGTCCGGTGAACCAGTACCGGCCCGCCGACTCTAAACCTTGCAAGCGATGCCAGCCTTGTTCCAGATGCGCAATCTGGCGAGGCATGCGTTTCCACGACAGTCTTACACTGAAAAGGAACAATCATGACGGCTCCACTCCTGACCACCAGCAAGCTCGTCCTCGGCAGCGCCATCGTCTGTGCGCTGCTGGGCGGTTGCAACAAACGCAACGATACCAGCACCACCGCCACGCCCGCCGCCACCGCGCCGGCAACGCCGCCCGCCACCAGCGGCACGTCCGGTACCACGGGCACGACCAATCCGGACGCCACCACGCCGGCCACGCCAGGGATGGCACCGGGCACCACCACCAACCCCGATGGCACGACCACCCCGCCCTCCACCACGCCGCCTGGCAACGGCACAGGCACAGGGACCACGCCGCCACCGCGCAACAGCTAGCGCGCCGCGTCCTGGCCAACCGGGCAGGCAAAAAAAAAGAGCCTTCCGCGGAAGGCTCTTGAAATACCACGGCGCAGCGCAAGCTGGCCTTGGCCCGGTTTTACTTTTGCAGGCTGACCGACGTCGCCTTCGGCGTGCGGCGTCCCATCAGGAACAGCACGGCCTTTTTCAGCATGCGGTAAGCGAAGCGCACCAGCAGCAGGGTCAGCACGCACTCGATCAAGGTCAAGATCATGGCTACGGCCACGGGCATGCGCGCGGCGCGGCGGTGGAACTTGGCCACGGCGCCATCGCGGGCGATTTCGATGCTGTCGTAGAAGGTCGGCACGACCAGCAGGGTCAGAATCGTCGAGGTGATGGTGCCGCCGATGATGGCGATCGCCAATGGACGGTAGAACTCGCCGCCCTCGCCCAGGCCCAGCGCCACGGGGAACATGCCGGCAATCAGCGCGAACGTCGTCATCAGGATGGGGCGCAGACGCATGCGGCCCGCATACATCAGCGCGTCCTCGCGGCCATGGCCCTCTTCCTCGCGCTTGCGCGCCGCGTCCAGCAACAGGATGGCGTTCTTGGCGACCAGCCCCATCAGCATGATGATGCCGATAAAGCTCATCAGGTTGAGGGTGTTATTGGTGATCACCAGCGCCACCACCACGCCGATCAGACTGAGCGGCAAGGACATCATCACGGCCACCGGCGCGGTAAATGAACCAAACTGCATGACCAGGATCAAATACATCAAGCCGATACCCATCACCAGCGCGATCAGCATTTCCGTGAACAGCTCTTGTTGATCCTGGCCGGCGCCACCGAGCGCCAGGCCGTAGCCGGGCGGGAAGTCGATGGAGTTGGCCAGTTTCATGGCGTCGCTCGTCACTTCGCCGTTCGAACGGCCCTGTGCATTGGCCGACACGGTAATCGTGCGCTTGCCATTCTTGTGCTCGATGCCGGAAGGGCCCTTGCCCATGGTGATGGTGGCGATCTGGTCGAGCGGGACCATTTGCGAAGTCCCCGTCACGCTGATCGGCAGGCGCTCGATGTTTTCCGACGCCACGCGGTCATCGGGATGCAGGCGCACGGCCACGTCGCGCGTTTCACCCGTCGGATCGACCCAGTCGCCCACTTCCACGCCGGCAAAGGCCACGCGCAACGATTGCGCTGCATCATTGACGGAAATGCCCATCGAGTTGGCCAAGCCACGGTTGAGCTCGATCTGCAGCTCGTTCTTCGGGTCTTGCTCGGACAGGCCCACGTCGACGGCGCCAGGAATGGCGCGCAGCTTGTCCATGTAGGCATTCGTGATTTCCATCAATTTACGCGAATCCGGGCCCGTGAATTCCACCTGGATCGGTTTTTGCGAACCGTTGCTCAAGTCATCCTGCACCACGTATTCGGCACCCACCAGGCGCGACATCTTTTCGCGCAGCTCGACGGCGATTTCCTTGGCCGAACGCTTGCGGGTATTGCGCTTGCCGATGTCGACATACACTCGTCCGCCGCCAGCATTGATGGAACTGTTGGTATCCTTGGTTTCAGGCAAGGTACGCGCCAGCACGGCCGCCGCTTCCAGTTTCAAACGCGAATACTCGATGCTGCTCGACGATGGCGTGCGCACATTGATCATCAAGTTGCCCGAATCGGATGCTGGCAGGAAACTCGTGCCGCCATGGGTAGCGTGCAGGGCGATGGCGCCCACCAGGCTGCCGAAGGCGATCACGGCCATCCAGCGGCGGTGATGCAGTGCCCAGGCGATCACGCGGCCGTAGCGGTCGGCCTGGTGGTCGAACCAGTGGTTGAATTTTTCCAGTACGCGGCCGATGCCTTTTTTCGGCGCCGAATGTTCCTCGACCGGGTCGCCCCAGTAAGCCGACAACATCGGGTCGAGCGTAAACGAGATGCCCAGGCTGACGAGCACCGAGCACGTCACCGTCAATGCAAACGGACGGAACCATTCGCCGGAAATGCCGGGCATGAACGCGACGGGAATGAAGACGGCGATGATGGAGAAGGTCGTGGCGGCCACGGCCATGCCGATCTCGGCCGTGCCTTCCAGCGCGGCCGTGCGGCGGTCCTTGCCCATCTGCATGTGACGCACGATGTTTTCACGCACGACGATGGCATCATCGATCAGCACGCCAATGGCCAGCGACAAGCCCAGCAAGGTCATGAAGTTCAGGGTAAAGCCGCACAGCCACACGGCAATGAAGGCGGCAATCACGGACGTGGGCAGGCTCAGCGCCGTGATCAGGGTCGAACGCCACGAGTTCAGGAAGGCGTAGACGACGAAAATCGTCAGCACGGCGCCCAGTACCAGCGATTCGATCACGTTGTTCAAGCTATGCTGGGCGTTTTCGCCGCCGTCGCGCGTCACTTGCAGGATCGTGCCTTTCGGCAAGGTCTTGTTGATTTCCGCCACCATGTCGCGGATCTTGTTGGCCACGCTGACGGTGGAAGCGTCGCGCACGCGGGTGATCGAAATGCCCACGTTGGGCTTGCCGCTGCGCATGCTCAGGCTGTTGACTTCGGCAAAGCCATCTTCGATGGTGGCCACTTGCGCCAGGCGCACGATTTCCTCGCCGCGGCGCTTGATCACCACTTTCTCGAAGTCGCTTGGCGACTCGATGCGGCCCACGAGGCGGATGCTTTTCTCGTCCAGGGTGCCGCGCACCTTGCCCACGGGCGCATTCGTGTTCTGGTTGCGCAAGGCGGTGACGACGTCGCTGACGGAAACATTGTATTCACGCAACTTTTCAGCCCGCAGCAGCACGGACAGTTCGCGCTTGAGCGAACCGCCCACGTTGACCAGCGCCACGCCATCGACGGTGCGGAAGCGGTCCGACAGCACGTCCTCGGCCAGGCGCGAAATTTCCGCATGGCTTTGCGTATTCGACGACAGGGCCAGTTGCATGATGGGCTCGGCAGCCGGATCGATGCGCTGCAGGATAGGTTCGCGCATTTCCGTCGGCAACTTGTAGCGCACGGCGGCAATCGCATTGCGGATATTGTCGGACGCTTCGATCAAATTGGTATTGAAGGAAAACTTCAGGAAGATGCTGGCCGAACCTTCATTCGAATCGCTGTTGACTTCGGTCACGCCGGAAATGCTTTGCAAGGACTTTTCCAGGCGGTTCACCACTTCGCGCTCGACCGTGTCGGGCGACGCGCCAGGGTAAGGAATGCTGACGACGATGAACGGTACCTCGACGTCCGGGTTCTGGTTGACGCGCAATTTCTTGAGCGCCAGCAAGCCGACGCACATCATGGCCAGGATCAGGACGATGGTGGCGGTGGGCCGCTTGATACTGAAATCAGAAAGGAACATGGCTTAGTTTCCTTTACCGGCAACGGCGGTGCTGCTGCTGGCCACGGCGGCGGCTGGCACGGCCTTGGCGGCCGTCAATTCCACTTTCTGCCCATCCTTGAAGGTCGAGCCCGGCGTGCGCAGCACGGTGTCGCCGCTGGCCAGGCCGCTTTGCACTTCCCACTGGCCCGTGCGCACGTCGCGCGCGCCGATACGCAAGTTAACTTTATGCAAAGCCTTGTCCTTGACTTTCCACGTGTACGTGACGTCGCCCGCCTTCACCAGGGCCGAGTCGGGGATCATCAGCGCGCTGACGGTTTCCGTCTCGATGCGGCCTTCCGCATACAGGCCGGCCACGCGCGGTTGTTCCTTGTCATTGAAATCGACCAGCACGGCCACCTGGCGCGTGACGGCGTTGGCCGCCGGATCGACGCGGCGCACCTTGCCCGCGAAATCCTGGCCTGGATAACCATTGATGCGGAACAATACGGGCTGGCCCACCTTGACGACGCCGATCTTGTCGGCCGACACCAGGCCTTCCAGGCGCATGCTGGTTGGATCGATGACCTTGATCAATTCCTTGCCGATCTGCGCCGTATCGCCATTCGATACCTTGCGCTCGCTCACGATGCCGTCGAACGGCGCACGCACGAGGGTGCGCTGCAACTGCTGGCGCGCTTGCACGGCGCGGCTTTTCGCGGCGGACAGATCGCTTTGCGCATTGTTGCGGCGGATTTCCGCGTCTTCCAGCGCCTGCGTCGAGGTCATGCCCGAAGCGCGCAGGGTTTTCATGCGCTGGAACATGCGTTCGGACTGCTCCAGCACCTGGCCGGCGGCGCGGCTGGCTTCCTCGGCCGAATTGAGGCCGTCGCGGATGGACGTTTCGTCCAGGCGCACCAGCACGTCGCCCCGCTTGACGATTTCACCATTTTCCTTCATGACCTGGATCACCACGGCCGACACTTCGGCGCGCAAGTCCGCGTTGCGCTCGGGCTGCACGGAACCGGTGATGACCGGCCCCGACGCCAGCGCATTGCTCTGGATGGTCAGCAAGTCTTCCGGGGACACGAGCAAATTGGCGGCAGCGCCCGCCTGTTCCTTGGCATTCTTGCCGCCCTTGCCGGGATCTTTGGACTCTTTGCCGCAGGCGGCCAGGGCAGAAGCGATTGCCAGAACAAACAGGGTTTTGCGCAACATGGGTAATTCTCCGGATAGATAGCACCACTACCGTTCCCGCGGCCCGGATAGGGCTGCAAGCGATAGCAGGCATAATATTTTTATTAAAACCACAAGCGCCAAAGTATCCATGAGCGCGTCCGGGCATGTCAATCGGCGGTTTCCTGTAATGCTTTAATCAATGGATGAAACGTAGTTTTTACGCGCTGAAACGCAAAACCCCGCCTTGAAGCGGGGTTTTGCGTTTCAGGGGAAGCGAACTTAGCGGCCGAAAATGGTGTTAATCAGGAAACCGATGGCCACGCCCGTGCACAGGCCGCCGGCGATTTCCACCAGGGTATGGCCCATGCGCTCGCGCAACCAGGTATGCGCGGGGCTGGCCGCTTCCTTGGCCAGGCGGTTGATGGCGGCCGCCTGCTTGCCCACGTGCTGGCGCAGGCTGTTGGCGTCGATGATGACGATGAAAGCCAAGGTCACTGCCACGCCGAAGGCGGGATGGCCGATGCCTTCGCGCAAGGCGATCAGGGTCGCCATGCTGGACACGACGGCGCTATGGTTGCTGGGAAAGCCGCCATTGCCGACCAGGCCGAACGCCCATTGCCGCGTGCGGACACTGTTGATCAGGAATTTGATCGGTCCGACCAGGATCCAGGTGATCAGGGGCGTGACGAGGTAAGCGATATCCACGGGGTATTCCTTCTTATATATGTATAGGGTGCGTCAGGGGAGACAGGCGCGCCGCAATTATCGCAGAACATCCGCGCCAGCAGAACTGTCTTCCGTCGGCCTATAAAACGCCGCCCCCGGCGGCAACTAATATAAAATCATGGCATATACAACAATTGACGTATATCAACACCGAGTGCGGCGCGTACAGCGGCGCGGATAATCAAACGTCTTCATATTTGCAACGGGGTACTCATGCGGCATTTCAGAATTTCCTTTTTAGTCACTTTTATCCTGATGGCAGTATCAGGCTGGTGGGGTTACAGCCATAGTGGCATGCCGGGCCTGATCCAGGCGCTGTGGATCACGGGCGTGCTGGGCATCATGGAAGTGTCGCTGTCGTTCGACAATGCGGTGGTGAATGCCTCGGTCTTGCGTCACTGGAATGAATTCTGGCAAAAACTGTTCTTGACGGTAGGTATCCTCGTGGCCGTCTTCGGCATGCGGCTGCTGTTTCCATTGGTCATCGTTTCCGTCGCCACGGGCCTGGGCCTCGTCGACGTATGGACCATGGCCACCACGACGCCCGATGTGTACGCCAAGCACCTGACGGACAACCATGCGCAAGTGGCGGCCTTCGGCGGCGCCTTCCTGCTGCTGGTGTTCCTGAACTTCCTGTTCGACGACGAGAAGGAATTGCACTGGCTGGGCTGGGCCGAGGAAAAAGTCAACGCGCTGGGCACCGAAAGCCTGGCCGTGCTGATCACCATGGGCGCCGTGGCTGCCTGCGTGGCGATGGGCCCCGTGGAACAAAAATACAGCGTGCTCGCGTCGGGCATCGTCGGCATCGCCGTCTACATCGGCGTGAACTGGATCAGCGGCTTGCTGGAAGAAGGCGAACCGGACTTGCAGGATGACGCAGAAGAAAGCGCCGCGCCGGCCAGGAACGGCAATGGCGACCTGGTAAAAACGGTAGCGCGCGGCAGCATCGGCGGCTTCCTGTACCTGGAAGTGCTGGACGCCTCGTTCAGCTTTGACGGCGTGATCGGCGCGTTCGCCATCACCAACGACGTCGTCATCATCATGCTGGGCTTGGCCATCGGCGCCATGTTCGTGCGCTCGATGACGGTATACCTGGTGCACAAGGGCACGCTGGACGAATTCGTCTACCTCGAGCACGGCGCCCACTATGCGATCGGCATCCTTGCCTTGATCATGCTGGCGTCCGTCAAGTACCATATTCCGGAGTGGTTCACGGGCCTGTCGGGCGTGGCCTTCATCCTGGTCTCGCTGTGGTCATCCTTGCGTTATCGCAAACGGCACGCGGCACAAGCTTGAAATCGGGGGTTCCGCCCCCAATTGAGAGAGTAATGGCACGAGCGCCTTGCGCTCATCCCATGAAGGCATGTCTAACAACGCCTGACAAAACCGTAGCGAGCGGAAGGAAGTTGTGGCAGAGAAGCGCAACTGTACGAAGGTACAGTGAGCATCGCAGGCCGCAAATTACGACGCGCAGTAGGTTTTGATTGGCGTTTTGAGTTAATTACTGAAAAGGAGCACCACATGGCAATCAGTTTGCAAAAAGGCGGCAACGTCAACCTGAGCAAGGAAGCACCGAACCTGAAGAAGATCATCGTCGGCCTCGGCTGGGATCCTCGTTCGACGGACGGCGCCACCTTCGACCTTGACGGTAGCGCTTTCCTCCTGAAAAGCGACGGCAAAGTCCGTGGCGACTCTGACTTCATTTTCTACAACAACCTGAAGTCGACCGACGGCTCCGTCGTCCACACGGGCGACAACCAGACGGGCGAAGGCGAAGGCGACGATGAGCGCATCGAAATCGACCTGACCCGCGTACCAAACGACATCGACCGCATCAGCATCACCGTCACCATTCACGACGCCGACGCGCGCCGCCAGAACTTCGGCATGGTCTCGAAAGCCTTCATCCGCTGCCTGAACGCGGAAGGCGAAAAAGAAATCGCCCGCTACGACCTGTCCGAAGACAGCTCGACGGAAACGGCGATGATCTTTGGCGAAATCTACCGCTACAACGGCGAATGGAAGTTCAAGGCTATCGGCCAGGGCTTCAACGGCGGTCTGGGCCCACTGGCCCGCTCTTTCGGCGTCAACGCCTAATTCACACTCGTTAAACCTACTGCGCCGCTCACTTTCGGGCCTGCGTTGCTCGCTGTACCTGCGTACAGCTGCGCGACTTAACCCGAAATCGAGCTTGCTCGCTACGGTTTTCCGAGGTGAATTATCTTAATGTCATATCATTACTGCCGCCTGCACAGTTCAGGCGGCTTTTTTTTGGAGATTTATCATGCCAGTATTTAGTGTCACGGGCGACGTCGATCCTTTCCTCCACGTCAGCATGAAACAGGGCGAAACCATCTATTGCGAATCCGATGCGATGGTGATGATGGAAACGGCGCTGGACTTGAAAGGCAAGATGACGGGCGGCCTGGGCAGCGCCATCATGCGCCGCTTCGCGAATGGCGAATCGTTCTTCCAGCAGCACATCGAAGCGGTGCGCGGCAGCGGCGATTGCCTGCTCTCGCCCACCCTGCCGGGCGCCATCGAAGTGGTCGACGTGGGCGCGCGCCAGTACCTGCTCAACGACGGCGCCTTTGTCGCCGCCACCTCGGGCACGGAAATGAAGGTGCGCACGCAAAGCATCGGCAACGCCCTGTTCGCCCAGTCGGGCGGCTTCTTCGTCATGGAGACGGCCGGCACGGGGCAAGTGGTGGTGTCGGGCTTCGGCTCCATGTTCCAGCTCGATGTCGAGCCGGGCAAGGATGTCGTGATCGACAATTCCCACGTCGTGTGCTGGGACAATAGCCTGAAATACGAGATTTCCGTGACCACGGGCGGCGGTTCGGGCGGCGGCGGCATCGGCGGCTTCCTCGGCAATATCGTCAACAGCGTGACCAGCGGCGAAGGCATCGTGCTGCGCTTTTCCGGCTCGGGCAAGGTATTCATCTGCTCGCGCAACCGCGACGCCTTCCTGAAGTGGACGGCCAGCGGCAAAGCCGGCTGATTCCCCCTCCTCTATAAGGCCAGGTTAAGTCTGGCCGCTTAGAATCCCCGCGCGCGCACCTGCGCGCGGCTTCCCTATTTCCACCCGGTCCCCGTACATGCAAAGAGTCTGGTTCAACAAAACATTTTCCTCCGTCGGCACGGCCATGCGCCTGATCCGCGAGGCCGATATGGCCGCGACAAACGGTGCGCCCCGCTATCACCTCGTATGCAGCAATACGAACGCGCACGCGGCCGCCTTCCTGGCGGCCCACGAATACGCGGTCGAACCGTCCGGCCTCACGGGTCTCGATTATGTCGAGTGGTGCCTGGAATTTTGCCGCGACCGGGGTATCACGATTTTCTGGCCCGGCAAGGAAGCAGGCCTGATCGGCAGCGCCAGCGCGCGCTTCGCCGCCATCGGCACGCGCGTGCTCAGCGTGGCCAGCGAAGAGACCTTGACCCTGATGCATGACAAGGCGCGCTTCTGCGACGGCCTCGATCTGCCCATGGCGCGCCCTGCCGACTACCGCGCCGTCACAAACATCGCCGAATACGACGCCGCCTGTGCCGAACTGCGCCCGCTGCATCGCAAGCTGTGCATCAAGCCGTCCGAATCCGTGTATGCCCTGGGCTTTGCCATCCTTGATGAAGAGCGCACCAGCGCCCAGCTGTTGCTGGCCGGCGCCGCCTACCAGATCAATGCGCAAGAGCTGCGCAACGGCCTGGCGCAGATGGCATCGTTCAAGACCCTGCTGCTGATGGAATACCTCGATGGCCACGAATACAGCGCCGACTGCGTCGCCGACCAGGGCAAGCTCATTTGCGCCGTGCCGCGCAAGAAGCTGCACGGGGGCGGCAGCGGCCAGCTGATCGAGCTGCGCGCCGACTTGCTGGCGGCCTGCGACAAACTGGCGCGCGACTACCGCCTGAATGGCGTCTTCAACATCCAGTTCCGCGAGGGCGCGAATGGCCTGGCCTTGTTGGAGATCAACCCGCGCATGTCGGGCGGCATCGGCATGGCGTGCGCGGCCGGTCCCAACCTGCCCTACCTGGCGCTGGCCGGTTTCGACCAGGGTTTCGACAAGCTCACCGTGCCCGCCATCCAGGAAGGCATGCGCGTGGGCGAAGCCGCCTACGCCGTGGAGCTGCCATGAACCTCGTCAAGCAGCAGATGCCCACGGGCGAACTGACCTTGAAAGTGGACGAGGCGCGCTTTCCGCTGGATTGGCTGATCGGCTTTGCCGCGCGCGCCAACGCCAAGCGGGGCTTTTTGTTCCTGTCCAAGGTGCTGGGCAAGCACTGGCCCGTCACGCCGCGCGCCATGCAAACCATCCACGACGACCTGGCCGCGCAGATTCCCCCCAGCCTGCCCGGTCCCGTCGTCTTCATCGCCATGGCGGAAACGGCCGTCGGCCTGGGCCAGGGCGTGTTCGAGGCGTGGCTGCGCGCCAATCCGAATGGCAAGGCCCTGTTCTTGCACAGCTCGCGCTACCGCGTGGGCAGCGTGCCTTTCTTCGAATTCGAGGAATCGCACAGCCACGCGCCGCGCCAGTTCCTGCATTTGTCGGACGCGGCCAGCGCCCTGTTTTCCACCGCGCGCAGCCTGGTGCTGATCGACGATGAAGCGTCGACCGGCAACACCTTCGCCAACCTGGTGCAAGTGTGCCGCGCGCGCTATCCGCAGCTGGAAAAGCTGCACCTGGGCGTGATCACCAATTTCATGGGCCAGGCAGCCAACGCGGGCTTGAGTGAGCGTTTCGGCCTGCCCACCAGCATAGGCGCAGCCTTGTCCGGCCAGTACGCCTTCCAGGCCGGCGATGCGCCGGCACCCGTGGCGGCCAGCGCGCAGCGCTTCGAGGCGAATGCGGAACGGGGCGCCAGCCCCGCCTTCGGCCGCATCGGCGTGGGACGCGCCTTGAATCCGCCGCAAGGCTTGGCGGTACAGTTGGCGCAGGAAATCGGCGCCGGTGACTCCGTGCTGGTGCTGGGCACGGGCGAATTCATGCATCCGTCGTTCCTGCTGGCGCGCGAATTGGAAAGCCTGGGTAAGAACGTGGTGGTGCAATCGACCACGCGCTCCCCCATCCTGTCGTGGGGTTCCGTCGGCCACATCGTCCGCTGCGACGACAATTACGGCGAAGGCATCGCCAATTACCTGTACAACGTGGCTCCTGGCCAGTACCAGCACGTTTTCATCTGCCATGAAACCCCGGCCAGCCCGGCCCTCATGCAACTCGCCGGCCAGCTCAATGGCCGCCTGTTCCACTTTCAGTCAGAGACCAAAATTGAAGAAATTCCTGTTTGTTGATCTGGACGACACACTGTTCCAGACCCCGAAAAAATGCCCCGGCGAGACCGACCTTCAGCCAGCCGCCTACCTGAAAAATGGCGACGCCTGCTCGTTTACGACGGCGCGCCAGCGCGCCTTCTTTGACTTTGCGCAAAGCGGCATGACCCTGATTCCCGCCACGGCGAGAAATGGCGACGCCTTCCGCCGGGTCGACCTTCCGTTTACCAGTTACAGCGTGCTCGATTACGGCGGCATCGTGCTGCAGCCGGGCGGCGCGCTCGACGCGGGCTGGCTGTCCCTGATGCAGGACGACATGCAGACGGCCTTGCCCGGCCTGCGGGACGCCATGCGCATCATCGACGATTTCCAGGCCAAAACGGGCATGCCCTCTCGCGCGCGCCTGATCGAGGACTACAACACGCCGTTCTATATCGTCGTCAAGGACCATGAAGCGCGCGGCGAGCGCCTGGCCGACATCGAGGAGCAGGTGCTGCAGCAGTGGATCGCCACGGAAGGCAGCGACTACTTCATCCACCGCAACGGCAACAACCTGGCCGTGCTGCCGAAGACCCTGAACAAGGCGCGCGCCGTGGCTTACCTGCGCGCGGAGCTGGAAGCCGAACACGGCCCCATCGTCAGCTTCGGCATGGGCGACAGCCGTTCGGACGCCCGCTTCATGGCCGCCTGCGACTACGCCATCATCCCCAACGGCACCCAGCTGGCGGCACTTACGGTGGCGGCACTATGACCAGGCAGCATTTCAGCGGCAGCTACCGGCAGGAAGACGTGGAGTTTTTGCTCACGCCGATGGCGCTCGAACCCATCCTCGACCTGGCCGAAAAAGAGCGGCTGATCCAGTCGGGCCAGCGCCACTACAGCGAAATGCTGTCGCCGGAATCCCTGCCCTCGCCCGCCTACCTGGCCCTGTTCCAGAGCGCGTTCGCGGCCAACCGCCTGCAGATGGCGCGCGACTGCCTGCGCCTGGCGGCCCTGATCGCGGCGCGCCGCACGGGGCCCGTCACGCTGGTGTCGCTGGCGCGCGCCGGCACGCCCGTGGGCGTCATCCTGGGCCATTTGCTGCGCCAGGTGTTCCAGCGCGAGTGCCAGCATTATTCCGTCTCCATCATCCGCGACCGCGGCATCGATGCGAACGCCTTGCAGCACATCCTGGCGCACGGCCATGGCGCTGAATCCCTCGTCTTCGTCGATGGCTGGACGGGCAAGGGCGTGATTTCGCGCGAACTGCGCCAGACCGTCAACGACTTCAACGCCACGCATGGCACGGAGATCGACGGCGGCCTGTTCGTGCTGTCCGACCTGGCCGGCACGGCCGCCTGCGCCGCCTCGTCGGGCGACTACCTGATCCCGTCAAGCATTTTGAATGCCACCGTCTCGGGCCTGGTCAGCCGCTCCGTGTTGAATGAAGCCATCGGCCCGGACGACTTCCACGGCTGCGTGTATTACGCGCAGTTCGAACAGCACGACCAGTCGCGCGCCTTCGCCGACGGCCTCGTGGCCGACGCCATGGCGATTGCCGCCAGCAGCGGCATCCCGCTGGCCGAAGCGAGCGATGCGCCAGCCATGGCGGCCCGCTCGCAAGCCTACATGGCCGCGGCACAGCAAGAGTACGGCATCAGCGACATCAACCTGATCAAGCCAGGCATCGGCGAGGCGACCCGCGTGCTGCTGCGCCGCGTGCCCGAGCGCCTGATCGTGCGCGACACGAATGCGCCGGACGTGGCACATTTGCTGCTTCTTGCGCAGGAAAAAGCCATACCCGTCACAGTAGAACCGGCGCTGCCTTACCAGGCAGTCGCCCTTATCAGGAGCGCAGTCGATGGATAACAACTCCCTACACCCGCAAAGCGAGCATAAGGCGGCGCTGGGCGCCTCCATGTATGTGCCGACCACGCACAAGGATTTGCTGGCGATCGCCAATGGCGACAAATTCAGCCATTTGCGTTCGGTCATACTTTGCACCGAAGACGCCATCGCCGAACGCGACCTCAGTTACGCGCTGTTCAATTTGTCGCTGGCGCTGCAAAACATGGGCGCCGAATCGGACACCTTGCGCTTCGTGCGCGTGCGTAATCTCGAAGTGCTGGCGCGCGTGCTGTCCATGCCCGGCGCCGACAAATTGAGCGGCTTCGTGCTGCCCAAGTCCACACGCCACAACTTCGCCGCGTATTTCGAGCTGGTGCGCCACACGCACCATTTGCTGATGCCGACCCTAGAAACGGCTGAAGTGTTCGACGACGAGGAAATGAAGCAGTTCCGCCTCCTCCTGTCCGCGCCGGAAGTGCGCCGCCGCATCCTGGCCTTGCGCATCGGCGGCAACGATCTGCTGGCCCTGCTGGGCTTGCGCCGCCCTACCAGCGGCACCATCTATTCAACCCCGCTGGGACAGGTCATCGGCCGCCTGGTGACCATCTTCAAGCCGCACGGCTTCCAGCTGACGGCGCCCGTCTTCGAGCACCTGTCGCAAGGCAGCTGGCTGGATGCAGAAGTGGCGCAGGACATGGCGCACGGCATGATCGCCAAGACGGCCATCCATCCGGACCAGGTGCCGCAGATCGAACGCCACTACCAGGTGGCGCAGTCGGACATCGAACTGGCGCTGCGCATCATCGATCCGGACAGCCCGGCCGTGTTCCGCATGCAGGAATCGATGTGCGAAGTGGCCACGCACAGCAGCTGGGCGCAGCGCATCATCGAGCAGGCGCGCCTGTTCGGCATCCGCCACGCGGCCGACACGGCGCCGGCGCACGCACCGACTACCTCATTGACTCAACTCTCAAGCGACGAAGGGATTGCACGACCATGACCAATTTCACACGCGGACAAAAAGGCAAACTGGCTGACCTGGGCTTGAATGGCCCGTTTGCCGTCACGCTCGATATCGTATCGGGTTCGATGGAAGTGGACGTCAGCTGCTTCGGCGTCGATGCGGCCGGCAAGCTGTCGGACGACCGCTACATGGTGTTCTTCAACCAGAAAAGCGCGCCGGACAACGCCATCACGGTGGACTTGAACGGCCCCCGCTCCACCTTCCAGGTGGACCTTTCCCGCCTGCCTGCCTCGATCGACAAGCTGGTCTTCACGGCGGCGACGGAACAGGGCAGCATGCGCGCGCTGGGCAATTCCAGCATGGCGCTGGGCCAGGCGGCCACGTTTGCCTTCACGGGCAATGACTTCCAGGACGAAAAAGCCGTCATCATCGGCGAACTGTATCGCCGCGACGGCAGCTGGCGCTTCGGCGCCGTGGGCCAGGGTTTCGCGGGCGGCCTGGCGGCGCTGCTGAAGCACTTCGGCGGCAGCGAGGCGGCGCAATCGTCCCCGGCACCGGCTCCCGTTCCCGTGCCCACGCCGGCAGCCCCGCCGGCGGCGAATAAAATCTCGCTGTCGAAGATCCGCCTGGAAAAGCGCGGCGACAAGATTTCGCTCGACAAGCGCGACAGCGGCGGCTATGGCCGCATCCGCGTCAACCTGAACTGGAACCAAAACGCGTCGCAAGGCCAGGCGCCCGCCTCGAAACTGGACACGGGCTTCCTCGGCAAGCTGTTCAACAAGCCGGCTGGCCGTGCGGGCGGCATCGACCTCGACATTGGCTGCCTGTTCGAAATGAGCGGCGGCGCCAAGAGCGCCGTGCAGGCGCTGGGCAACAGCTGGGGCGCATATGACCGTCCGCCGTACATCCACCTGGAAGGCGACGACCGCACGGGCAGCGTCAGCAGCGGCGAAAACATCTTCATCAACGGCACCCATTTCGACCAGATCAAGCGCGTGCTGGTCTACGCCTTCATCTACGAAGGTGTGCCGAACTGGGCCGCCACGGATGGCGTCGTGACGATCGAAATTCCCGGCCAGCCGACCGTGGAAGTGCGCCTCGACAGCGACAGCCAGCACGCCATGTGCGCCATCGCCATGCTGGAAAACCACGGCGGCAACCTGCAGGTGACAAAATTGGTGGAATACTTCGGCGGCCAAGGTAAAATCACGGCGCACCAGGCGATGGACGAGCGCTACAACTTTGGTCTCAACTGGAAAGCCGGACGGAAAGATTAATTCTTTCTCCAATTAAACAATTCACCTCCCAACATGACCCCAACGACCAAAAAAGTCACCTTCGCCTTCGCCATCTTCCTCGTGGCCGGCTTCCTGCTGCTGGCAGCCTACACGTGGATGGCCCTCAGCTTCTCGTACTCGGAAGGCGAACGGGCGGGCTACCTGCAAAAGTTCTCCAAGCGGGGCTGGATCTGCAAGACATGGGAAGGTGAATTGCTGCTGACGGCGCTGCCGGGCACCATCCCGGAAAAATTCCAGTTCAGCGTGCGCGATGAAGAAGTGGCGAAGCAATTGACGGCCGCCGCCGGCAAGCGCATCCTCGTCACCTACAGCCAGCACAAGGGCGTGCCCACGCAATGCTTCGGCGAGACGGAATATTTTGCCGATAAAGTCGTATTGAGCCAGTAATAAGACAGCAATACGCCCGCAAGTCCAGCAATCCTGCGCCGGCCAGCCCTTCCAGGCCGGCGCCTCACACATTCTCACTTTCTTGTACACTTGTGACGAGTTCTGGCTGAACAGTTTACAAATGTAGTCAATGTGCAAGATTCTTGTGCCATCGCATGTCGCTCCGCCAGCCGATCGTTAGCGTGTATTCACCCGTCACTGGAAACGTCATGCGCATACCATTCATCGCCCTGGCGCTGCTGGCCGCCTCGCCCCCCCTGTCCGTCCGGGCACAGGACTTGTCCGGCATGGCCGGCGCCCTGAAAGTCAGCTCGACCAGTGAGCGCACCTTTGTGGCCGCCGTCAGCTACACACAGCCCGTGGGCAACTACAATGCCGTCAGCCTGTCCTACATCAACGAGGGCCATCCGCAAGACCATCACCGCGACGGCATGGCGGGCCAGGCCTGGCTGCGCACGAAAAAAGTGGAGCAAGGCCTGATGCTGGGCGCCGGCGTGGGCCGCTACTTCTTCTTCGACACGGCCAGGACCGACGACGGCCTGCATAACTTCGACAATGACCACGGCTGGGGCTCCATCGTCAGCCTGCAGGCGCGCTGGCAATTCGACAACCGCTGGTATGCGCAAGCGCAGCTCAACCGCATCAAGCCGGACGGCAAGGACAACACCACGCACCTGCTGATCGGCGCCGGCTACCGCTATGACGGCGTGCCGGGCGCCAAGCTGCACTTGCAGAACTGGGCGTACGACGACACCTTGACCTTGGCGACGGGCCACACCATCGTCAACAGCCTGCGCTCCGAGTCCTCGCGCCCCTTCACGCTGGAATACCGGCGCGCGGCGGGAAAATACGTGGACTGGACCGTCACCGCCCTCGATGAAGGCAACACCGACCTGGCGCACCGGCGCGGCGTGGCCGCCCAGCTGTGGCTGATCCGCTCGCTCAATGAAAAGGTGGAATTCGGCATGGGCGGCGGCCCCTACGTGGCGTGGGACGGGCGCGACACCCAGGGCCACGGCACGCGCCTGACAGGCTTGCTGTCGGCCGCGGCCCGCTACCACGTCGACCGCCGCTGGGTGGCGCAAGTGGCGTGGAACCGGGTCATCACCGATTATCACCGCGATGCGGATGTGCTGCTGGTGGGGGTGGGACGGAAGTTTTGAGCGAGATGCAGACGTAACCCAAACCTGGGACTGGGGTCGGACCTTAAGGTCCGACCCCGGGTGTTATCGGGTTTTCAGGCCTTCAACGTGAGCGCCAGACGGCGCCTGCGGATTCATTCGGCTGCGTCAGGCGCTCGATCACTTCGCGCGTCAAGCTGGCCGAGCTGACTTGTTCGGCTTTCGCGCGGGCGGCGCTCAAGGAGCTGGAAAACGCGCTTTGCGGCTGCTCCAGGCTGGCGCGCAGGGCGGCCAGTTCGCGCTCCTGCTGCTGCGCGCGCGCCGTTTCCATCTCCAGCAATTGCTGCTTGGCCTCGGCCATCGCGCGCGTCGTCTCGGCTGCCTTGCGCTGCAGGGCGGCGTGGGCCTGGGCACTGGCCAGCAAGGCTTGCTGCGCGGCAAGCTTCTCGCTGGCGGCCTGCTGTGCGGCCAGTTCCAGCTGCTCGCGCTGGCGCATGGCGTCCAGCGCCTGCTGTTCCAGCACGGCGCGCGCGTCGGCTGCCGCCGTCGCCTGCTTTTCCGCTTCCAGGCGGCCGGCAATCGCTTGCGAGGCACGCTCTTCGGCGCTGCTGGTCTGGCGCTGCTGCACCAGTTTTTGCGCAATCAGCGCCAGCGACTCGCGTTCGGCCGCGACGAAATCGCGCTCGGACGCCAGCAGCGCTTCGGCGGCTTGCGCCTTGTCTTCTTCCACGCGGGCGCGCTCGCTGTGCACCTGCCCCAATTCCACGGCCAGGCGCGCCTGCGCCTGCACGGCTTGCGCGGCGGCGGCTTTCTGCTCGCCTTCGACCAGCGCCTGGTCCATCAGGATGCGGATCGCGTCGGCTTCCTTCTGCGCCGCTTCCTGCAAGGACTGTTCGGCCGCATGTTGGCCGCGCAGCAGTTCCGCCTGCGCGCCTTCGGCGGCGATGCGTTCCTGCGCCGCGTTGCACGCCAGCGCTTCCGCTTCCAGTTTTTCTTTCAAGGCCGCGATGGCGGCTTGTTCGGCGGCCAGGCGTTCCTGTTCCGCCTGCAGCAGCTGCTCGGCCTGCAAGGCTTTTTCCTGCGCCAGTTGCGCTGCCTGTTCCTGCGCGGCTAAAGTTGCTTTTCCAGCATCGACCTCGGCCTGCTCGGCGTCGTTCTGGCTGGCGGCCAGTTCCGCCGCCTGGCGCGCCAGTTCGGCCCGCTCATGCGCCAGGCTGGCGGCGCGCTGCTGTTCTTCCAGTTCGCGGGCCGCCGCGACGGCAGCTGCCTGCTCGGCCGCTTCGCGTGCCTTGGTCTGTTCCAGTGCGGCCGTTTCCGCCTCCAGCTTGGCGTGGCCGGCGATTTCCGCATCCTGTTCGGCGGTGACGCGGGCCAGCGCCACGGCGCGCAGCTGGCGGTCCACCTCGATGCGCGCCTCGGTGGCGGCCAGGATGCGCACGTCGGCATCACGGCGCGCCTGCGCGCTGGCCACGGCGACCATTTCCAGGCGCTCGCGGTGGATGGCCGCGTCGCGCAATTCCTTTTCCGTCTGCAGGCGCAAACGCAGGGATTGCGCCGCGTGGCGTTCCGATTCCGCCTGCGCAAGCGCGATGGCTTCGCGTTCCTGCTCCAGGTGCGCCAGCGCGCGCGCTTCTTCCAGGGCGCGCACTTCGGCGGCGGCACGGTTGAAGGCCGATTCCAGCGCGATCTGGTCGGCGCGCTCGCGCTGCACCGTCAAGTCCAGCGCTTCGCTTTCCGCTTCGGCCAGCATCTGCGCCGTCTGGCGCGCACCGTGCGCATGGCGTTCGCGCTCGCGGGCCAGCACGGCGACTCTGGCGTCGGCCGAGGCGATGCCCACCATTTCTTCCTTGGCCGCCTGCACGGCGGCGACGCGCTCGACGGCTTGCAGGCGCGCCTGCTCCGTCTGTACTTGCAATTCTTCAGCGGCGCGGGCGGCCTGTTCAGCCAGTTCCGACTGCACGGCCACCTGCTCGCTGGCGCGCAAGCGGCTTTCCTGTTCGGCGCGCGCACGCTGTTCGGCGGCCAGGCGGATTTCATTGTCGGATTCCACGCGGGCGCGCAATTCGGCCGTTTCCTGCTTGACGGCTTCCAGGCGGGCCACGCTGGCTTGCGCGGCGGCGCGCATGGTATCGAGACGTTCGCGGTTGGCGGCAATCGCCTCTTCGGCGGCCTGTGCATTTTGCTGTGCGGCAGCGGCGGCGGCGGCGTCGATGGCGGCGCGGTCCTCGGCCAGCGAGCGCACGCGCGCCTCGGCCAGCGCGCGGCTTTCGGCGGCGCAGGTGGCCTTCGCTTCCGCTTCCACGCGGGCAATCGCCTCGTGGATGGCTTTCAATTCCATTTTCTGGCGTTCGGCGGCAGGCGCCTTGGCGTCGGTTTCCGCTGCCGGTTCGGCTGGCGGCTGGGGCGCAGGGAGCTCAGCGGCGACTGGAGCAGCAGGCACGGGCGCCTCGGTCTTGCGCTCCAGGTCCTTGAAATCATGCAGCGAGACCATGCTGTCCTGGTCGAACTCGTCGTCGGCGGAATACGCGACGGTGAGGGAGGCGGCCTGGCGCTGATTTTGCTGTGCTTGCATGATTTCTCGCTTATTCGGGTGAATTCCGTTGCTTATGGGAATTTATTACCACCATTATCGAACAGGCATGCACAAATCAGCGCGGCAAGAAGAGCCTGTTTTACCGCTCTTTTCAGGAGTTGCCAGGGATTTAAGCGTCCGAGAAAATGCTCAGGGCAAGGCGCATTGCCGAAGGCAGTACGAATAGTACGCCCAGGCAATGCAACGCCGCCATGGGCGTTTTATCGCGCGCTTAAACAGGCCACAATGGCGCCTCATCCATCAAGGCCACCTGTTCGCGCAACTCGAGGATGCGGTCCTGCCAGTAGCGCTGCGTGTTAAACCACGGGAAGGCGACGGGAAAGGCGGGATCGTCCCAGCGGCGCGCCAGCCAGGCGGAATAATGGATCAGGCGCAGGGTGCGCAGCGCTTCGACCAGGTACAGCTGGCGCGGGTCGAAATCGCAAAAATCCTCGTAACCGGCCAGGATGTCGCTCATCTGGCGCACCTGGTCGCCCCGCTCGCCCGACAGCATCATCCACAGGTCCTGGATGGCCGGGCCCATGCGGCTGTCGTCGAAATCGACGAAATGGGGGCCGGCATCCGTCCACAGCACGTTGCCGCCATGGCAATCGCCATGCGTGCGCAGCACGGCCACGTCGCCCGCGCGGTCATAGCAGCGCTTGACGCCGTCGAGCGCCTGCTGCGCCACGCTGGAATACGCGGCCAGTAATTCGGGCGGCAAGAAATTACCTTCCAGCAAGAATTCGCGCGGCTCGACGCCGAACGTCTGGTGGTCGAGCGCCGGCCGCTCCTTGTAGGTGGACAGCGCGCCGACGGCGTGGATGCGGCCGATGAAGCGCCCTATCCATTCCAGGGTCGCCGGGTCGCCCAGCTCGGGTGCGCGGCCGCCGTGGCGGGGGAAGACGGCAAAGCGGAAACCCTGGTACTGGTGCAGGGTGCTGCCGTTGATTTCCAGCGCCGGCACTACCTGGATTTCGCGCTCGACCAGCTCGGACACGAACGCGTGCTCCTCCAGGATGGCCGTATCGCTCCAGCGCGCGGGGCGGTAAAACTTGGCCACCAGGGGGGCACTGTCTTCGATGCCGACCTGGTAGACGCGGTTTTCATAGCTGTTCAGCGCCAGCAGACGGCCATCGCCGCGCAAGCCCACGCTGTCGAGGGCGTCGAGCACGCAATCGGGGCTCAGGGCGGAAAAAGGATGGACGGGCCGGTCGTCCTCGTGCGGCTGGTTTTCATTGTGCATAAGCGACATTGTAAGGCGCGCGCGGGCCGCCGGTGCAAACACTTCGGTGATGAAGCGCCGCAAGGCGTATACTGGCGGCTTATATTCAATACAAAGAGCAAGCCATGCAACTCGAACAGCCATTATCAGAAAAAGAATTCGATGAATTAGACCAATTCCTGTTGTCGGAGCGCTGCTCCGAAGACGCGATGACCATGGATATGCTGCACGGCTATCTGACTGCCGTCGCCATCGGCCCGGAACCGATCATGCCGGCCGAATGGTTGCCGCGCGTGTGGGGCGAAGATGCCGAAGATGCGCCGAAATTCAAGAACAGCAAGGAAGAAGAGCGCATCGTCAACCTGATCATGCGCTTCATGAACGAAGTGCTGGTGACGTTTGAAGTGGCGCCGAAGGAGTTCGAAGCCCTGTTCGTCGAACACGACTACGAAGGCCAGACCCTGATCGATGCCGAAGCCTGGTGCTGGGGCTTCTGGGACGGCATGGAACTGCGTCCTGGCTCGTGGAACGAGATCTGGGATTCCGAAGTGGCCGAGCTGATGCAGCCGATCTACCTGCTGGGCGCCGACGAAATCAAGGAAGAAGAGCTGAAACTGGTGGAAGACCCGGTCAAGGCGCACAAGCTGGCGCAGGAACTGGAAGCGAACCTGCCGGCCATCCACCGTTTCTGGGTACCCCGCCGCAAGGCCCCCGTGCAAACCATGAAGCGCGAAGAGCCGAAAGTGGGCCGCAACGACGACTGCCCTTGCGGCAGCGGCAAGAAGTTCAAGAAATGCTGCGGCGCCGAGCCGGCAGCCGAGTAATCCCGCAGTAGCATCCCCTGATGCGCCGGCGTCCTGCCGGCGCAGCGCCGACGTTGGCCCCCGGGCTATAATCGCCGCATGAAACTCCCCGACCTGAACCTGCTCATCGCCCTCGATATCCTGCTCGAAGAAGGCAGCGCCGTGGCTGCCGCGCGGCGCATGAATTTGAGCGCGCCGGCCATGAGCCGCACCCTGGCGCGCATCCGCGACGCCATCGGCGACCCCGTCTTCGTGCGCTCCGGGCGCGGCCTGGCGCCCACCCCGCGCGCGCTGGAATTGCGCGAACAGGTGCGCGGCGTGGTGGAGCAGGCGCACGCCATCTTCACGTCCGGCCGCGAAGTGGACTTGCGCACCCTGGAACGCACCTTCAGCCTGTGCGCCAACGACGTGTTTGTCGGCGCCTACGGCGGCAAGCTGCGCGACCTGCTGGCCAGCCATGCGCCGCACACGGTGCTGCGCTTCGTGCCCGAAGGCGATGGCGCCACGGAAAACGACGCCTTGCACGCGGGCCGCGTCGACCTGTACATCAGCGCGCGGCGCGCCTTTGCACCCGACATCAAGCTGCAGCAGCTGTTTACCACCGGCTTTGTCGGCATCGCCCGCAGCGACCACCCGATCTTCGACGGCCCCGTCAACCTGGACAGCTTTACCGAATACGAACATATCAGCGTCTCGCGGCGCGGCCTGGCGCGCGGCCCCTTCGACACGGCCCTGGCGGAGCGGGGCTACACGCGCCGGGTGTCGCTGATCAGCCCCAACTTCCAGTCCGCCATCTTCGCCGTGGCCGATTCGCGCCTGCTGCTGCCGCTGATGCCCACGCCCCTGCTGGCCATCGTCGAGCGCCTGGGCTTGAGGCTGCGCACCTTCCAGCTGCCCATCCCCGTCGACAGCGTGGAAGTCTTCCAGGCCTGGCACCCGCGCCTCGACCACGACCATGCGCACCGCTGGCTGCGCCGCATGATCAAGGAGCTGTGCGGCAGCGCGCCGCCGGGCATCTGAATATCTGAATCATTGCGTCAGACGCAATTCAGACTTCATTAATTATCAATTTTCACAAGATTAACGGCTACCTATACTGCGTGGACTGATTCTCATCCACGGAGTTCCCTGTGTCCGCTGTACTGCTACCCGGCGCCGTCCCGACGGCGCCGCCTCCCCCAACACCGCCCGCGCCGCCCGTTTTTGGCCTGCGCCTGGCCACGGGCCTGGCCGGCGTGCTGCTGGCCGTACTGGTGTCCGGCCTGAATGAAAACATCACCAAGGTCGCGCTGGCCGACATCCGCGGCGCCATGGGCATCGCGCGCGACGACGCCAGCTGGCTCGTCGCCCTGTATGCGGCCGCCTCGGTGTCGGCCATGGCGTTCGCGCCGTGGTGCTCCGTCACCTTTTCGCTGCGGCGCCTGACGGCCGCCGCCATCCTCGTCTGCATGGCCGCCGGCGTGCTCTGCCCGTTCGCGCCGAACCTGTCCGTATTGATGTTCCTGCGCGTGGTGCAGGGCGCGGCCGGCGGCGCCCTGCCGCCCATGCTGATGACGGTGGCGCTGCGCTTCCTGCCGCCCAACATCAAGCTGTATGGCCTGGGCGGCTACGCGCTGAGCGCCACCTTCGGTCCCAGCCTGGGCACGCCGCTGGCCGCCTTCTGGACGGAATACCTGGGCTGGCAATGGGCGTTCTGGCAAATCGTCCCGGGCAGCATCGTCGCCCTGCTGATGGTGTCCTGGGGCTTGCCGCAAGACCCGCTGCGCCTGGAACGCTTGCGCCAGTTCGACTGGCGCGGCTTGCTGCTGGGCTTGCCCGCCATCAACATGCTGGTGGTGGGATTGCTGCAGGGCGAGCGCCTCGCGTGGTTCGCCTCGCCGCTGATCTGCGTGCTGCTGGGCGGCGGCCTGCTGCTGCTCGTCTTGTTCTTCATCAACGAATGGTCGCATCCGCTGCCGTTTTTCAAGCTGCAGCTGCTGTCGCGGCGCAACCTGAGCCACGCCCTGCTGACCCTGGGCGGCGTGCTGTTCGTGCTGCTGGCCGTGATCCTGATTCCCTCGTCCTACCTGGCGCAGGTGCACGCTTACCGTCCGCTGCAAACGGCGCCCGTGATGCTGATGGTGGCGCTGCCGCAATTGATCGCCCTGCCGCTGGTGGCCGCCCTGTGCAATATCCGCGCCGTCGACTGCCGCTGGGTGCTGGCCATCGGCCTGGCCCTGCTGGCCCTGTCCTGCGTGCTCGGCGCGCGCATGTCGCCGGACTGGATCCGCACGCATTTCTACCTGCTGCAAGCGGTGCAGATCTTTGCGCAACCGATGGCAGTGATTCCCTTGCTGCTGCTGGCCACCACGGGCCTGGCGCCGCAGGATGGCCCTTTCGCCTCCGCCTGGTTCAACACCATCAAGGGCATGTCGGCCGTCGTCGCCACCGGCGTGCTCGATGCGCTGATCACGCGCCGCAACCATTTTCATTCGACGGTGCTCAGCGAACGCCTGGGCAACCTGCCAGCCGGCGTGGACATGGCGGGAATTGCGCAGCGCATGCATGCGCAAGTCGTCACCCTGACCTCGTCCGACCTGTACCTCACCGTGGCCGCCATCGCGCTGGCCATGATCCTGATCATTCCCATCCTGCCGACGCGCGTCTATCCGCCGCGCGCAGCCTGATTTCCATTTTTACGAAAGAGCTTCACCATGCAAACACCCATACTGCGCTCGCGCGCATTTCTTCTCGGCCTGGCCTTGCTGGCCTGCGCCCTCGCCTTTTGCGCCTGGCAACTGCTGTTCGCCCGTGGCGACGAACAAGCCACCGACGACGCCTTCGTCAGCGCCGACTACACCGTGCTCTCCCCCAAGGTGGGCGGCATCGTGCGGGAAGTGCTGGTGGAAGACAACCAGACTGTCAAGGCGGGTCAGCTGCTGGCGCGCATCGACGACCGCGACTACCAGGCCGCCGCCTCCTCGGCCCGCGCCGAAGTCGCCGGCGCCGAAGCGCAGCTGGACTATGCCCGCGCCACCCTGCAACGCCAGCAATCGGTGATCGAGCAAGCCACGACCCTGGTCGACGCCAACCAGGCGGAAGACAAACTGGCGCAGCAGGAGCTGGCCCGCTCGCAGCACCTGGCCGGCCAGGGCGCGGGCAGCGTGCAGAATGCCCAGCAGGCGCAATCGCGCTTCGACGTGAGCCGCGCGCGCCTGGCGCAAAACCGCGCCGCCCTCGTCTCCACCCGCAAGCAGACGGACATTCTGCAGGCGCAGCAAGGCGCGGCCGAAGCGGCCCTGCTGCGCGCCCGCGCCAGCCTGCAACGGGCCGAACTTGATCTGTCGCATACGCAGCTGCGCGCCCCCATCGACGGCATCGTCGGACGCCGCGCCGTGCGCGTCGGCGCCCTGGTGGCTCCTGGCGCCAGCCTGATGGCCGTGGTGCCATTGAACCGCAGTTTCGTCGTCGCCAACCTGCAGGAAACCCAGCTGACCCACGTGCGCCAGGGCCAGCGCGCCAGCATCGCCGTCGACGCCTATCCGGGCATGCTCCTGCATGGCACGGTGCACAGCATCGCGCCCGCCACGGGCGTCACGTTCGCCGCCATCGCGCCGGAAAACGCCACCGGCAACTTCACCAAGGTGGTGCAGCGCATCCCCGTCAGGATCGCGCTCGATCCCGGCCAGGATGGCGATGCCCGCCTGCGCGTGGGCATGTCGGCCGAAGTGCGCATCGATACAGCCATGCGCCGTCCACAGCTGCAACAGGTGAGCGCGCGATGAAAGCACTGATACTCTTCACGGCCCTGGGCCTGGCTGGCTGCGGCAGCGTCGGCAGCGACTTCCAGCGCCCGCACCACGAGCTGGGACAGCAATGGCGCCAGGCGGAAGATGCCCGTTTCGCCGCCAGCCTGGATGGCACCATCGAACAGCGCTGGTGGGACAGCTTTGGCGACGCCACCCTGTCTTCCCTGCTGCAGCGCGCCGCCGGCGCCAACCTCGACGTGCTGGCGGCAGGCAGCCGACTGGAACAGAGCCGCGCCGCGCGCGGTGTGGCCGGCGCCGCGCAAGGCCCGTCCCTGGGCGCGAATGGCAGCTATGGCCGCGCGCGCAACAGCGAACAAGGCTTGAGCGACCCGTCGCGCCACAACGGCCAGTTCGCCTACAGCCTGTGGCAAGGCAATCTCGATGCGGCCTGGGAGCTGGACTTGTGGGGCCGCGTGCGGCGCGAAGTGGAAGCGGCCGACGCGCGCGTCGACATGGCCGTGGAAACGCAGCGCGGCGTGCTGCTGGCCGTGCTGGCCGAGACGGCGCGCGACTACATCGAGTTGCGCGGCGCGCAGCAGACCCTGGCCATCACGCAGCAACTGCTCGATATCGCCCGCCATACCCTGGACCTGACGCGCATCCGCCTGCGCGAAGGCGCGGCGACGCAACTCGACGAGGCCGAGGCGGCAGCCCACGTGGCCACCATCGAAGCGCGCCTGCCGCCGCTGCAGCAGCGCGAAGCGCGCCTGGGCAATGCCCTCGCTCTCTTGCTGGCGCTGCCGCCGCAAGCCTTGCAGGCGGAACTGGCGGCGGGCAAGGACATTCCGGGCGTGGCCCTGCAGGTGCAGCTGGGCGTGCCGAGCAGCCTGGCCGAGCGGCGTCCCGACATCCGCCGCGCCGAAGCGCAGCTGCACGCGGCCACGGCCGCCATCGGCGTCGCGCAAGGCGACTTTTATCCGCGCATCACGCTGTCGGGCAGCGTCGGCCTGCAGGCGATGCAGCTGTCCGACATCGGCTGGGACGCCAAGCGCTTCGCCTTCGGCCCCGGCTTCAGCGTACCCCTGTTCGATGGCGGCCGCCTGCGCGGCAACCTGCAATTGCGCGAAGCGCAGCAGCAGGAAGCGGCCATCGCCTACCGCCAGACGGTGCTGGCCGCCTGGCACGAGGTGGAAGACGCGCTATCTGGCTACCAGGCCAACGCCCGCCGCCAGGCCAGCCTCGATGAAGCCGTCAAGCAGGGACGCCGTGCGCTGGGCAGCGCGGAACTGCAGTACCGCCAGGGCGGCACGGACCTGATCAACGTGCTGCATGTGCAAAACACGCTGTTGAACAACGAAGCGGCGCTGGTCGACAGCCGCGCCACCGCTTCGCTGTCGCTGGTCCAGGTCTACAAGGCGCTGGGCGGCGGCTGGCAGGCATTTTCAACCACCTCGCAAGGAAGCACGCCATGAAACCGAATCCCGCACATTTCTCCATCCACGACGTCAGCGATTTTCCCGTCGTGCGCTTTCGCCCCGAAACGGCCGTCACCGGCTATGCCCCGCTGTGGGAAAACGACATGGACGCCCTGCTGCGCCATGGCGAACCGTTCGTCATGCTGTTCGAAGAGGAACGCGGCGATGAAGCGCACATCGACCGCAAGCGGCGCGGCCTGTGGCTCAAGCACAACAAGGCAGAGCTGGCCGCCCTGTGCCGGGGCCTGGTGTCGGTCGAGGCGGACGCGCAACAGCGCGCGCGCCTGCAGGCGATGGCGGCCGGCGCCATGAAGGCATTCGGCATCCTGCAGGAGGTGGCGGCCACGCGCGAACAGGCCGATGCGCTGATGGTGTGGCTGCTGGGCAGCGGCCAGATGGCGCGGCCGCGCACGGCGGACGTGTGGTGAGTGAGTGAGTCGGTCAGGCGGCCCTGCGCACGGCGCTTCTGGCAGGGATGACGCACACGTCGCCATCGCTGCTGGTCGCCGTCGTCAGGGCAATGCCGTACAGCGCCGCCAGGGCGGGCACGGCGCCGGCATCGCTGGCGATGTCGGCGACCAGCTGGCCCGAACGCACCAGCAGCAGGCGCTCGAAGCCCAGCAAGGCGTGATTGATGTCGTGCAGGATAGCGACGACGGCGTGGCCGCGCGCGGCGCAAAACTGCTGCAGGCTGTCGAGCAAATCGAACTGCAGGCCGGGATCGAGCGCCGCCAGTGGTTCGTCGACGAGTATCAAGCCATCGTGTACGTCCCACATCTGCGCGAAGATGCGCGCCAGCTGTACCCGCGCCTGTTCGCCGCCGGACAGGGTGTCCAGGCGGCGGCCCAGCAAATGCGCGGCGTGCGCCAGGGCGGCCGCGTCCTGCACGATCTGTTCCAATTGCGGGTCGACCAGGCGCGCCACCCGCCCCAGGCCGATCACCAGCTCGCACTGCAGTCCGAAGGCCACGTTCGAGCCTTGCGGCAGGACGGCGCGGCGCCGGGCCAGTTCGGCCAGCGGCCACTGCGCCAGCGGCCGGCCCGCGAACGCCACCTGGCCCGCCTGCGGAGGCAGTTCGCGCGCCATCAGTTTGAGCAGGGTCGACTTGCCCGCGCCGCTGGGGCCGAGGATGGCGATGCGCTCGCCCGGCGCTACCTGCAGATTGAAGGGGCCGAAATACTGCTGGCCCAGTTGCGTGGTGGCGAAGGAGAGTTCCAGCAGGGGCGTCATGCGCATCCTTTCAGGCGGTGCCGTGGCGGAAGCGCCGCAACAGCATCAGGAAAAATGGCCCGCCCAGCAAGGCCGTGAAAATGCCGACGGGGACTTCCGCCGGAATGGCCACCGTGCGCGCCAGGGTGTCGGCCAACAGCAGCAGCAAGCCCCCCATCAGCATCGCCAGCGGCAATACCTTGCGCTGGTCAGCGCCCAGCCAGGTGCGCACCAGGTGCGGCGCGATCAGGCCGATGAAGCCGATGCCGCCGCACCAGGCGACGGCAAAACCCGTCAGCACGGCCACCAGCACGATCACCTGCGTGCGCAGCCGGCCCACGTCGATGCCCACGTGCAGCGCCTGCGCCTCGCCCAGCGCCAGCGCATTCAATGAGCGCATCAGGAAGTGCGTGGCCCACAGCGCGCCGGCCAGCACCACCAGCAAGGCCGCTACCTGGCGCCAGCTGCCGGCCGACAGCGATCCCAATGTCCAGAAAGTCAGGGTGCGCAATTGGTCGTCGCTGGCCAGGTAGATGCACAGGCCCATGACGGCCACCGTGATGGCGTTCAGCGCCACGCCCGTCAGCAGCAGGCCGACGATGGAGCCGGGCGTGGCCCAGCGGGCGACCCGGTCGAGCAGCACGCAAATGAGCATGGCGCCGGCAAACGCGGCGGCCGGCAGCAGCCACACGCGCAGCTCGGGCCCCACGTGCAGGCTGGCGGCAAAGACGATGGTGGCCGCGCCCGCGCAGGCGGCGCCGCTGCTCACGCCCAGCAGGCCCGGATCGGCCAGCGGATTGCGGAACAGCCCTTGCGTCAAGCCGCCGGCCAGCGCCAGCGCGGCGCCGATCAGTATGGCAAACAGGGCCCGCGGCAGGCGGATATGCCACAGTACATACGCGCCGCCGGACAGCGCCTCATCGCCAGCCTGCAAGGGCGCGAGCCAGTCGGCCAGCGCCACCGGCACGGCGCCCGCCTGCACGGCGATGAGCAAGCCGCACGCCAGTGCGGCGACCAGCAGCCCGCCAGCGCCCCAGCGCGGCCAGCGCCAGGGAGCGACGGAGGCCAGGGAGGCCACGTTCATGCGGCCATGGCTTTGGCAAACGCTGCATCGAGTTCGGCCAGCGCCTGCGGCATGCGCGGGCCAAAGCCCAGCAGCAGCATGGCTTCCAGCGAGACGATGCGGTGCTTGCGCCCGGCCGGCGTCTGCGCCAGCCCTGGCAGTTTCAAGATGCCGTCCACGCCACCCGAGGCCTTCAAGCCCTGGTCCGTGACGAGCACCAGGTCGGGCCGCGCGGCGATCACGGCTTCCGGCGTGAGCGGCTTGTAGCCGGCAAATCCGCCCTGCCCGCCCATCACGTTGACGGCGCCCGCATACGCCAGCATGGCGTCGGCGCCCGTCTCGCGCCCGCCCACCATCACCTGGTTCGGCGCATGGGCGAGGATGAACAGCACGCGCACCGGGGCATGACTGCGCTGGCGCACCTTGCCCAGGGCGCCGTCCCACTGCTGTTGCAAGGCTTGCGCCAGGCGCGCGGCGGGGTCGGCGCGTCCCGTGATCTGGCCCACCTGTTTTACCCGTTCGAGCAAGCCTTCGAATCTGTTATTCGCGTTCAGTACCGCCACCGGCACGCCCGCGTCGCGCACCTGGCGCAGCACCGTTTGCGGCCCCGCCTCCTCGGTGGCGATCAGCTGCGTGGGCGCCAGCGACAGCACGCCCTCGGCCGACAAGGTGCGCGCATAACCGACCTGCGGCAACTGCTGCGCCACGGCCGGATACAGCGAAGTGGTATCGACGCCCACCAGTTCGCCCTGCGCCTCGAGCGCGTAGACGATTTCCGTCAGGGCGCCGCCCACGCTGACGATACGCCGCGCCTTGACAAGCGGCTTGCCGGCGTCGCTGACGGCCGCCAGCACCTGCATCGGCGCGGCCAGAGCCAGGGCTCCCGCCCCCATTTTTTTCAGCGCGATGCGGCGCGCCACGCTGGCGGCGATCATGCGGCGCATAGTTCGCCCTCCTGCAGCACGCGCTCGACGACGTTGCGCCATTCGCACAGTTCATGCACGCCCGGCTTGCGTTCGCCGAAGAACATGACGATGGTGTCGCCCTTGGCGTCGAACAGTTCCACCGACGTCACCAGCCCGTCGACCGTGGGCTTTTTGACCACCCAGGCGCTGGCGATATGGTCTTCGCGCAAATGCAGGTTGAAGCGCGCATCGAGGACATTGATCCACGGCCCCATCACGGCGATCTTGTGCACGGGCCCCGAATGGATCTGGATCATGCCCGCATTGCCGACGAAGGCCATGATGGCGACTTTTTCGAGGGCGGCGCTGTTGAGCAGGTCGAGCACGCAGGATTTGTCGAGCTGCTGCACGAAGCGCGCCTCGGCCAGGCGCAGGCCTTGCAGGCGCGAGACCGAATATTTTTTCAGCAGGGTGAAAAATTCATGCGTGTCGCGCAAATCGGCCCAGGCGGCGCGAAAGCCGGCCACGTCGATCTGCGCGTCGGGCAGTTCGGCCGGCGGTGCAGCCGGCGCCGTCACGGCGATGCCTGCCGCCTGGTCCGCGTCGGCAAAATGCGCGACCAGCGCGTCGTAGGCGGCCAGGTCGCTTTGCGGCTTCATGAAAATCTTGTGCACGGCATGGCCGGCAGCATCGAAAAATTGCAGGCTGCGCTGCACTTCCTTCCCGCCCCCTTTTTCGCTCACCTCGCGCACGGCAAAGCCATGCGCCCACTGGCGGTAAAACACGCGCAAGTCGATGTCGCCACCGAGCACCAGGCCCACGTGGTTGTTGTGACTGGCTTTTCGATAGACACCCGTCTTTTCATGCACGCACGAAGCGTTGCGCGTCAGCGCCATGACTTCGCCCAGCGGTTCCAGCGCGGCGATGATGGCGGGCCAGTCGGCCTGCAGGCGCTCGGCGCCCAGCAAGGCGCCATCGGCCGGCGACAAGCCGGCATGCGCGGCGATCAACTCGCCTTCGGAAATGGCCAGTTCCTCGGCGATGTCGCGGTGGCGGGCTTTTTTCTCGCGGCGCAGGCGGGCAAATTCGCTGGCGACCAGCTCGGTGTTGCAAATAGGGGGCATGCTCGTCACGGTGTCTCCTTTCAAGGCGAACACTGGCTGGCATGGGCTGGCTGGTGGTGGGGGAATCTTGAAGTTAATTATAAATGAGAATCATTCGCAATCAAGGCTTATTTATGTGAAAAAAAATACGCGCAAAAAAAAGCGCCGCGACAGGAAACCCGTCGCAGCGCAAAGGAGACCGATCGATACGACTGATCAGTGTTGAGAAAATGTCAGCGTTGAACTCAGGCGCTGGCCTGTACCGCCGGCATGGATGCCGGTTTCGCCGCCGGGCGCTGTGCCAGCAATACCACGGCGGCCAGCACCATGGCGCCGCCCAGCAATTGCGTGCCGCTGACGGATTCCTTCAGCAAGGTCACGCCGAACGCCATCGTGATGACGGGTTCGAACGTGGAAATGATGGATGCCTTGGCCGCGCCGATTTGCGCCACGCCGGCAAAGAAGGCGGCAATCGCGATGGCCGTCGAGAACAGGGCGATGGCGCTGACGGCCAGCCAGCCCGTCGCCGTGCCCGGCAAGGACACGCCTTGCCACAAGGCAATCGCGCTGTTCGACAGACCTGCCGTGCCCAGGATCACCACGCAAGCGGCCAATGGGTGAATATTCTCGCGGCTTTTCGACAGGCTGTTGCCAAACAGAATGTACACGGCGTACACGCCGGCTGCCATCAAGGCCAGGGCGATGCCGATGGGCTGGCCCTGCAGCTTGCCGCCCAGGGTGATGGCCATGCCGGCAATCGCCAGCGCCATCAGCACCAGCATGCGGCGGTCCAGCTTTTCCCAGCCCAGCGCCAGCGCCAGGATCGTCACCAGCACGGGATACACATACAGCAACATGCCGCACAGGCCGCTGCTGGCATACATGAGGGCATTGAAATAGCCTTGCGACTGGGCCGTGTACATCAAGCCCATCAGCATGTAGCCGGCCAGCAGGCGGCCGCGCGGCAAGCGCCAGCCACCCAGCCACACGAGCGGCAGCAACAGCATGGCGGCGATAACGAAACGCAAGGCCAGCATGGTCGACGGGTTGACCCCGGACGCATACGCCGCCTTGGCAAACACTGCGGAACTGCCGAAACCGGCAGCCGACAGCAACACCAGCGCAACAGCGCGGCGATCAGACATGACGAAACCTCTTTGAGTACGCCAGGGCAAACCTGCTGCGCGTCGCGCTTTGCGGCCTGCGATGCTCACCGTACTGAAGTACGGTTGCGCTTCTCAGCCACAAATCACTGCCGCTCGCGACGGTTTTCCCAGGCGTTGTAAATATTAATGCCAAGCAAGGCTGGAAGGTGATGCGTGCGTGAAATACATGCGTGAATCCTATTGCGGGTCACTTCACGCATAGACGGCATCATATTCGCTTGCGCAAAATGAAACAAACCAATATTCTTCACGGATAGGCCGAATATTACTGAGGCTCAATTCACTTGAAGAGTGCCATGTCACGTCCCTTGCCCCCGCTCGCCGCCCTGCACGCCTTCGAGGCGGCTGCCCGCCATGAAGGCTTCCAGCGCGCAGGCGAAGAATTGCACGTCTCGGCCGGCGCCATCGGCCACCACGTAAAACAGCTGGAAGCGTGGCTCGGCATCGTGCTGTTCCAGCGCATGCCGCGCGGCGTGGTGCTCACCAGCGCCGGGCAGCGCTATGCGGCTTCGCTGGGGCCGATCCTCAACCAGCTGGCCGACGTCTCCGAGCAGGCGCGGCGCCAGGGCGACGACAAGGTGGTGACGGTGACGGCCACCAGTTCGCTCGTCTCGCGCTGGCTGATGCCGCGCCTGGGCCGCCTGCGCGACCGCTATCCGCAGATCGAACTGCGCGTGCTGGCCTCGATGCACCCGGTCGACCTGGCGCGCGATGGCGTGGACGTGGCCATCCGCCTGGGTCCGGGCCGCTATCCGGGCCTGAAAGTCGATTTATTGATGGAAGAATGGTTTTCCGCCGTCTGCAGCCCCGATTTCCGCGCCAACGCGGCCAGCCTGCGCCAGCCCGCCGACCTGCTGCGCTACCCGCTGCTGCACGACGAACCGGAAGTGCACCTGCCCGGCGAAATCGACTGGACGCGCTGGCTGCACAGCTGCGGCGTGCATTACAGCGGCAATAGCGGCAACAGCGGCGCGCGCTTTTCGCACACGTATCTATGCCTGGACGCGGCCGCCAGCGGCCAGGGCGTGGCCATCGCCGCCAGCCCCCTGATCGGCGACGATTTGCGCTCGGGCCGCCTGGTGCGCGTGTTCGAGCACGCCGTGCGCGGCCCCCACTGCTATTACTTGCTGCGCTCGCCCCAGGCGGAAACGCGGCCCCTCGTGCACGCCTTCTGCGAATGGCTGATCGCCGAGGCGCGCGCCGACCAGGAAACCGTCTGGCCCACCGTGGAGAGCGCATGACAAACACGGAACTGGCGCGCAGCGCCCGATTTATTGTCCAGCATGAATATGAACACGCCAAGGTGACGGCGGCCGACGGCCGGCAAGCCAGCCTGGGCGAGTTCTATGGCGACCCGGCCGTGGCCTTGATCGACATCAATGAGCAATGGTGCGCCGTGGCGGGAGAAGGATTGGTGCTGTGCCGGCTGGAGCAACCGTTCGGCCAGTGCACGGCATATTTCCGCGAACCTGGCGAGACCGTGTGGATCACGGGCTTGCGGCAAACGGGACCGTTTGCGCTGGAATGGCAAGGCGAGGATGGCGCTTGGTCCGCCCTCGCCTTTGGAACATGCGAAAAGTTATAACTTGATGAAATTTTCGCGGTAATACTTCAGCTCTTCGATCGACTCGAGGATATCGGCCAGTGCCGTGTGCTTCTGGTGCTTCTTGAAACCGGTGGCGATTTCCGGCTTCCAGCGCTTGCACAGCTCCTTCAATGTCGATACGTCAACATTGCGATAGTGGAAGAACGCTTCCAGCTTCGGCATGCCGCGCACCATGAAGCGGCGGTCCTGGCCGATGGTGTTGCCGCACATGGGCGACTTGCCAGCTGGCACGTATTTCTTCAGGAACGCGATCAATTCCGCTTCCGCCTGCGCTTCCGTCACGGTCGACGCCTTGACCTTGTCGATCAGGCCCGAGCGGCCGTGCGTGCCCTTGTTCCAGGCATCCATCTTGTTCAGGGTTTCATCCGATTGATGAATCACAAACACGGGGCCTTCGGCCAGCAGGTTCAAGTGCATGTCCGTCACCACCACCGCCACCTCGATGATGCGGTCGGTATCGGGCTCCAGGCCCGTCATTTCCATGTCGACCCAGACCAGATTCATCTCATTGGGACGTGCCGGAACAATCGGTGCGGGGGTGGATGCAGTTAAGTCGGTCGCTTGTGACATAATTCTCTCTTGGCCTAATCAAACTAAATAATCAGCCATTTTCTCACAGGCACAGAATGTATTCACTCGCGTTTTCGATTTTGTTTGTATCCGTCCTCGTTTTGACCCTGGCCGTGCGCTTCTGGCTCGCTTCGCGGCAGATTCGCCACGTGCTGGCCCACCGCGCCTTTGTTCCGCCGGAATTTGCGGAAAAGATCCCGCTGGCCGCGCACCAGAAGGCGGCCGACTACACGGTGGCGAAGACCAAGTTCGGCTTGCTGACCCTGCTGGTCAACTATGCTGTGCTGATCGGTTTTACCTTGCTGGGCGGCCTGCAATGGCTGGCGCTGCACCTGAATGAATGGATGGGCTCTGGCTCGCCCATGCTGTACCAGATCGGCCTGATCGCCGCCTTTGCCGCCATTTCCGGCCTGATCGACCTGCCCTTCGATTATTACCGCCAGTTTGTGCTGGAACAACGTTTCGGCTTCAACACCATGGCGCGCAAGCTGTTCTTCACGGACATGCTCAAGGGCGTGGGCCTGGGCGCCGTCATCGGCCTGCCGCTGATCTGGGTCGTGCTGACCCTGATGGCCAAGTCGGGCGGCCTGTGGTGGCTGTACGCGTGGTTCGTCTGGAGCGGCTTCCAGCTGCTGATGATGGTGCTGTTTCCGACCGTCATCGCCCCCCTGTTCAACAAATTCACGCCGCTGGCCGACGAAGCGCTGAAAAGCCGCATCGAAGGCTTGATGCAGCGCGTGGGCTTCGCCTCGAAAGGCTTGTTCGTCATGGATGGCTCGAAGCGCAGCGCCCACGGCAATGCGTATTTCTCGGGCTTTGGCGCCAATAAGCGCATCGTTTTCTTCGACACCTTGCTGTCGCGCCTGGCGCCGCAGGAAATCGAAGCCGTGCTGGCGCATGAACTGGGCCACTTCAAGCTCAAGCACATCGTCAAGCGCATCGCCATGATGTTCGTCATTTCGCTGGGCTTTTTGGCGCTGCTGGGCTTCCTGAAGACGCAGCCATGGTTTTACGCGGGCCTGGGCGTCGACCCCGTCGCCCTGGCCCTGACGGGCCAGCCGACGGATGCGCTGGCGCTGCTGCTGTTCATGCTGGCCTTGCCCGTCTTTACTTTCCTGCTGGGACCGTTGACCTCGCTCAGCTCGCGCAAGCATGAATTCGAAGCGGACGCCTTTGCCGCCACGCACACGCAGGCGGACGACCTGGTCTCGGCGCTCGTGAAAATGTATGAAGACAATGCGTCAACCCTGACGCCCGACCCGCTGCACTCGGCCTTCTACGACAGCCACCCGCCGGCCAGCGTGCGCATCCGCCACCTGAAAGGGGCTACGACATGAATACGCCATCGACTTCGCAAGACCTGGCCCAACTGTCCTGCGCGCCGCGCCAGCAGGCGCTGGGCGACACGGACATTGCCACCCTGCACGCCCTGCTGCCGCAATGGAGCTTGCAAAATGGCAAGCTGTGCCGCGACTTCGGCTTCAAGAATTACTACCAGACCCTGGCGTTCGTGAACGCCCTGGCCTATATGACCCATACGCAAGACCACCATCCGGAGCTCATCATTACTTACAAAACCTGCGCCGTGCGCTACGACACGCACTCGGTCAACCAGGGCGCCGGCGGCCTGTCCGAAAACGACTTCATCTGCGCCGCCAAGGCCGACCTCATCTACCAGAGCAGCCAGGTGGCCCCATGAGCGAAGGCAAGTTGACGGGCATCATCATCGCCGCCCACGGCCGCCACTACCTGGCCGACGTAGACGGCGCCAAGCTGCAATGCGTAACGCGCGGCAAGAAAACCAATGTGGCCGTGGGCGACATCGTGCACCTGACGCGCACCTCCAACGACCAGGCCGTCATCGACCGCATCGAGGAACGCAAGACCCTGCTGTACCGCTCGGACCAGTACAAATCGAAGTTGCTGGCCGCCAACCTGACGCAGCTGTTCATCGTCGTGGCGACGGAACCGGGCTTTGCCGACGACCTGATCTCGCGCTCGCTGGTGGCGGCCGACGCGGCCGGCATCGAGGCGCGCATCATCCTCAACAAGACGGACGTGACCGCCTCGCTGGAGCGCGCCCGCGAACGCCTGCTGCCGTATTCCTCGATGGGCTATCCCGTCGATGAAGTGTCGGCGCGCGCCGAACCGGAGCACGCAGTGGCCACCCTGGCGCCCCTGCTGGCGGGGCAGTCGTCGATCCTCATCGGCCAGTCGGGCATGGGCAAGTCGTCATTGATCAACCTGCTGGTGCCGGACGCGGACATCGCCGTGCGCGAAATCTCGGCCGCGCTCGACACAGGCAAGCACACGACGACCTTTACGCGCCTGTACAAGCTCGACGAACTGGGCGCAAACAGTTCCATCATCGATTCGCCCGGCTTCCAGGAATTCGGCCTGTACCACTTGTCCGAGGGCATGCTGGAGCGGGCCTTCCGCGAATTCCAGCCCTACCTGGGCGGCTGCAAGTTCTATAACTGCCGCCACCTGATCGAGCCGCAATGCGCCATCCTGCAAGCCTTGTCTGAAGGCAAGATCGCCAAGATGCGCCATACCCTGTACGGCCAGCTGCTGCATGAATCGGCGCAAACGCTGTATTAAACGCCCGCCGCAACGCAAAAATAGCGACAGAAAACTTAGGCTGGCAAAATTTAATTTTGCCGCCGAGTTCGCTTTCCACGTTTAATCCCAAAACTGTTCATCCGCCGTTTTATGCATTTCAGCGCGTAAAAGCGGCCTTCCATCGCCTGCCGCTGGCGATGGAAGGCCGCGTTTGTTAACTTGACACCAGTCCCTGCTGGAAACCTGCCAGCGACCACACGATCTAACTCCAATCAAACCAGCCATCCTGATCGAAGGTGAATGTCATGCACACCAAACGCGTCCTCCCCCTTCTCGCCGCCCTCTTCGCCCTGGCCGGCGGCACCGCCCAGGCCCAGACGGCCATTGCCCCGCAAAGCACCGACAGCGTGCGCGTCACCTCCGGCGCCGCCTATCACGTCACGGCCCAGGAAGCCTTTGCCATCGAACAGCAATACCGCCTGTCAAACGGGCAACGCCTGGAAATCCACCAGCAGGAAAACCATTTCTTTGGCCGCCTGATCGATGACCGCGAATGGCAGAAAAAGGCCAGCGTGCAAATCTATCCCACCGGTCCCGGCCAGTTTGTCAGCAAAAAGGGCGCGACCTTCGTCTTCAGCAACGATGGCGAGCGCGGGCATGTGACGATCGATGACGCCCAGCTCCTGCCCGGCTTGCATGTGAGCGCAGACATGCGCAGCGCCAGCAACGGCGGCATCCGCGTGGTGTCGCGCTAGGCGCCTGCCCCCCATCGAACGCCGAGGGCAAATCGCCCCCGCCTGTGCCGCCATGCACGATGAATAATTCTGACTGGCGCACTGAACAATTCCCCGCAATGCAGCTTACAATGCCATCAAGATGGCCTGTGCGGTCGCAGGTTGGCGCCACTGTTTGCGGGGAGAATGCTTGAATGGAAATGTTCGCGCTCGAACATGACGTAGCGCAGTGGGAAAACGCATTGCTGCCGTTGCGCGGCGCCGGGCGCGTACCGCTGCTGTTGTTGCTGTCCTGGCATTTGCGCCAGCGCGATTGCCTTCGAGCAACTCAGCTGAGCGAGGAAGCTTATCTGCTGCTGCCGCTGGCGGGCCTGGAACCGGCCGCACTGGAACAGGCGCAGGCGCGTCTGCAACTGGTGCAGGCAGAGGTTGCATGGCTGCAAGGTGCGCTCGATACGGCGGAAAGCCTGGCCATGGCCGCGCACGCTATCCTGTGCGCGCATGGCGACGGCGCCGCCTGCGCCGACGCCCACTGGCTGTTGTCCTCGATTGCCGTCGACCGGGGCGACCATGCCCGCTGCGATGCGGAACTGCTGGCCGCGGCCGAACAAGCGCGCGGCGCCGGCGATGCGATGCGCGCCAGCCTGGCCGACGCGGCCACGGCGCGCTGGGCCGTGCTGCGCGATGCGCCAGCCGCACAGGCGCGCTGGGGCAGCCATTTCCAGGCCGACAGCGCCAGCGGCAAGCTGCCCGCGCCGCTGGCCGCCTGGGTGCATGACTTCCGCGGCTTGCTGGCGCACACCTCGCGCGACCTGGGCGCGGCCGCCGGCCACTACATGCAAAGCTACGAGGCGGCGCTGGAAAGCGGCCAGCTGCGCGGCGCCATCACGGCCGCCATCAATATCGGCGACTGTTTCGCCAGCCTCAACGACAACGAATCGGCCCTGGAGTGGATGCAGTGCGCGCTGGACTTGGCGCGCCCCACCGGCTGGCCGCGCAGCATCGGCGCTTGCCAGACGCATACGGCCGAAACCATGCGCAAGCTGGGCCGCCTGGCCGCCGCCGAAGACTTGCTGCGCCAGGCGCTGCTCATCCTGGCGCCCGTGGCTGGCGCGCGCACCTATGCCAACGCCCTGTTCCACCTGGGCGAACTGAGCCTGGACAAGGGCGACTACGACACGGCGCTCGACGCCTTCAGCCGGCTGGCGCAACGCGCCGAAGCGCTGGGCCAGGCCGATTTCCGTAGCATGGCGCAGCGCGGCAGCGCCCACGCGCTGTCCTACCTGGACCGCCCGGACGAAGCGCTGCAGGCGGCCGAGCGGGCTTGCCAGCTGGCCACCGCGCAGGGCGACGCCATGCACCAGGTGGCGGCGCTGCGCGTCTTGTCGATGTTGCATGCGCGCCATGAGTTGCCGCCGCCCGCGGACATGCTGGAACGCAATCCCGCCCTGCATTTCCTGCACCAGGCGCTGCAGGTGGCAGCTTCCATCGACGGCTATTCGCCGCCCGGCGAACTGCTCGATGCACTGGCGCGCGAATACGCGCATGCGGGCGACTATGCACGCGCCTACGATATCGCCCTCGATGCGGGCATGGCGCGCGAAAAAAGCCACACCCAGCAAGCGAGCAACCGCGCCACCGCCATGCAGGTCTACCACCAGACGGAACATGCGCGCTCGGAAGGCTATCACCACCGCGAACTGGCCGCTTCCGAAGCGCGCCGCGCCGAAGTGCTGCAACAGACCAGCGACACCCTGGAACGGCTGTCGGCCATCGGCCAGGAAATCACCACCCACCTCGACGCCAGCGCCGTGTTCCAGGTGCTCGACCGCCACGTGCATGCCTTGCTGCCAGTTAACACCTTCGCCGTCTACATGCTCGACGCCGCAGGCACGGCGCTGCGCCGCGCACATGGCATGGAGGCGGGCCGGCCCCTGTCCGACAACGCCATTCCACTGAGCAATCCACGCGCCTACTCCGTGCGCTGCCTGCTGGGCCGACGCGAAGTGTATATCGACCAGGTGCCGCCGCGCCGCCACGCCTACACCGTGCCCGGCACCCTGCATAACCAGAGCGTGCTGTACGTGCCGCTGATGGTGGGCGAACGCGTGCTCGGCGTGATGACGGTGCAGGCCTGCCACGCCAACGCATACGGCGAACGCGAGCGGCTGATCTTCCGCACCCTGTGCGCGTATGGCGCCATCGCGCTCGACAACGCCAGCGCCTACCGGCAATTGCAAGATGCCCAGGCGCAACTGGTATCGCAGGAAAAACTGGCCGCCCTCGGTTCGCTGATGGCCGGCGTGGCGCATGAACTGAATACCCCGATCGGCAACAGTCTGTTGATCGCCAGCACCATGCAGCAAAAGACGGAAGACGTGGAACGCCTGATGAACGGTCCCGGCCTGCGCCGCTCGGACCTGGCCGCCTTCATCGACGATGCGGGCAAGGCGTCGGCGCTGGTGATGCGCGGCCTGCGCAGCGCGGCCGACCTGGTCAACAGCTTCAAGCAGGTGGCCGTCGACCGCACCACCGAGCAGCGGCGCCGCTTTGACTTGCAACAAGTCAGCAATGAAATCATCGCCACCGTCATGAACCGCATCCGCAGTTCGGGCCACCGCATCGAAATGGAGATAGCCTTCGGCATCGCCATGGACAGCTATCCCGGCCCGTTCGGCCAGGTGGTCACCAATCTGATCAACAATGCCCTGCTGCACGCCTTCGCCCCCGCACCCAACGATGGCGGCGTCGGCACGGGCTGCATGCGCCTGTCCGCCACGGCGGACGCGGCGCGCGTGCGGATCGTCTTCGAAGACAATGGCGGCGGCATCGCGGAGCAGCATTTGTCGCGCATCTTCGACCCCTTCTTTACTACCAAGCTGGGCCAGGGCGGCAGCGGCCTGGGTTTGTCGATCAGCTACAACATCGTCACGGCCCTGCTGGGCGGCACCATCCAGGTGGCCAGCAGCCCCACCGGCACGCGCTTCACGCTGGACTTGCCGCTGGTGGCGCCCCAGCTGGACGGCGCCGCGCCCGCCAGCATCTATTAATCCACCACCCCGTTGCCCGGGCGCAGGCTTGCCTATACAAGTACGCGCCCGGGCAGTCTTTCCAATCTAAAAGCAAAACCCTTATAATTGAACGGCTGAAGTACTTGCCATTGCATTATTTTCAACTTGGCAAACCGCATCGTACCGCGCGACAGGCGTCGCGCTGGCACCGATCAACACAGCAGCGCGCCGGGCGAGGCAGTCATCAGACGAGATGTTGTACGCTGATGCAACCCGGCGGGAAAGGCACGCCGCCGGCGGCCTGCGCATCTTCAAGTGGTCATTATGTCGACAAAAAAACCGATCAAGCACTACCTCCAGTTCTCCGATTTCACGTTGGAAGAGTACGAATATGTGATCGAACGCGCCCATCTGATCAAGCGCAAGTTCAAGAACTACGAAATCTACCATCCACTGATCGACCGCACCCTGGTGATGGTCTTTGAAAAGAACTCGACCCGCACGCGCCTGTCGTTCGAAGCGGGCATGCACCAGCTGGGCGGCGCCGCCATCTACCTGAACACGCGCGATTCCCAGCTGGGCCGCGGCGAGCCGGTGGAAGACGCGGGCCAGGTCATGTCGCGCATGTGCGACATCATCATGGTGCGCACGTTCGGCCAGGAAATCATCGAGCGCTTCGCCGCCAATTCGCGCGTGCCCGTGATCAATGGCCTGACCAATGAACACCACCCGTGCCAGGTCTTTGCCGACATCTTCACCTACATCGAACACCGCGGCTCGATCGCCGGCAAGGTGGTCGCCTGGATCGGCGACGCCAACAACATGCTGTACTCGTGGCTGCAAGCGGCCGAAGTGTTCGGCTTCCATGTGAACGTGTCGACGCCGAAGGGTTACGACATTGACCTGGCGCAAGTCAAGACCGAGCGCTACACCTTCTTCGCCAATCCATCGGACGCCTGCGAAGGCGCGCACCTGGTCAACACGGACGTGTGGACCAGCATGGGTTACGAAGCGGAAAACGCGGCCCGCATCGCCGCCTTCGACGGCTGGATCGTCGATGGCGCGAAGATGGCCCGCGCCGCGCCCGACGCCCTGTTCATGCACTGCCTGCCCGCCCACCGCGGCGAGGAAGTGGCTGCCGAAGTGATCGACGGCCCGCAATCGGTGGTGTGGGACGAGGCGGAAAACCGCTTGCACGTGCAAAAAGCGCTGATCGAATACCTGTTACTCGGTAAAATCAACTAATTCGCCAGGCACTGCATAGCTCCTGGCAGCATCGCAATACATACATCGACAACGACAACTGGAAGCAATATGAGCGACATTAAAAAAGTAGTCCTGGCCTATTCCGGCGGACTCGACACCTCCGTCATCCTGAAATGGCTGCAAGATAACTACCAGTGCGAAATCGTCACCTTCACGGCCGACCTGGGCCAGGGCGAAGAACTGGAACCGGCGCGTGCCAAGGCCATCAAGTTCGGCATCAAGCCGGAAAACATCCATATCGAAGATGTCCGCGAAGAATTCGTGCGCGATTTCGTCTTCCCGATGTTCCGCGCCAACACCGTGTATGAAGGCGAATACCTGCTGGGCACCTCGATCGCCCGTCCGCTGATCGCCAAGCGCCTGATCGAAATCGCCAACGCCACCGGCGCCGACGCCATCTCGCACGGCGCGACCGGCAAGGGCAACGACCAGGTGCGTTTCGAGCTGGGCGCCTACGCGCTGAAGCCAGGCGTGAAAATCATCGCCCCATGGCGCGAATGGGATCTGCTGTCGCGCGAAAAACTGCTGAAGTACGCGGAAGACGCCGGCATCGAAATCGACATGAAGCACAAGAACGGCGGCGCGCCGTACTCGATGGATGCCAACTTGCTGCACATCAGCTTTGAAGGCCGCCACCTGGAAAACCCGAGCGCCGAAGCGGAAGAAACCATGTGGCGCTGGACCGTCAGCCCTGAAAAGGCGCCGGACGAAGCGGAATACCTGGACATCGAATACGAAAAAGGCGATATCGTCGCCATCAACGGCGTGCGCATGTCGCCTGCCACCGTGCTGGCCGAACTGAACAAAGTTGGCGGCAAGCATGGCGTGGGACGCCTGGACCTGGTGGAAAACCGCTACGTCGGCATGAAGTCGCGCGGCTGCTATGAAACCCCGGGCGGCACTATCATGCTGAAAGCCCACCGCGCCATCGAATCGATCACCCTGGACCGCGAAGTTGCCCATCTGAAAGATGACCTGATGCCGCGCTACGCGTCGATGATCTACAACGGCTACTGGTGGGCGCCCGAGCGCGTTGCCCTGCAAACCCTGATCGACCACACGCAGGAAACCGTGAACGGCTGGGTACGCATCAAGCTGTACAAGGGCAATGTCATCGTCGTGTCGCGCGATTCGAAAACGGATTCGCTGTTCGACATGAACATCGCCACCTTCGACGAAGACGGCGGCGCCTACAACCAGGCCGACGCCGGCGGCTTCATCAAGCTGAACGCCTTGCGCATGCGCATCGCCGCCATCGCCCGCGAAAAGCGCGGCCAGAAGTAATTAGTTACTGGGAGGCACTACCTCCCGCGCCCGCCAAAAGCCGCCTCCGGGCGGCTTTTTTACGTTTGAAACGCACTCGGCAGCGATTTACCGCCCCGCGCGTACCCAGATCGCCCCCATTTTGCTGTCCTCATGGCAAAATGCTACAGTGCAATTGTGCTGACCTTCCCGCTTCCGGAGCCCTCCCATGTTCAAAGACCTGAGTATCAAGAATAAACTGTACCTGGGCTTCGGCTCCATCGTGGCCATCATCCTGATCCTGCTGGGCGTGGCCTACAACAGCTTTTCGCGGCTGTCGGAAGCCAATGCATGGGACCGGCACACGATGGAAGTGCTGGTCGAGATCGACAAGATTCACAATTCCATCCTGCAAATCCAGGTGGAAGCGCGCGGTTTCATCCTGACCGGCAACGAAGCTTCGCTGACGCCGGAAACCGATGAAACAGGGGTGCTGAGCCAGCACACGCAAAAAGCCATCAGCATGACGGTGGACAACAAGGTGCAATCGGAACGCTTCCGCAAGATCGACCAGCTGAGCAGCACCTGGGTCAAGGAGTGGATCACCCCCCTGATCGAGAAACGCCGCGCGCTGGGCAATGCGCCGGGCGCCACGGAAACGGTGGCGCGCCTGCTTCCGCCGGCCGGCTCGCCCGGCATCGTGCAAGCCAACAAACTGCTCGACGAAGCCGCCGCCGAAGAAAACCGCTTGCTGGCCGAGCGCACGGCCACGTCAAGTCGCCTGCAGGAAACCATGCTGCTGACCTTGGCGCTGGGCGGCGTGCTGTGCGTGGTGCTGGCGCTGGGCATTTCCTTCATCCTGGCCAAGGCCATCCTCGGCCCGCTGAACAGCCTGACGGACGCCGTCGGGCGCATCGCCGGCGGCGAGCAAGGCGCACGCGCCGCCATCATTTCGCGCGACGAGCTGGGCAAGGTGACGGAAGAGTTCAACCGCATGGCGCAAACCATCCAGGACAACCAGGCCAATGAACTGGCCGCCACGAATAGCCTGCGCGCCAAGGTCGATTCCCTGCTGGAAGTGGTGTCGAAGGCGGCCTCGGGCGACCTGACGGGCAAGGTCGGCATCACGGGCAACGACGCCATCGGCCAGCTGGGCAACGGCCTGGCGAAGATGTTTGAAAACCTGCGCAGCCTGCTCAACAATGTGCAAAAGGCCGGCATCCAGGTGACGACCTCCGCCACGGAAATCGCCGCCTCGGCGCGCCAGCAGGAAGCCACGGGTATTGAGCAAGCGCAAACCAGCGTGGAAATTCTCAGCACCACCAAGGAAATCTCGGCCAACACGAGCCAGTTGCTGAAAACCATGGAAGACGCCACCGCCGTGGCCGACTACACGACGAATGCCACGGCCGAAGCGCAAAACAACCTCAAGCGCATGGATTCGACCATGCAGCACATGGTCTCGGCCACCGATTCCATCAACGCCAAGCTGGCGGCCCTGTCGGAAAAAGCCAGCAATATCAATAGCGTACTGATCACCATCACGAAAGTAGCCGACCAGACCAACATCCTGTCGCTGAACGCCGCCATCGAGGCGGAAAAAGCGGGCGAAGCGGGCCGCGGCTTTTCCGTCGTGGCGACGGAAATCCGCCGCCTGGCCGACCAGACGTCCGTCTCCACCTGGGATATCGAGCAAATGCTCAAGGAAATGCAGTCGGCCGTGTCCGCCAGCGTGATGGGCATGGATAAATTCTCGGAAGAAATTCGCCGCAGCGTGGGCGAGGTACGCCAAGTGGCGGAACAATTGTCGTCCGTGATGGACCAGGTGCAAAAACTCACGCCGCAATTCGATGCCGTGCTGCAAGGCATGCAGTCGCAGGCGATCGGCGCGTCGCAAATTTCCGACACCATGATGCAGCTCAACGACGCCACGCAACAGACGGTGGAGTCGCTGAAGGCCACCAGCGAAGCGGTGCACCAGCTGCAATATGCGGCGGGCGACCTGCAGTCGAGTGTGTCGACCTTCGCCGTCACCATCTGATCCCATGAAAGTGCTGCTCTTTCACATCGGACGCGACCGCTATGGCCTGCCCCTGGCCGGCATCGTGCGCGTTCTGCCGCTGCTGGAGCTGAAACAGTTGCCGCTCACGCCAGACTACGTGGCCGGCCTGATGGACTTGCACGGCACGCCCGTGCCCGTGATCGACCTGTCGCGCCTGGCCGGGCTGCCGGCCGCCGCCGCGCAATTCGACACGCGCATCGTCATCGTCGACTACCGCGCGCCTGGCGGCGCCACGCATGCGCTGGGCTTGCTGGCCACGCAGGTGCGCGGCATCGCCGACATCGCGGCGGACAAGCTCGAGGATAGCGGCGTGGCCACCGCGCCGTTCCTGGGCCAGGTGGCCAGCGACGCCGACGGCATCGTGCAGCTGGTGGAACTCGAACACCTGCTGCCGCCGGACGTGCGCGCGCTGCTGTTTCAAGACGCGGGCGCGGCATGACGGCCCAAGCCCTGCTGCGCCGCGCGACCGGCCTGTCCGTCTCCAAAGCCGTGGCCGAGCGGGCCGTCGGCCAGCGCATGGAGCAAACGGGCTTCAGCGATAGCGAAGCCTACCTGCAAGCGCTCACGCCGGCCGAAATGACGCAATTGATCGAGCTGGTGGTGGTACCGGAATCGTGGCTGTTCCGCGACCCGCAGGCGTTCTACGCCACCGTCGAACTGGTGCAGGAACGTTGGGCGCGGGGGCGCGCCACGCGCATCCTGTCGATCCCGTGCGCGGGCGGCGAGGAACCGTATTCGATGGCCATGGCGCTGCGCGACGGCGGTGTGCCAAAACAGGCGTTCAGCATCGACGCGTATGACCTGAGCCCCGGCTGCATCGAGCGGGCGCAGGCCGGCGTGTATGGCCGCAACGCCTTCCGCGCGCAGGACGTGGCCTTCCGCGAGCGCTATTTCACGCACGTGGCCGACGACGCCTACCGCATCATCGACTCCTTGCGCGAGCAAGTCACCTTCAGGCAGGGCAATCTGCTGCAATTCGATACCGCCACCTACAGCCGCCATTACGACGTCATCTTTTGCCGCAACCTATTGATTTACTTCGACAAGCCGACCACGCGCGCGGCCATCCACAACCTGTCCGCCCTGCTGGCAGACGACGGCATGCTGCTGGCCGGCTATGCGGAAGTGCCGTCGTTCTGCCAGAACGGCTTTGCGCCGCTGCAGTTCCGCCAGGCCTTCGCCCTGAAGAAGGAAACGGCGGCGCCGGCCAGCCCCGTGCAAGTGGCGCCGCTGCCGGCCGCGCGCCCCCTGCGCAGCGTGCCGCCCGCGCCAAGGCGCGCCGCCGCAGCCGCCCCTGCCGCCGCGACAGCGCCGCGCACGCGCCCAGTGTCCGTGCCGTCGCCGGCGCCGGCCGCGCAAGCCGATTTGCTGGCCGAGGCGCGCCTGCTGGCCGACCGTGGCCAGTTGCGCGAAGCGGGCGAAAAATGCCACGCCCACCTGGCGCGCGTGCCCGAGGCGGCGGAAGCGTATTTCATGCTGGGCATCATCAATGAACTGGCCGGCAAGATGGACCTGGCCGACGATTACTGGCGCCGCTGCATCTACCTGCAGCCCGACCATTACGAGGCGCTGTGCCACCTGTCGCTGCTGGCCGAACGCAATGGCAACCACACGGCTGCCGCCACCCTGAAGGCGCGCGCGGCGCGCATCTACCAGCGCCGCCAGGCGTCCAACTAAGGGGCAAGCATGACCAACCTCATCGCCACCGAGTCCCCCGACGCCATCGACGACTGCTGGAACCATATCGGCGTGGTCGGCGACCAGAGCTGCCCCAGGCTGCCGGCCAACGTGCATTGCCGTAACTGCGACGTGTATGCGGGCGCCGCCCAGCGCAACCTGCAGCGGCCCGTGGATGAACACTACCAGCGCGACTGGGCCAGCCACTTCCGCCAGATCGATGCGGGCGGCGAAGTGCGCGACAGCTCGGCGCTGGTATTTCGCATCGGCCGCGAATGGCTGGCGCTGCCCACGCGCGTGTTCGACTCCGTGGCGCCGCAGGCCAAGCCGCACGTGCTGCCGCACCGCGGCGGGCGCGGCCTGGCGGGCATCGTCAATATCGGCGGCAAGCTGTATCCCTGCATGTCGCTGGCATACTTGCTGGGCATCGACGAACAGGGCGCGCCGGCGGCCCGCGGCCGCCACACCTTTGCGCGCCTGCTGCTGATGCGCTGGGAAGAGCAGGCTTACGCGCTGCCCGTGGCCGACCTGCACGGCATCGTGCGCTATGCGTCGAGCACCGTGCAAGCGCCGGCGGCCACCATCAACAAGGGCCTGTCGCGCTATCTGTCCGGCGTCATCACCGAGGGCGACATGCGCATCGGCTGCCTCGACACGGCGCTGATCGGCTTTCAACTTGCGAGACTATTACGATGAGCCAGGACCAGCACGGCGACCTGAGTGCCTTTTCCATGCTGGACCTGTTCCGCATGGAGGCGGACAGCCAGACCCAGATTCTCACCGACGGCTTGCTGGCCATGGAGCGCCATGCGGGCGATGCGGCCGCCGTCGAAGCGATGATGCGCGCGGCGCACTCGATCAAGGGCGCCGCCGCCATCGTCGGCCTGCAAGTGGTGGTGCAGCTGGCGCACGGCATGGAAGACAGCTTTGTCGCCGCCCAGCACGGCCGCCTGAAACTCACGCCGGAGCGGGTCGACGTGCTGCTGTCGGGCGTCGACCTGATCGTGCAGCTGTCGCGCCTGGACGACGCAGGCGCCGAAGCGTGGCTGGCCGCCAATGCGGCGCAGATCGACCAGACCCTGAACGCCATCGCCGGCATCGCCGACCTGCCCGAATTGCCGGCCCTGCCCCCGGCGCCGGCGCCCGTGCCAGCGCCGGCAGCGGTGGCGCCACAGGCTCCCGTGGCCAGCGGCCTGGCGGGAGAGGACGCGGAAGCGGAAGCGACAGAAGCTGCCGCGCCCGCGCCGCGTACAGGTGCCGCACCGGCCAAGGCCCAGGCGCAGAATTTCGACAAGCTGCTGTCGCTGGCCAGCGAATCGCGCATCAATGCGCACCAGATGCACCCGTTCATCGGTGCCTTGCAGCGCTTCAAGCGCAACCAGAGCAGCCTGTTTTCCGCCATCGAGCATTTGCACGAAGCCATTGCCCGCTCGGGCGACGCGGGCCTGATGGAAAAATCCCTGCTGGCGCTGCAAAAGACGCAGCCCCTGAAGCAATTCATGCTCGAGCACATCGCCGACATCGAAACCTATGAGCGGCGCCTGCTGGCCGTCTCGCAAGGCATGGTCGACGAAGTGCTGGCGCTGCGCATGCGCCCTTTCCGCGACGGCATCCACGCCTTCCCGCGCATGGTGCGCGACCTGGCGCGCAGCCTGGGCAAGGAAGTGCAGCTGGAGATCGAAGGCGAAGACACCTTGGTCGACCGCGACATCCTGGCGAAGATCGAAAGCCCGCTGAACCACATGCTGCGCAATGCCATCGACCATGGCATGGAAGGCCCGTACGAGCGCATCGACGCGGGCAAGGAAGCGCTGGGCACGATACGCATGGAAGCGCGCCACCGCGCCGGCATGCTGAGCATCGAAATCAGCGACGACGGGCGCGGCGTCGACCTGGAAAAGATCCGCCAGTCCGTCATCGAGCGCAAGATGGCCAGCCCCGCCATGGCCGCCGCGCTGTCGCCGGGCGAGCTGCTGGAATTTCTGTTCCTGCCCGCCTTCAGCCTGAAGGCGACGGCCAATCAATTGTCCGGACGCGGCGTGGGCCTGGACATCGTGCACGAGACGATACGCCAGCAAAACGGCACGGTGCGCCTGGAATCGGAGCCGGGCCGGGGTTTCCGCGCCCTCATCACCCTGCCGCTGACGCAATCGATCGTGCGCGCGCTGGTGATCGATATCCAGGGCGAAGCCTATGCCATCCCCATCGTCAAGGTGGAAAGCGTGGTGCGCGTGCCGCAAGCGGCCATCCATACCCTGGAAAACAAGCAGTTCTTCGAACTCAAGGGCGAGCATCTGGGCCTGGTCTCGGCGGCGCAGGTGCTGGAACTGGGCGAAGCGGCGAACCAGGCCGAGGACTTGCCGGTGGTGGTGATCGGGCGCGGCAAGCAAAGCTATGCCCTGGTGGTCGACGCCATCCGCGGCGAGCAAAGCCTGGCGGTGCAGGCCATCGATCCGATCTTCGGCAAGATGCGCGACATTTCCGCCGCCGCCCTGCTCGATGACGGCGAGCCGGTGCTGATCCTCGACGTGCCCGACCTGCTGCTGTCGATCGACAAGCTGCTGCACGAAGGCGGCCTGCACCAGCTGGCGCAGGCGGGCCACGCGCAGCAGCGCCGCGCCAAGCGCATCCTCGTCGTCGACGATTCGCTGACGGTGCGCGAGATGGAGCGCAAGCTGCTGCTGGCGCGCGGTTTCGAAGTCGACGTGGCCATCGACGGCATCGACGGCTGGAACGTCGTGCGCAGCGGCGAGTACGACCTGGTGATCACCGACGTCGACATGCCGCGCATGGATGGCATCGAACTGGTTTCGCTGATCAAGAAGGACCTGCACCTGCACAAGCTGCCGGTGATGATCGTCTCGTACAAGGACCGCCCGGAAGACCGCGCGCGCGGCCTGTCCGCCGGCGCCGACTATTATCTGACCAAAGGCAGCTTCCACGACGAGACCTTGCTCGACGCGGTGGCCGACCTGATAGGAGATGCCCGCTTATGAGTTGTACTTCATGAAAATTGCCATTGCCAACGATGTCGCCATGGCCGCCGAGGCCCTGCGCCGCGTGGTGGCCAGCACGCAGGAACACCAGGTACTGTGGATCGCCCGCACGGGGCTCGAAGCCGTGCGCATGTGCGAGGGCAACCGTCCCGACCTGATCCTGATGGACCTGAACATGCCGGAGATGGATGGCGTTGAGGCGACGCGCCTGATCATGGAGCAAAGCCCGTGCGCCATCCTGGTGGTCACGGGACGCCCGCAAGACAATGTCAACCAGGTCTTCCGCGCGCTGGGCGCGGGCGCGCTCGACGTCACGGCCACCCCCGTGCTGCAGGGACAAGTGGGCGGCGACAGCGAACTGCTGGCCAAGATCAAGACCATCGGCAAGCTGATACGCCACAGCGCCGAAACGCCGCCGCCGCGCCAGGCGAACGGCAATGGCGGCGAACGGGCCGACGGGCAAGTCACCACGCTGGTGGCCATCGGCGCCTCGACGGGCGGCCCTTCGGCCGTGGCCAAGGTGCTGTCCGGCTGGACGGCGCCGCCCGGCTGCGCCATCGTGGTGGTGCAGCATATCGATGAAACCTTCGCCTCGCACTTCGCCAAATGGCTCGATGACCAGCTCAGCATGCCCGCGCGCGTGATCGTCGAAGGCGATGAACTGGTGTCCGGCACGGTACTGATCGCCAAAACCAATGATCACTTGCTGCTAGATCAAAATTATCGTTTGGGTTACGATGCAGCACCACGCGAGTATGTTTACCGCCCGTCCGTCGATGTCTTCTTCAACTGCGTGGCGCAGCACTGGCGCGGCGACGCCATCGGTGTATTGCTCACAGGCATGGGGCGTGACGGCGGCGATGGCTTGCTGGCCATGCGCCGCGCCGGCAAGACGACCATCGCGCAAGACCAGGCCAGCAGTGCCGTGTACGGCATGCCGCGCGCGGCGGCCGAACTCGATGCGGCGCAGCACATCCTGCCCCTGGATAGAATAGGCGCCAGCCTGCGCAGCCGCCTGGGCGCCAAACTCAACAATGGGTGGGAGCCCTCCCCTAACATCTGAAAAGAATGCAATGCCAGAATTCTCCTCCAGTTTCAGCCAGCATGAGCCCGCATTGACCGAATTCAAGGTCAGCGTGCTGCTGGTGGACGACCAGTTGATCATTGCCGAGGCAGTACGGCGCATGCTCAGCGACCAGCAGGATATCGAATTTCATTACGTGACCGACGCCACGCAGGCGCTGGACACGGCGCTGCGTTTGCAACCGACCGTCATCCTGCAAGACCTCGTGATGCCGGGCATCGATGGCTTCGCCCTGATCCAGCTGTACCGCGAAAACGAGGCGCTCGCGCATGTGCCGGTGATCGTGATGTCGGCCAAGGATGACCCGAAACTGAAGGCGCACAGCTTTGCCGTCGGCGCCAACGACTATGTGGTGAAACTGCCGGACCGCCTGGAGCTGCTGGCGCGCATACGCTACCATTCCAACGCGCACATCAGCCGCCTGCAGCGCGACCAGGCTTTTCGTTTCCTGCGAGAAAGTCAAAAGAACCTGGCCGACGCGAATATTGAATTACAGAAACTCGCCGCCCTCGATGGCTTGACGGGCATCGCCAACCGCCGCCGCTTCGATGAAACCTTGCAATTCGAATGGCAGCGTGGCCAGCGCGACAAGACGCCGTTGAGCTTGCTGTTTTGCGATATCGACCATTTTAAAAGCTATAACGATCACTTTGGCCACCTGGCGGGCGACCTGTGCCTGAAAAAAGTCGCCGCCGTGCTGACGGAACATTTGAAGCGCCCGGCCGACCTGGCCGCCCGCTACGGCGGCGAAGAGTTCGCCCTGATCCTGCCGGAAACGGAGGCTGCAGGGGCCCTGCTGATCGCCGAAGCGTGCCGGCGCCACCTGGAAGGCTTGCAGATCGAAAATCCAGCGGCAAGCACGGGCATCGTCACCATCTCGATCGGCGTGGCCACCATCGTGCCCTCGCCGGACTCGACGGTCGAGCAATTGATCAACCGCGCCGACCAGGCCCTGTACGCGGCCAAGCGCAGCGGACGCAACAGCGTGCTGAGTGCCGCTGACGTCCAGGACTGATTTTTAACAGCAAGGAAAGTGAAGCATGAGCACACAACTGGACAATGTCAGCGTCGTCAAGAAGTCGAATATCTACTTTGACGGCAAATGCGTCTCGCACAACGTCATCCTGGCCGATGGCACGAAGAAAAGCGTGGGCGTGATTTTCACGTCATCGTTGCGCTTCAACACGGGCGCGCCGGAAATCATGGAAATCGTCGGCGGCCTGTGCAAGGTACGCCTGGCCGACGCGACGGAATGGAACAGCTATGGCGCGGGCACGCAATTCAAGGTACCGGGCAATAGCTATTTTGATATTGAAACCGTCGAAACCGTAGATTACGTCTGCCACTTCGGCTAATCCACGCAGAAAAAACGTCCATGGCTGCGTTGCCCTGAACATTTTTTCAAGCGCGGATTGACTATTTAGACAAACACAGGCTCGGGCGACAGGCGTACGCCATATTTCGCCTCTACATCATCCTGTATCGCTGCCGCCAGCCGGGTAATGTCCGCGCCACGAGCGCCGCCATTATTCACCAGAACCAGCGCCTGCTTGGGATACACTCCCGCGGGCCCCAGGTTTTTCCCCTTCCAGCCGCACTGATCGATCAGCCAGCCGGCCGCCAGCTTTTCCGTGCCATCGGGCTGCGCATGGTGTACCAAAGTGGGGAAACGTTCCAACAAGGCAAGACATTGCTCCCGTGACACCACGGGATTCTTGAAGAAGCTGCCCGCATTACCTATGACGGCCGGGTCCGGCAATTTTCGCCGGCGGATCGCCATCACCGTGTCGGCCACCTGTTGGGGGGTCGGCTCGGCAATATTGCGTTCGGTCACGGCCTGCGCCAGTTCCGCATAGCGCAAGTTCGGCTGCCACTCGGCCGGCAAGGCAAACGTGACTTCCAGCACGATCAGTTCGCGGCCATCCGCCTGCTTGAAGATACTGTCGCGGTAAGCGAAACGGCAGGCATCGCGGTCCATGTCGAAGACGATGCCACTGCCACTGTGCATGACGCTCACGCTGTGCAGATAATCCTTGATTTCAACGCCATACGCGCCAATATTCTGGATAGGCGCCGCGCCCACCGTGCCGGGAATCAGGGACAGGTTTTCCAGCCCGCCCACGCCTTGCGCCAGGGTCCACTGCACGAAATCGTGCCAGTTTTCGCCGGCTGCGGCAGTGACGAGTATCGTCTCGAAATCCGCCTGCGCCAGGCGCATGCCGCGCGTGGCCATGTGCAGCACGGCGCCGGGAAAGTCGCCCGTCAGCACGATGTTGCTGCCGCCGCCCAGTATCAGGCGCGGCATGGCGGACAGGGCGGGATCTTGCAGTGCGGCGTGCAATTCGGCCTGCGAGGTGATGCGTACGTAGGCGGCCGCATTGGCCGCGATGCCGAAGGTATTCAGGCGCTGGAGGGAGTAATTGTGTTCGATGGTGAGCTCTGCAGACATGGGATCGGGAAATTTTGCTCGATTATAGAGCGAAAGCGACAAAAAACCACCTCAGGACAAGGGCGACTTGCCCGTTGTCCGTTAAAATGTCGCATCTTTAACAGGGCCGTCCCATGGCGCAGAATCAGCCGCCAAGGCCCAGCGCGCCGAGCGTGCGCTCGCTTTAACAAGAAAAGGAACAGACCATGCCGTCATTTGATGTAGTCTCCGAAGCCGATATGATCGAAGTCAAGAATGCAGTCGAGCAATCCAACAAGGAAATCACGACCCGCTTCGACTTCAAGGGCAGCGACGCCCGCGTCGAACACAAGGAAAATGAGTTGACCGCGTTCGCGGACTCGGAATTCCAGCTCAGCCAGGTGCGCGACGTGCTGACCAACAAATTGACCAAACGCAAGGTCGATGTGCGCTTCCTCGACGAAGGCGACATCAAGAAGATCGGCGGCGACAAGGTCAAGCAGATCATCAAGATCAAGAATGGCATCGAATCGGATGATGCCAAGAAAATCGTGCGCGTCATCAAGGACAGCAAGATGAAAGTGCAAGCGAGCATCCAGGGCGAAGCCGTACGCGTCACGGGCGCCAAGCGCGACGACCTGCAGGCGGCCATGGCCATGCTGCGCAAGGACGTGCCCGACATGCCGCTGGAATTTAACAATTTCCGCGATTAATTTCGATGATGCGCACGCTGCGGCCTGCGCTTGCACCGGCATGGCGGCAAGCTGCCTCGGAGCGCCTGCGCGCTTGGGGTAGAATTGAAGCTGCGCACAGCTACATGCGCCCGCGCGCCTGACCGGCAGCGGGCTTGACCGTACATCTGGCTCAGTGATAACCACGGTAGTCTAAGGATAGCAATGAAACGTGTTGATGATTTCCGCCTGCGATTTGGCAAAAAAGAATATGTGCCCATCATGATAGGCGGAATGGGTGTGGATATTTCCACGTCGGAGCTGGCCCTGGAAGCGGCCCGGCTGAACGGTATCGGCCATATCTCCGATGCCATGGTGGAAGACGTGTCGGATCGCCGTTTCGACACCACCTTCGTCAAAGACAAGACGAAACTGTACAAGTTCAACATCAATAACAGCGACAAGGCCGTGGTGCAATTCGACCTGGGCCGCCTGGCGGAAGCGCAGCGCCTGCATATCGGCCGCACCATGGAAGCGAAAAAAGGCGATGGCTTGATCTTCGTCAATTGCATGGAAAAGCTGACGATGAACGGCCCCCGCGAAACCTTGCGCGTGCGACTGAATGCGGCGCTGGATGCGGGCATCGACGGCATCACCCTGTCGGCCGGCTTGCACTTCGGTTCGTTCGCCTTGATGGCCGACCATCCGCGTTTCCGTGATGCCAAGCTGGGCATCATCGTCTCGTCCGTACGCGCCTTGCAGATTTTCCTGCGCAAGAACGCCAAGCTGGACCGTTTGCCCGACTTCATCATCGTCGAGGGACCATTGGCCGGCGGCCATCTGGGCTTCGGCATGGACTGGGCCAATTACGACCTGCACACGATCACGGCGGAACTGCTGGCCTACCTGAAGGCCGAACAGCTGGATATCCCGCTGATCGCCGCTGGCGGCATCTTCACGGGCAGCGATGCCGTTTCCTTCCTGGAAGCGGGCGCGGCTGGCGTGCAAGTGGCGACGCGCTTTACCGTCACCAAGGAATGCGGCTTGCCAAACAAGGTCAAGCAGGAATACTACAAGGCCTCGGAAGAAGACATCATCGTCAATGGCGTCTCGCCGACGGGTTACCCGATGCGCATGCTGAAGAACACGCCCGCCATCGGCGCCGGCATCCGTCCAGGCTGCGAATCGTATGGCTACCTGCTCGACGCGACGGGCAACTGCGCGTACATCAACTCGTACAACCGCGAAGTGGCGGCCCACCCGGAGCAAAAAACCGTCGTCGTGATGGACAAGACTTGCCTGTGCACGCACATGCGCAACTTCAACTGCTGGACCTGCGGCCACTACACGTACCGCCTGAAGGACACCACGCATAAGCTCGACAACGGCGAATACCAGATCCTGACGGCCGAACACGTCTTCAAGGATTACCAGTTCAGCGTCGACAACCAGATCGCCCTGCCGGAAAAAGAAGTCCTGGTAGCAAGCTGAATCTTGTCAGCCTGAAATAAAAATGGCGCAGCCTGCGAAGGCTGCGCCATTTTTTTATGCGGGGAACATGTCCCGCAAGGCCCGTTCGATCACCTCAAAGCTGGGCCGCTGCAATGCTTCTTCCTGCAGGCAATCTTCCATCATGACGTGCAGGGCCGGCAAAGGCGTCGCACAATGGGCGATCAGCTCGCCCAGCAGCACGCCAAAGGCACGTGCCTCTATGCCCTGCAGCAAGCCCCCTTGCGGAGAGCCGGGAACAAACATGGACGCCGCACCAAAGTCGCCCAGCAGGCAGGCGCCGGCATCCGCATGCAGGATATTGTGGGCATACAGGTCGCCGTGCACGATACCGTGCGCATGCAACTGCCGCACGGCCGAGGCGATGCCATGGGCAATCGCCAGCGTTTGCGGAAAATCAAAGCGCGCGTCATCGGCATACACATCGCGCGTACACGACTCCAGGCTCGGCGGCCCGGCTAGGCTACGGAAGGCCGCGTCAACGAGCGGCATGACGAGTCCCAGCGCTCCTTGCGGATGTGCATCGAGCGTCCCGAGGATGGGAATCAGGCTCGGATGGGCACCGGCGCCGACGCAGGCGGCCATTTCACTGCGCGGCAAGCCATCGCTGGTCATGGCCCCCTTGAACACTTTGACGGCGACCTCATCGACGCCATCCAGGCGGGCACGGTAAATCACGCCCGATGCCCCCTCGCCCAGCTGCTGCGCCAATGCCAGGCGCTGCCACGCGACGCCCGCTGCGGCTGAACCGGCCAGGGCCGCCAGTTCCCGCGCTTCCGTGTAGGGATTGCCCGCGTACGCGAGCCAGCTCAGGCGTGGCAGGGACAGCAGACAGTCGGGCAGCGCCGTGAAACGATTGGCGGCGATGCGCACCAGTTCCAGCCGGCGGCAGTTCGCCAAGGAAGCGGGCAAGCTGTCCAGGCAATTTCCCGCCAACATGAGTTTCTGCAATTGTCCGCACTTGCCCAGTTCCTCCGGCAAGGCTTCGATGGCATTGTCGGTCAGGGTCAGCCAGCGCAGCCTGGATGGCAAGGCTGCGGCCGGCACGTGGCGTATCCGGTTCGCCTTGAAACCAATCATTTCCAGCGCAGGACAGGAACCGAGCACGGCCGGCAAGCTGGTGAACAGGTTGTTCGAGCAAAAAATGATGCGCAGCTTGTGCAGGCGTGGCAAATCGTCGGGAAGCGTGGCAAGCGCATTGCCGGACAGGTCGAGGATTTCCAGGCTGTCGGCGAGGTCGAAGATTTCGCGAGGGAATGCCGTCAAGCCGCAGGACAGCGTCAGACGGCGCAGGCCGGCCAGTTGGCCAGCGCGTAATTGCTCCAGTGTATGCACAGCAGACAAGATATTCCTTTCAAGCTAGCACGCGATCGATGCCATGCATAAAATCATTGGACGTAAAAAAACCCCAACCGGATCACCGGAAGGGGTTTTTTCGAATAACAAGCCTGACGATAACCTACTTTCACACTGGTTGCAGCACTATCATCGGCGCAAAGTTGTTTCACGGTCCTGTT
>NZ_JAPWIC010000011.1:0-205889 GCF_030587315.1 Janthinobacterium sp. SUN211 | reverse complement strand
CACATATTTCGCTATCCTGACGCAAGTGGGCGAGGCCAAGCTGGCCAACGCCATCGCCCTGGGGCAAACCCTGAAACTGAAAAAAATGGCCGTGGGCGACGGCAACGGCACCCTGCCGACTCCAGACCGAGGACAAAAGGCGCTGGTGCGCGAGGTGCACCGCGCCGACCTGAACAAGTTGGACAAAGACCCGGACAACGCCAGCCAGATCATTGCCGAACAAGTATTGCCCGAGAACGTGGGCGGATGGTGGATGCGAGAACTTGGCATCTACGACGAAGCCGGCGACCTGTGCGCGGTGGCCAACTGCCCGCCCAGCTACAAGCCGCTGATGGCCGAGGGCAGCGGCCGCACGCAAGTGGTGCGCATTGTGCTGATCGTCGCCAGCACGGCCGCCATCGAACTGAAAATCGACCCGTCCATCATCCTGGCCACGCGCCAGTATGTCGATGAACAGATCATTACCGTGCGGGCCTACAGCGATGCGCAACTGGCCAAGCACCTGGCCGCCGCTGACCCGCACCCGCTGCTGGCCAAGGTCGCCTATGTCGATCAGCAGGACACCAGCGCACGCGCCTATGGCGATCAGCAACTGACCAAGCACCAGGCTGCCGCCGATCCGCATCCGCTGCTGGCGAAGGTCGCCTATGTCGATCAGCAAGACACCAGTGCACGCGCCTATGGCGATCAGCAACTGGCCAAGCACCAGGGCGCCGCCGACCCGCACCCGCTCCTGGCCAAGGTCGCCTATGTCGATCAACAGGACACCAGCGCACGCGCCTATGGCGATCAGCAACTGGCCAAACACGCAGCGGTGGCCGATCCGCATCCGCAATACAGCATGAAGGAAGTGGCGACACTGCCGAAGTTTGACGCGTCTAAAAAACTGGCCAATGCCGAGTTTGTGCAGCAATCGCAAGGCAATATTATTGGACATGATGCTGTGGGAATGGACCGCAGCCTGACCCCTGATGATATCGGCAAAGCGCTGTACTTTTCGGCGCCAAACGTGATTTTCACATTGCCTAAGCCTCGCGATCTTGGTTTATCAACAAATTCAGGCAAGTGCATTCACTTCTTTGGCTTTGGTGGCAATACGGCAAAAATCGTCCCAGGAGCGGGTGCCAATATCAGCTTCATTGTAGGAGGCGTCCCTTTCATCGAATTGAAAACGGGGCAATACCTCACGCTCACTGCAGCGTCCGATGTTGTATGGCAAGTCATCGACTCGACCGCCGAGCTGTGGCGCAATGCCGACTTTGCGGCAATGGTGTCTTCGAGCGGCTACCAGAGATTACCCAGCGGCATGATTCAGCAGGTCGGCGGCGGCGCGCAGACACCGGAATCTGGCTATGTCGACGTGATCTTCCCGATTCCGTTTCCGAACGAGTGTTTTCACGTCTTCACTGGATATGAAGGGCAAGGTGGAAGCGGATCCGTCGCGCCCAGCAACGTCAACGCCGGTATGAAGACAAAAACAGGCTGCCGCCTGTACACCTACAACGGGAATGCGCTTTCGGGCGGCATCACCCCATCCTATTTTGCGATTGGAAAATAATCATGGCCGTCCGATATTCACCGAGCACCGGATTCTTTTACCCTACCTGCATCGAGTACCAGGACATCCCATCCGATGTGTTTGAGGTATCCGAGGCTGACCACCTGGCCGCCCACACCGTCCGCGCATCCGGCGGATCGTTCAAGTTTGTCAAAGGGACGCTGCGCATCACGCCGCCGGCACCCACTCCCTATGGCCAAGTATGCGCCGTCTACCTCAACACCGTTCGCGCGCGCCGTGACGGCATCCTCAACCGCCTGGCCGGCATCGGCTTTGCCGCCATGGCCAGCGGCGACGTGGCAACCGCGCAAGCCATCGCCACGGCGCGCACCTGCCTGCTCGACATCACCACCTGCCCGACGGTCGCCGCCGCGCAGGATATGGACGCCCTGCAGGCGGCCGTCAGCGCCGAATTCCAGCGCATCGCCGACGCCTTGCCGCAAGAGGCCCGGCGCGCCTTCGATGATGCAGGCAGCCCCCAGTAACACCCCCGACATTTACCACCTACCAGGAGAGCAACATGGCCACCGACTACCACCATGGCGTGCGCGTCATCGAAATCAACGAGGGTTCGCGCCCCATCCGCACCGTGTCCACGGCCGTGCTGGGCCTGATCGCCACGGCCGACGATGCAGATCCCGTAGCCTTCCCGCTCGACACGCCCGTGCTCGTTACCAACGTGCTGGCCGCCATGGGCAAGGCCGGCAAGACGGGCACCTTGTACCGCAGCCTGCAGGCCATCGCCGCGCAGACCAAACCCCTGACTATCGTTGTACGCGTGGCCGAAGGCGAAACGGAAGCGGAAACCACCAGCAACGCCGTGGGCGGCGTGTCGCCGGACGGTAAATACCTGGGCGCCCAAGCGCTGCTGGCCGCGCAAAGCAGGCTCGGCGTGAAACCGCGCATCCTGGGCGCGCCGGGGCTGGACACCCAGGCCGTGACGAATGCCCTGGCCAGCGTGGCACAGCGCCTGCGCGGCTTCGTGTATGCCTCGGCCTACGGCTGCGCCACCGTCACCGCGGCCACCAGCTATCGCGGCCAGTTCGGCCAGCGTGAAATCATGATGATCTGGCCGGATTTTGTGAACTGGGATACCGCCACCAACGAGGAGGCCAGCATTTCCGCCGTCGCCTACGCCATGGGCCTGCGCGCCAAGATCGACGAGGAAACGGGCTGGCACAAGACGCTGTCGAATGTGGTCGTCAATGGCCCGACCGGCATCAGCAAGGACGTGTTTTTCGACCTGCAAGACCCGGCCACGGATGCCGGCGTGCTCAACGCCAAGGAAGTGACCACCCTGATTAACATGGGCGGTTACCGCTTCTGGGGTTCGCGCACCTGCGAAGAGCCGGGCGGCTTCTTCTACTTCGAGAGCTACACGCGCACGGCCCAGGTGCTGGCCGACACCATCGCCGAAGCGCATTTCGCCTTTGTCGACCTGCCCCTGCATCCGTCCCTGGTGCGCGACCTGCTGGAAAGCATCAACGCCAAGTTCCGCGACTTGAAATTGCAGGGCTACATCATCGACGGCCATGCCTGGTATGACGAGCAGTACAACGACAAGGCGGCGCTGAAAGACGGCAAGCTGGCCATCGATTACGACTACACGCCCGTGCCGCCGCTGGAAAACCTGAAATTCCAGCAGCGCATTACCGACCGCTACCTGGCCGACTTCGCCTCGCGCATCGCAGCGTAACCGTCCAATCACCACCCTGCCCGCGCCCGCGCGGATGCAACTGAACAACGGAGAACCTTATGGGCTTGCCCCGCAAACTGAAAAACTTCAACCTGTTCCAGAACGGCGTGTCCTTCATGGGCATGGTGCCGGAAGTCACCTTGCCGAAACTGAGCCGCAAAATGGAAGAGTACCGCGCCGGCGGCATGAGCGGCCCCGTGTCCGTCGACTTCGGCAATGAGGCGCTGTCGCTGGAATGGAGCGCCGGCGGCCTGATCGCTGAAGCCCTGAAACAGTACGGCGCGCACACGCACGGCGCCGTGCAACTGCGCTTTGCCGGCGCTTACCAGGAAGACGATGACGGCACCGTCGCCGCCGTGGAGGTCGTCGTGCGCGGCCGTTACAAGGAAATCGACATGGGCGGCGCCAAGATGGGCGACGACACCACGCACAAATACACGATGGCTTGCAGCTATTACAAGCTGATGATCGACGGGGCCATCGTCATCGAACTGGACTTCATGAGCGGCACCGAGAACTTCGGCGGCGGCGACACCAACGCGGCCATCCGCAAGGCCATCGGCCTGTAATCCCCCTTTTATTCACCACCACACCACAAGGAACACAGCATGAACAACGACACCCAAAACCAGGCCGTCATCGAACTGGACGAGCCGATCAAGCGCGGCGATACCTTCATCACCTCGCTGACCGTGCGCAAGCCCAAGGCGGGCGCCCTGCGCGGCATTTCCCTGATCGAACTGGCCAACCTGAACGTATCAGCCCTGCAGATCGTGCTGCCGCGCATCACCGAGCCGACCTTGACCGCGCACGACATCGCCAACATGGACCCGGCCGACTTGCTGGCCGTGGGCGCCGAGGTTGCCGGTTTTTTGGCGAGCAAAGCAGATCGCCTTTCGGTATCCCCGGCGAAGTAGAAGACGCCATGGCCGACATTGCCGGCGTCTTCCACTGGACGCCGGCAGCGATGGACGGTTTTACGATTGATGAACTGATGGCCTGGCGCGAACGCGCCAGGCAGCGAAGCGGAGCGGAATAGATGGCTGGTCGGGATTTGAAGTTACAGGTGGTATTTGCAGCGCTGGACAAGATCACCGGCCCGCTGAAAAAAATCATGGGCGGCTCCAGCGATACGGCCAAGGCCTTGAAGGCCACCAGCGACCGCCTGCGCGACTTGAACGCCCAGCAAAAGAACATCGGCAAATTCCGCGAACTGCATGGCGGCCTGGACGCCACCCGCACCAAGCTGGAAGCGGCACAGCAGAAGGTGGCCAGCCTAGCCACCAAGATGAAACAGGCGGAGGTGCCCACGCGGGCCATGACGCGCGAGTTTAACGCCGCCACCAAAGCGGCCGGCGCCTTGAAGACGGCAGGCCAGCAGCAGGCCCAGCAACTGCAAGTCATGCGCGAGCGCCTGGCGGGCGCCGGCATCGGCACCAAAGACCTGGCCAACCACGAGCGCACCTTGCGCCGCGAGATCGAGGCCACCAACAAAACCATGACGCTGCAGCAGCAGAAGCTGGCCAACTCGGCCACCAAGCAGCAGCGCGTCACCAATGCCACCCAACACGCCGACAAACTGCGCAGCAAAGCGGGCAGCATTGCCATGGCGGGCGCTGGCGCGACAGCAGCCGGCGCGGTCATGGCCATGCCCATAGCCAAGGGGCTGCACGAGGCGAAGCATTACCAGCTGGAAAAGGCCCGCGTCAATGCGCTGGGCTTGGGACCTAAAACCAGCCAGCAGGCAATCGCCTTTGCCAAGAACATGAAGACCTACGGCACCAGCCAGAACGAAAACCTGGAACTGGTGCGCGACGCGATGTCGATCTTTGGCGATCTGCACCACGCGGAAATGGTCGCGCCCACCCTGGCCAAGATGAAGTTTGCCAACAAGGCATTCTTCGGCGCCGAGTCGGGCGAAGAGAACGAACGCATCTTCATGGACTTGCTGAAAGTCATCGAACAGCGCGGCGGCACGGCCAGTTCGGAGAAATTCCACACGCAGGCCAACATGATGCAAAAGGTCATCACCGCCACGGGCGGGCGCGTGGGACCGACCGAATGGCTGAACTTCATCAAGACGGGCGGTATCGCCGCCAAGATCATGGACGACAAGCAGTTTTATTACCAGATGGAACCGCTGGTGCAGGAGGTCGGAGGCCATCGTGCTGGCACTGCCTTAATGTCAGGGTACTCAAATCTTTATCAAGGACGCACCACCAAGCGGGCCGTGCACAATATGGAAAAGCTGGGATTGATCGGCGATCACAGCAAGGTTACGCATGATAAGGTTGGGCAAACTTCAACCATCGGCCCTGGTGCGCTGCTTGGAAGTGACATTTTTCGCCGTAGCCAATTCGAATGGCTGGAAAAGGTATTGCTTCCACAATTGGCAAAAAAGGGAATCACTGATCCGAAAAAAATCGAAGATATCATTGGTGGTCTCTTCTCAACCCGTACGGCCGGTAATCAGTTCTTGGATATGTTCAAGCAGCGTATTCAAATGCACAAAAATGCCAAGCTGAACGAGGGCGCGTATGACATCGAGCAGATTTATGACTTGGGCAAGCAGCAAGCCGGCGGCGCCGAATTGGAAGCGACGGCCAGGCTGGCCAACCTGAAACTGACCATGGGCGAAAAAATCCTGCCGCTGTATGCGCAGGGACTGGAAATGGCCATCAGTGCCATTACGCGCCTGAATGGTTTCATGGAGCGTAATCCGACCGTGGCCAAGGTCATGATCGCCGGCTTTGCCGTGCTGGCCGGCCTGCTGCTGGTACTTGGCCCGCTGATGCTGGGCATTGCCGCCCTGATCGGCCCGTATGCCATGCTGCACGTCATGTTCGCCAAGATGGGCGTGACGGGCGGCGTGCTCACGCCCATCATGCGCGGCCTGGGCGGGGCCTTCATGTGGGCCGGCCGCGCCGTGCTGTGGCTGGGCCGTGCCTTCATGCTCAATCCGATTGGCCTGGCCGTGACGGCTATTGCCGGTGCCGCCTACCTGATCTATAAATATTGGGAGCCGATCAAGGGTTTCTTTGCTGGCCTGTGGTCTAGTGTCAAGGCGGCGTTTGCCGGCGGCTTCGTCGGCGTCAACAGCCTGATCGCCAACTGGTCGCCGCTGGGCCTCTTCTATCGCGCCTTCGCGGGCGTGCTGGGCTGGTTCGGCATCGCGCTGCCGGCCCAGTTCACCGACTTCGGCGCCAGCATCCTGCAGCGCATCACCGCGTCCTGGCAACCTATCGCCGCCTTCTTTGCCGATATCTGGTCGCGCCTGCGCACCGTTTGTGCCGGCGGCATGGGCAGCGTTACCGCCCTGATTATTAACTGGTCGCCGGTCGGCGTGTTTTATCAGGCGTTCGCGGGCGTCTTGAGCTGGTTCGGCATCAAGCTGCCGGCCCAGTTCACCGAGTTCGGCGCCAATATCCTGCGTGGCCTGGTCAACGGCATCACCGGCTCCATGGGCGCCGTCAAGGATGCCATCAGCAATGCCGGTTCCAGCACCATTGCCTGGTTCAAGGAAAAGCTGGGCATCCACAGCCCGAGCCGCGTGTTTGCCCAGCTCGGCGACTACACCATGCAGGGCCTGGCCGTGGGCCTGGACCGTAGCGAGGGCGCGCCGATTGCCAAGGTTTCCGGCCTGGCGCAGCGCCTGACGCAACTGGGCGCCGGCATCGCCATCGGCACGGCCACCGCCCTGCCGGCCAGCGCCTTCGATACACGCGCCCCGCTGTCACAAGGCGGATTCGGCGCCGGCATGACAATTCAGGGCGACAAGATCGAAATCACCTTCCATGTGCAGGCCGGTACCGATCCGCAGGCCGTCGCGCGTGCCGTGAGCGTGGCGCTCGATCAACGTGACCGCGAAAAAGCGGCACGCATCCGCTCGTCCCTGCGCGACCACGATTAAGAAAGAAGCACACCATGATGATGATTTTAGGAATGTTCGTCTTCAGCCTGCCGACCCTGGCCTATCACGAGCTGCAGCGGCAAACGGAGTGGAAACACGCCAGCACGGCGCGCGTGGGTCTGCGCGACGCGCACCAGTATGTAGGACCAGGTGACGACACGATTACCCTGTCGGGCTGGGTGGCGCCGGAACTGACCGGCTCCCTGTACTCGCTCGATGCGCTGCGCATGATGGCCGACACGGGCAAGTCGTGGATTCTGATCCAGGGCACCGGCCGCATTCTCGGCTCGTACCGCATCACGAGCATGACAGAAGGCCGCAGCATCCTCGACGGCAGCGGCGGGGCGCGGCGCGTCGAGTTCTCAATTGCGCTCAAGCGCGACGACGACGGCGTGCTGGCCATGGTCGGCCTGGGCGACATCGGCGACCTGAAAAACATGCTCAGCATCGACGGCATGACCAGCAGCATTGCCGGCGCAGCCAGAAATGCCGTGGGTAGCGTGGTGGGCAATGTGGTCGGCGGCATCACGTCGAAATACGGTGGCGTGGTCAGCGAAATGAAAGACAAGATCGGCAGCAGCATCAGCGGCGCCATCGGCAGCGCGGCGGACAAGTTCAAATGAGCGAGCATATCCCCGCCTTCAAGGTCAGTATCGAGGACAAGGATTTGACGGCCGTCGTTTCACCGCGGCTAATCAATCTGACGTTGACCCTGTGCCGTGGCGACGAGAGCGACCAGCTCGACATTTCCCTGGACGACAGCGACGGCAAACTGGCCCTGCCGCCGCGCGGCGCGCAGATCGTCCTGGCGCTGGGCTGGCAAGCGTCCGGTCTGGTGGACATGGGCAAGTTCACCGTCGACGAGGTGGAGCACAGCGGCGCGCCCGACACCATCACCTTGCGCGCCAGGTCGGCCAACCTGATCGACACCTTCAAACAGCAGCAGGAACACAGCTTTCACAAGACCACCCTGGGCGCCATCATCGAGGCGATCGCCTTCCGCAACGAGCTGGCGTCGGGCGTGTCGGCGCGCCTGCGCGATACGGTCGTCGAGCACATCGACCAGACCCACGAAAGCGATGCGGCCTTCCTGCGCCGGCTGGGCCGGAAGTACGACGCGGTGGCCACCGTCAAGAATGACACCCTGCTATTCATCCCCATCAACCAGAGCCGCACCGCCAACGGCAAGGCGCTGCCGGTGATTCCCATCACGCGTGCCCTGGGCGACGGCCACCGCTACCACAGCGCCGAAAGCGACGCCTACACAGGCGTGCGCGCCTTCTGGCACGACGAGCGCTACGCGCGCCGCCGCAGCGTCGTGGCCGGCGTGCCCGGCAACAGCAAGCGCCTGCGCACTACCTATGCCAACGAAACGGACGCGCGCGCGGCGGCCGTGGCCGAATGGCAGCGCATCCTGCGCGGCCTGGCCACCTTTGAAATGAGCCTGGCCCTGGGCAACCCAACCGTGTTCCCGCAATCGCCCGTCACCGTGAGGGGCTTCAAACCCGAGATCGACGCCACCGAATGGCTATCGGTCAAGGTCACGCACAGCCTGGGCGGCAATGGATTTACCACGCGGGTGGAATTTGAGACGAAGACGGAAGCGGTCGAGGCAGAGCGCGAGGACGAGAAAGACCCGGACGAAGGAATTACAGGCGTAGTGGCCAGATGGAAGGACGTGGCGGCAAAGAAGAAAAAGTCGGGCCAGGAGCAAGCTGGTGCCGCTGGCACGCTCAAGACGCTGGAGCATCTTTACCATAGCAAGCACTCCGCCAAGCGGGCGGCCCTGAATGCGTGGAAGCATATTGAAGAGGTGCGGGACATCATCAGGGAGAACAGCGAAAAGCCTTGGAACCCTGGGTAAAGCAAGGCCAATTTCAGCGAAAAAACAGCACAACCCTATTCACAAGGACAGCAGTATGAGCGACAACACACAAGGCAAAATTGAGGAAGCAGCAGAGCAGGAAGAAAGCCAAATCCGTAACCACATTCATGACCAGATTCGGGGCGTTAGTGATCGCCGACGGTCAAAGGAAATTTGGTTACGAATTCTAAGCCGGGCCAGTGAAGACAGCATCGCCAATGCATTAAGCGAACAACTGAGCCACTTCAACTATCATGAGATTCCTAGGAATAGAGGTACGGGCAATGGTCGCTGAAATGCTGGATGCGATGTTATTAAGTCCAATTCCCGCTCACCCAGGTCGGCAAAGCGTCACTCGCGGTAGGGGCACACTCACATTTGATGCCTTGGGCCGTCTCAATGACAATACCGACCGTGTACGCCTTCCCTTCGTAATAGCATGAATTTCTGATGAACCTGTTGGCTAACGTAGCCATTATTTCGCATTTATAAAGAGGCCAGCAGAAGGCACAAAGCAACGAAGCAAGTGCGACAGCTTTCCATTTTCCCGCACAGTTTAGAAACGAAAACTGTCCCTTCCGCCACGAGTTACGTCGGTGATTTTTTTTTGCGACCCATGTTGATCGTTTGGGGAGCCGTAATATCTCCGTGAATTTGCTGGCCTACTTTTCCATGAAAAACCATTTGCGTGTTGCGTTCGATTCCTCTTGGTGACGGGGGAGCAGCCGGCTCCGTAATTCCCTCAACAACACCAAGTACGCGTGCTTTTCCTCGCAGGTCCAGCTTACGATACCCGACTAACAGCTCATTCTCGTCGTCGGTCAACGTGGCGCTCGCGGCCGTGCCATGCAACACATATTGCGTATCGACGCCCACTGATGCGATGGCAATTAGATAATCCGCACTAGGAAATCTCTTGTCTTGTTCGTAATTAATTTGTGTGCCCTTCTCGACCTTCCCAACCAGTGCGAATTCCGGTTGAGTCATGCCTAATCGCTTCCGTTCGCTTTTTAAGCGCTGCCCTAATGTATCCATATGTCTATCTTTTAGTTGCAAAGTACAATTTTTTGTACTAAAGTGACGTCATTACCATGTGACGTATACAAATCATATCCTATGACATCTACCGCTCCAGTCACGCGCCAGCCGAAGAACCCACTTTCGCAGCCAATCCCAATTCGCTTGCTCCCTCCTGAGATCGAGCGCGTGGAAAAATTCGCACAGCAAGACTCCCGTTCGCGGGCATCGTTTATGCGCCTAATGCTGCTACGTGGCCTGCAATCTTACGAGGCCGAACTCGAACAATTCTCCCTTGTCCATCACGCTTAACAGCACAGGAGCAGGCCCATGTATCCCGATCCAAAACGCGTCCGCAACAACCGTGTCATGGTGCGCCTTGACGAATATGAGTATGACGTCCTGGCCGCCATCGCCAATTATCAGGGCGAGGAACTGGCGCCGTTTCTGCGGCAGCTCGCGCTTCGCCAGGCGGCAATAGTGCTTGGCGACGACAACAGTGTCACCTTACCCAGCATTGCTGCCTAAATGAAGTCACCAATCAGCAACTTTTGAGCAGCCGAAAATATGCCCGACCGTTCCGTACCTGTAGAAACATGCGATGAAGACCAAGACACGTTTGAACGTGTCCGAATACAGCAGGGCTTGGACACCATCGACCAGGCTATCGAGTGGTTGATTAAGGATAACGTACGAATCGGGATTCGCAAGATGAGCGGCCGAGGCCGTGCCCTGTATCAAGTGAAAAGAAAGAACAAATGAGAGTCATCGGCCTGCCCTGCCCGCATTGCGAATACACCGTCCGCGCCGTTAAAAGCCGCATGATGTCCGCCATGTTCAAGGAAATCACCTACATGTGCCAGAACCCCGAATGCGGGCACTCCTTCGTGGCAGGCCTGGAAGTACTGCGCACTCTCTCGCTGTCCGCCATGCCCAAGCCGGATATTCGCATCCCGATGTCCCAGCATGCGCGCACAGCGGCCACCAGCCAACTGGCCCTGGACCTGACTGCGGGGTGCTGATGAACGCCTTACCTATCCTCGCGCCGCCGTAACCCGGCCACTGTAACTCCCCTCTTTTGCTGTGCCCTGCAGCGCTCCCTTTTGAGCGTGCGGGATTCGTTCAACCTGAAATAAGGAAAACCGATGGAAAACACGCTGCGCGCCACCACTCATGCCGATAAATCCATGGCATCAAACACGATCTGCCCGACCTTGCAAAATTGCATTGTCCCCGTGGCACCAACGTGTTTTCTGCTGCAAGCCAGCGCGGTCATCGGCATCGCGGCGCTCACCGCCCGCATCCATGAGATTGCCAAGACCTATCACGCCTACGGCGCCGCCAATCTAACCTTCATCGTCAGCGATGCGCAGGCACTGGAGCGTGACGGCTTTTTCGCGCCAGCTAAGCAACGCGCCCTGGTCGGCAAGCTGCCCATCGAGGTGAACTACATTTTCGCTACTGAAGCGGGTTCCCGGCACTGCTGCGGCACATCGCACACGCTCCCGTATTGGGCAGAACATTTTCTCAAGCCAGGGGCGCGCTGATGCTGCGCCTGGCCAAAACCTGCGGCATCTGGCTGCTGTCGCTCCTGATCGTCATCACCCCTGCCGTGCTGCAGGCCATCGGCGCCATCAAGGACTGACCCATGCCGGCGTCCCTTATCGACAATCACCTGTCCTTCCAGCCTGCCGCCGAGATTCTGGCCGCGCGCGACAAGGACATGCCGACGCCACCAGGCGCCGGGCATGCGCTGGCCGCCATCGCCGAAGCCAAGGCCCAGCTACGCAGCATCAAGCCGCGCAACCTGGCGCCCTTCATGGCCCAGGCCTGGGGATTGTCGCCGCGCGGCGCACGCCGCTCCGTGCTGATCGCCGCCGGCATGGACGCCGACCGCTGGGAATCGCCCATCCACTCATTTACCGAGGAAGAGCGCATCGAGCTGCGCGCCGCCACCTCTGCCGCTATCCGTGTGTACGAAAGACTGTTGAATGCAATCTAAACAAATCCTGCTGCCTGCCCCGCAACGCCACGAAGCCTTTTTGCGCTCCGCGCACTTCGCGCCCGAGCTGGCCCGCATCCCGTTCAAGTGGCGCAACCGCGTCATCAATGCCGCGCTGGCAAAGATGGCCTGGTCGTCCTGGTACAAAATCTATGAATCCGTCGCCACAAGCTTTGTGCGCGAGTTCGCCGAGCAGTACGTGCCGGCCGGCGTCGATCTGTCGCAAAGCGACGCCGACATCGTGGCCACCGCCGAACGCGCGGCGGCCGGCGTCGTGAAAATGCTGTGGACCGCCATTTCCGACACGCACGCCCTGCAGATCATGGAAGACGAATGCGCCTCGTATGGCATCGAGCTGCCCGAGTTCGACGCGCTGACCGACACCATCGCCCGCCTGGTGGACGCCCGCTGGTGGCGCCGCCAACTGCGCAAGCGCGTCAAGCGCGCCTTTGAAGCCGGCAATATCCGCCTGGGGTACGTGAACTATCGCGGCGAACCCTACGCCAGCAACGACGCCGTGCTGTCGCGCCTGGCGCAGAACCGCCGCAACGCGGCAGCACTGGCCGCCACCCTGGTGCAAAACGAAAACGGCCAGCAATTCAGCATTGCCGAGCTGGCCGAGAAAACGACAGCGAATAAGGCCATCCGGCGCGGCGAACTGATGTTGCGCATCAACGGCTTTGAGCAGATCGCCCGCGAGTGCGGCGACCAGGGCATTTTCATCACCTGGACGTGCCCATCGCGCTTTCACGCCATGCAGCACAGCGGCAAGGCAAACGACAAGTTTGACGGCTCCACGCCGCGCGAGGCCAACGCCTACTTGGGCAAGATGACATCGCTGTGCCGCTCCGCGCTGGCGCGCCGGGGCATCGGCCTGTACGGCTTTCGCATCGCCGAACCCCATCACGATGGCTGCCCGCATTGGCATCTGCTGCTGTTCGTGCGCCCAACCGCGAAATACAAGACGGTCCACCTGCAGGACGTGGCCGGCCGCGCCATCCGCATCATGAAGCGCTACGCCTGGCGCGTGGACCGTGGCGAACCGGGCGCCTTCGCGCGCCGCCTGGACGTGAAACGCATCGACTGGGCCAAGGGCAGCGCCGCCGGCTACATCGCCAAGTACGTGGCCAAGAACATCGACGGCGTGGCCGACCACAAGACGAAAGAAGGCTATGTCGTCACGGCCGACACCGAAGGCGATGTCGAGCTGACGCCATCGGCGCGCGTCGAGTCCTGGGCCGCGTGCTGGGGCATCCGTCAATTCCAGCAATGGGGCGGTGCCCCCGTCACCGTGTGGCGCGAACTGCGCCGCATCGAAGAAAGCATGCTCAACGAGGCGCCGGCAGCCATGCGCCGCGCCTGGGACGCCGTGCAAAAGATCGACGGCGAAAAGCGCGCCTGCTGGGCCGAATACCTGCGCGCCCAGGGCGGCGCCCTGGTGCCGCGCAAGGAACTGGTCGTCACGCTGGCCAAGGACGAAAAGACCGTCATCGGCCGCTACGGCGAAACGCTGCGCACCACGCCCTACGGCGTGCGCTGCAGCGACCTGATTGGCGTGGTCTTCAAGTCCGTGCGTCACACATGGACGCCCGTACAGGCCACAGGCGGGCGCGGGGTGGCTGTTGGGGTTGCCGTTCCTCGGACTCGTGTAAATAACTGTACGCACCCCGACCGCCCTGCCCCGGCCACGCCGCCGGCGGCGCCCGTGCCCAATCTCTCCGACGAGGCAAAAACAGCGGTCATTGCCGCTTGGGCGGCCGTCAACGCCTGCCCGTGGCCCCGGCTGATCCTCCCCGACACCCCACCCCAAGAAGGAAATGGCACATGAGCACATTTGCCGTGATCGTTCGCACGCAAACCGAACGCTTTGAATATGCCGCGATTGCCGCTTCCAGCGGCGACGTGATCCAGGCCGCCATCGACCGCTTCGGCGTGTGCGGCGTTACCGCCAAACTGAAAGGAGCACCGCAATGCTGACCACCCCGACCAATTCGCCGCGGCAAATCGCCCTGGGCGACCGCGTGACGTTCGATACCGATGAAGGCTACCAGGCCGGCACCGTCAACGACCTGCGCCGCGACGTGGGCAATGGAGAGCTGCATGCGTGGGTCGAGCTGGACCACCAGTGGCCGGGTATGTTCCGTGCGGTGCCGCTGGGCGCCATCGAGGCGGTCAAGAAGGCAACCGCGACTATCGGGTGCCCAGCATGACAGCGGAACGCTCAGTACCGGCCGTGGCGGCCTTGTTCGTGCGCGCCAATTCGATCTACAAGACCATGCCAGCGGTTGACGCCTGGGACGCGGAGCGCGATGCCCGCGCCTGGCCGGGTGGCGTGCCGGTGGTGGCCCATCCGCCGTGCCGCTCCTGGGGTACGCTGCGCCACCTGGCCAAGCCGCGCCCGGACGAAAAGGAACTGGCGGTGTGGGCCGTCGCCCAGGTGCGCAAGTTCGGCGGCGTGCTGGAGCATCCAAAGCGCTCTACCCTCTGGCCACACTGCGGCCTGCCAGCGATCGGCGAGCGGGACAAATTTGGTGGCTGGACGCTCCCGATTTTCCAAAGCTCGTTTGGCCACCGCGCCGAAAAGGCCACCTTGCTGTACATCGTCGGCTGTGCGCCGGCTCAAATACCGGCCATGCCCATCGTCCTGGGCGAAGCCTCGCATGTGATCGCCCCGTCCGGCCGCAACCGCGCCGGTGAGCGGCGCCGCAAAGGTGATCCGGGCTGGCGGCCGGAATGCGGCAAGGCAGAACGCGAGCACACGCCGGCCGAACTGGCGCATTGGCTCGTCACCCTGGCTCAACGCTGTGCGGTGCAAGCATGAGGATATCCATATGAGCACGTTCCTTTCCATGGACGAAATCTGCGCCCTGACCGGCCGGAAGATGAAAACGAAGCAAATTGAGGCACTGCGGAAGATGGGCCTCCCCTTCTGGGTCAATGCCATCGGGCGTCCGGTTGTCGCGGTCGCTGCAGTTGAGGGGCGCAAGGAAGCGCCACGGGAAAAAACATGGGTAATGCCGAGGATCAATAAAAATGGGCCGACGAAACACACGTAATTTGAACATGCCGCCGTGCATGCACCCGCGTACGCAGCGCAGCGGCAAGGTGTACTACTACATGTACACGAAGGACAAGCCGCGCAAGGAAATTCCACTGGGGCCCGACTTCATCCTGGCGCTGAAAAAATATGCTGAACTGAACATTGTGGTGGAGGTCACCGCCAACGCGACGTTCTCCGATGTCGAAAGGCGCTATCTGGTCGAGGCGGTGCCCAAGCTTGCCGCCAGCTCGGCCCGCATGTACCGTTCCGACATCAAGCACTTGCTGGCGGCATTTTCCGAGGCGCCGCTTGCGCAGATCAAGCCGATGCACATACGCCAGTTCCTGGACGATCGTGCGGACAAGCCCACCACGGCGAATCGCTGCAAACGCGTATTCTCGACCATGTGGAACCACGCGCGCGGCTGGGGCTATACCGACTTGCCAAACCCATGCGAAGGGATACAGGGCCATTCCTTGCCCAAGCGCACCGTCTACATCACGGATGCAGTATTCAACGCCGTATGGGAGCATGCTGGCGCCCCCTTGCGCGACGCCATGGATCTTGCCTACCTGACTGGCCAGCGGCCCGCCGACGCGTTGAAGATGACCGAAAACGACATCATCGGTGGCTACCTGGTCGTAACACAGGAAAAAACCAAACAGCCCTTGCGCATCAAGGTTGTCGGCGAACTGGGAGCGTTGATCGAGCGCATCAAGGCACGCAAAGCGACGCGCAGCATCGTCACTGCAGCATTGCTGGTGAATGCCCACGGCAAACGCCTGACGGGCCCGGCGCTGCGGTCGCAATTCGATGCAGCGAAAAAGCTCGCCGCCGAAAAAAATCCGGACCTGCTACCGGAGATCAAGAAATTCTGGTTCTATGATCTGCGCGCGAAAGCCGCCGACGACACCTCGGATCAGCACGGAGACCAGGCGGCCAGCGATCTTTTGGGACACGACAGCGTGAGAACCACGCAACGGCATTACCTGCGACGCGGGAAGATCGTCGAGCCGACGCGGTAAGCCGCGTTGCATGCCTGCTTAGGCAGGGCCAAGCAAGGACGCGGAAATGAAGCCCTCGTTCGACAGCGCGTTGATGGCCCCGCGAAGCAGGTAGTTATTCGTAAAGCACATCGTGTACTGGCGTGCGCCAGGCTTGATAGGCTGCAGCATCTTTCCTTCCACCAAGCGCTTGATCTGGTAAGTGCGCTGAGCTGGATTTAACCCCGGCATGACCTTGGCCAGATCGCCAGATTTTGCGGTACCCAGCTTTACCACCTCAAGCAAAATTGCCTGTTCCTCATGCGTGATCAATTGCCGCTGGACCGAGTAGGCAAGCGCGGGGATCAGGATCTTTTCCTTCAAGAAAGTGTAATCCGTCAGCCGGTCCACTTTTTGCAGTTCATCCAGGATGCCTTGCAAAACGTAGGTGCACCAGCGGTCCAGGCTCTCATCCGTGCCCTTGTCGGCGCAGGAAAGCATCGCATAGTAGCGCTCGCGGTCATTGCAAAAAACAGCGGTCGGATTCAATACCCGCCCGCCTGTCTTGACATTGAAGCCATACTTGATCAGGAGGGCATAGGTCATCAAACGCACGACGCGCCCGTTACCGTTGCTAAAAGGGTGGACCCAGCCAAAGCGATGATGTGCCAAGGCAACCTTAATCAAGGCATACTTGGGCGCATCATCCCGGTTGATGAACCCCATCAGCTCTTCCATGTAACCAGGTACAAGGACAGGATCTGGCGGAAGGTGGTCTGACTTCGCAATGCGGACCGCTCCCGTTCGATATGCGCCCGGCGTGCGGTCGCCCTCTCTCTCCAGGTCATGCACTGCCAGCGCGTGCAGCTCCCGGATGAAGTGTTCCGAGACCGCAGAATTCGGCGTCACCACATCCTCGATATATTGCATCGCCTTTTCGATGTTGGAGATCTCGCGCACCTGGTCGCTATCGTTCGTGCCCCCCTCCACCGAAGTCTCAACGTAGTCTGCAAGAGTCGTATGGTTGCCCTCGATTCGCGCAGACCCGAGGCTTTCCAGCATGTGGAAAATATGCTTGAGCTGGAAGAAGGTTGACGCGGGCGTTGTGCCCCCAAGTTGCAATCGCCGCAAGTGTTCCAGTTCCGTTAGAACATCGACAAGCGGCGAGTCGAACGAGGGATTTAAAAGCTTCAGGTCAAAGTGGTGGAAGTCTGGCATAGCGATCCTGCTTTTCTTAAATAGCGACAAGGATTAAGTTGAATTTTCAAGATAATACACCTAAAAATCATATACTTACGCCACCTCTAAGATTATTACATGTGTAATAATCCAAAATCACAAGTCAACACATCTAAACTTTTAGGAGAGGATTGTAGCTTTTCGTGCAAGTTTTTCATGAGCGGACATACAAAAGCGGGGTGCTTTTTCCGGAAAAATTTGCTGATACAACAATTGAAATGACTAGAATTTGCTGCTCAAACGACAACCTAATCATAGCCATGAAAAGCTCGCCTGAGCGTCTTTTGTGGAGCAATTTTTGCTTTGTGGAGCGGCGAAAACAGTTTTACGCCGTTTCTCATTGGAGCGGGTGAAGGGAATCGAACCCTCGTCGTAAGCTTGGGAAGCTTCTGCTCTACCATTGAGCTACACCCGCGAAGCCTGCATTTTACGCGGGATGACGAGGACTTGGCAAACTTGTGGATCGCTTTCGAATGCATCAGCAATTCCCGCGATATTTGACAAAAACATGAACCGCAGCCTCGGCAAGGTGCCATTTTTGTTGATAGAGAACAACATCTTCAGGCCGCCAGACACGCAGAATGGTCAGGTATGTAGCTAAAATAGAATAAATTATCGTTGCCACGGACTGTACGGCGCAGACTAGCAAGAGAAATGTTGCTACAATCATGTGACAGTTTAGCATTTCCGCTGTTCAACCTAAAAGGATATCCCATGAAGAAAATTCTGATCGCTTCGGCAATCCTGTGCTTCGCTTCCGCACAAGCCATGGCTCAAACGACGGCACCAGTTGGCGGAGCGCCGGTTCCACCAGCAGCGGCACCAGCAGCTGGCGCTACCGGCGCTGCCGCTGGCGGCACTGTTGCCGGCCTGAGCACGAGCGCCCTGATCGCCATCGGCGCAGCAGTTGCCGTTGTGGCCGGTGCAGCTAGCTCGGACTCGACCACCGCGCACACGACCCCAAGCCACGCCAAATAATCTGTCGACGCCTTTGGCTGAAACAGACAAGACCAAGCCCGCGGACTGACGTCAAACCGCGAAACGCTGGCTTGGTCTCACGAGAAGCCGGCCTTGTCATACGCAGCGCCACTTCCTCGATAAAAGCCCTTTTTCATTTCTTGAAAACGGGCTTTTTATTTTTCTTCAATAATGCGCGCGCCAAGAGCAGCAGCCGTCAGGAACATGAAATGCCCTGACCAATCATGCATAGTTAATGAAAAACCAGCCACTCTACAAACGCATGGGATTTGCCCTGCAAGGCTTGGGTGCCGCCTTCCGCATGGAATCAAGCTTCCGGCTGCAATGCCTTGCCGCCCTCCTGGTATTGCTTGTACTTGCCTGGCGCCAGCCAGCGATGATCTGGTGGGCTTTGTTATTGCTCAACTGTGGCATGGTCCTCGCGGCGGAGCTCTTCAACACCGCTCTCGAAAATCTGATTGATCACCTCCACCCGGCCCTCCATCCCAGCATCAAGATCGTCAAGGATTGCGCCGCAGGAGCCGTGCTCATTCTCAGTATCAGCGCCCTATGCGTGTTTGTTGCTTTTTTGCTTGAAAACGTTGCGTGCTAAGCAGGAATACTGGGGGAGCAAACTACAATACAGGACGAGCCAAAGTGCGTGCCTCTCAGGCTCCATGGAGCCGGGAAAAATACAAAAATCCTGTAATTTATTAAAATATTGCCTTGTTAGCAACTATTACATTTACATTGAAGCATAAATGACTATTCCCCTCCTACCGGTAATTCTTTGTGGTGGTTCCGGCACACGTTTATGGCCGCTGTCGCGCGAGGCGTTCCCAAAGCAGTTTCTGCGCCTGTCCGCTCAGGGCAGCATGCTGCAGCAAACGCTACAGCGCCTGGCAGGCATCGACGCCGTGTCGCCAGCACTGCTGGTATGCAACGAATCCTCGCGTTTCATTGTCGCAGAACAAGTGCGTGAGATCGGTCTGGAAAATAGTCGCATGCTGCTTGAACCCATGCGCCGCAATACAGCGCCGGCGATCGCCTCAGCCGCCTTGCATACAATGGAGAATGGCGAGGATCCGCTCCTGCTGGTGCTGCCCTCGGACCACGTCATTCTGGATACCCCGGCTTTTCATCGCGCAATCGCGCTGGCGCGTACTGCCGCAGAAGCGGGTCATTTGCTGACGTTCGGCATCACGCCGACGGGACCAGAAACAGGGTACGGCTATATTCGCGCCGAAGGTGCCGCAAGCGGGCAAGTCCAGCGCGTACTTGAATTCGTGGAAAAGCCGGCCCTGGAGCTTGCAGAGCAGTATATCGCCAGCGGCGATTACTTCTGGAACAGCGGCATGTTTTTGTTCCGCGCCAGCCGCTACCTGGAAGAGCTGGAACAGTTCCAACCTGCCGTCCTGGCCGCGTGCCGCGCGGCCATCAGCGCCGCGAAAAGCGACTTCGACTTCATTCGCCTGGACAAGAATGCCTACGCAGCCAGTCCCGATATCGCCGTCGACTACGCCGTCTTGGAGCGCACCAGCCATGCCTCGACCATCGCCCTCGATGCGGGCTGGAATGATATCGGCTCCTGGAAAGCCGTACTCGACGTGGCGGAAAAGGATGCCGATAACAATAGCGCCAACGGCGATGTTCTGATCCAGGATTGCAACGATTGCCTGGTGCATAGCACCAGCCGCCTGATCACCGCCATCGGCATGCGCAATACGGTGATTGTGGAAACCGCCGATGCCGTGCTGGTCATGGATGCGGATCAGGCACAACAGACGAAAACCATGGTCGCGCAGTTGGTCGCCAGGGAGCGTTCCGAGGCCACAATGCACCGTGAAGTCTTCCGTCCGTGGGGTTCCTATGATTCCATCGGCAATGGTGACCGTTTCCAGGTCAAGCGGATCACCGTCAAGCCTGGCGCCAAGCTGTCATTACAAATGCATCATCACCGCGCCGAGCACTGGATCGTGGTATCCGGCACGGCGCAGATCACGAATGGCGACAAGGAATATTTTCTGACCGAAAACCAGTCCACCTATATCCCCCTCGGCGTCGTCCACTCCCTGGCCAACCCGGGCAAGCTACCGCTGGAATTGATTGAAATTCAATCGGGCAGCTACCTTGGGGAAGACGATATCGTGCGTTTTGAAGATCGCTACGGCCGCGTTTGACCGATCAGATAAATAAGCACCACGCATGCAGCACCGCAAGAATTTACACTGAAGTTTATAAGGTTTAGCAAGTCATCATGAAACCAATCGAAGGCATCTTTGTACAAGAAGTGAAATGGTATTGCAGCAGCAGGGTAGAAAAATATTTCCTCACCTTTGCCGATGCGTTAGCCATGTTCACCGCATTCTGGCTCGCCGGCACATGGACCCTCGATGCCACCGACTTGAACAGCTTCGGGGTGGATAGCTCGCGTTTGCTCAGTTACGGCCTGCTATCCATGGTCACTGTCGCGATTTTCAAGCTGAAGGGCCATCATGCCAAACGCCGCCCGTACTCGAATGAAATTAAGGAGCTCCTGAAGATCGCGATGGTCATGGGCCTGATCGACGCGGCCCTGCTCTTCCTGGGCAAGCGCGATTCCTCGCGCGAGGCACTGTTGGCCACCTGGCTGCTGGTGCCATGCTGTGTCTTGCTGCTGCGCGGCCTGGTCAAGTACCTGCTGATGAAAGCAGGCGGCTGGATACGTCCGATGGTCATCATCGGATGGGGTGACAATGCCCTGCAGACAGCGCGCGCCTTCGATGAAGAAGCCTTGATGGGCTATCGCCTGATTGCTTTCCTCATTCCCGAAGGCCAAGAACGCCTGGAGCAGCACTACGTAAACCGCAGCAAGCAAGCGGTGCCCTGCATTCCGCTCGGTGAGAACCCGGAACAAACGCTCAAACTGCTGGGCGATCCGCATGCGGTTGTCGCATTGGAGCAAGGTGGCATCGATGCTTATCAGGGCATGATCCAGCAAGTCAGCCGTTGCGTTGCCAATATGCAAGTTGTGCCAGCCGTACGCGGCCTGCCCCTGTACGGCATGGAGGTCAACCATTTCTTTACGCATGAAGTGCTGCTGCTAACCATGCGCAACAACCTGGCGCGGCCAGGCTTGCAACTGATTAAACGCTGCTTTGATCTGATGGCTTCAATCTGCGTGCTGATCGTCGGTGCCCCCATCCTGCTGTGGATCGCGGCCAAGGTCATGGCATCGGGCCGTCCCATCTTCTACGGCCACAAACGCGTGGGCCAGAATGGCAAGCATTTTCTCTGCTACAAATTCCGCACCATGGCTGTGAACGCCGACGTCTTGCTCAAGGAGCTACTGGAGCGCGATCCTGAAGCCCGTGCCGAATGGGACCGTGATTTCAAACTGAAGAACGACCCTCGCATCACCTCGATCGGCCACTTCCTGCGCCGGACCAGTCTGGATGAATTGCCGCAGCTATGGAACGTACTGAAAGGCGAAATGAGCCTGGTTGGGCCGCGCCCGGTTGTCGATGCGGAACTGGAACGTTATGGCCTCCAAGTAGACTATTACCTGGAAGCGAAACCCGGTGTCACGGGCCTATGGCAAGTCAGCGGCAGGAACGACGTCAGCTATGATACGCGCGTTTATCTGGATGCATGGTATGTCAAGAACTGGTCTTTATTCAATGACATTGTTATTCTACTGAAAACGGTTAAAGTCATTTTCAAGAAAGATGGCGCGTATTAGTAACGTTATTAAGTTAATAGTTGCATTTAGGAATATTTAATTGCCCTCGCGCTCAAGGCAATCGAACGAGGGGGCATTGTGACAATGCTCCAGTAAAAAAGGATAGCAGCATGATATTAGTGACTGGCGGCGCCGGCTTCATCGGCTCCAACTTTGTACGCGACTGGCTGGCGCTCAACGATGAGCCCGTGATCAATTTTGACAAGCTGACCTATGCTGGTAATCTCAGCAATCTGGCCAGCCTGGAGCAAGACCCGCGACATATCTTTGTGCGTGGCGACATTTGCGATACCGCTCACGTCTCGCGCCTGCTGGCAGAACACCAGCCACGCGCCATCGTGCATTTTGCCGCAGAGAGCCATGTCGACCGCTCGATCCATAGCCCCGGCGAATTCATTTCGACCAACGTCAACGGCACCTTCAGCCTGCTCGAAGCGGCGCGCGCCTATTGGATCGGCTTGACGGGCGAGGCCAAGGACGGCTTCCGCTTCCTGCACGTCTCGACCGACGAGGTGTATGGCACCTTGGGACCGAATGACCCGCCATTCACGGAAACGACGCCGTATGCGCCAAACAGCCCGTATTCGGCATCGAAAGCGGCGTCCGATCATCTGGTACGCGCCTATTTCCATACGTATGGCATGCCGGTGCTGACGACCAACTGCTCGAACAACTATGGCTCTTTCCATTTCCCGGAAAAACTGATTCCGCTCATCATCAGCAACGCCCGCGCCGGCAAGGCCTTGCCTATCTATGGCGATGGCATGCAAGTGCGCGACTGGCTGTACGTGGGCGACCACTGCTCGGCGATTCGCCGCGTCCTGGAAGCAGGTCGTCTGGGCGAGGTCTACAACGTGGGCGGCTGGAATGAAATGGCCAATCTGGAAGTCGTGCATACCTTGTGCGACATCCTCGATACGCTCGATCCCAAGGCGTCCGGCAGCTATCGCGAACAAATCACCTATGTACAGGATCGCCCTGGCCACGACCGCCGCTATGCCATCGACGCACGTAAGATCGAGCGCGAACTGGGCTGGAAGCCGGCCGAAACCTTCGCCACCGGCATCCGCAAGACCGTTCAATGGTACCTGGACAACCAGGCCTGGGTACGCGATGTCCAGTCGGGCGACTACCTCAAGTGGGTAGAGAAAAACTACGCGGCACGCGACATGGCCAAGGAGCAACAATAATGGCAACACCCATCGAACGCAAGGGCATCATCCTGGCTGGCGGTTCCGGCACGCGCCTGTACCCTGTCACCATGGCCGTATCGAAGCAACTGCTGCCCGTATATGACAAGCCGATGATCTACTATCCGCTGACCACCCTGATGCTGGCCGGCATACGCGACATCCTGATCATTTCAACGCCACAAGATACACCGCGCTTCCAGGAATTACTGGGCGATGGCAGCCAGTGGGGTATCAGCCTGACCTATGCAGTGCAGCCCAGCCCGGATGGCCTGGCACAGGCGTTCATCATCGGCAAAGAGTTTGTCGGCGATGCACCATCGGCGCTGATTCTGGGTGACAACATCTATTACGGTCACGACTTTGAATCGCAGTTGCGCGAGGCCTCGGCACGCACCAGCGGCTCGACCGTGTTTGCCTATCATGTCACCGATCCGGAACGCTATGGCGTCGTCGATTTCGATGCACAACGCCGGGCCATCAGCATTGAAGAAAAGCCGCTCAAGCCAAAATCGAACTACGCCGTCACCGGCCTGTATTTCTACGACAGCCAGGTGTGCGATATCGCCGCCGGCATCGCCCCGTCACCACGTGGCGAGTTGGAAATCACGGATGTCAACCGTACTTATCTGGAGCGCGGGCAGTTGAACGTAGAACTGATGGGCCGCGGCATGGCCTGGCTCGACACCGGCACGCATGAATCCCTGCTCGAAGCGGGCCAATTCATCGCCACCATCGAGAACCGCCAGGGCTTGAAAGTTGCCTGCCCTGAAGAAATCGCCTACCGCCGTGGCTACATCGACGCCGCCAAGCTCGAAGCATTGGCGCAACCCTTGAAAAAGAACGCTTACGGTCAATACCTGCTGCGCCTGCTCGAAGAAAAAATATACTAAAGCCTGAACGGCTCATTTCACACCATGCAAATTCAAACCACCGCCATACCGGACGTCCTGATCCTTGAACCCACCGTGTTCGGCGATGACCGGGGCTTTTTCTACGAAAGCTTCAACCAGAAGCGCTTTGCCGAACTGACCGGCGTCACGCGCGATTTCGTGCAGGACAATCATTCCAAGTCGGCAAAGGGCGTGTTGCGCGGCCTGCACTACCAAATCCAGCAACCGCAAGGCAAGCTGGTGCGTGTGACCGCTGGCGAAGTCTTCGACGTCGCCGTCGACCTGCGCAAAAGCTCGCCGACGTTTGGCCACTGGGTAGGCGTGACCTTATCAGCGGCCAATAAACGCCAGTTGTGGATACCGGAAGGCTTTGCCCACGGTTTCGTGGTCACCAGCAGCAGCGCCGAGTTCCTGTACAAGACGACCGACTACTGGGCACCGAAGTTCGAACGCAGCCTCCTGTGGAACGATCCAGCCATCGGTATCGACTGGCCGCTCGATGGCGAACCACTGCTGTCTGGCAAAGATAAAGTCGGTACCTTGCTGGCCAACGCCGACGTTTTTTCCTGACCGTTACCGACCAATCTGACACACTGGAACAAAACTATTTCATGAGCCGTATTTTAATCACAGGAAAAACCGGCCAGGTCGGTTACGAACTAGAACGCAGCCTGCAGGGCCTGGGCGAGATCATTGCGGTGGACCGCAGCCAGATGGACCTGGCCGACCTGGACCAGGTGCGCGACGTCATCCGCCGCATCAAGCCGACGCTGATCGTCAACCCGGCCGCGTACACCGCTGTCGACAAGGCCGAGAGCGAACCTGAACTGGCGCTGCGCATCAATGGCGAAGCACCGGGCGTGATGGCGGAAGAGGCGAAAAAGCTGGGGGCTGCGATGATCCATTACAGCACTGACTACGTGTTTGATGGCTCGAAAGATGGTCCCTACACCGAAACCGATTCCACTTGCCCGATCAATGTCTACGGCAGCAGCAAGCTGGCCGGCGAACAGGCGATCGAGGCCGCCGGCATCCCTTACCTGATCTTGCGCACCAGTTGGGTCTATAGCACACATGGCAAAAACTTTCTGTTGACCATGCTGCGCCTGGCAAAGGAGCGCGAAGAACTAAGTATCGTATCCGATCAGTTCGGCGCACCGACATGGAGCCGTACCATCGCAGATACCACGGCGCATATCGTGGCGCAAAGCCTGACGGTAAGCGACCAGCAAGCATGGTGGCAAGCACGCTCCGGTCTGTATCATTTGACGGCGCAGGGAAAGACCAGCTGGTTCGGTTTTACCGAAGCGATCATGGCCCATCCCTCAGTTTCCAAAAAACCAATATTAAAACCGATATTAGCTAAAGACTATCCTGTACCAGCGAAGCGTCCGACCAATTCAGTACTGTCATCACAGCGCCTGATGGATACTTTTTGTCGCATTCCGGATTGGCAGGATACATTAAGGCTGTGTCAAAATTAAATATTACCCTGTCAACAGAAATGAAAATGGGAATTGTTCAGCCTGAGTAAATACCGGAAATAGCAGTTGTAAACGAAACTTTTTTACCGTATTACTCCTGCATGCCACCGCCCCCCCCTATCTCTCGAGACTATCCGAAACGGACAAGGACAACTTTAAATAATGATAACAAATCCGGCCTTCGCGTGGCCAGCCGGTTGCACCAGCGCCACATCGCGGACATCGAGCCCCGACATGTATAACGATATGGCTTAAACTGCTGTCTCAAATCATGGATCCGCTATATTATTGCAGTGTGATAGATGGTATATATTTGACGCCCTGCGATTTCAAACTCCAAGTTCCACACAGGATTAATGAACAGTGCTCGTTAGGTATTGCAGAAATGCTATGTGTTGAGTATAAGTGAGCTGCGTCTATTCAAATTCAAGCTTGGTCCGGGAACGCGAATTGAGCGACAGCAAAATGGCATTCGACTCGTCAGGGAAGCAAATCGATAAGTCGATGCTTTTGGGAGGTGTACTAGTGCAACAGCCCCTTGGCGTTCTCGTTGCCCCCTGTTCCCAAGGGGCGTGCGGATCGGCGAAGTCAGTCCACACGCCGGTGCGCTCAGTGAGCATCTCGCAGCCTTGGTAGCACGTCATCGTTTTGCACATCACCACCGGCTCGCTGTTGAGGGCGCATTGGCGATGCTGGCGACGATACTCTTGACGGGTTGCGTTAACCATTTTGGCCAATGCCACGAAACCGGTCGCGCATTCGACCAGCGTGTCCACCGACGCGATAGACACTTGCTGGCGCCGTTATCACCTCGCTCTTCCATTGGCCGGGGACAAGGCTGCCCTCGATCGCCAGAGGGCAGATATGATGATCTGGCGTCCAGAATCTACCCTCGGCGATCGGTGCAGCGGCTGCGCGGTTCGCGCACCTGATTGTGGTGGCTCAGGCAGGCAATAAGTTCGCGCTTGGCCTCGCCGCACGTATGCATGTAGATGGCGTCGTAGATAGTCTCGTGGCGCACGGTTACATCAGGGTTGTCGCGCCATGGAAGCTCCGGTTCTTACGTTCTTTCTGTGGCAACCAGAGAAGTTTGAGCTGATGTCGAACGACTTCGGGCAGGACACTGTCGGCCCGGAGTTTGGCCAACCGCCGCGATTCAATCCGGCGGGCCTGGCACTGCAAATGCGCCCGGTTGACATCGTAGATGCCACCATCACGGGTGCGTCCGATTTTACGGCCAATCGTACTGCCCAAACGGCAAATACGCTTAGCAATAGCTCGAATAGAGTACAGGTCATCGCGCATGGCCGTGACGACCTGTACTACTAGTTGGCGAGAAGTTTTGTAGATTTTCGCCGTGACGGCACTTTACAGCAGAAGGTGTTGCACTTGTTTTTGAGAACGCCACCAATGGTAGCCGTCCTGATAAATATATTGAAAAAGGTACAGAAGTAATGAAATTTATTTACATCGAATTAAGGATCGTCTTGCGTGCAGTACTGCTCTGTATAGCTTTTTCTTCCCCGGCTTATGCCTATGTTGATCCAGGCTCAGCCCTCCTGCTTCTACAGAGTATTTTTGCCATCATTGGTGCAGCATTAACATTTATCAAAAAACCTCGGCAAATGATCGCCAAGCTGTTTAGTCGAAAGAAAAATAACGATGCGTGATCCTGAAGGCACAATTGAATTTCAGGGACAAACAGTCATTCGACGCATCCGCCCCGCCGCCACTGCCAAGCAATTTCTTCTATCGAAAGCTGCTGCGACGCTCGTCGAAGCCGGCAGGCTGATTCCGTTCGAGTTCACGGCACCCGAAACAGTCGAGTCACCTAGATTGCCTTTCGTCAGTTATCCCTTTGAATGGTGTGACGCACAACTTTATTTGGCGGCTCAACTCACGTTAGATATCTCGCGTGAAATTCTCGGTGCTGGGCATGAACTGAAAGACGCTTCCGCATGGAACGTAATTTTCCAGGGCAACCAGCCCATGTTCTGTGATCACCTTTCGTTCCAGCCGATTGTTACGCCGCAATGGTGGGCGTTTGGCCAGTTCACTCGTCATTTTCTGCTGCCGCTTGCAGTGTCGCAGCAGCGCGGCCTGAAGCCACACCAAAGTTACAGCACCTATCGCGATGGTATTCCAGCAGATGTTGCTCGTACTTTGCTTGGTTTCAAACGATACATGACGCGATACTGGCCACTCATGGTGGCAAGCAACAACAAATCCCAACCTCGCGCTCAAGTACCGACAAAAGATGGCAAACATCTACATGGCAATCTCTACGGTTTCTGCCAATCCATGCTCAATGGTGGGAAACCCAACCAGGCGCGTAGCCATTGGGCTGGCTATACCGATACGCGCCATCACTATACCGACGAAGCTTCCACTGCAAAATTTCAAAAGGTAGGTGAATGGCTGGAAAACACTGCGCCTGCTTGGGTGGTGGACCTCGGCTGCAACACCGGAGAATTTACGGTTCTGTCGGCCGGAACCGGTGCCGACGTGATCGCCGTCGATCTGGACCATGACGCCATTCAAAAGCTTGTGCTTTCGCAAAGCAACGCCACCAATATCCACCCTCTCGTCACCAATTTGGGGGATATGGTTGGCGGGCGTGGTTGGGGTGGTGATGAGTTTCCCTCGCTCATAACTCGTCTGCACCAGCGCGCCGACATGCTGTTGATGCTGGCGCTTATTCATCACCTGGCGATATCTGAAGGTATTCATATGGGGAAAATTGCGCAGATGGCGGCACATATTACGCGCGAGTTCCTGATCGTTGAACTACTCGATGAAACTGATCCGATGGTCTTGCACCTATGCAGCCAGCGCAAGCGCGAGCCCAAAGAGTTTTCCGTGGCTGTACAAATGGCGGCCTTTAGCCAATATTTCAGTACGGTTGCGAGCTATTCCGTACCCAATACACTGCGCACGCTATGTCTACTCAAGAAACTGTAACCGAAATGCAGGCAGGGCAGCCGCTTTATGCAGCGACCCTGGCGTTGCTCACGCTACTGTTGCTTGGGCAGACTAACTGGATCTGGAGTAGTCTGTACTTTCAGTATCACACAGCGAGCGAAATCACCCTCGCTTTTGGGCTGCTAGCTACCTTTGTTATCGTTTGCATCGCACTGCTGCGTGGTGGGTTGGGGCAAGCCACAACAATAAAAATGATAAACGTCGGCATAGCCCTGTTGTTAACCTTGGTCGGGTTCGCTTACCTTAAGCAGTTGGAATTGATTCCGATGCAAAGCAATGCCTTGCACAAAACGCTCGCAGTGGCATCGGCTATCACTGCAAGTCTGTTAACTCTCAAAATCACTATTGACACTTGGAAACGTCTTTACTTGGCCGGAATCGTCGGAGGGATGATTTTCATCTTTTTCCCAGTGGTGCTTGCGAACACGAATGCCTCCACGGTCTACTGGCCAAGCCCAAGTTATCAACCCCCGACAATAGCCGCTCCAAATATGCCATCGCAAAACACGATTGTTTTGCTACTAGATGAACTCAGTGCCAGCTCAGCCGGACCTGTTGTCAAGCAACTACAGGCAACCGGATTACATGTCACAGCAACCAATATAGATCCGGCAGGCAAGAACACGATCAATGTCATTCCTGCCATTTGGATGAGGACAAATTTTGACCAATCAGTGGCGTGTGGGCCCACGCAACTCTGTAGTACAAGCAAAGTATTGGACTTTTCCAAAGTAAAAGCTAGTTCGGAAAATATTGACATCGTGGGTTTCTATCACCGCTATTGTTCCATTCAAGGCCTGCGTTCCTGCTCTTTTTCTCCCTTTCCAACAAAGTCAGCTGCCACAGAATTGGCCTGCAGCTATCCAGGGGGCCAAGGACTGAAATTTTTGGGCTGCGAAGCATCCGAGTCAGACAGAAAATCATTCCTGGCCTTACGTGACAACATGAAAAAAATGCTGATGGAAGCGCCCTTCTGGAAAAAAGGAGGCATTCTATTTGCACATCTTCTGGTGCCACACCCGCTAATGGGGATTCCTTTGAAGACATTGAATGAAGAATATTCTGACAACATTACATACGGTGCTTCGGTAGTTGGACTGGTGGCACACAGAGCCAAATTGGTGTTTGGAGACAATTTCAGAATCGTTGTATTTTCCGATCACCCCTTACGGCCAGAAATCTGGTGTGCCGACAAGACCTACATGGCAATCAAGTGCAAGCCTGACTCGTCACAGATATCAAATCAAGTGCCGCTTATCATTGCTACTTTCAATCTGAAAAACAAGGCACCACTAAAGATCGAAAATAACAAAGATGTATTCGATCTGTTGTACCAGTTTGAATCTAAGTAGTCAGACGAAATCTATTGTGAATGCGGTGGCGAAACCTTTCATCAAGGATTCCACTTCGTTCACCAAATCGTTTCCTTTCAGCCCGGCGAAGCGGTGCCAGCAGTACTTGGCCTGCTTCCACAAGATCTTGATACGCTTCAGTTCCGGGCTATAAGGCACCTCGTTATACACAACTCTAGCGTTGCCCTAGGCTACGCAGAGCGCGCATCATCTTGACGGCTACCTGTAGATCCTTCAAGCCGAGCCAGATGGTTTTTACGTCACGCTCACCGTCGCCCTTGCGCGCTAGAAAACCTCCTAGACACGCGATTTGGCGCAATAGCGGATTAACCGTTGCCTTTGGCGGCGGGGATTTTCCACGCAACAGATAGACTGCCTCAGTTTCATCCGGATCGAAGAATAACGCCGCAGAATAACGTCGCATCCAAATCGGGACTGGTCCGATTCCTGGGCATCAGAAAGGCGATGCGCCACGCCACCAGCATGAACAGCGTCAAGGCGCGTTCGATATGCATGATCGAGCCAAGTTGAAGCGCCTCGCCCCTCTAGGTATTTTTCAGGACATTGAAGAAGAGCCCGATCTCCTAACGGTTCCGATACCGTTGGATCAGTTCCACCGCTTGCGCCAACGTGTCCACGGCGCAATTACTCTGCAAGCGCCATTCAACTGGCTTGACGTCGGTCAGCGCGTCGATTTCCCGGGTAATGAGGCAGGTGGCGCCGACGCGCTTGCCTTGCGCCGCCGGCAGTTCGGCCTGACACGCCCACAATTACTGATGTACGGTGCGCGCCTTGACGCCGCGCCGTGCCCATTTCAAAGACGATCTCATCGAGCGGCAACCCCGGCGCTGGTATGCTGTCACAGCCTCTCGGCGTGCGGAAGGCAGCGGTTGTACTGCGCCCGCACCAGCAAGTCGCCCAGGGTGCCCAGTTCTTGTGCTCTGAGCATCCCCCATGCCTGCTCCAGTTCAAATTGAAACGGCAGGCATGCGAAAATCGGAATCAAGCCACAAGGCTGTGGTTTATGGACCGCTTACGAATGAAACACAGCTCATCGCGCATACCCATCACGATGGCGCGCTCCAAGATGGTCAAATTTTTGCAGATTTTCTGCCATAGTGGCACCTTACAGAAAAGGTGTTGCACTTGGTGCTTGAGAAACTCCATTCATGATATTCAACTATTCGAATGACGATTACTCAATAACAATAGTGAAACCAAAAACCAATAAATTGCCATTACAGGAATATATAAAAAGGCACCGTCAGAAATTGCCAATATAAGATATATGATCAATCCAGACATAATAGATTTTTTATATAATGAGCCGCCAAATGGCACTCGCCTTAAAAGACCATAAATAACAGGAGACAGCATAGCCAATAAAAATGATAAGAACCCCAATATACCAAAGCCATTCAATATTGACATATATACAATTTCTGAAACTTGGGAAAATTTCTTTTCAGGGAAAAAAGTCAATTCATCTATGATATTTAACTGGTCAATTCTGCCACCAAGATTTTTATCAAATAAAAATGAGGCATTTTGTCCTATCATAAAAACCATATAAAAAATGGCTCCACCAAATAAAATTATTCCAATAAATGATAATAAAATAGCAGTAAAATCTGACTTCTTTATCTTCAATTCCAAAAACAATCTCGGAATGAATAAAAAATGCCTATTTATAGAATTTCTTGAAAGGTAAAACAATTTAAAAAATTCATATATAATCATTCCTAACCAAACGGTCCTAGACAAAGTCAACACCAAAGATGTTTTAACAATAATTCTTTTAATTTTTGAATTTTCAAGAAATTCATACAAAGGAAGAAGCATCAATATGCAAATACCATATATATTTCCATTATTGTAAGTTGATATTAGTTTAAATATACCACCTCTATCGATATGTTTTCCCTCAAGCTCACCAAGGTCATCATAATTTACAGTTAAAAATGGAATTTCAAGAAAGGAACCTGTGTACAATTTATAAAAAAATAAAAATATACCAAACATCGATACAAATATTACACCTTTTCTCACCATATCAAAAAGATATGACAAGTTCATTTCCTCCATATATTGATGAAATAATATAATGAATGTAAATGGAAGAAATATCACAGAAACGATAAGTGAAATACCAAAACCGAAATTTTCAACTCCATTAAATATGAAGCTAATAATCACAATACTCTGAAATGGCAACAACGAAAAAATTACATTCAAACGGCAGGTAGAAAAAGAAATATTCCCAATATTCAAAAGGAAGCGAGGAATAGCAATAATTGAAAAAATGAAAATTGCCACATATCCCCACGTTAAAGGTACGCCTCCAATTTTCACCCCCCCTTTCGGAAAATAAATAATAAAAACTGTCATCATAAAGACTGCGAATTTATATTTAGGAGATGAATTATTAAATTTTTCTATGGAATCCATTTTTTAAATTCACTATTCTATCTAAATTAATTTACTTCTTGCTTGAAAAATCGAACCATTTCGAATTTACATAGTTCGAAAACTCAAGATTAAATCTTTCAATCGAAAAACGTTCAGAATTTTTCCTACAGTTAATGGGAAGGAAAAGATGGCGTCGTTTCTCGAAGTCATGAACGGCCATACAAACCGCAGAAACCGTTTGCTCCATAAAAAATAAACCTGTCGGTTCAGGTCCTCCGTCAATTACAGTTTCCAAACTCCCCCCCTTTCCAAAAGCGATAACTGGTGTACCGCACGCCTGAGCTTCAACCGGAATAATCCCGAAGTCCTCCTCAGCAGCAAACACAAATGCCTTCGCCCGTTGCATCATGTCTTTTAGCACCGAAAACGACTGATAGCCCAACATTTCAACATTTTTTCCTGCTTTTGCCTTGATCTTCTGCATATCAGGCCCATCACCAATGACAATCAAACGTTTTTCAGGCATTTTTGAAAATGCCTCGACGATCAAGTCCATTTTTTTGTAAGGAACGAGACGTGAAGCAGTAAGATAAAAGTCTTCTTTTTCTTCAACTAGAGAAAAAGCAGATACATTAACTGGCGGATAAATCACATCAGCATCTCGACCATAAACTTTCTTAATACGACGTGCAATAAACTTGGAATTAGCAACAAAATGATCGACACCATTTGCCGTTCTAACGTCCCACATACGAATTTTATGTAGCATCCATTTCGCTACCCAACCCTTCAGACCAGTGTCAAGTCCAGACTCGCGTAGATACTGATGTTGCAAGTCCCAGGCATATCGAATTGGGGAATGGACATAACTGATGTGCAACTGATCTGGTCCAGTAATAATCCCTTTCGCAACAGCATGACTACTTGATATCACCAGTTCATATGATGACAAATCTAGTTGCTCCACGGCAAGTGGCATCAAAGGCAGATATGAACGAAACGATTTCAATGCCCTAGGTAAATCTTGAATAAATGTTGTTGTCAGTTTACGATTGCGCAAAAAATCAGTAGCTTGCACAAAGTCAGTATCTGCATATACAGCGAACATATCGGCTTCGGAATACAGCCCGGATAACTGTTCCATTACCTTTTCTGAGCCTGCCAGAGTCGTGTACCATTCATGCATTAATGCAATTTTTTTCATTATGTGAAATATGCTCTCTAGTACTATTACAGAAACGGTAATTCAATATCATTTTCAAATCGAACTGCGCAAGGCCATCCAGTCATCGTTTAGGCATTGCTCAGAACATTATCTACTTTACGGACGACCTCGTCCCATGAAAATTTACTAGCCTGAGCCAGGCCGTCTCCAATCATTTTGGAACGCAAAACAGCATCGGTAAAAATCAAGGTGATACCATCGGCAATACTCTGAATAGATGTTGGATCGACCAACAATGCTGCGTCGCCTGCAACCTCGGGTAAGGAGGTCGTGTTCGACGTCAGTACCGGACAACCACAAGCCATCGCCTCGATCACGGGCAAACCAAATCCTTCGTATAAGGAAGGAAACACAAGCATTACAGCACCACGATACAGACCAGGAAGATCAACTTCAGCAACACGCCCGATAAATACAACCCGATCTTGAACATTAAATTTTTGCGCTATATCCAGGAGAGCCTGATTTCCATCGCCCGTAAATAATAATCGAACGTTAGATTCGATATTTGCTCGCGCAAAAGACTCAATTATTCTTGCTTCATTTTTGTGTGCCTTTCTATTGCTGACACTTAATACATACTTGTAACCTGGTTTGTATGCCAAAGCATTTAAAGAGTACTCTTCCCCGACGCCATTTCCAACATTAACAACATGTGCAGGATCAACCCCAGCCCACTCGATAATACGTTGCTTGGAAAATTCAGACACCGTCAATACCACCTTAGCATTACGACATGCACGACGCATGATCCATTTGTAATAAATTCGCTTCAATACGCTACTATTTTCGGTACGATCGATATGATTCAAATCATGAATAGTAAATACAAATGGAGTCCAAATAAAAATCGGCGCATTATAGCCGGGACTAAATATTAAGTTATTTCGTGCATAGCGCAATGTATGTAAAAAAAAGCGCACTGCATCAAGAGGAGAAGATGGTGAGCCTGTCATATTCATAGGAATCAAAGAAATTTTGCTTGCAATAACTTGTGCAAATCTTCCTATTCCATGCTCACCTATCCAGCGTTCATCGATGTATACCTTCTTCACCAAGGGAAACCTATCATGGAAAAATAATTATTTAAAAATATCTCTTTGATTACGAATAGAAGCAATATAAATCATATATTTCAACAGTAACTGATATTTTTCCACACCAAGAAACCGAAACGCGATCTTCATACCACAACGAATTATTTTAAGACGAATATCATTGTGATTTGTATTGTAGCTATTATATGATTTAACCCCACTAGGAGTCGCAAACAAATTATTTCTCTTGCAAAATTTATAAAATTTACTGTCGACTAAAAATGGATTGTCGCTGGTAACTGGAAATTCTGACATTCTATATAAGCGACGTGAAACGGAAGAAATATATTTATTATCATTAAACGTCGAAAAACCATATTTTATTTTTTGAAATTTCAAATGCCCATTGTCCCGCAACTCCTGACGGTATGCAGCGAATATTTCTTTTAGATCTGGCCGTTGTACCAAATCAAATCTATTCTGATATTTCGAAATAGCATTTTCCTCATTCAGCAGCAATCCGCTAAAATGGAAAAAGTACAATGGTTCTGTAGCGTTCACTACCCATTCATTGTCCTTTTGTCCAAGCAAGCGCTCGTGCAAATTCCAGTAGGCCATATTGCAGCCAAGTGATTTCTCAATATAAACACCAGAAAATATGCAAGGAACCAGGTTGATCCATTTTTGATCGACAAAAAGCCCATGAGCCGGTTCATTATATCCCTGCTCAAGGCAACGAGCCTGCCACCAGCGAAGCATTTCTATGGCCTGCTCGGAATCATTAACGCCAATAAATCCAAGATTAAATTGACCATTAATTAGAAAATCAACTTCTCCAGGCTTCATACTATCAATAATAGGACTGACAATATGAGGAGTCAACACGATTGAATGATCATTTAATCTGTCGAATATGATATCAAGATGCCGGAAAATTTTTATATCAGGATCTATATAGGTAACTTTTTTGTATTTTCCCAACAGCATCAATAAAAATGTCGGTTTAACATTTGTATTTAATTCTAAAATATCATAGCGAATGGCATATGATGTGAAGTTTGGAATATTAAGATCTTCGACCCAAGTAATGGCAACACCATCATCTACTTTAAAAGTCTCATCTTTTGTATCGACGATAAGTATATGAAAAGCACCATCAGGATGTTTTTTTAAAAAACTATTTCTCAGCGTTAAGGCGTAAGCAAAATAGTTTTTCGATACAATCGTGCATCCAGAATAATTTCCATCACCACAATTTTTACTACGATCTAAATCCATAACTTTACTTTCCATATTCTAACAACATTGCTTTAAGTTCACTTATAATCAATAAATTTCTTTAGGATAAATAGATTCAGACGGACTAAATTTCTACACCTATCCATTTTTTCTGGGCATCACAATACTTCTTCACTATTCGAGCAGGAATACCTACGGCGATCGTCTTAGGGGGAATATCCGAAGTCACAACTGAATTAGCACCTATAACAGCACCAAAACCAATCCGTGCTCCGGGTAAAATGCAAACATTGTCGCCAATTAGAACATTATCTTCAATGATGACTAGGCGTTCCGTCGACAGTTTTCTATCATGGGGAGACTCATCGGGTGATGATGGAAAGTCACTTCGATAATCGCCATGTAAATGGTCTGTGATCAAAACCTTACTACCCACCAATACATTATTTCCAATATCAACTAAATTTGTTGCCGCTATATGAAGAAAATCACTGGCGCCAAAATTATTCCCAATAATTATTCTCGGATTGAATTTTTGATCACCAAACTCAGTAACAGCTTCGATCCATAGGTGACTTCTACAATTAAAATTATCACCTATGGTTATATGGCGTTTCCCACGAATATAAGCAGGCCCTAAAATTGCATTGACATTCCAGCCAAACAGTTTTTTATAATATATACGTCGAAGTTTTAATTTTACCGCCAAAAAAATCAAAGAAAGGAAATTGAAATTTTCTCTTTTTAGAACTTTTATAAATTTTTTCATGAATAAACGTATGGAAAATTTTGCGTTCAATTACATCATTTAAATACAATATGTATTGAAAATACCAAATCCAAGCGTAAATACACATACTTTTCTTAGGCACAAAGAAAAATCGACATCAAAGAAGCGCATAATGCAAATTTTTATTTATTTTATTCAATACTCGAACGCCAAAAAATGAAATTTCTCTTCTTAATTTTGAATTTGACAGTATACCTTTTAAGAAAACATTGGCATATTTATTATTTCCAAAACAAGAAGCTATCATTAAATTGATATCTTCATGTTCAAAATTACTTTTACTAGCGGCACTTCCAAATTGATGCATTAACTCACCTGGAAGAAGTCTTGTCACAACAGCATTCGACATGATATTGGCATTGTTGAAAGAGTCTTCAGAGAAATATTTTTTCGTTATATTTATAAGATTTGCGCCAAAGACCTGAATCAATTTATAGCCCCCCGTATTTCCGGTCATCGCACCGAACATAGGTGTATATATATAAATATGAGAATCTATTATTTTTAGTGCACTATACATCCAAGCCATCTGAGGTAAAAACGTACCAGTATCAGATCTAAAATCAAAATCTGGGATTTTTCTTAGAATTTCTTCCCTATTAATTATATTGGCAGAAATAAATGTAAGGAAAACATTAACTTCACGAAATATTTTTTCAGAATTCAATGTTTTTATTTTAATATTCTCTGGAATCGAGCGTAGCGCAATCGCTCCCTCTTGGCCATCTTTAAACCCACCATTCTCCATATATAAAATACCGAATTCCCTATTTCGGCATAAATTCAATACGTAATTTAAAGTACCTTGATACAATATTTCATCATCGCCAAGCACCCATAGATACCTCCCAGATGCTACATTGAAACATGCTGCGATATTACCATCCATACCTATATTTTCATCATGACGAAAATATTTAATCGGAAAGGTATTTGCAAATTCTGAAACAATATTCTCCGTATTATCTGGCGATGCGTTATCTAAAACAATTATCTCAAGGTCCGTCGGGAAATATGATAAATGCGATGTTATCGATGATAGCAAAATCTCTAAGCACGCAGCTCGCCTGAAAGTCGGAATGACGATAGACAAAATAAAAGGCTGGATCATTTTTCACCTTTTAATACTTTGATAAAGATTTTTTTTATAATATAAAATGCTACATTTTTAAAAAATATGATTTTTGAAAAAATAGAAGCTCCAAAAATAGTATTTGTTTTTCTAACAAATGAGATGGCGTAAGTAATTCCATAATTCAGAATTTCTCCATTTTTAACAGTCCTGGACGGCATACCATAATGCTCACAAAGATTGGCATTTTTTAGAATGGCACGATATCCGACGGTCGCACCAAGCAATCCTCTTATAAATACACCAATAATCAAATGATTCTTTTCTTTTTTCGATAGATTCAATGTATATATATGCTGGCTGAAGTTAACTGCCATACGTAGTCTGGAATCAGGGGAAAAAAATGCATCTTTCTTATTGCCATCGGTACCAAATGATTTAATTTTTGCGGCCGCAGCACCATCCTCAGTAGTGATCAAGTCTGGATTGTAAATATATCCGTCACCGAGCAAACATAATTCAGCAAAGACAAAATCAAAAGGAAAAGTATCAACTACATTATAGTCTGAAAATCTTTTAACTAAATTAATTGATTTAAGAAGATGGTTATTAAAAAAATATCCCGTCGGGTGTCTAGCCATATAAGCTATAGCCTTGACGGCCAATATACCTTTTGGAAAACGATCATACTCATTTAATACAGTTGAATTATATTCGCAATATCCAGCAGCCAACTCCGGCTGTGCCATCAAAAAAGACCTGAAACTGGAGATTGCATCCGAATGAAAACTGTCCTTGTCTGTAGAAAAAACCAGGTATTTCCCACATCCTTTATCAACGGCATGCAATATGTTGAAGAGCACCCCCTTGTTCTCTCCATTTTCATATACTGAAAGTCTTGTGTCCTTAATTTTTTTTAATAACTCTATTGTCGAGTCAGTTGATCCATTGTCCAGGACCACAACCTCGATATCTATATCGGGACATTCCAAAATACTCAAGACATTCTGGTAAACAATTTCTGCACGATTGTAAGTTGGGATGCAGAAACTTACTGAAATATCACTCATGAAAAGTCACCAATTACTTCGTTAAAGTTCATATCTTTAATAAAAATACCTTCTTTTCTAACTTCAACAATTTTATGACAATTCTTTAATGTATTTAATCTGTGAGCAATGATTAAAATAGTAATGTCCTTACTAAGAGACTCTATCGCAAGCATTACCGCCATTTCAGTTTCCGTATCTAAAGCACTAGTGGCTTCATCAAAGACGATCACATCGGCACGCTTGTACAACGCACGTGCGATGCCAATTCGTTGCCTCTGTCCACCAGAAAGTTGAATCCCTCGTTCACCGACTACTGTGCGATATCCTTCGGGCCACTGCTCAATGGTTTCGGCAAGCTGCGCTTGTTCTGCGGCTAGTTTTACACGTTCGTATGAAATTTTTTCCCTCGGAATACCAAATGCAATATTTTCTTCGATACTATTATCCGTTAGAAAAACGGTCTGTGGGACGTGGGCTATACGAGATTGCCATGCACGGCGATTTTCGGACGATATCTTCTTGCCATCAATTTCAAGAGCGCCGCGAGCCGGATCCAGTAATCCCATGATAATATCTATCATCGTACTTTTTCCACTACCGGTTCCGCCGATAAACCCAACCCTGCTGCCTTTCTTAACTTCAAGATCGACATCCTCGAATATCCAGGGCGATTCGCTGTTATAACGGAAAGAAACTTTCTTTAAGCTGATATCATTTTCGAACGATATCGGTGCAATTTTTTCCTCTCCCGTATTTTGCAACATGGGCTGATCTAACAGATCCAATGCATCTTGAAGGGACGCGTGTGCTCCTTGCATCAAAGACCAAGAATTATAGGCTTGCTGCAAAGCAGGCAATAATCGTTGCAGTCCCAAAGCAAGTGCGGCCAAGATAGGAATTGCGTTCGTTATTCCATCCGGCCGCTGTGATAGTACATAGGCTAAACCAGCAATTAATACCGTCCCCATGCTTTCCATTGCAAATCTTGGGCTTTGACTAATAAACTGATTACTCCCTTGAGCCGTACGTAAAATGCGGTCAGTTTCCCTATAAATTGCGCAAAAACTCTCCTGACTCCCGTCAATTAGAATATCGCGTATTCCACCCAATCCCTCTTGCAAGGATTTAATAACATTATTAGATTCTGTAGCAATACGGCGACTACTTTCCTTCAAATGCCTACGACTAATTTTAATAATAAATGCATAAATCAATCCGAAGCAAGCAATGATACCTAGCGCAACACCTGGAATGACATAGCATAAGACAAATAGTATGGCGATTATCATCGCTATACTACTGATCAATGTCAAACCTGGCATTAGAATATAAAATATAACTTCGCTAATTTTTACCCATATTACGTTCACCACTTCACTACTATTTCTCGCAATATGAGTTGCATAAGGCTGATATAGTGTTTTGCGATATACGTTATTGCTCAGTTCAGATCCCACTTCAAACGATACTTTTACTGAAAATTTCAATGAGAATATACGTAATAGCCCAGACAGCAATGCAGCCACGCTAAAAATTATGGTAAGTGGGAGCAATAGCTGATCTGCATTTTCCAAGCCCATAAACTGTATCATCGGCGCGGCAGCACTACTATCGAAGATTTTCTCTGGATTTGTCAGAGCACCAATAAAGGGAAGCACCGATCCAATGCTTACGATCTCCGCAAATGACGCCAGTATTGTCAATCCAAGTAGCAGCCAGAATTGACGGCGGCGACTGCGACCAATGTGCTGCCAGAGGCGGCCGATCAAATTGGAAAAAGTTTTCTCAAATCGCATTTTTTTTTCTTGTTTTTAGACTATATTCTTGTAATATTTTTTCAATTCCGCTTCTCAACGAGGTAGTTGGCATCCAACTTAATTCGCTCAACTGGCTGATATCTGCCTTGGAATCCATAATTTCGTCGCTACGGTATTCAATATCACCAAAGCATAATTCGGTCTGACTACCGGAAATATTCTTGACAATTTCCACAAACTCACGAATTTGAAAGCTTTTCCCTGTTCCAACTTCAAAAGTTTTAAATGAAAAATCATGACTATTCGCATAGTCCACCAATTTCAAATATGCCTTGACCACATCGTCGACATAAATAAAATCGCGCTTCTGATGGCCATGTGTAAGCGAAATTTTCCCCACTTTCTCAATGGCTATTTTTTGAACTACACTTTCAACAAATTTCAGGTTATCATCACCCGGACCATAAATATGCTCGAGTACAACATTGATTATTTTTAATTTTTTTGATAATTGGTTTAACCAGACAAGCAAGCTTTTCTTGGATAGTGAATAATTCAACAAATTTGAATAAGAGCTATTCCCTTTATTGAAAAATGAATCGGTATTAATAAAACATTTTACACCGTAGTCAATCCCTAACTCAGCAAGACGTATCGGCAAAATTAAATTGGCCTCCAGAATCTTAAATACCGGCGTCGTTCCACGACCATACTCTGTTGCCGCATGAATAATTGTCTTGATCTTATACGTCTCGAATATTTTCCGGGGGTCGTCACGGTCGATATCGAAAATATGAAGCCTGTCGTTCTCTAAGTTTTCTGCAATTTTGGCAGTATTCGAAAAAGATCGTTTGACAATAACGACTTCATATCCGGTCTTCAGCAGTGCCGCCAATAAGCGGCTTCCCAAAAATCCTGTTGCGCCTGTCAATAAAATCATTTTTCTTCCAGAATACAATATATTCGTTTAGCACCGAAAAGATCACGTTGCACCATAATAATTTCCACTATTTAACTCCCTACTGAATTTTTATCCTAGTAATAAATTCGTGAATTTTATAAGATATTGATGTCACATCTAATTTGTGCTCTTTCAATAAATAATCCCAAGTTCCACAAGCGCTCGAAAAACGATCCTCAATTCCGATACGGCAGATCGGCAAGGTGCTGCTCGTAGAAATCTCCTCGGCAATGCATGCCCCCAAGCCACCGATGACAGAGTGCTCTTCAATTGTCACAATGCAATCAACATTTTGTGCTATGTCGTTCAACTGCTTGCGGTTAAATGGTTTGATCGAAGGCACACTCCAGACTTCCGCATCCAGGCCTTGCTCAACCAAATCAAGCGCTGTACGCACCATCGATCCAGTCGCGAGAATGGCTGTCTTTGCCGATCCTTTTCTTACCTTGAGCATCTGTCCTGCTGACAGTATCAGCTCCGCGCTATGAATGTCACCGCGGTCGCTCTTGCCCATGCGTATGTAAACGGGCGAATGGAGGCTAAAGGCCAGCCTCATGGTCGCTGCCATTTCAAAGCGGTCGCCTGGCGACAGGATTGTCAAAGCTGGAATGGCTCTCGTGCAGGCGATATCTTCGGTCGACTGGTGACTAGTGCCCAGGTGGCTATAAACCAGACCAGCGCCGTCTCCAATCAAGATCACTGGAAGATTTTCATAGCAGATATCAATTTTTATCTGCTCAAGTACTCGAACCGGAACAAATGCAGCCAGACCGTACACGATAGGCTTGAAACCCGCCTTGGCAAGGCCAGCCGCGACGCCCACCATGTTTTGTTCTGCGATGCCGGCATTGATGAATTGATCGGGCAATGCTTTGCGAAAATCGTCGAACAAGGCGTATCCATGGTCGCCGGTCAGCAACAGGATTTTCGGATCGGCCTTTGCCGCATCCACGATCGCCTTCGAAAATGCTGCTCTCATTATGTGCGCTCCAACTCTGCCATCGCCGCATTGAAGGAATCTTCCGTCAGACGCGTGTAGTGCCAGATATTTTGATGTTCCATGAACGACACACCCTTGCCTTTGACCGTGCGCGCCACGATCGCTTTGGGTTTGCCATTTTTATTTGCTTTTAATTGTGTCAATGCGCTTTCAATCGCCATCTCATCATGGCCGTCGATGCTCACAGCATCGAAACCGAACGCGCTGAATTTGTCTTGCAGGCTTCCAAGCTTCATTACATCGATGGTCTTGCCCATAGCCTGGAAACCGTTTTCATCCACGATGACTACCAAATTATCCAACGACCAATGGGTCGCGAACAACATCGCTTCCCACATCGTGCCTTCATTCATTTCTCCATCGCCGACGATTGCGTAGCAAAGCTGGTCAGTTTTGACCAGCTTTGCGGCCAGAGCCATGCCGACACCTACCGACAAGCCGTGTCCAAGCGAACCCGAGGTAACTTCGCAACCGACCACATGTCCGTCAGACAAGCCCTTGAGGCGCGAGCCATCGCTGAAATAATTATCAAGTTCGCTTTTCGGCAACCAGCCCTTTTCATGCAGGCAGGCATATTGGCCCATGACACCATGGCCTTTGCTCAACACCAGGTAATCGCGCTCCAAGGCGCGCGGATCATCGCCCGGATAACGCAAGTGATTGCGGTACAGCACAGCCAGAATTTCAATGAGCGAAAATGCACAAGCAATATGCACAGTCGAGCCGGCATACGCCATTTCGAGGACGGTGCGGCGCAACTGGCGAGGATTAAATTCAGACATTATGAATTCCCGGATTGTTCGCGACCGGCAGCTTGTAATAAATGGAGCCGCCAATCGATGGTTTTACGTATGGCCGACCGCAGGTCGGTGTATTCAAGTAAATTCAATTGCACACGCGCCTTGTCTACATTGGGGACGTAACGCAATACAGGCGCATTTGGCACAGGCTCGGCTCCCATTACGATACGTTCACAGCCATACATGATGTCCGAAATGGTTTCCGCTAGTTCACGAATACTCAATGCCTGGGCAGAACCAAGGTTGTAGGCTTGGCCAGGCGCCCCGTCGATTAATATTCTCAACAGCCATATCACCATGTCCGCTGCATATAAATAGGATCGCTGCGCAGTACCGTCGCCGCCTACCTTGATATCTCGTTGATTGAGTCCGTCGAGAATGAAGTTACCAGCGGCAAATTGTGCGTCGAGTGGTAGATACGGACCCAACAGCGCAAAAACACGTGCGATGCCGGTTTGCAAACCTTGCTGACTGGCGTGCACCTGCACCAGCCATTCCGACACCCGTTTCCCTTGCCCATAAGCAGTATTGGCTTGCAAGGTATCGGGTGCCCCCTGATAGTGCTCGCGGATATGCGTCATGTCTGCTGGCTGACGTCCGTACACAGCACCCGAACTGGTCAACAAATAACGTTGCGCACCGCAACGCGTCGCGAGGGCCAGCGTTTCGCGCGTCCCATTGACGATGTCGTCAAATACCGTGCGTTGGTCGGCAACGGCAGTGGCGACATCAGTCGCCGCATGCAACACGATGTCAACGGCATCACTAAAGAAGCGCAGATCATTGACATCACCTTCGAGCAATTGAACAATCGCATCGTTTGCCAAATGCGGCGCCTTCTTGCGAAAGGCTTCGGGGCGCCGGGTCAGCACCGCCACGCTGATGCCTAGGTCAAGCTGGCGGTCGGCCCAGATCAGCGCCTCCAACAACCAGCAGCCTATGAAGCCGGTACCGCCGGTGATAAAGATGCGCTGTCCGCGCAACGCATGCCATACGCTGGCAGGAGTGCGCTCCAGTATCAGCCGCAGATCCTCAACGGCCACTCCAGGCTGGTAGGTCTGTTTCATTTGCGGCTCTTGATGCGTATTGATCATTACACTTAGAAGTTCACACCGAAGAATTCTTCGATCTTGCTGATCGAGAAATCCATCATTTCGCGGGTCAAGCCAGGGAACACGCCGATCCACAGGGTGTCGTGCATGATGCGGTCCGTATTCGTCAGCTCACCCGAGACGCGGTAGTTACGCCCGATCATGTACGGCTGACGCGTCAGGTTGCCGGCGAACAGCAGACGCGTGCCGATCTTGTGTTGATCCAGGAAGGTCAGCAGGCTGACACGGTCCACATTCGCTTCCGGACGGATGGTGATCGGGAAACCGAACCACGATGGATCGGAATTGGGCGTCGCTTCCGGCAGGATCAGGAACTCCGCACAGCTCTGCAGGCCATTTTTCATGTAGTTGAAATTGTCCTTGCGCGCCTGCACGAAACCGGCCGCGCGGTCCATCTGCGCCAGGCCGCAAGCGGCCTGCATGTCCGTGATTTTCAGGTTGTAGCCCAGGTGGCTGTAGGTGTACTTGTGGTCATAGCCTTCCGGCAGCGTGCCCAGCTTGCAGCAGAAACGCTGGCCGCAGGTGTTGTCCTTGCCTGGCGCGCAATAGCAGTCGCGGCCCCAGTCGCGGAACGATTCGGCAATCGCTTTCAGTTCCGGATTGTTGGTAAACACCGCGCCGCCTTCGCCCATGGTGATATGGTGCGCAGGGTAAAAACTCATGGTGCCGATATCGCCGAAGGTGCCGCACATCTGGCCGTTATACGTGGCGCCCAGGGCGTCGCAGCAATCTTCCACCAGCCACAGATTGTATTTCTTGCACAGCGCAACGATGACTTCCAGGTTGAACGGATTGCCCAGGGTATGGGCCAGCATGATGGCCTTGGTCTTGTCCGTGATGGCCGCTTCGATTTTCGTGGCATCGATGTTATAGGTGCCCAGTTCCACGTCGACGAAGACGGGTACCGCACCATATTGCAAAATCGGATTGACGGTGGTCGGGAAACCGGCCGCCACGCCGATGACTTCGTCACCAGGCTGGATGGCGCGCGCGCCGAGTTTGGGCGACGTCAGCGCCGAGAAGGCCACCAGGTTGGCGGACGAACCCGAGTTCACCGTGATCAGGAATTCGACGCCGATGAACTTGGCCAGGCGCTGTTCGAATTCGTCATTGAAACGACCCGTGGTCAGCCAGGCGTCGAGCGAGGCTTCGACCATCAGGCCCATCTCGGGTGCGCCGACGACTTTACCGGCCGGTGGAATCACCGTCACGCCCGGCTCGAATGGTTTCGGCACGCTGGCCAGTGCGCCGTATTGCGCCACCAGGGCAGCGATCTGCTCGCGGATTTGTTGTTGGGTCAGTTGTTCGCTCATGATACAGCCTTCAATTTATTAGGTAATTAATCAGGTATTTTGATAGGTGGCGATTTGCGCCAGCGTCATTGCCCGCATGTCCGCGCCCTGGTCGCACGCCTTATGCCACTCGACAATTCTGGCGATGGTCTGGCCGATGTCCCAGCGCGGATGCCAGCCCAGCTGGCCACGCGCCTTGGAACAATCGAGTTTCAGATAGGTTGCCTCATGCGGATGGTCCTGGCCGTCGAGCGACCAGGAGGCGCCCGCGCCCCATTCTTGCGTCATGCGCTCGATGATCCATTCGACGGGCTTGGCGTCGGTATCGTGCGGGCCGAAGTTCCAGCCTTCGGCATGCACGGGGCCTGCCGTGTACAGCTTTTCCGCCAGGGTCAGATAACCGCTCAATGGCTCGAGCACGTGCTGCCACGGGCGGATCGCATGGGGATTGCGGATCATCACCGGCTCGCCGGCGCCGATGGCGCGCAACATGTCGGGAATCAGGCGATCCAGCGCCCAGTCGCCGCCGCCGATGACGTTGCCGGCGCGGCCGCTGCCCAGAGCCACGCCGTGTTCGGCGTATTTGTCGGCATGGAAGAAGGAACTGCGGTAGCCGGCTGTCACCAGTTCGGCGCAGCCCTTGCTGTTGCTGTAGGGATCGTAGCCGCCCATGGCCTCGTTTTCGCGGTAGCCCCACGGCCATTCGCGGTTTTCATAGCACTTGTCGCTGGTGACATTCACCACCGCACGCACGCCAGGCGTGGCGCGCACGGCTTCGAGCACATGCACCACGCCCATGACGTTGGTGGAATACGTTTCCACCGGATTGGCGTATGAGTAGCGCACCAGCGGCTGGGCGGCCATGTGAATGACGATGTCCGGACGTGCGGCGGCCATGGCGCGCTTGACTGCGTCGCCATCGCGCACGTCGCCGATGATCGACTGCATGCCACTGGCCACGTCGGCGACCTCAAACAGGCTGGGGGTGGTCGGTGCCGCCAGCGCATAGCCGGTCACGTCGGCGCCAAGCTGCTGCAGCCACAGGCTCAGCCAGCCACCCTTGAAGCCGGTATGGCCGGTGAGAAAAACACGTTTTCCTTGCCAGAATGCGGGATTCATCAAGCCGCCTTCCAGGGGGCCTTGCCCGATTGCCACAGTTCTTCCAGATGCACCTTGTCGCGCAGGGTATCCATCGGTTGCCAGAAGCCATGATGGAAAAAGGCGTCCAGTTGACCTTCAGCGGCAAGGCGTTCCAGCGGCTGCTTTTCCCAGGTGGTGCTGTCGTTCGCGATGTAATCGATGACTTTCGGCGACAGCACAAAATAGCCGCCGTTGATCCACGCACCATCGCCTTGCGGCTTTTCCTGGAAACTATTGATTTTCTGGCCATCCAAGATCAGCGCGCCGAAGCGGCCAGGAGGCTGAGTCGCTGTCAACGTTGCCATTTTGCCGTGTGTCTTATGGAAGGCGATCGATTCAGTGATATTGACGTCGCTGACGCCATCGCCATACGTGAAACAGAACGCCTCTTCCCCTTCCAGGTAGCGCTCGACGCGTTTCAGGCGACCACCTGTCATGGTCTCATCGCCGGTATCGACCAACGTCACCTTCCAGGGTTCAGCGTTGCGCACATGCACTTCCATCTGGTTATTCTGCATATCGAAAGTCACGTCCGAGGTATGCAGGAAATAGTTCGCGAAATACTCCTTGATCACATAACCCTTGTAGCCGCAGCAAATGATGAAATCATTCACTCCATGGGCCGAATACGACTTCATGATGTGCCATAAGATGGGCTTACCACCAATTTCCACCATCGGCTTCGGTTTCGTAGAAGTTTCTTCGCTAATTCGGGTTCCTAATCCACCCGCCAAAATAACAGCTTTCATATTTCTTTCCCTACTTGTCAAAGTAAAATGAGAAGCCAATCATGGCTTCTTCATCCAGCAAAACAAAATCAGCCCTCTTTCCAAGTCTTTTTCAAGACTTGCCAACGATATCTTCCTGTGCTGTCTTTAGATGATTGCTGAAAAGCATCACGCATCAATGCAAGGAATAGTGCAAGCAATCCACCGCCAACAAATCCAAAAATGACAATAATTAATTTTCTTGGTTTTGATTTTTTCTCTGCCGGTATTGCGCTATCAAGAATTTGTATCGCCGAAGACTCTTTTGCTTCATCAATCTTGGCCACCTCGTATTGCTTTGAAAGAAACTCAAAAATAGTTTCTTGATATTTTACGTTACGTAGACTACGCACATAATCGACGCCTATTTGAGGAATCTTTCCACTTGGGACAGTAATATCACCATCGTTGGATAATTTTCCATTTTTAAGTTTTCCAAGTTGTGCTTGATAGCCCTGAATTTCACCTTGCAAACGCATTAATTCTGGATTGCTATTTGTTGCAAAACTACGCATTGCATTAAGTTGTACCTCTTTTGCTGCAATTGTTCCTTCTAATTGCGCAATATTACTGATAATGCTTCTTACTTGTCCATCAAGTTGCAGCAGACCAGTTTTTTCTTGCATTTTTTGCAGATCCACTTCTGCATTCCCTAGGGCATCTTTCGCTGTAAGCAACTGTTTTTCGAAAAATAGCCGGCGACGTGCGGCATCAGTAATTGCCAAATTACTAGTCAAATTCGATAACTCAGCAACAAATGCATTCGCCAATTCAGCCGCAAATTTTGAATCATAATCTTCAACAATTATAGAAATAGATCCAGCTTTATCACTGGCAACAACAACCATTCCACTCAATATTTTTCTTGCCTCATCAAACGTCTCCACACCAAAACGTTTTTTCAGATCAAATTTAGATATCAATTTATCCGCCACAGTTCTACTTTGCAACATGGCCACATATAAATCATTAGGATTTTTTAATCCTGCAATACTGCCTGCAGCCCCTGCCAACCCGCCAAGTTGCCCCAACATGGCAGCTGCGCCGGAATTCTGCTGCTGAGGTGGAAGAATAACTGCACTAGACGAAAATATAGGCTGAATGAGGAACGCTGCAGCTATTGCCAACACTCCGGTAATCAAAGGCACTGTAAATAATATTTTCTTCTGCCGGGCAAGCGCCGTTAATATATCCAATAAATGGATCTCATCAATATTTTCGGTTACCGGAGAACGCTGCCCCATATTTTCATTTTCCTCAGACATCTTTTTCTTTCGAGTTATAACCCATCATATTTAAAACGTCACCGTGATTGGTTGTACTTTAGAATAATGCATAACAGCTGATCTGCATCAGCCAAGTCATTAATCTTTCAACACCTTCAAACCTGCTGCACCAAGACCAAATTGATAGAAAATTGCAGTCCAATCCTTCAAGCTCTGCATGAACGTGCTGCGCTCGATCTTCTCTGGTACCACAACGGTATCACCGGGGTTCAACGCCGCGCCACCAATGCCGCTGAACCAGCCCGTACCTCGGCCGCTTTGCGCCGTGCCATCGGCACGAATCACGTACATTTCGGATTTATCCGCATTCGCGGTGATGCCGCCAGCTTGCTGCACATAGTCGTTGACCGTGCGCTGCGAACGGTAGACGAAAGCGTTTTGCTGGAAGACGGAGCCCAGCACATCCACGGTACCAGGGCGGCGCGGAATCAAGATGGAATCGCCGTCCTGCAAAGGCAAATCGGGTAAGTTTTTCACTTGTGTATCGACGCCCGGCAAATCAAGCACAATGCGGCCTTCCGCCTTGACGGTGCGCAGCTTTTGCACAATGCGGCGCTGCTGCTCCACTTCGGCCGCGGTCTTCGCTGCATTTTCCTTGTCACCCGAGGCAGACATGCGCTGGGTCGCATTCGATTCCAGGTCGCGCTCGAAGCGGTCGGCCACTTGGTTCAGTTTGATTTGCTGGGCGCGGCGCACGGATTCGCGGTTCAACTGCATGGCGTACAGGTAGCCGTTTTCATTGGCGCCACCGACGCGGGCGATCAGCTCGCGCAAGGTTTCACCTTTTTTCAGCAAGAAAATACCGCTTTGCTTTGTTTCGCCAGCCACGCGCACGTATTCATTCTGGATTTGCGCCTGGACCGGTACGGCGCCTGGTGCGAACACCCGCAGGATATCGGTAGGCTTGACGGCAATGCCGGCCAATTGGCTGCTGGAGACACCTTTATCGGCCACCAATTCCAGCACGGTCTTGTATTGGTTATCGACGTTTTTCTCGACGATCACTTGCTTGGTTTCCGCAGCCGAATCAAAGCCGCCGGCCCAGCTCAGTACATCGGCCAGTGTCGCGTTGCCTTTCAGCTCGAAAATGGCCGGCTGCTTCACGCTACCCGTCAAAGCCACCAGCGGACCCACTTCAGGGATATAGATCACGTCACCGTCGCGCAAGGTGACGTCACGGCTCTTGTCACCCTTGACCAGCATGTCATACAGGTCGAAGGTGCTGACGGTATCCTTGCCGCGCTTGAGCTGGATATTACGCATGCTGCCGGTGGCGTCCGGACCGCCCGAGGTAAACAGGGCGTTGAGCAGGGTGCTCATGGAATTGAGGGTATACGTACCAGGACGAACAGCATGGCCAACCACGTATACCTGCACGGCACGCGTTTGCGCGATGCTCGCTGTCAGGTCGAAGTTGGTGTAGATCTTGCCGATGGCCTTTTTCAAATAGCCCTGCAAATCCTTGTACTGCACGCCGCTGACCTTGATGGAGCCGACGCGCGGAATGAAAATCGCACCGCTGCGGTCGACCGTGGCGCTGACGTCGATGTCAACCATGCCCCAGCCGCGCACCTGCAACTCGTCACCCGTGCCAATCACGTATTCCTGGTTCACCTGGACACCATCGAGCGGCGCGAAGGTGGACGGCACGTCGCTGAACAGATCCTTGCCGAAGATGCTCAGTTTCTTTCCCGTCACGCCATCGACATAATCTTCGAAAGCGCCGGCCTTGGTACCTGCCGCAGCCTGTTTGCTAAGATTATTGGCAGCCAGCGTTTTCTCCTGGCGCGGATCACTGCGGCCGCTACGAATACTGGGCAAGGTACCTGCGCCCGACTCACTTGCCTGTGCTCGAGACAGGTTCGAGCGCGACATGTCAGCCATGTCCAGGTCCTGCCCTGCGGCATAGGTAGAGGTTGCCCCCAACAGGAAAGCCGAGAAAATCATGTGTTTCACGAAAGGCGGGGGAGTACGAAATTGCTTTTTCATGCTGGTCTTTGTCTGGATGAATGATGTATGAGTAAAGGGAGCGCCATGCGCGCTTAATACTTGCCCTGCCAGGTCACGCTGATTTCCTTCGGGCCGGGATTGATCGACAGGCCCGATTTGCTCTGGTCGCGCTGCGCGTGCCACAGCCAGCTGCCCATGGCGTAGCCGACGATGCCGCCGGCGACCGTGTCGGACACCCAGTGCTTGCGGCCGAACACGCGGCCAGCGGAACCCACGGCAGCCACGCTATACAGCCATGGCGCATCGTATTCCTTGGCAAACGGCGTCACGGCGGCAAAGCCGATGGCGGCATGCGCAGAAGGGAACGACGAGTTTGAACGGGAACTGCCGCTACCGACGCGGCTCCACGTTCCGAGGTCTTCCTCTGGACGGGCGCGGCCAAACGCATATTTCCCGGCCACTGCCACGCCCGTTGCCGCGGCAACCGATTGCAGGGAAATGAGTCCCGTATTTTGCATGCGCTCATCGCCAAGGGCGAAGGCGGCGGCAGCGGCGCCCACTGCCGCGTACGGCATGGCCTTGCCCAGCTTGTCCCAGTTGCGGTAGACCTTGGAATCCTCGTGCTTCTTGACGAAACGGTCGACGGGCTTGTCGCTGAGGGCTGATGCCAGCACCACGCCCCCGACCACTGCCGTCGCCTTGAGCCACTCAGGGGCGCTGGGCGTTGCAGATGCGGATTGCTCCAGGCGTGCGCGCATGGCGGGCCATGGGCTGACAAACGGCCGGTCTGGCGGATTGACGGCAGGCAGGTGCTGTTCGTCCGGACGCTCGGCAAAGTTGCCCAGACCATCGTAACTGTGCATATCGGCGCGCGGACGCTCGAACATGTCGTACAGATCGCCCGGCGAAGCCACCATTTGCCCCACGTCGCGCGTCCATGGCGCAAGGGCGAAGCCGGCTGTCGATTGCGTGTCCATCGGCAACATGCTGTTCAACGGCACGGACAGGAAGATGCCACGGTCCTGGTACGGCTTCGACGGCGTACCAGGGCTGGTGATGTCGTTGCCGTTCGTATGCGTGTACCAGGCGCCGACTTCGATACCGGACTGGAAGCGGCGCTTGAATTCCACGCGCACGCCCGTGTCCTTGGCCAGGAAGCGGCCGGCGCGCGCCGTCACGGTAATATCGTGCGGCAAGCGGTAATGCAGGGAGCCGATCGCCGTCACCGTCTTGTAGTCGCGCGAATCGAGCAAGCCCTTGTAGCCACGCTGCTGCAAGGCATCGACAGCCACGTCGGCCGCCCAGCGGCTATCCTTCGGCAGGTACAGCACCTGGCCGCCCACGCCGCGGAACATGTCTTCATACAGGCCGGCCGACACGCGGGTATACACGCGCTCGGCGGGATTGTCGTATTTGTTCAGCAAGACACGGCTCAGCGAAAAACGCCCGCCGCGCAAATATTCCGCGATATCGGTACGTACGTGCGGCAAATTGCTGTTCGATGGCTGCTTGACGCCCGATACCGTTTCCAGCAACTGCAGGCTGGCGGCGCTATTCAGGTACAGACCGTCGCCTAGGCGGCGGTCGTAGTTGGCTACCGCCGAGATCGAATAACGGAAGGCGCCGCTCGGGTCATTGAAGAAGAAGCCCACCTTGGGAGCGACCTTGAAGCGGTTCGCCTCCCGGTCCAGCGATTTGATTTGCACCACGTCGCCATCGACGCCAACGCCGACGGCCAGTTTGCCGTCGTCCTGGAGGACATTGGCGGCCTTGGCGGGAGCAGGTGCGGAAACGGCGGGAGCAGGCGCCGCTGGCGCCATGGCAGTCGCGGAAACGGCAGCAAGTACCGGCGCGGGCGCAGGTACTGGTGCTGCGGCAACGACGGGTGCCGGCTTGTCGAGGAATTCCTGCAGCCAGCCTTGCTGATCGTCCCGGATCACATCGCTTTTTTCAGGATAGCGCAGCAGCACGACGTCGAGGAAGGCCTTGCGGTCGATCTTGCCTGCCAAATAGTCATTCAGTTTTGGCAAATCAAAGAATTCGTAGGTGGCGATTGGCTGGTCCAGCTTGGTATACGTGATGCGCAGGGTCGTCACGCCCTTTGGCGCGAAGGCGACAGCCGTGCGCGCGGCGCGGCCAACGGCGCGGCCCATGTTCGAAATCCGGCTGTTGGTCAGGCTCAGGCTAAGGACATTGCCTTCCTGTTCGACCCGGATATTCTTATAGTCCTGTTTTACCAAGGCATTGACCAGGTCGGCGCCATACACGGCATCGCGGTGCCATTCTTCCTTGCTCGGCAGCGGTGGCGGATTCTTGTCGTCCACGAAATACGGCGGCTCATACACCTTGGGGACAAACTCACGTTCGCCAAACGGAATGCTGATAAAGGCGTTCACGCTGAACTGGTCGCGGTTGCGTGCCGCCTGCAAGGCAAGCCAGCCCCAGCGGTACTCCAGGCCCACGGACGCGCCTTTGCGGCGCTTGCCGGCGTCCGTTTCGCTGGCGCGGAAGTCGCGCAAGTAATTCGTTGTATCGTATTCGGCCACCACCGACCAGCGCGGCAGCGCGGCCGGTGTCCAGCGCGCGCCGGCGAACACCCCGTCCGGGCGTTTATGGGCATAGCCGAGGCTCGCTTCGATATTCTTGCTGGCGCCAAAAGTCTTGGTGGCAACAACATATTGCCCCTTGAACAACTCGGTACCGAACAGATCCGTCATGCCGACGGCAACGGACGGCATCCACTCCGTTTCCGTCCACAGGCGCAATTTGCCGTCAACGACTTTATCCTTGTAGCGGCCATAGCCACTGCCATATTCACCAGGCACATTGGTAAAACCCGGTATGCCCGTTATCGACACATAACGTCCCGTCATTTGCAGGAAAGGCAAGATATTCGCCGTCGCCCATAACTGGCCATACGGGCTGTCGTAGCTGTAGCCGACGCTAAAGGTGCCATCCGTTTCCACCACGGCGCTGGGCATATTGATATACCCGGACTGGCCACCATGATTCGGGGTCGCGGCCATCACCGAAGGCGCGCCAAGCACCAGACAGCCACACCAGGTATATTTGATTGATTTTCTGAGTACGCTTAACAAATCCGGCTACCTAAAAGATCCTGCACCTGGAATTCCTGACAATGTATTCAGAAAATCAATGAGCTTGGGGAAACGTGAATGAAACGAAAAAAGGCCAACCGACGGGCATCTTGCAATGCCACGCATCAGTTCGCCACTAAAACTCGGTACTTCCGGGCAATTGATCGTTGCTTAATCATGCCTCAGGAATATATGTCGCAGAATTTTAACATTGTTTTCTTGTAGCAAATGCTTAACTTGTTTCCCTAGCGCCACACCTGTCCCTGCACCGCAAACGCCGCCTGCGGCGCTGCGGCAGGCGGGAAAGGTCACTTCAAACTGCCAAATACTTTGCCGATAATCTTGCTGCCATATGCGAGCGGATTGCTGCGGATGGCTTTTTCTTCCTCGCCGATCATCAGGTACAGGCCGTCAAGCGCACGGTCCGTGACATAGCCTTCCACCGTCGATTGCTGCTGCGGCACCAGTCCCGTCTTGCCGATCTGGCTCATGGTGCTGTTGTACTTGCTGGCCAGGCCGGAACGGTCGGTAACGGATTTCACGATGGGCAGGAATTTGACGGCCAGGGGTGCCGATGTCTTCTGGCGGAAGAAATCCGTGACAGAGGTATCGCCACCGGACAGGATATTTTTTGCATCGCTCACGCTCATCGATTTGACGGCGTCGAGCAGCAAGGGCTTGGCCATGGGCACGGCCGACTCGGCGGCACGGTTCATCGACACCACCAGGTCGTCCAGTTGCTGGCCGCGCCCCGTCATTTTCAGCAAGGGCTTGGCTTGTTCCAGGATGCCGGGCAGCTTAATCTTCACCTTGTCGTTATTGAGAAAACCATTTTCGATGCCCAACTTGGCAACGGCGGCGGCCGATCCGGCTTCCAGCGCCGCCTTCAAGCCATTGCTCGCATCCTGGTTACTGAGAGCATCCAGGGGACCGGCGCCTGCGCCGGACGACAGCAACACCAACGCGCACAGGAGGGCGGCCGAACGGCCAGGGAAAGGGTTCAGGCGCATAGTTTTCCTTTTCTAGAGAATAGACAGACTACCTTCTGCTGGAACCTTAGCACATCAAAACTGCAAATACTGCAGCAATTTTTTGCGTCTTGGGGAAAACAAGGGGTGCCACAGATGGCGGAGGGAAAGGACTATACAACACCGGCTGTTGTATCCGCGCACGCTAACGCCGGCGGCATAGTTTAGGCTGCTATCGCCGCCAGCTGTTCTCGCACCCGCGCCAGATCCGTCTCGCGCATGCGCGCCGCCGTCTGGCGCAGGGATTTTTCCGCGCCCGCCACGCCGGCCGCCGCCGCCATCGACAGCCAGATATACGCCTGCTGCAAATCGAGCGGGCCCCCCTGGCCGCTGGCCGCCATCAAGCCCAGATTCATTTGCGCCCGCGCATGGCCCTGGCGCGCGGCCAGCGCATACCAGTCCCAGGCGGCGGCATAATCTTGCGGCACATCCTGTCCATTGTCATGCCGCAGGCCCAGTGCGAACTGGGCCAGGCTGTGGCCTTGTGCTGCGGCACGGCAGTAACAGGCGCAGGCCTGCTGGCTATCCGGCGCCGGACCATCGTCGCGGTCGTGCAGCACGCCCTGCATGTATTGCGCCGGCGCGTAATCCTGCTCGGCGGCACGGCGGTACCACTCCAGCGCCAGCGACAGATCCTGCGGCACGCCCTGGCCATGTTCATAGCGCAGGCCCAGGTCGAACTGGGCCCGCACATGCCCCTGGTCGGCCGCCTTGTGGTACCAGAAGATGGCTTCCTGCGCATCGGCAGGCATGCCCTGCCCATGCTCATGCAGGAGTCCCAGCTGATACTGGGCCGCGGGAAAACCCTGCCCGGCCGCCTGGCGATAGAACACTTGCGCCCGGGTATAGTCCTGCGCGCCATGTTCATGGTGCAGGCCCAGGTTGTGCTGGGCCGCCGCGTGCCCCTGGCCGGCCGCCTTCACATACCACTCGAGCGCCGCCTGCTTATCGCAGGGCACGCCCTGGCCATTGTCGTAGATCAGGCCCAGGTTGAATTGCGAACTGGCGTGGCCCTGCTCGGCGGCGCGCCGGTACCAGGTGACCGCCTGCCCGCTATCCTGCGGCAGCACGTCGCCATTTTCATAGCGCAGCGCCAGGTTGAACTGGGCCGGCGCATAGCCTTGCTCGGCCGCCTTGCGCATCCAGGCCGTCGCCTGCTGGCGGTCCTGGCGCACGCCCTGGCCATTATCGTAGCGCAGGCCCAGGTTGAACTGCGCCCGTGCATAGCCCTGTTCGGCCGCCTTGCGGTACCAGGCGATGGCTTGCACGAAGTCCTGCGGCACGCCCTTGCCATTGTCATACATCATGCCCAGATTATTCTGTGCGCCCGCGTCGCCCTGCTCTGCCGCGCGGCTGAACCACAGCATGGCTTGCCCGCTGTCCTGCGCGATACCCTGGCCCTTGGCATACAGCCAGCCCAGGTTGTACTGCGCCGCCGCGTAGCCCTGCTCGGCCGCCTGCTGGTACCAGTGCGCGGCCTGCACGAAATCCTGCGGCACGCCCTGCCCCTTCTGGCACATCACACCCAGGTTGTATTGCGCATGTTCCAGGCCCTGCGCAGCGGCCAGGCCGTACCAGTGCAGCGCCAGCGCATAGCTTTGCTCGATGCCCTGGCCATTGAAATGCATGAAGCCCAGGCTGTGCTGAGCGTTCGCATTGCCCTTCTCGGCCAGCCCTTTCAGGCGCAGGTAATCAGCCGTGTAATGAGCGGCCGTGTAACGGGGATCGGCAAGCGGCATGGTCAAGCTTCGATAGCCAGCGTCTGCGACAGCGCGGGGGCGGCATCGGCGATCAGGCGGTTCTGCTCCTGCAGCACGCCGATGAAGCTACCCAGCGAGATGGGCCGGTGGTACAGATAGCCCTGCATCGTGGTGCAGCCCTTGTCCTGCAGATAGCGCGCCTGGCCTTCCGTTTCCACGCCCTCGGCGATCAGGTGCAGGCCCAGTCCGCGCGCAATCGAAATGATGGCCAGGATGACGGGATAGTGTCCGTGCTCGTCGTGGATTTCCTTCACAAACGACTGGTCGATCTTGATCGTGTGGATGGGGAAGCGGTGCAGGTACGACAGCGAGGAATAGCCGGTGCCGAAATCATCGATGGCCACCGACACGCCCAGTTGGCACAGCTTGTTCAACTGCTCGATCGCATACTGCGGGTTGCGGATGCAGATGTTTTCCGTGATCTCCACTTCGATCTTTTCCGGCGCGATGCCATAGCGCGTCAGCGCGCCGCGCATCTTCTCGAAAAAGTCGCCCCGGTCCAGGTACTGCGGCGACAGATTGAGCGACAGGCGTACGGCTTCGCCGCCGGCCGCGTTCCACTGCACCAGGTCGCGGCACAGGGCACCCAGCATCCAGTCCGAGATCGGCAGCATCAAGCCGTTTTCCTCGGCGAACGGCAGGAATTCGCCGGCCGTCAACAAGCCCCGCTGCGGGTGGTTCCAGCGCATCAGGCCTTCGGCGCCGACGATGCGGCCCGTCATCACGTCCACCTGCGGCTGGTAATACATCTCCAGCTGGTTCAGCTCCAGCGCCTTACGCAGGCTTTGTTCGAGCGCGATCTTCTGGTGCGACACGTCGAGCATGGACTCGTGATAAAAACTGTGGCCATTCTTGCCCAGCGCCTTGACCTGGTACATGGCGATGTCGGCATGGCGCAGCAGTTCGTCGATGGTCTCGCCGTCGCCCGGATAGATGGCGATGCCGATGGAAGCCGAAATATGCACCTGGTTGCCATCGAGGTCGAACGGCTGGTGCAGGCATTCGAGGAATTTGTCGGCGATCAGGCGCGCATCCTGGCGGTCGCGCAGCTCCGGCAGCACGATGGTGAATTCATCGCCGCCCTGGCGCGCCAGGGTATCGCCGCGGCGCAGGCAATCCTTCAGGCGCAGCGCCACCTGCTGCAGCAGCTCGTCGCCCTTCACGTGGCCGAGGGTGTCGTTGACCAATTTGAAGCGATCGAGGTCGATGAACATCACGGCCAGTTCCGTCAGCTTGCGCCGCGCCTGGATCACGGCCAGTCCAAGACGGTCCTTGAACAGCATGCGGTTCGGCAGGTCCGTCAGGATGTCGTGGTAGGCCTGGTAGGAAATGACTTCCTCGGCGCGCTTGCGGTCAGTGATGTCGCGCGCCACGCCGTAGGTGCCGAAGTATTCCTGCTTCCGGGCTTCGTGATCGTGGCTGTGCATGCCGATCGAGTTGAGCGGAATCGTCATCAGGGTGTTGTTGAAGGTGCGGTCGCTGCCGCTGCCGCTATGGCACTTCAGGCGCAGTTCCACATTGCGTGACGCGCGTTCGTCGATGCGGCGCTCATTGAAGGCATAGCGCGCCCGCTCCTGGTCTTCATCGTGCACGAGGATCGAATAATGGCTGCCGATCAGCTCTTCGCGGCTAAAGCCCAGCAACTGGTGTACCCGGTCGTTGATGAAGGTGATGCGGCCCTCGTGGTTCAGGGTGTAGATGATGTCGGGCGAGCTGTCGACCAGGTAGCGGTACATCTTTTCCGAGTTTTCCAGCTGCAGCGCGATGCGCTCGTTTTCCAGCGCCAGCTTGCGCTTCTGCAGCGCGTTCTCCACCGTCTTGAGCAGCTCCTCGCGGCTGTACGGCTTGCGCAGGTAATCGTAGGCGCCACGCTTCAAGGCGCCGATGGCCGCCTCGATGCCGACGTCGCCGCTCATGACGATCACGTCGCCCTCGATGCCGCGCCGGTTGATGTGGTCCATGATTTCATGGCCGCTCATGTCGGGCAGGCGCAAGTCGAGCAGGATCAGGTCGAAGCGCAGTTTCGACAACTGCGCCAGCGCCTCGCTGCCGCAGGTGGCCGTGTACAGCTGGTAGCCGCGGTCCTTCAGCAATTCGTGGAGGGAGGCGAGCAAACGGGGCTCGTCATCGACCAGCAGGATGCGCGGGCTGTTTTCCAGGTCAAACGGAATGGCGGAGGAGTTCATGGACGTTACGAAGACAAGGCGGTATTGCCGGGCGCGGGCAGCGCGGCCGCAGCACTCGCCGGCAAGGGAATGGGCAGCAGAATTTCAAACGAGGTGCCGGACTTGCTGCTGCGGCAGCCGATCACGCCATGCAGGCGGGTGACCAGGTCATGCACGATGGACAAGCCCAGGCCGTGATGCGCCCCTTCCTTGCTGCTGCGCACAGGGGAAAACAGATTGGCCAGCACTTCCGGCGCCAGGCCGGCACCATTGTCGCTGACGCACAGTTCCAGGTACAGGCGACGGTCGCGGTTGACGTGGCCACGGTTCGCCACTTCGATGCGCCCGCCATCGGGCAAGGCTTCGACGGCGTTTTTCAGCAGGTTGAGCAGGATTTGCTTGAGCATGTCGGCATCGGCCTCCACTTCGCATGGCGCATCCTGCATGCGCGTGACCACCTCGATCTTCGGCGGCAGGAAGTCGGTGGCGCGGAACAGGCGCAGCACATCGTCGACCACGCGCGCACAATCGGTCACGCCACTGGCCGCCACCGGCTGCAGATCGGCCAGGCCGCCGATCAACTGGCCGACCCTGTCGATTTCCTCGTTCAGGATCGACATCTCGCCCGTGACCGGCTCCTGCTTCTCCAGCTTGTGATCGAGCACGCTCAGGTAGTTCTTGATGATGGACAGCGGGTTATTCACTTCATGCACGACGCGACGCGATGCGGCACGGTATTCCTCGGCCACGTGATCGAGTTGGCGCCGTGCCAGGCCGCGCGCGCTGATGGCCGTTTCCAGCGCCGTGGCGGCCTGGTTGGCATAGGCGCGCAGGAAACCCTCGCGCTTCTGGCACGCGGGAATCTGCCACGCCGCCACGCCGCCAATCAACACGCCCAGGCTGCGCTGGCCCGCCACCAGCGGCACGCAAACCAGGCTGTCGGTACCAAGAATTCGAAACAGCTGCTCCTCGACGATGCCCAGCGCCGGCATGTCGCGCTTCAGCAACGCCAGTTGGCACTCCAGCGCCGAAGCGGCCAGGAGCCCGCCCTTGGCCAGCGGGATCGAGAAGCCGGCCAGACGCTGCTGATGTTCGCCCGTCGCCACGCCGACGAGCGCATGGCCGGTGGGGTTTTGCAGCAGGATGACGGCGGTGTCGAAATCGAACAGGATGCGCGCCGAGCGCGTGATGGCTTCCAGCAGGCTGCTTTCTCCCTGCTGGCGGGAGAAGGTCTGACCCACTTCGGACACCAGCACCATATTGCGCACTTCATCGGACAGACGCTGTTGCACCGGATCGACGGATGGCGGCGCATACGCGGGCGGCGTGGCGATATCGTCCGCACCGGCCAGGTCGATGCCCAGATGCTGCGCCGCCTGCGCCACCTGGCGCGCGACGCTGCCGGCCAGGTCTTGCAGTACCTCGACGTCCAGCGCGCACAGGCTTGCCGCCTGCGTGATCGATTCCGCATCGTCGGCATGGCAGCACAGCAGGTGCGCCAGGCGCACGATGCGGATCAGGGGATGGCTCGCTTCCAGGCGCGCCAGCGGTTCGTGGTGATACAGCACGCTGTCGGCCAGGAAGGAATCGAGATGCCAGCGTTCGATCAGCCAGGCGCCCGCTTCGGCATGCGTGATCTGCAAGGTGCGCTGCTCCACCGCGCACAGGGCGGCATCGTCGCGCGCCGTGAAATTGAACGCGTATTCCTTTGGCGCCGTGGCCAGCAAGGCCAGGCGGCCCACGTTGTGCAGCAAGCCGGCCAGATACGCTTCCTCGGCGTGCGGATAGCCCATGGCCTTGGCCAGCGCGCGCGCCATGACGGCGGCCGACAGCGAGCTTTTCCAGAAGGCGCGCAGATCCGTGCTGCCGGAATGGGGGAAGCTGTTGAAGGTCTGGAAGACGGATTCGCTGATGACCAGGGTCTTGATCATGTCCGTGCCCAACGACACGAGCGATTGCTCCAGGCTGACGACCTTGCCCTGGCGATGGTAGGCCGAGCTGTTGGCCACGCCGAGGATCTTGCTGGTCATGCCAGCATCCTTGGCGATCAGGGCGGCCAGCTCCGGCATGCCGGCATCGTCGGCCTGCAGGTGGGCGATCAGCTTGATGAGGATCTGCGGCATGGCCGGCAGGCGGGCAATCAGCAGGCGATTGCGAATATCTTGATCAGATTGATGCATCGTATCAGGCATTGCCGGTTCGAAAAGGATGAGCGCTTAGCAGCGAAGCGCGGCCACGTCAGAGGAATCCTCTACTCCTGTAACCCAAAAAATGTCGCCTGAGAGGATGCCGGGAAAAGAAGTCATCTTATCATAAGCGCCGAATATTACTTGCAATATAGAAAATTAAGTTGAAATAAATCTAGCGTTCTGCAGTGGAAACTCATGCCTTGAAGGAACCCAGCAAACGGTGACGGAAGCGCCGCGATATCAACCACAGCGCCAGCGCCAGGCCCGTAAACGCCAACTGGCCCGAGGCCAGCCACAGCACGGAACCGGACAACAGCGGCGAGATCACGCCGGCCACCACGGCGCCCAGCAAGGTGCTGGCAAACGACTGGCACGAAGCCACCGTGCCGCGGATATGCGGGAACAGATCGAGCGCCAGCAGGGTCGCGCCCGGCCCCACCAGCGACATGCCGAAGGTGTAGAAGAACAGGGGCAGCACCGACCAGGGCAAGGAGGGCGGCAGGAACAGGTGATACACGACATTGACGCTGGCGGCGCACAGCAGGAAGGCAAAGCCGATGCCGATCTGGCGCGCGAACGTGACCTTGCCGGCGATGCGATTGGCCGCCGCGGCGCCCATGAAGATGCCACTCACGCAGGGAATGAACAGCCAGCCGAATTGCGATGGCCCCAGGCCCAGCTGCTTGGGCAGCATTTCCGGCGCGGCCGTAATGAACAGGAACAGGCCCGCGAAATTGAGGGCGACGATGCCAGCCTTGATGTGGAACAGGGGCGAGCGCAGGATCTGGCCATAGCTCGACGCCAGGAAGCGGGGATTGAACGGCTGGCGCTTTTCCATCGGCAGGGTTTCGGGCAGGCGCCAATAGCAGAACGCCAGCAACACCAGCGTGTAGAAGGCGAGGAACAGGAAGATCGAGCGCCAGTCGAACCAGATGACGATCCAGCCACCGAGAATCGGCGCCACCGCCGGGGCGATGGAAAAGATCATCGTCACCAGCGACAGCAGCCGCGCCGCTGCCGCATCGGCGTACAGGTCGCGGATGATGGCGCGGCTGATCACCACGCCGGCGCCGGCCGAGACGCCCTGCATGATGCGGAAGAACCACAGGTAGTGCACCGTGTGCGCCGAAGCGCAGCCGAGCGAACCGATGGCAAACATCAGCAGCGATACGAGAATGACGTTGCGCCGGCCGAAGGTATCCGAGATCGCGCCATGCCACAGCACCATGCCGGCAAAGGCCAACATGTAGAACGTCAGCGACTGCTGCACTTCCAGCGGCGACGCTTGCAGCGAACCCTGGATCGCCCCAAACGCGGGCAGATACGTGTCGATCGACAGGGGCCCCAGCATCGACAGCCCGGCCAGCATCATGGCCAGCGCACCGCGGCTCAACGGCGCCATGTGGCTCGGCGTGGGAGGAGGAACGGGGGTAACCGGGTCGGGCGGCACATCGGCCGGAGGGGTGGGAAACATGGCGGATCCAAAGTGGCGCGCGGACCGGTTACGGTCCGCGCGCGTGATACTGCATTTTTTAGCGCGTAAAACACCTGAGAAAACCGTAGCGAGCGGCCGCCAATTGTGGCCGAGAAGCGCAACCGTACAAAAGTACGGTGAGCATCGCAAGCCGCAAGTGGCAACGCGCAGTAGGTTTAATCAGATGTTTTTCGGTTTGGCTTCTTCTCTACGGTTGTACCCGGCGACCATATCAAAGCGGAACAGACGGCATTCCAGCGCGCCGTTGAAGAATGGCGTCTTGCGTGCTTCCTTCAAACGCAGCAGCTTGGGCAGGCCCAGGTCGGCCGTGAACAGGAACACGGTCCAGCCGGCAAAGCGCTGCTTCAGGGTCGTGCCCATGGCCGAATAGAAGGACGTCGACAGTTCGTCTTCCGGGATGGTGCTGTCGCCGCGCACACCGATACGCTCGCCGTACGGCGGGTTGGTCAGCATGATGCCCGGCACGTCGCTTGGCGGTTTGACTTCCTGCGCCTCGATCTGTTTCAAGGGCACGTCGAAGCGCACACCGGCGCAACGCAGGTTATGGCGTGTCATGGCGACCATGTCGCCCGAGATGTCACTGCCGAAGATGGTCGGTTCTGCCGGCAGCGGATTGACCTTGATGGCGTTTTTCATGGCATTCCACGGCGCCGGGTCGAAGTCGTGGAAGTTTTCAAATGCGAACTGGCGCGAGGCGCCCGGCGGAATCCCCTGCAGCATCTGCGCCGCTTCGGCCAGGATGGTGCCGGAACCGCACATCGGGTCGAACAGCACCATGCCAGGCTTCCAGCCCGACACGCGCAGCAGGCCAGCGGCCAGGTTTTCGCGCAGCGGCGCGTCGCCCGTCTCTTCGCGCCAGCCGCGCTTGAACAGGGCTTCGCCCGAGGTGTCGAGGTACACGGTAAACGTATGCGCATCGAGGAAGCCGACGATGCGCATGTCCGGCGTCTTGGTGTTGACCGATGGACGCTCGTTGAACTGGTCGCGGAAGCGGTCGCAGATCGCATCCTTGATTTTCAGGGTCGTGAACTCCAGGCTGCGCAGCGGCGATTTGACGGCCGTGACGTCGACTCGGATCGTGTGATGCACGCCGAACCAGTCTTCCCAGGATTGCGCCAGGGTCAGGTCATAGATATCGTTTTCCGTCTTGTAGCCGGAATGGGCCATGCGCATCAGCACGCGCGAAGCGATGCGCGAATGCAGGTTGATGCGGTAGGAGTCCAGCAGGTCGCCCGAGCAGTGTACGCCGCCCGGCACCTGGTTATGGACCTTCATGGTCGAACTATCCTGGGCGATCTCGCCCAGTTCCTCGGCCAGCGCCGCTTCCATGCCGCGCGGGCATGGGCAAAAATATGAAGCCATGGTTGGTGTACCCTTATTCCATTGTGTTGAACGCCCGCTAAATTACAGGCGCTGCTTACTACGTTAAAAAATACGACGTTTAAAAAACTGCTTTTTCTTGACTACCCTGCCAGCGCCCGTTCGACAAAATCGAGGCGGTCCTGGCCCCAGTACCCTTCACCATCGACGATGTACCACGGCGAGCCGAACACGGAAGCGGCGGTCGCTGCCTCCGTGTTGGCGTCGTATTCGGCCTGCACGCTGGCCGTTTCCGACGTTTTCAGCAACTGGCGGCCATCAAAACCGGCATCGAGTGCGATCTGCACCAGGGTTTCCTCGTCGCCGATGTTGCGCTCTTCGGCCCACAGTCCGCGCATGATGGCGTGCGCCAGGTTCAGCGATGCCTCCACGCCGTGCGCCAGGCGCGTGGCGATGATCAGCTTGGCCGACGCTTCCGGCGACACGGGAAAAAACTTGGGCTGCAAGGTCAGGGGAACTTGCAAAAAGGCCGACCAGCGCGCCAGTTCGGCCAGGCGATACGCCTGGCGCTGCGGTGCGCGCTTGGCCAGCGGCAGGCCGCCCGAGACGCTAAAAACCTTGCCCAAGTCGAAGGGCCGCACGTCGATCTGTGCGCCCGTCCTCGCGGCGATGGCCATCAGGCGTGCGTGCCCCAGGTAAGTCCATGGCGAGTGGGGCGCGAAGAAATACTGCACGACTTTGTTCTGACTTGCACTCATCTCGATTCCCTTAGAAAGGCTTGACCACGACCAGCACGACGACGGCCAGCAGCATCACCACCGGCACTTCATTAAACCAGCGGAACCAGGTGTGACTGCGCTTGTTGAGACCTTTTTCAAACTTGCGCAGGATGGAGCCGCAGGCGTGGTGATAGCCGAGCAGCAGCACCACGAACGTCAGCTTGGCGTGCATCCAGCCCGGCATCTTCATGCGGCCTTCGCCCCCGCCGTACAGCATCCACATCAACGCCAGCCCCAGCACCATGGCCGGCAGCGCCAGCAGGGACATGAAGCGGTACAGCTTGCGCGCCATCAGCAGCAGGCGCTCGGTGGCCACCGTTTCCGTCTCCATCGCCAAATTCACGAAGATGCGCGGCAAATAAAACAGGCCGGCAAACCAGGACATGACGAAGATGATGTGGAAGGCTTTGGTCCAGAGAAAGAGCATGGGGTTCCCAGTGTCAGAAGTGGAGAGAAACGAGAGCACGGGCCGCCTTGTGGGCAGCCCGCGAAAGAGACTATTTGCGTACTTCGCCGTGGCCAAAGACCACGTACTTGAGCGAGGTCAGGCCTTCCAGTCCCACCGGGCCGCGCGCATGCAGCTTGTCGTTCGAGATGCCGATCTCGGCGCCCAGGCCATATTCAAAACCGTCGGCAAAACGCGTCGACGCGTTCACCATCACCGAGGCGGAATCGACTTCGCGCAGGAAGCGCAGCGCATCGCTGTAGTCTTCCGTGATGATCGATTCCGTATGCTTCGATGAATACTGGTTGATGTGGTCCATCGCTTCGTCGATGCCGTCGACGACCTTCACCGACAGGATCGCCGCCAGGTATTCGGTGCGCCAGTCTTCCTCGGTGGCGGGCACCAGGTGCGGATAGGCAGCGGCGGCCAGAATCGCATGGCTTTCTGGATCTGCGCGCAGTTCCACCTGCTTGGTCAGGTACAGTTCGGCCAGCTGCGGCAGCACGGTCGCGGCGACGGCGCGCGACACCAGCAGCGTTTCCATGGTGTTGCAGGTGCCGTAGCGGTGGCACTTCGCGTTGAAGCCGATATCGATCGCCTTCCTGATATCGGCCTTGGCGTCGATATAGACGTGGCAAATGCCATCGAGGTGCTTGATCATCGGCACGGTGGCCTCGTCCATCAGGCGCGCGATCAGGCCCTTGCCGCCGCGCGGCACGATGACGTCCACGTACTGCGGCATGGTGATCAGGGCGCCGACGGCAGCGCGGTCGGTGGTGTCGATGACTTGCACGGCATCGGCCGGCAAGCCGGCTCCCTGCAAGCCCTCGGCCACCAGCTTGGCCAGCGCGCGGTTGCAGTGAATCGCCTCCGATCCGCCGCGCAAGATCGTCGCGTTGCCGCTCTTGATGCACAGGCCGGCCGCGTCCACCGTCACGTTCGGACGCGCTTCATAGATGATGCCGATGACGCCCAGCGGCACGCGCATCTGGCCCACCTGGATACCCGTCGGGCGGAACTTCATGTTCGAGATCTCGCCGATCGGATCGGCCAGCGACACGATCTGCGTCAAGCCTTCGACCATGGTGGCAATGGCAGCGTCGGACAGGGTCAGGCGGTCGAGCATGGCCGGCGCCAGGCCGGCGGCAGCAGCCGCATCGAGGTCGCGCTGGTTGGCCGCGCGCAGCAGGTCGGCATCGCGCACGATGGCGGCGGCGATCAGGCTCAAGGCGCGGTTGCGCGTGGCGCTGTCGGCACGCGCCATGGCGCGCGAGGCGGCGCGCGCGCGCGTGCCCACGTCCTGCATATATTCTGTGATGTCCATGCTCGTATCCATATAGTAAAAAACTAGCCTCGGGCGATCTTCAGACCCAGCTGCAGCATGGCATCCCAGGCATCGCCCGCGTAGCCCTTGGCGCGCAAGCCCTTGATCATCTTGTCCACCTGCGCCGCCTGCTGCAGCGCCGCTTCCAGCACTGGTAGCGAAATGCGCCGCAGGGCCGGTTCCATCATCCGCTCGCGCGGGCCCCAGATGCGGTATTCCTTCAGCAGCGCACCCAATGGACGCCCTTGCGCCATGCCGGCCTTCAATTTTAACAGCGTGCGGATTTCTTCGGAGACGGCCCACAAGACCAGCGGCAGCGCCTCGCCCTCGCCTTTCAAGCCCTCGAGCATGCGCACCAGGCGCGCCGGGTCGCCGGCCAGCATGGCTTCGGACAGCTTGAAGACATCATAGCGGGCCACGTTCAACACCGCGTCCTGCACTTGTTCGTATGTCAGCTTGCCCGCGGCATGCAGCAAGCCCAGTTTCTGGATTTCCTGGTGCGCCGCCAGCAAGTTGCCTTCCACCCGTTCAGCGATGAAGTCGATGCTGGCCCGTTCGGCGCTTTGTCCCTGCGCGGCCAGGCGCTGGGATATCCAGGCCGGCAACTGCGCCCGTTCCACATTCGGAATGTCGATATACACGGCCGCCTGCTGCAGGCTGGCGACCCAGGCCGCCTTCTGCGTGGCCCAATCCAGCTTGGGCAAGGTGATCAGGGTCAGGTTGTCTGGACTGAGGTTTTTCGCGTAGCTTTGCAGCGCCGCGCCGCCATCCTTGCCCGGCTTGCCGGTGGGGATGCGCAACTCGATCATTTTCTTGTCACCGAACAGCGACAGCTCCTGGTTCGCCGCCAGCAGTTCGCCCCACTTGAAGCTGCGCTCCACCGTCAGCACGTCGCGTTCAGAATATCCCTGTGCGCGCGCCGCGCGGCGGATCTTGTCGGCCGCTTCCAGCGCCAGCAGGTGTTCGTCGCTGGTGATCACATACAGCTGCGCCAGCGGCTTGGCCACATGCCCATCGAGCGCGTCTATCCGCAATTGCATGGCGTCCCCGTTACTGCTGCGGGGCTGCCGGCGCGACCGGCGTCACGGGCGCCACTGGCGCCACCGACATGGCCGGCAGCACCGGCTTGATGGCGGCCAGGCGGCGCATGATCTGCTGCACCAGGTCGTTGCGCATGTCGCGGTACAGCGCCGCTTCTTCCGTTTCCTTGGCCAGTACCTGCGATTCATCGAAGGTAATCGGACGCACCAGGCTGATGGTCGTCGGCGCCAGTAACTGGTTGCCGGCCTTGTCCACCACGCGGAAATTGATCGAATAGCCGAGTTGATACTCTTGTACCCGGCCATTTTTGTTCAGCGACAAAATGGTCTTGGTCTGATTCCTCTCCGGATCGCTGAGCACTTCAAGGACGGCGTCGGCGCCATCCCTGGTGTTCACCACTTCCGTGCTGCCGATGGCGCGGATATAGCGCTTCAGGCCGATCGCCAGCGGCGACGTGTCGGGCAAGCCGATGTACATCGTCGCGAACGGCAGCATGAAACTGCCGTTCGAACCGCGCAAATGAAAGCCGCAGGCCGACAGCAAAACAGTCAGGCCCAAGGCCAGCACGGCGCGGCGGCCCAACAGCGATACGGAAGAGGAAGTCGTCATGATTACACCACGATGCTGATTAACTTGCCTGGCACGACGATGATCTTCTTCGGCGTGGTCTCGACGTACTTCTGCACACTTTCGCACGCCAGCGCAGCCGCTTCGATGCTGGCCTTGTCCGCATCCTTGGACACGGTGATCGAGCCGCGCAGCTTGCCGTTCACCTGGATCATCATCTCGATCTCGGACTGCTCCAATGCAGCCGGGTCGACTTGCGGCCAGGCGACGTTCAACAGGTCGCCGTGCACGCCCGCGTAGCCCAGTTCTTGCCACAGCACGTGGGTGATGTGCGGCGCGACGGGGTTGAGCAGGCGCAGGAAGATGGAGAAGCCTTCAGCGATCAGCGCCTTCGACTGCGCGCTATCGTCCAGCTTGGCCGATTCCAGCGTGTTGAGCATCTTCATGCAGGCCGATACCACGGTGTTGTACTGGATGCGCTTCAAGTCGTAATCGGCTTGCTGCAGCAGCTTGTGCAATTCGCGGCGCAGGTTTTTCTGCGCGTCGCCCGTGGCCGGTGCGGCGCCGCCAGCCAGCGCGGCTTGAATCGTCGCTGACTGCGCATAGCCGAAGTTCCACACGCGGCGCAGGAAGCGGTTCGCGCCTTCGACACCGCTGCCCGACCATTCCAGCGTCTGTTCCGGCGGCGAAGCGAACATGGTAAACAAACGGGCCGTGTCGGCGCCGTACTGCTCGATCTGCGCTTGCGGGTCGATGCCGTTGTTCTTCGACTTCGACATCTTTTCCGTGCCGCCGATTTCCACCGGCTGGCCGTCGGCCACCAGGATGGCGGATTGCGGACGGCCCTTGTCATCGAGCGATAGGCGCACGTCGTCCGGGTTGAACCAGGTGGTCTTGCCCGCGGCATCCTTGCGGAAGTAGGTTTCGTTGAGCACCATGCCCTGCGTCAGCAGGTTGACGAATGGCTCGTCGAACTTGACCAGGCCGAAATCGCGCATGATCTTGGTCCAGAAGCGCGCGTACAGCAAATGCATGACGGCGTGTTCGATGCCGCCGATGTACTGGTCCATCGGCATCCAGTAATCGTTGCGCGCGTCGACCATCGCGTCGTTCGAGCCTGGCGAGGTATAGCGCATGTAATACCACGACGAATCGACGAAGGTATCCATGGTGTCCGTCTCGCGGCGCGCCGGCTTGCCGCACTGCGGGCAGTCGCACTGCAGGAAGGCTTCGTATTTGTTCAGCGGATTGCCCGTGCCGTCCGGCACGCAGTCTTCCGGCAGCACCACCGGCAAGTCTTTTTCCGGCACCGGCACCACGCCGCAGTCGGCGCAATGGATCATCGGGATCGGCGTGCCCCAGTAGCGCTGACGCGAAATGCCCCAGTCGCGCAGGCGGAACGTGGTTTTCTTTTCGCCCAGGCCCAGTTCTGCCAGGTCGGCGGCCACCGCATCGACGGCGGAGGCGAAATGCAGGCCGTCGTATTTGCCGGAAGCGACGCAGACGCCATCCTTGCTGCCATACGATTCCTGCCAGGCGTCCGTCGAGAATTCCTGGCCCTTAACTTCGATGACTTGCTTGATCGGCAGGTCGTATTTCTTGGCAAAGCCGAAATCGCGTTCATCGTGCGCCGGCACGCCCATCACGGCGCCATCGCCGTAGGTGATCAGCACGTAGTTGCCGACCCAGACTTCCACCTGCGCGCCCGTCAGCGGATGGGTGACGAACAGGCCGGTCGGCATGCCCTTCTTCTCCATCGTTGCCATATCCGCTTCAATCACGGAACCGAGCTTGCATTCGGCGTTGAAGGCGGCCAGCGCAGGATTGCTTTGCGCGGCGTGGATGGCCAGCGGATGCTCGGCGGCCACGGCGCAGAAGGTCACGCCCATGACGGTGTCCGGACGGGTAGTAAACACATACAGCTTGCCGTCGCCGATCAGGGCGCCATTCGCGTCCTTGATGTCATGCGGGAAGGCGAAGCGCACGCCTGTCGACTTGCCGATCCAGTTGGTCTGCATGGTGCGCACGCGCTCGGGCCAGCCCGGCAGCTTATCATCCACATACGCCAGCAATTCTTCCGCATAATCGGTGATGCGCGCGTAGTACATGGGAATTTCGCGCTTTTCGATCAGCGCGCCCGAACGCCAACCGCGGCCGTCGACCACTTGTTCATTGGCCAGCACGGTCTGGTCGATCGGATCCCAGTTCACGGTACCGGTCTTTTTGTAGATGATGCCTTTTTCCAGCATCTTGAGGAACATCCACTGGTTCCATTTGTAGTATTCGGGCTTGCAGGCGGTCATTTCGCGCGACCAGTCGATGGCCAGGCCCATCGATTCCATCTGCTGCTTCATGTGGGCGATGTTCGAATACGTCCATTGCGCGGGCGGCACGTTGTTGGCCATGGCCGCGTTTTCCGCTGGCATGCCGAACGCATCCCAGCCCATCGGCATGAGCACGTTGTAGCCATTCATGCGCAGGTAGCGGTACATCACGTCATTGATCGTATAGTTGCGCACGTGACCCATGTGCAGCTTGCCCGAAGGGTAAGGCAGCATCGAGCAGGCAAAATACTTGCCTTTTGGGAAACGCGGGTCGTGTTCGACGGCTTTATAGGCGTCGATCGCCTTCCAGTGCGATTGGGCGGCTTGTTCGACGTCGGCGGGACTATATTTATCTTGCATGATGTGCGGCCAATAGTGGATATGAACCGAGCATTATACTGGTTGTCGCCGCCCGATAGCGCGGCGCGCCGGAGGCCCGGTCTCGCATATTTCGGCCGGCGCACAATTATGCTATGTCGTATGCAACAATACATATGCCACAATCTTGTTCTTTGCATCAACGCCGGCCATGATCGTCTACCAGGAATATCCGCCCATCCCCGCCCTTCGGCCGTGGCTGGACTGCGTCTGGACGTGCCGCGTGCAGACGGGCGCCACGCCCCTCACGCACCAGGTCTTGCCGGACAATTGCATCGACATCCTGTGCCAGGACCAGCAGGACGCCAGCTTTGCCGTCGGCATGATGACGGCGCCGATTGCCGTCGTCAGCCAGGGTCTCGTGCAGACGGTGGCGGCCCGCTTCAAGCCGGGCGCGGCGGCACGCTTTTTCCAGCTGCCCTTGTGCGAACTCAACGATGGCCGCACGGGCTTGCAGCAACTGTGGGGCCGCGAGCTGGCGGCGCGCCTCGGTGACGCGCTGTGGAGCGAGCCCTTGTCCAATACGCAAAGAATTTCCATTTTGCAAGATTATCTGCTGCTGCGCCTGCGTGCCGCGCCGCCACGGCGCCAGGCTGGCGCGGCCGAACATGCCATCGCGGCCATCGAGCGCGCATCCGGCCAGGTGCGCGTGGAGGGCCTGGCGCAGCAACTGGGCGTGTCGCGCCAGCACCTGGCGCTGCAATTTCGCCAGCAAGTCGGCATCAGCCCGAAGCTGTTTGCCCGCATCTGCCGTTTTCGCGCCGCCAGCCGGGGCCTGACAAGCCTGGCGGGACAGCCGGACTGGGCGCAAGTGGCCTTGCAATATGGTTATTTCGACCAGTCGCACCTGATCCACGACTTCCAGGATTTCGCTCGCAGCTCGCCCGAGGCGTGGCTGTCGGGCCGGCGTGCATGACCACCTTCCATTTTTCCAATCGCGCGGCGCGCGCCGGTGGCATCATGGCGCCAGGTATTTCGCCGACTATTTCAACCAACAGGAGCAGAACATGATCAAGGGCTTGCGCACCGTCACCTACCCCGTCCCCGACCTGGACAAGGCCAAGGCCTGGTACAGCCAGGTTTTCAACACGGCGCCGTATTTCGATCAGCCGTTCTATGTCGGCTTTGCCATCGGCGGCTTCGAGCTGGGCCTGCTGCCGGGTGGCGAAGCGGGCACGCAGGGCAGCGTGACATACTGGGGCGTGGACGGCATCGAACAGGAAGTCGAGCGCATCGTTGCGCTGGGCGGCACCCTGCACCACCCGATCACGGACGTGGGCGACGGCATCCGCACGGTGGAATTGCTCGACCCATTCGGCAACCAGATCGGCCTGATCGACAATCCCCATTTCGACACGGCCAAGGTGGTTTGAATTGCCTCAGGCGGCTTCGCCCTGCAGCCATAGCCGGAACTGCTGCAAGGCCGTCTTTTCATGTGCCGTTTCGGGCGTGATCAGGTAATACGCGCGCTGGCCGCGCAGTGGGCGCTCGCATGCGATCTGCAATTCGCCGCGCGCCAGTTCCGCTTCGACCAGCATGCGTGGCAGCAAGACCACGCCCTGCCCTTGCACGGCTGCCATGGCCAGCATGGAAAACAGTTCGTAGCGGGCGCCATAGTGCGCCCCGTCGCGCCCCTCGCCCTCGCCCTGCATGGCGTCAAACCACTGGCGCCAGGCGCCCGGGCGTGTACTTTGTTGCAACAAAGTTAATTCCAATAAATCCTGCGGCTGCCAGTCGCTGCGCGCCGCCAGCAGGCGGGGGCTGGCGACGGGCACGATTTCTTCGTGCATGAGCAAGGTGGCGCGCGTACCGGGCCAGCGCGCCAGCTGCTCGGGCGTGCCCGCGTACAGGGCGCCATCGTATTCCGTATCGGCAAACATGAACGGTTTTGTATACGCGTCGATATGCACGACGATGTCCGGATGCAAGTCCGCCAGCGAAGACAGCCGCGGCATCAGCCAGCGCGTGGCAAACGTGGGCACGGAAGCGAGCTGCAAGGCGCCGCCGCCGCCCTGGCGCGCCATGGTGTCGAGCGTGTCGCGCTCCAGGCCATCGAGGCGGGCGGCGATCTGCCGCGCATACGCGGCGCCGGCGCTGGTCAGCAGCACGCCGTGGCGCGTGCGCTGGAACAGTTGCACGCCAAGAAAAGTTTCCAAGGATGAAATCTGGCGCGACACGGCGCTTTGCGTCAGCGACAGTTCGCGCGCCGCATGCGTGTAGCTCTGGTGCCGCGCGGCCGCCTCGAAACAATTCAACGCTTGCAGCATGGGGATTTTGCGTGACATGGGAATATCCGGCCGGTAAAAGAACACCAGTATGCCGCAAGATATGCGCAACGCGCATGTCTGGGTGCGAAAAAATCGTTTGCGCAAGGCTAGGCAAAAATCTACCATGAGTCATATTCAATCTTGCGCCGATCACCGGCGCTCACCTGCGAGGCCTGTGATGAGCAAAACCGTATTCGACTGGAATTCCCCCCTGCTGCTGGAAGAACAACTGACAGGCGACGAACGCGCCGTGCTGGAAGCGGCCCGCGACTATTGCCAGGGCAGCCTGGTGCCGCGCGTGCTCGAATCGTTCCGCCATGGCCGCACGGACGCCGCCATCTTCCGCGAAATGGGCGAACTGGGCTTGCTGGGCACGACCATTCCCGAGGAATACGGCGGCGCCGGACTGAACTATGTCTGCTACGGCCTGGCCGCGCGCGAAGTCGAACGCGTCGATTCGGGCTACCGCTCGATGATGAGCGTGCAATCGTCGCTGGTGATGGTGCCGATCAACGCTTTCGGCAACGAAGAAACCAAGCAGAAATACCTGCCGAAACTGGCGACGGGCGAATTCATCGGCTGCTTCGGCTTGACGGAACCGAACCACGGCTCCGACCCTGGCAGCATGGTCACGCGCGCGCGCAAGGTACCGGGCGGCTATAGCTTGTCGGGCGCCAAGATGTGGATCACCAACAGCCCGATTGCCGACGTGTTCGTCGTCTGGGCCAAGGACGATGAAGGCGCGATCCGCGGCTTCGTGCTGGAAAAAGGCTGGAAAGGCCTGTCGGCGCCGGAAATCCACGGCAAGGTCGGCTTGCGCACCAGCATCACCGGCGAAATCGTCATGGATGAAGTATTTTGCCCGGAAGAAAACGCCTTCCCGGACGTGCGCGGCTTGAAAGGCCCGTTCACTTGCTTGAACAGCGCCCGCTACGGCATCGCCTGGGGCGCACTGGGCGCGGCCGAAGACTGCTACCTGAAGGCACGCCAGTACACGATGGACCGCCAGCAATTCGGCCGCCCTCTTGCTGCAAATCAACTGGTGCAAAAGAAACTGGCCGACATGTTGACGGAAATCACCATGGGCTTGCAAGGCTGCTTGCGCTTGGGCCGCATGAAGGATGAAGGCTCGCCGGCCGTGGAAATCACGTCCATCATGAAACGCAATAGCTGCGGCAAGGCGCTGGACATCGCTCGCGTGGCGCGCGACATGATGGGCGGCAACGGCATTTCCGACGAGTTCGGCGTCATCCGCCACCTGGTCAACCTGGAAGTGGTCAACACCTACGAAGGCACGCACGATGTGCACGCGCTGATCATCGGCCGCGCCATCACCGGCATCGCCGCGTTCAACTAATGGACGCCTTGGCTTCCACCCTGCGGCCCGCGCCGCTGACCGGCTTGCGCGTGCTGGACCTGTCGCGCGTATTGGCCGGCCCGTGGGCCGGGCAAATGCTGGCCGACCTGGGCGCCGACGTGGTCAAGGTTGAACAGCCGGGCCGCGGCGACGACACGCGCTCCTGGGGGCCGCCGTATCTGAAAGACGAGGATGGCCGCGACACCGCCGAGGCCGCCTACTTCCAGTGCGCCAACCGCAACAAGCGCTCCCTGTGCATCGACCTGGCCGCCCCGGAAGGGCAAGCCCTGGTGCGCCGGCTGGCGGCCGAGGCGGATGTCTTGCTGGAAAATTTCAAACTGGGTGGCTTGAAGCAATACGGCTTGGACGCGGCCAGCTTGCTGGAACTCAACCCGCGCCTCGTGTATTGCTCGATTACCGGCTTCGGCCAGGATGGGCCGTACGCGGCGCGCGCCGGCTATGACTTTTTGATCCAGGGCATGGGCGGCTTGATGAGCATCACGGGCGTGCCCGACGGCCAGCCTGGCGCCGGGCCGCAAAAAGTGGGCGTGGCGCAGACGGACATCCTGACAGGCCTGTACGCCACCATCGCCGTGCAGGCGGCGCTGGCCGAACGGGAACGCTCGGGCCTGGGCCAGCATATCGACCTGGCCCTGCTGGACGTGCAAGTGGCGGCGCTAGGCAACCAGGCCGCCAATTACCTGTGCGGCGGCAAGGTGCCCCAGCGCATGGGCAATGCGCATCCGAACATTGTTCCATATCAAGACTTTCCCACAGCCGATGGCGACATGATTCTGGCGATCGGCAACGATGGGCAATTCTCGCGCTTTTGCGCCGTCGCCGGCCATCCGGAATGGGCGCAGGACGAACGTTTCGCCACCAATCCGCAGCGCGTGGCGCACCGGGCAATCCTGATTCCGCTGATGCGCCAGGCCACGGTGATGCGCACGACGGCCGAGTGGATCAGCGCCTTCGAGGCGCAAGCCGTGCCGTGTGGCCCCGTCAACCGCATCGACCAGGTCTTTGCCGACCCGCAAGTGGTGGCGCGTGGCTTGAAAGTGGAGATGCCGCACCCGACGGCGGGCACGGTGGCGCTGGTGGCCAATCCCGTGCGCCTGTCGGGCTCGCCGGTGCAGTACCGCTTGCCGCCGCCATTGCTGGGACAGCATACCCAGGAGGTGCTGCAGCAATGGCTGGGCCTCGATGGCGGCCAGATCGACGGTTTGCGCGAACGCAAGGTCGTCTAAAGAAAAACGCCGGGCAGTGGCAACACTGTCCGGCGTTTTTTATTGATTCAGCCTTATTTCAGCACCAGTTTCAGCGCCGGCTTTTCACCGTAATCTTCATAGCGCTCATTGATGCCGGCAATACAAAACGTGATTTCTTCCAGTAAATCAGGCACTTGCGCCTTCATGCTTTCGGCGTCCTGCACCACGATGTCCAGCACTTCGTTCGGTTTCAAACGGAACTGCGTCATGTTTTCGTCGTCGCGCAGGTAGCTGAGGCAATCGACCCAGGCATCCATGCTGTTGCCGTAAAACTCGGGGAAACCGAAGGCTTGCACGCATTGCGCGTGAAAGCTCGCTGCGTCGGTGATGTCTTTTCCATTCAGGATGGCAGTGGCCATGGTCTTCCTCAGTTCTTCAGCGACAGCACATCCTGCATGTCGAACAGGCCCGTGGGCTTGTCGGCCAGGAAACGCGCGGCGCGCAGGGCGCCGTGGGCGTAGGTGACGCGGCTGCTCGACTTGTGGCTGATCTCGATGCGCTCGCCGATACCGGCAAACAACACCGTATGGTCGCCCACGATATCGCCGCCGCGGATGGTGGCAAAGCCGATGGTCGACGGGTCGCGTTCGCCCGTCACGCCTTCGCGGCCATACACGGCGCATTCCTTCAAGTCGCGTCCCAAGGCGCCGGCCACCACTTCACCCATTTGCAGGGCCGTGCCCGACGGCGCATCGACCTTGAAGCGGTGATGGGCTTCGATAATTTCAATGTCGTAGCCTTCGGACAGGCTTTTCGCGGCCAGTTCCAGCAACTTCATGGTGACATTCACGCCCACGCTCATGTTCGGCGCGAACATGATGGCCGTCTTTTCGGCGGCGGCGGCAATGGCGGCCTTGCCAGCGTCATCGAAACCAGTGGTGCCGATGATCATCTTGATGCCGTGCTCGGCGCAATACGCCAGGTGCTGCAAAGTGCCTTCCGGACGCGTGAAATCGATCAAGAAGTCGGCGTTCGCCAGGCCCTTCGCCAGGTCGGACTCCGTCAGCACGCCGGCCGGCTTGCCGAGGAAGGCGGCCGCATCCTGTCCGATCGACGGCGAACCGGCACGGTCGAGCGCGCCGGCCAGCACGGCGTCGGGCGCATTGCTGACCGCTTCGATCAGGATATGGCCCATGCGGCCGCTGGCGCCAGCGATGGCAATTTTCAGTTCAGTCATTTTATTCTCTTACAGCAACTTATTTGGTGAGTTCGGCAGCAGGTGCAGGCTCGGCGGCAGGCGCAGGCGTCACTTCCGGCTTGCTCACAGGAATGGCGGGTGCGGCATCGGCCGGCATGGGTACGGCGCTCGGCGCCACGGGCGACGGCACGGCGGCGGCTGGCGCATCGGCCTTGGCGACCTTGGCAAACGGCGACGGACCGGCGATACGGTCGATGTATTCTTTCTCCGTCGGCAAGTTACCGCCTTCGAAACGTTCAACCTTGCCATCCTTGCCGAAGTACACGACCACGCGGCTGCTGGTGGTTTCGCCACTGCCCCGTGCCAGGCGGAATGGATAATCCCAGCGGTCGGCATGGAAGATATCGGTCAGCAGCGAGGTGCCGAGGACGAAACGCACCTGGTCGCGCGTCATGCCCACTTTCAACTGGGCCAGCATCTCTTCGGAGACAAAGTTGCCTTGTTGAATGTCAGGACGGTAGGGCGAGAAAAACCACATGAATTTTTGCAGCGGCGTAATGGTGGTCGTTTGTGCGCCCTGTTCGGGAACCAGTTCCTTGCCTTCTTTTTGAGCAGCTGCCGGCTTTTCGCCCAGGATGCCACGGTTGGCGCAGCCGGACATGGCCAGCGCGACACAGACCATGCCTGCCAAGACTGGTGCTCGAAATGGAATACGGTGCCAGAGAGATGGCAATACAGCCGGTGTTACGCGCATAAATGACCTCAATTGGATGAACAAAACGCCAGGAGTGACCGGCCCGCCAAAAAAAAGCATATTTTGGCACTCCCCGACAAAACGCTATATGATAAAGCACCTGACCCACATACGAGCAACAAACATGAGTAACAATCCTAGTGATCTCAAGGCAAGCGGCCTGAAAGCCACCCTGCCACGGCTGAAGATACTCGATATCTTCCAGAGTAGCCCGGTACGCCACCTGACCGCGGAAGACGTCTACAAGATTCTGCTGGCCGACAATATGGATGTCGGTTTGGCAACTGTCTACCGCGTCCTGACGCAATTCGAACAGGCCGGCTTGCTCAATCGCAACCATTTTGAAACCGGCAAGGCGATTTTCGAGCTCAACGAAGGTTCCCACCACGACCATCTGGTGTGCCTCGACTGTGGCCGGGTCGAAGAATTCTTCGACGAAGACATCGAAGTGCGCCAGCAAAAAGTGGCCGAAGAGCGCGGCTTCAAGATCGCCGAACACGCTTTGGCCATCTACGGCAACTGCATCAAGACGGCTTGCCCGCACAAAACCGCCTGACCCAAGCCGGCCGTTTCCGCAAGGGACCGGCCGGCGCGTCAGGCAGTACGATCAATGATGGCTCAGCGCGCTTGACAGCAGCTTGGCCGTGATATCGACGATCGGGATGACGCGCTCGTAAGCCATGCGCGTCGGCCCGATCACTCCCAACGTTCCCACGATCTTGCCGTTGACTTCATACGGCGCCGTCACCACGCTCATCTCATCCATCGGCACCAGGTTCGATTCGCCGCCGATAAAAATCTGCACGCCCGTCGCCTTGCTCGACACGTCGAGCAACTGCATCAAGCCCGTTTTTTGCTCGAACATGTCGAACATCTGGCGCAGCGAATGCATGTTCGACGACAGATCGCTCACGCTGAGCAAGTTGCGCTCGCCGGAAATCACCATGTCATCGCTATGGTCGGCCATCGCTTCGCTGCCCGCTTCCACGGCCGCCTGCATCAAACTGCCCATATCGTCGCGTAACTGGCGCAATTCGCCCTGCAGACGCATGCGCACGGCGTCGAAGGACAGGCCGCCATAATTCTGGTTGATGTAATTGGCCGATTGCACCAGTTGCGCCGGCGTGTAGTCGGCCTCCGTCAGCAATAAACGGTTCTGCACGTCGCCGCCGGGGGCGACGATGACGAGCAGGATGCGTTTTTCCGACAGGCGCAGGAATTCGATTTGCTGGAACACGGATTCGCGGCGCGGACTGAGCACGACGCCGGCAAACTGCGACAGCGACGACAACATCTGCGCCGCGTTGGCGATGGTTTTTTGCGGTTGCGGCGTCTGCAGGCGCATGCGCGATTCCACCAGGTGCTCGTCCAGGTGCCGCACGGTCAGCAAGGTGTCGACAAAGATGCGGTAGCCGCGCGGGGTGGGGATGCGTCCGGCCGAGGTGTGCGGACTGGACACATAACCGAGCTCTTCCAGGTCGGCCATGATGTTGCGGATCGTGGCCGGCGACAGGTCCAGGCCGGAAATTTTCGACAAGGCGCGCGAACCGACCGGCAGGCCGTCGGCGATATATCGCTCGACCAGGGCTTTCAGCAGTGTTTGGGCACGTGTATCGAGTTGCATGGTGTTTTATTTAGGCAAGTATTTTGTTAAGCAAGCGGCAACGAAAGCGGCCGAACGTGCGTCAACAGCGCCTATTATGCACGTTCGCCCGGCCTGCGGCGATCAATCTTCCAGTTGCCCTTGCAACCACAGCAACAATTCATCAAAATTGGCGCAGATGGCGTCGGGCTGCACGCCGGCGGCCAGGTGCGCATCGCTGCCCTTGCGGTTCATCCAGACGGCGCGCATGCCCGCCCCCTGCGCTCCCGTCACGTCGAAATACAGGTCGTCGCCGACATACACGGCTTCATGGGGCGCGACGTCCAGCGCGGCGCAAGCTGCCAGGAAGATGCTGGCGTCGGGCTTGGCCACGCCAAAATCGCTGGCGGCGATCGATACCTTGAAATGCTGCGCCAGGCCGATAATGTCAAGGTCCGCATTGCCATTCGAGATCGAACCGACCAGCATGCGCTGGCGCATCCAGGCCAGGCCCGGCAAGACGTCGTCATAGGGCTGGACGCGGTTGCGCGCGGCCAGGAATTGCAGGATAGCGCCGTCGACCAGGGCGGGATCCTCGCCGGCAGCCTCGAAGGCGGCCAGCAAGCCCGCGCGGCGCAACTCGATCAGGTTGCCATGGAAATGCGGTTGTTCCTTGAGCATGGCCAGGCGGTGCTGGCGCAGCACCTCGATGGAAAACTGCTGCGCCACCTTGGGCGCATGCGTGGCCAGCCAGTCGTGCAGCAGGGTTTCCGCGGCGGCAATCACGGGCGCGATGGGCCACAAGGTATCGTCGAGGTCGAACAGGATGGCCTTGGGCGGCACGGCGGGTTTTACGGGGGCAAGAGACATGGGACTCACAATGGGATGCTGCGTCACGGTGCGCAGGGTGCGCCTATTGTCGCACCGATCGCCGCCGCCGGCATGGCTGCGCCCCCGTGAAATGGGGCCGGGCCAGCGCTTCCTGGCGAAAAATTGTTACAGGGTGATACAAGGCAAGGTCATCGAGCTTGCCAGATAGACTAAAATAGGCGCCATTCCAATGCGGCGCCAGCGTCCGCGTTGCGCTACCCAACCTAATTCGTTTTGGAGAATGTATGAAAAATTTGTACCTGCGCTCGATGCTGGCGGCGGCTTGCGCCGTCACACTGGCAGCCTGCGGCGGCAGCGGCGGCAACCTGTATCTGCAAGTCTCAGTCAGCGACCTGGCCAAGGATGGCCTGATTCTCCAGAATGACGGCGAACGCTTGCCGGTTACTGCGGGCCAGACCAACGTTGCCTTCACCAAGCTGGTGAAGACCGATGATCGCTACAATATCACCATCGCGGAACAGCCCAAGGGCGCCGTTTGCACCATCATCAATGGCGTTGGCAAGGCATCGAGCTACTCCGTCACCACGGCCGTGGTGAGCTGCAAGACCAACACCTACCCGCTGACAGGCACGATCACGGGCCTGACCGCCGGCAACTTGCGCCTGGTGATGGGCTCCACCGGCATCACCCTGTCGGCTGGCGCCACCGCCTACACATTCGAATCGGTAGCTGACGGCGCCCCGTACGGTATTTCCATACTGGCTCAGCCAACGGGCCTGACGTGCCGCTTCCAGGGTTCAAAGAGTGCCGACGCCAGCGATACGGTCGGCACGATGGGCTCTGCCGCCACGACCGCGGCCACACTTGACTGCACGCCGCAGTAATCCTTGCGATCCGTCACCTATTTTTTGGAGAATTACATGAAGTTATCCTGCTTGCGCCCACTCGCCGCGCTGCTGCTGACCCTGGGACTGGCCGCTTGCGGCGGCAAGGCCTCGTATGAGGTCAGCGGCACGATCTCAGGCTTGAACAATGAAGGATTGATCCTGGCCAATGGCGGCGACCCCCTGCCGGTTCCTGCGGGGAAAACAAACTTCACCTTTGCCAAGCGCATCGACTACGGCACCGCGTATGACATCACCGTCAAGCAACAACCGGCCCACATGACTTGCGGCATCAGCGGCGGTTCCGGCTCGGCTGGTCATTACATCAATATCAGCGCCGCTGTTACTTGCTTCCAAAACAAATATACCGTGGGCGGCACGATTTCCGGCCTGACCGTGGATGGCCTGGTACTGATTAACGGTAGTACACTAACACCGGTGCTCAAGGATGCCACGACCTTTACCATAGGCGGCTTTGTCGCCTATGGCGAAACCTATGCCATCAGCGTCTCCGCTCAGCCGAAGGGTCTGCAGTGCGAGCTGGCGCCAGGTACTGAAAAAGGCACCATGGGCGAAGGGAATGTAACGGCGCTGAAGATCGCCTGCAAACCCGCCTGAGTTGCGGCAACGGTAGCCGCCAGGCGGCTACCGGGAAGAGATATCATGGAAATCTATAGTTGATATTCCAAAGATAAATTGGAGTTATATGTGGCGATGCAGCATAATGCATCTGTCTCCTCCAACTCTTCCAAGAATTGGATTTAGCCCGCTTTTACCAGCGGGCTTTTTTTTGCCCAAAATTTCTCACGCGGGTTTATTCAAGCCCGGCTGCAACATCTGCACGATGCTGGAGAAATCTTGCTGCGCATAACCAGCTTGCGCATGCATCTGGTACATCTGACGCACCAGGCCGCCCAAGGGCGTAGGCGCGTTCGCCGACAGGGCCGATTGCTGCGCCAGTCCCAGGTCTTTCAGCATCAGCGCCGTGCCAAAGCCGCCCGTGTAATTGCGCGACGCGGGCGTACCGTCCATGACGCCGGGCCACGGGTTGTACACTTCCAGGGTCCAGTTGCGGCCCGAACTCTTGGCCATGATGTCGGACAACACTTTCGGGTCCAGGCCATGCGCCACGCCCAGGTTCAGCGCCTCGGCCGTCCCGGCCATCAAGATGCCCAGCAGCATGTTGTTACAAATCTTCGCCACCTGGCCCGCGCCCGCCTCGCCCGCATGAAAGATGTTCTTACCCATCTTTTCCAGCAGGGGACGTGCCTGCTGCAAGGCCGCTTCGCTGCCGCCGACGATAAAGGTCAGGGTGCCGGCTGCCGCGCCCGCCGTGCCGCCCGAGACGGGCGCATCGATCATGGTAAAGCCCCGTTCGCTGGCCGCCTGTGCCACTTGCCGCGCCACATCGGCGGCGATGGTGCTGCAATCGATGAACAGGGCGCCGGGCTTGGCCGAGTCCAGTACGCCGCCCGCCGCCAGGTACAGCTCCTGCACATGCTTGTTGGCTGGCAACATGGTGATAACGGCGTCGGCCGTCTGCACGGCCGCGCTGGCGGAGGCGGCCGCCGTGGCGCCCGCCTCGACGAGCGACGCCACGGCCTCCGGCGTCAGGTCGAATACGGATACGTGGAAGCCGGCGGCCACCAAGTTGCGGGCCATCGGCGCGCCCATGTTGCCCAAGCCGATGAAAGCGATATGTTGCATTTTTGAAGTCTCCTGTTGTTCTTTTAATGTAGGTCGCGCAAAGGATGGCTATCCCACGGCGCCGTGAAATACCCATTGAGATACGCGTCGCCGACGTCGGCCAGGCTGGCTGGCTGCCACTGCGGCGCGTTGTCCTTGTCGATCAGCAAGGCGCGCACGCCTTCGCTGAAGTCCGCATGGGCGCAGCACTGCACGGCAACGATCAATTCCAGCTGGAACACTTGCGCCAAACTCATATGGCGCGTGCGTTCGCGCATGGCCCAGACCAGGGCGGCGGAGCTGGGCGCGCCCTTGTGCAGCGAGTGGGCCGCCTTTTGCAGCCAGGCCGAATCGCCGTCATACGCGGCGATGGCGGCCACCACTTCGGGCAAGGTGGGCGCTTGCGTCAGCGCGGCGATGGCGTCGAAGTTGGCGCGCACTTCGGACACGGGCAGCAAGGACGCAGGAGCCGAGAAGCCGCGCAGCAGGCGGTCCAGCTGCTCGCTGTTCGCCTGCGGGCTGGCTTGCCATTGCGCCAGCGCCAGCGCGTCGAGCACCATGTTCCGCTCTTCCTGGCGCAGGAAATAGTCGCCCAGGCCCGCAAACAGGGCGTCAGCCGCGTTCATCGGTGCCCCCGTCAGCCCCAGGAACAGGCCGCTGCGGCCCGGCATGCGGCCCAGAAACCAGCTGCCGCCCACGTCCGGGAACAAGCCAATCGTAATTTCCGGCATGGCGATGCGCGTGCCTTCCGTCACGACGCGGTGGCTGGCGCCCGCCATCAGGCCCAGGCCGCCGCCCATGACGATCCCGCCGCCCCACACCAGCAGCGGTTTCGCATACGTGTGGATGCGGTGGTCGAGCCGGTATTCCTCGGCAAAGAAGGCCAGCGCCTGCGGATTCGGCACGACACCCGCTTGCTCGACGACGGCCGAACGCAGGCTGCGCACGTCGCCGCCCGCGCAGAAGGCCTTGTCGGTCGACGATTGCAGCACCACGCAGGCGATGGCGTCGTCACCGGCCCAGCGCACGAGGGCGCCATCGATGGCGCGTATCATGTCCAGGGTCAGCGCGTGCAAGGATTTTGGCGCATCGAGGGTGATGACGCCCAGCTTCATGCCGCCGGGACAGTCGCGTTCCTCTATCTTGACGGTCTCAACCAAGGTTTCAGCCACAGTATTTTCAGCCATTCTTCCACTCCGCCGGACGTTTTTCCAGGAACGCTTGCACGCCTTCTTTCTGGTCTTGCGTATCGAACAGGCCGAGGAACAGGGTGCGTTCATCGGGCAGGGAATCGACGAGCGGATGGCTGCGCGCGCCCTGGATCAGGGTCTTGCACGCCGTCACGCTGGTGGGGCTTTGACGGGCCACCTTGGCGGCCAGGGCCAGCGCCGTGGCGGCAGCCTTGCCGGTTGGCACGACTTCCTCGACGAGGCCGATGGCCAGGGCCTTGGCCGCATCGACCCGCTCGCCGCACAAAATCATGCGCTTGGCCCAGCCTTCGCCCACCAGCCACGGCAAATGCTGCGTGCCGCCCGCGCACGGCAGCAGGCCGACGGACGCTTCCGGCAAGGCCATCTGCGCGTGTTCCTCGGCAATGCGAATATCGCACGCCAGCGCACACTCAAGCCCGCCGCCCATGGCATAGCCATTGATGGCGGCGATGCTGACGCCGCGAAACGCGGACAGCGCCTCGAATGCCTCGCCAAAGGCGGCGGCCATGGCGAACGCCGTGTCCTTGTTGCCGTCAGCAAACACTTTCAGATCGGCGCCGGCCGAAAAGAACTTGGCGCCGCCGCCCGTGATCACGAGCGCATACACGTCCGGATCAAGATTCAGGTCGGCCACCAGGTCCCTCAGCGCGTTCAGGCTGGCCAGGGTCCACGTGTGGGCGGGCGGGTTGTCGAGGGTTACCAGGGCCGTATGGCCACGGCGTTCCAGCAGCAGATTGGTATACACTTTGGTCATCGTAAGGTCTCCGTGGCGCCATCTTTCAAAATCGCTCGCGCGACGATCAGGCGCATGATTTCATTCGTCCCTTCCAGGATCTGGTGCACCCGCGTGTCGCGCACGTGGCGCTCGAGCGGATACTCGCGGATATAGCCGTAGCCGCCATGCAATTGCAGCGCATCGTTGGCCACATTGAAACCCACATCCGTGGCGAAGCGTTTTGCCATAGCGCAATATGCCGTGGCATCCGGGCTTTCCTGGTCGAGTTTCCAGGCAGCCAGACGCACCATCTGGCGCGCCGCCACCAGCTCCGTCAGCATGTCGGCCAGCTTGAATTGCAGGGCCTGGAACTGGGCCAGCTCGCGGCCGAACTGCGTGCGCTCCTTCATGTAGGCCTGCGCCCGCGTCAGGGCCGCCTGCGCCGTGCCCACCGAGCACACGGCGATATTGATGCGACCGCCATCGATGCCCTTCATGGCGATGGCAAAGCCTTCGCCTTCCGCGCCCAACAAGTTACCGACAGGCACTTTCACCTGGTCGAAGCTGATGATGCGCGTGGGCTGGCTGTTCCAGCCCATCTTTTCTTCCTTCTTGCCATACACGATGCCGGGCAAATTCGCCGGCACGGCAAACGCGGAAATGCCGGCCGCGCCCTCGCCGCCGGTTCTCGCCATGACGATCAGCATGTCCGTCTGGCCCGCGCCGGAAATGAAGGCTTTCGTGCCGTCGAGTACATAAAAATCGCCCTCTTTCACGGCCTTGGTGCGCAGGGAGGCCGCGTCGGAGCCCGACTGCGGTTCCGTCAGGCAATAGCTGGCCAGCTTCTGGCCGGCCGCCAGGGCAGGCACCCATTCGTCGCACAGGGCTTCCTGCCCCCAGCGCGACAGCATCCAGGTGGCCATGTTGTGGATCGTGATATAGGCCGTGGTCGAGGTGCAGCCGCCGGCCAGCTCCTCGAAGACGATGGCCGCATCCTGGCGCGACAGGCCCAGGCCGCCCCAGCGCTGCGGCGTGTACAGGCCGCAAAAGCCCATCTCGCCCGCCTTGGCAATCGTTTCCACCGGGAAAATCGATTCCGCATCCCAATGCGCCGCGTGCGGCGCCAGTTCGCCTTCGGCAAACGCGCGCGCCGCCTGCTGGAACTCGCGCTGCTCGTCGCTCAGTTCAAAGTCCATGCCGGCTCCTTATTTGAGGCTGATGGTGGTGTTGACCTTGCCCACCGAGGCCGCGTCCGTGAACCAGCGCTGGGTAATCGTCTGCGTCTGCGTGTAGAACAGCACGACTTGCTTGCCGAACGGGCCCAAATCGCCCAGTTTCGAGCCACGCGAACCTGTAAAGCTGAACAGGGGCACGGGCACGGGGATGGGCACGTTGATGCCGACCTGGCCCACGTCGATTTCTTCCTGGAAATAGCGCGCGGCCGCGCCGCTTTGCGTGAACAGGGCCGTGCCATTGCCGTTCGGATTCGCGTTCACCAGGGCAATCGCTTCATCGAGCGTATCGACTTCGACGACGATCAGGACGGGGCCAAAGATTTCCTGGTCATATACGACCATGCCGGGTTTCACGCCGGACAGAATCGTCGGTCCGACGAAGTTGCCGTTCGGATAGCCATCGACCTTCACGTCGCGGCCATCGAGGGTCAGCACGGCGCCCTGCTCGATGCCCTTGGCGACCAGGCTGTGCACGCGATCCTTGGCTGCGCAGGAAATGACAGGGCCCAGGTCCGGATTGTCCTTGCCCGCGCCCACCGTCAGGGTTTTCGCCTTGGCTGCCAGTTCCGGCAGCCAGTCGCGCGCTTCGCCCACCAGCACGGCGACGGACGCGGCCATGCAGCGCTGGCCGGCCGCGCCGAAGCCCGCACCCAGCAACTGGTTCACGGTCTGTTCCTTGTTGGCGTCAGGCAAGACGACGGCGTGGTTCTTGGCGCCCATCATGCATTGCGCGCGTTTGCCGTTCAAGCTGGCACGCTGGTACACATGCGTGCCCACCTTGCTCGAACCCACGAACGAGATGGCCTTGATGTCCGGATGGTCGCACAGGGCGTTGACCACGTCTTCGCCGCCGTGGATGACGTTCAGCACGCCGGCCGGGATGCCCGCCTGCAAGGCCAGGCGCACGAGTTTTTCCGTCACCAGCGGGTCTTGCTCCGATGGTTTCAGCACGAAAGTATTGCCGCAGGCAATTGCCATCGGGAACATCCACAGGGGGATCATGGCGGGGAAATTGAACGGGGTAATGCCCGCGCACACGCCCAGCGGCTGCATCACGCTGTAGGTATCGACGCCGCCGGCCACGTTTTGCGCGTATTCGCCCATTTGCAGGGTGCCGATATTGGCCGCATGTTCCACCACTTCCAGGCCACGGAAGACGTCGCCTTCCGCGTCGAGCAGGGTCTTGCCCTGTTCCATCGTCAAGGTGGCGGCCAGGTCGGCCATGTTTTCACGGATCAATTGCTGCAATTTGAGGAAAATGCGGGCGCGGGCGCCGATCGGCGTCTTGCGCCAAGTCTTGAAGGCGCGCTGGGCCGAGGCGATGGCGGCGTTGACTTCCTCCGGCGTGGCGAACGGCACACGGGCCAATACTTCCTGCGTGGCAGGGTTGACGACGTCGCGCCAGACGGTGGTGGTCGATTCGACCCACTCGCCGTTGATCAGCAGTGGAACGGTAGGGATGGAAGTTTGCGTGGTCACTCGGTGTCTCCTCGTTGGGGGTATAGGTCTGTTTGCATTATTCGCACAATACGGGCCGCAAACAAGGCGTGAAAATGCGAGATAATGCAAAGATGAATCTGTTAATCTGCAAAGATTGTAAATTTGCAGACTCCACAAACCGGGGAAGGAGAAGCGCGATGGCAAAGGTTTTCATGGGCGTGCGCCTGCAGCGCCTGCGCGAGGAACGGCGCATGACGCAGGTGGCGCTGGCCAAGTCCCTGGGCATCTCGCCCAGCTACCTGAACCAGATGGAGCGCAACCAGCGCCCGCTGACGGTGCCGATTTTGCTGCGCATCGGCAGCGTGCTGGGGGTCGATCCGCAAATCTTTTCCGAACACGACAGCGCCAGCCTGGTGGCCGACGTGCGCGACGTGTTCGGCGAATTGCCCGACGCGCCGCCCACCTCGATGGCGGAACTCAAAATGCTGGTGGAAAACATGCCGGAACTGGCCCGCTCGATTTTGCTGCTGCAGCGGCGCTACCGGGTGATGGCGGAACGGGCCGACACGCTGGCCGCGCGCCTCGACGATGGCAGCCGCGGCGCCAGTTCGGCGGCGCCGTCCACGGACGAGGAAGTGCGCGAATACCTGAACCGGCGGCAAAATTACATCGACGAGCTGGACCGGGCGGCGGAAAGCGTGGCGGGCGAACTCGATCCATCCCTGCGCAAGCTCGACGCGCTGCAAGGGCGTCTGCTGGAACGCCACGGCATCCAGGTGCAACTATCCGATGGCGACGCGGGCATGGTGCGCAAGCACCGCTACGATGCCCAGCAACACATCTTGTGGCTGCCCGACACCCTGACGGGCGGCCAGCGCGCGTTCCAGATGGCGGCGCAGATCAGCCTGCTCGAGCACAGCGAGCTGATCGACGCCCTCGTGCTGGCGGCAGGTTTCTCCGGCGCGGCCGCGCAAACGAGTGCGCGCCTGGCCTTTTCCAATTATTTCGCCGGCGCCCTGCTGATGCCCTACCAGCGCTTCCTGCAGGCAGCGGAAACGCGCGCCTACGATATCGAGCGCCTGGCGCACCAGTTTGGCGTGGGTTTCGAAGCCGTATGCCACCGCCTGAGCACCATGCAGCGCCCCGAGGCGGCGGGACTGCCGTTTTTCTTTGTGCGCGTCGACCGGGCCGGCAATGTCTCGAAGCGCCAGTCGGCCACGGACTTCCATTTTTCCAGGGTGGGCGGCACGTGTCCGCTGTGGATCGTCTACGACGCCTTCAGCCATCCGGGACAGGTACTGACGCAGGTGGCCAGCATGCCCGACGGCTGCACCTATCTGTGGATCGCGCGCCAGGTCAGCACGGCGTCGCCGGGCTTCCGGGCACCGGGCAAGACCTTTGCCGTGGCGCTGGGCTGCGACATCTCGCAGGCGCACCGGCTGATCTATTCGAAGGGACTCGATTTGCACGACCCCACCAGCGCCACGCCCATCGGCACGGGCTGCAAGGTGTGCGAGCGCCAAAGCTGCCCGCAGCGGGCGTTTCCATCGCTGCTGGCACCGCCGCCAGCGTCCGCCTGACTTACTCGACGAGCCGGGCGCGCAGCGCGTCGAATTCGCGCGCAAATTCCGCGCGCCAGTCGCGCCGCGTGCTCTCATCGATCCAGGCCGCGTCCAGGCCATTGAGCATGAAGCCGCGCATGTCGTCCAGGCCGAAGCCGAACTCCCGCATCATCATCCAGGCGCCCGTCGGCGTCACGTGGTGCAGGGTCGGGTCGTCCGTGTTCGGATGCAGTTTCAGGCCCAGCTTGGCCATGGCGCGGATCGGGTGATCGAGTGCCCAGCGTTCGGGCGCCAGGGTGCGCAGATAGTAGGAATTGGTCGGCACGACCGTAAATACGAGGCCCCGCTCCACGCAGCGCTGCGCCAATTGAGGATTATCAACAATCGTGTAGCCATGGTCGACCCGGTCCACCTGCAACTGCTCGATGGCCGTCTCCACGTTCATCCACGGCATGCCGAATTCGCCCGCGTGCGCCGTGCACTTGAAGCCGGCCTCGCGCGCGGCGCGGTAAGCTTCGATGAAGAGTTCTGGCGGGCGGTCGTTTTCGCGGTAATCGATGCCGATGCCGATGACTTCCGGCGCGCGGTAAGCCTTCATCCATTCCACCATCTGCACGGCTTCGGCGGGACTCGCTTCGCGGTCGATGCTGGGGATCAGGCGGCCGATCACGCCGAAATCGCGCTGCGCGTCGCGGATGGCGGCCACGATGGCGTCTTGCGCCGCGTCATAGCGGATGCCCGACACGCGCACGGTGCCGGTGGGGTTCCAAAAGAATTCCGCGTAGCGCACGCCGTGGCCATGCACGTCTTCCAGGTATTCGTAGGCGAGGCAATACAGGTCCGTCGGCGAGACGATCAGGTGCGCGTCGAGCGCGCGCAGCACGCGCAGCACGCCGACGGGCTTGTCGCCGCGCGTGTAAAACGCGTCGATTTCCTCGGGAGTGACGACATTGCCCGTCTTGGCGGCCAGCGCACGGAAAGTGGCTTGCCGCACCGTGCCGAACAGGTGGCAATGCAGCTCCACTTTCGGCATGGCGCGTAAAAACTGTTCGATGCTCAGGGGGGAATTAGACATGAAGCTCGTTTCGTAGTGAAGTGGGTCAGACGAGAATGGCGGCCAGGCGGCGCATCAGGCGCTCGATGGCGGCCGGGCCGTCGGCCAGCATCGCCACTTGCGTGTTGATCGGTGCGCGGCGCGGCACGCGGAATTCGCACACCGTCATGCCGCGCGTCAGTTCGCCCGTCAATTCGATGGCCACGTGGGCGCTCTGGAACTGGAACAGCTGCGGCGCTTCCAGGTACAGCGCCACCACGGGGTCGTACATGGGCATGGGCACGGAACCGTCGGCACTGCGGATGCGCACATACGCTTCCAGGTAGCCGGCCAGACGCTGCGCGCGCGGCGTGCCGATGGCGCGCAGCTGCTCCACTTCCACGTTTGTCACCAGCAGCTGGCGGCACAGGTTCAAGCCGAACATGCGCAGCGGGATGCCGGCCTGGAAGACCTGGGCGGCCGCTTCCGGGTCCGCATAGATGTTGAATTCCGCCGCCGCCGTGTGGTTGCCCTGGTCGGTCGAGCCGCCCATCAGGATGATTTCGACGATTTTTTCCGCGATGTCCGGCGCTCGGCTCAAGGCCGTCGCCAGGTTGGTCATCGGCGCGATCGCCATGATGGTGATCTGGCCAGGATACTTGCGCACGGCGGCGATCAGCGCGTCGACGGCGTGGCCGGCAGCGTCGCTGGCGGCACCGGGCGGCAGGATCTCGCCCGTCGTCGGCATGCCGCTGTCGCCGAGGATGCGCTGCGCCGTTTCGATGACGCCGGCCAGCGGCTCTTCGCAGCCGCGGTAGATCGGCACCGTCAAACCATCATGGGCCTTGATGCGCAAGGCGTTGTCGTAGGTGATATCGACGGGCGCATTGCCCGCCACCACGCTCACGCCCAGCCACTCGATATCGGGATTGCTGCCCAAGAGCAACATCGTCAGCCAGTCGTCGAAACCGGGATCGGTATCGAGCCAGATCTTTTTCAAGGATTGGGTCATGATGCTTTCCAGTAAGAAATTACGCGCCCAGCCACAGGGCGCTGTCGGACGGCAGCACGAAGGAGACGGCCGTGCCTTCGCGCCAGGCGGCGCCACCGGCCGCGCAAATGCCTTTGACCTGGCCCAGCGGCGTTTGCAGCAGGTATTCGACGGTGTCGCCCAGGAAGCCCCGTGCCAGCACGGTACCCGGATACTGGCCCGCTGCGTCGTCGGGCGCGCAGACGCGCACCTTGTCCGGACGCCAGCCCAGCACCGTGGTGCCGGCCGCGACGGGCGACGTGTAAGGCAAGCTGGCGCCCGCGTGGTGCAGCGCGCCGTCGCGGTAGTCGAACAGGTTCTCGAAGCCCATGAAGTTGGCAACGAAGCGCGTCGACGGCGTATTGAAGACGGCTTCCGGCGCGGCCAATTGCTCGATGCGCCCGCCATTCATGACGACGATGCGGTCGGACAGGGCCAGCGCTTCTTCCTGGTCATGCGTGACATACAGCATGGTGATGCCCAGCTCGCGCTGGATACGGCGCAGTTCGGCGCGCATCTGCACGCGCAGCTTGGCGTCCAGGTTCGACAGCGGTTCGTCGAGCAGCAGCAGGGCCGGCTCGACGACGATGGCGCGCGCCAGCGCCACGCGCTGCTGCTGGCCGCCGGACATCTGCGCCGGCAAGCGCGTTTCAAACCCTGTCAGGCCGACGGCGGCGATCACCGCTTCCACCTTCGTTTTCAGCAAAGCTGGCGCGACCTTGCGCAAGCGCAAACCGAAAGCGATGTTGTCGTATACATTCAAGTGCGGGAACAGCGCGTACGACTGGAAGACCATGCCGATATTGCGCTTGTTCGGCGCCAGCTTGCCGATTTCGCGGCCGTCGAGCACGATGCGACCCGACTGCAGCGGCATCAGGCCGGCGATGGCGCGCATGGTGGTGGTCTTGCCGCAGCCGCTAGGGCCCAGCAGGGAAATCAGTTCGCCCTGCTCGACGTGCAGGTCCAGGTCTTTCACGGACGTCGTGTTCTTGGCGTAGCCGAGGTTCAGCTTGTGCAGTTCCAGATAACTCATGGTGTGTTGCCTCTTACATGTATTTAGAAATGCCCAGCACCTTCTCGGTCACCATCACGAAGGCCATGGTGAACAAGACCAGCAAGGTCGACAGGGCAGCGATCGACGGATCGAAGCTGTTTTCCATATGCCCCAGCATCTCGATCGGCAAGGTACTGATGCCCGGGCCCGTCAAGAGCAGCGAGACGGGCACCTGGTTGAACGAGGTGACGAAGGCGAGGAAGAAGGCGGCGATCACGGCGTTGCGGATATTCGGCAGCACGATCATGAAGAACGCGCGCAAACGCGACGCGCCCAGCGTGATGGCGGCATCCTCGATATCGACGCGCAAGTTCACCAGGCTGGCGTACACGACGCGCACCGAGTACGGAATCAGCAGCGCGATATGGCCGATCAAGAGTCCAACGTAGACGGGCGCATTGATGGTCAGGACCAGGTGGTGCAGCAAGCCCAGGCCCACGAGGATGGCGGGAATGATCAGCGGCGACGTCAGTATCTGCCGGATGGCGCCGATGCCCGGCGGCGGCATGCGCGAAAACGCATACGCGACGGGAATGCCCAGCAACAGCGCGATGACGGTGGCGATCAGGCCGATTTCCAGGCTGGTCTGGAAGGCGCGGCGGAACTCGGGCGCCGACCACACTTCAAGAATCCAGCGCAGCGAATACGACTCGGGCGGGAACGCCAGGGTTTCGCCGCCGGAAAAACCGGCCAGCACGACGATGGCGAAAGGCCCCAGCAGGAACAGGAATACCAGCCATAAAACGGCACGTGAAAACAGGCTTTCTTTCATACGGAACTCCGGCTCGAGGAAATACGTTTAAGGCCGGCATTCACCAGCAAGGTCATGCAGACGAGGATGACGGCGATGACGTTCGCCGCGCCGAAATCGCTCTCCACGCTGACCTTTTGGTACAGCAGGGTTTCCAGCATCAGCACCTTGGTGCCGCCCAGCAGGGCCGGCGTCACATAGGCCGTCACGCAGCCCGTAAACACCAGGGTGCCGCCGACGACCAGGCCTTCCTGCGTCAGCGGCAGGGTGACCTTGCAGAATACTTGCCATGGATTGGCGCCCAGGGTGGCGGCAGCCGGTTCCACGTCGCGCGGCAGGTTTTCCAGCGCGCCCGCCAGCGACATCAGCATCAGCGGCAGCAGCAGTTGCAGCAGGCCGACAAACACGGCGAACTCGCTGAACAGCAGGCGCAGCGGCTCTTCCGTCAAGCCCATGTTGACCAGCGCCGCGTTGACGGCGCCGTTGCGGCCCAGCAGCACGATCCAGGCGTAGGTACGCGCGATCGGCGAGACCATCAGCGGCAGGATCATCATGCCCACCACCAGGCCGCGCCACTTCGGCGACACGCGCGCCACGGCTTGCGCGGCCGGGTAGCCGAGGATGATGGAAGCGAGCGTCACCAGCGCGGCGATGCGTAGCGTGCGCCAGAAGATGGTGCGGTTGAACTCTTGCGAAAAGAATTCGACGAAGCGGTCCACGCCCCACTGCATGCCGTCGCCGACGCGGAAGGCGTCGACCAGCAAGGCCAGGACGGGCAGCAGGAAGCAGACAACGATAAAGATCAGCGCCGGCAGGACCAGCAGCAGTCCCAGGCGCTTTTTTGGATCAGCAAACATGGTGTTTTCTCCTCGTCACCACTATTTGCTCATGGCCTTGTTCCACTGCGTCATCCAGTTGCTGCGCTGCTTGATGATGGTTTCCGGTTTGACGAATTTCAGCGAATTGATCTGGTCGGCGCCATAGGTGTTGAATTGCGCGGCGGCCACGGACAGGCGCACGTCCTTGTTGACGGGCGAGTCGACCAGGTTGGTCGCCAGCTGCGTCTGCACTTCCTTGGACAGCCAGAAATCCATCAGCTGGTATGCCAGGTCCGCATTCTTCGAGCCGGCAACGATGCCCATCACGTTCATGCCTGCCGCCTGGCCTTCGGCCGGGATGCTCCATTTCAGGGGCAAGCCCGTCTTGAGCATTTGCGACCAGGTGAAGCGCGCCACGGGCGCGGCCCAGATTTCATCCTGGGCAAACAGGGCGGCCAGCTGCGCGCTGTTTTTCGAGAACGTGACGACGTTGCCCTTCATGCCGACGATCTTCGCAAAGCCGGTGGCGTAATCGTCCGTCTTGCCGCCCCAGGCCGCATCGGCCATGCGCAGCATCAACGGGCCCTGCGTGGTGCTCACGTCGGGGAAGGCCACGCGGCCCTTCAGTTCAGGGCGCCACAGGTCCTTCCAGGACGTCAGCGGGGCGATCTTGTCGCTGCGGTACACCAGGCCCACGGAATACAGGGTGTAGCCGACGGCGTAGTTGCCGCCGATGGGGTTTTTCGCCACGTCATACAGGGCTTTGTAATTGCTCAGCTTGGAGTAATCCATGGGCTGGATCACGCCCTTTTGCGCCGCTTCCAGCATGCCGGAATCGGACAGCAAGACCAGGTCGATCACCGGGTTCTTGCTGTGCACCACCAGCTTGGCGATGCGGTCCGCGTTATTCCCCGTTTCCACCTTGATATCGCAACCGCATTTGGCCTTGAACGGCTCGTACACATACTTCATGAACAAGGGCTGGGCAATCGGGTAGGCCGAAATGACCAGCTCGCGTTTTTCCGCGTGGGCGGCGTTGGCCAGCAAGCCTAGGCTCAACGCCAACATGAGGTGCTTTTTCAAGATGCTTCCTTTCAGGGGACGGCGCTGCGGGACAGCGCCTGTAAAGATGAATCAGACTCAGAAATAATGTCGCATGCCGACGATCAACACGCTTTGCGTCTTGCCGCCCGAGGCGCCAAAGCCGAACACGCGCGCGAACGTCGCATCGCCGGCCGCTTTCTGGTAGCTCCAGGTGATGGCGACATCGGTGCGCTTGGACAGGAAGTAATCGGCCTGGAAGTTGACCTGATGCCATTTCGGCGTCTTGTTGATCACGTCATATTTACCAGTGGTAAAGAAATACGACGCGCCCAGGTTCAACGCTTCCGTCAGCTTGTGGTTCACGTTCAAGTCCACGTTTTGCAAGGTCAGGTTGCTCTGGTCCAGGTAGTGGTAGCGCACGTTGGTGTACAGCGCGCCGAACTTGGTCCTGCCCACATTATAAAAGCCTCCCGTGCCGGCGATGGCCTGGCTGTCCACGCCCGCGCCCTTGACGGCGCTCTTGTTGAAGATCAACAGGGAGCTGCCATAGTCATTGCCGATGGCGCCATTCGGCGCGTCCGGGCTGTTCGGGCGATCCATCTTGGTGTAGGCGACGGCCCAGCTGAAGGCATCGACTTTGTAGCCGGCGCCCATGCTGTAGACGCGGTTGCGGTTGGAATCTTCCGGGTTTTCGCTGAAACCGTACAAACCCGTAAACGACAGGTTGCTGATGTTCGGGCTGACGTACTTGACGGCATTTTGCACGCGCAGGTTGTTGTAGCCATTGTCGTTGTCGCCGATGTGCACGCCGTTACTGGCGATGACCACCGGACCCAGCAAGTCCTTGACGGCTTCGTACTGGCGGCCCAGGGTCAGGGTGCCCTTGTCGTTGCTCGACAGGCCCACATACGACTGGCGACCGAACAGACGGCCGCTTTGCGAGGCCGTACCCGTCATGACGTTAAAACCGTTTTCCAGCGCGAAGACGGCCTTGGTGCCGTTGCCCAGGTCTTCCTGGCCGCGGAAACCGATGCGGGGATTCTGGTTCGTGCCGCTCAGCGCATGCGTGCGGCTGCCGTTACCCTCATCCGATACATAGCCGATACCGGCCGACAGCAAGCCATACACTTGCACGCTGCTTTGCGCCTGCGCCTGCGCCGCGCCCTGCGCCGCCAGCAAGCCCCCAACTACCATCGTTCCCGTCATCCATTTGTTCATCGCCGCCGCCCTAAAAAGAATAAACCCTGAGTTTTTTTGGAATTATTTTATTGATGCGTCCCTTGCCTGGCGCACCGCCGCAAGTGCCGGCGCCGCATTCCAGGCTCTTCTCCCGAATGTTGTTGCATTCAAGACAAGTAAAGACCAGTCCAGAATATGGTAAATTGCGGGATAAGAAAATTTGTTTATTTTTATAAATCCATTACTTTTTCTAATAAGCAAAACCATGCATGAGTTGAGCAAGAAGATTTCCTTACGACATTTGCAAGCGTTTGCCACCTTAGCCCGGGTAAACAGCTTCAGCAAGGCTGCACAGGAATTGTGCGTGACCCAGCCGGCCCTCAGCGCGTCGATCAAGCTGCTGGAAAATCAACTGGGAAAAAAGTTGTTTAACCGCACAACCCACCAGCTGGAACTGACGCGCGAAGGCAAGCTGGCGCTCGATTACGCCACGCATTTATTGAATACGGCGAGCAATACCTTTGCCGATATCCAGCGCGCCATCGGCAGCGGCCGCCACCGCATCCGCATCGGCGCCATCCCCTCGGCCATGGCGATGACGGCCGTGGTGGTGGCGCGCTACTGCGAACAGCATGGCGATGAAGTGGAAATCGTCCTGTCGGACATGCCCAACGATGGCTTGCTGCACGCGCTGCATTCGGGCCAGCTGGACTTTTGCGTAGGCATCGAGGTGCCCGGCTCCGTGTCGCTGGAAAGCGTGGGCCTGTTCGAAGACGAGCTGGTGCTGGTGACGGCGGGACGCCATGCGCTGGCGCCGCTCAAGGAAGTGCGCTGGGAACAGTTGGCGGGACAGGAAATCGTCGTGTTTACCAAGGGCAGCATCTGGGAGTTCGCCTCGAGCGCGCTGCGCCAGCATGGCTTGAGTCCGTCGAGCCTGTACCAGATGATCCACAGCGAGTCGCTGTATGGCGTGGTGCGCGCCGGCATCGCCGTGGGCATCATGCCCAGCCTGTACACGACTTTCCTCAACGACGAGGACTTGCACGTGGCGCCGCTGCGCCAGCCTACGTGCAAGCGCAAGATCGCCTTGATGCGGCGCAATGAAATCAGCCGCAACCACCATGTCGACGATTGCTTTTCAGCGTTGCGGCAAGATCTGCAACAGGTCGACCAGTGGTTTTGAGTTAAACCGGGGGCTTAGGCCGGCGCCTTCAGCAAGTTCGCCAGGGCAACATACTGCTCCAGGCCCACGGTTTCCGGACGCAGGGTCGGGTCGATGCCGGCCGCCTTGATCTGCTCTTCCGTAAACATCCCGGCCAGGCAGTTGCGGATCACCTTGCGGCGCTGCGAGAAAGCTTTCATGACCACCGCTTCCAGGGTCGCCTGGTCGCACGCCAGGCGCTCGGCCACGGGGATCATGCGCACGATGGCCGATTCCACTTTCGGCGGCGGGTCGAAGGCCGTCGGCGGCACGATGAACAGCAACGACATGTCATAGCGCCATTGCAGCATCACGGACAAACGGCCATACGCCTTGCTGCCCGGCTCGGCCACCATGCGCTCGACGACTTCCTTTTGCAGCATGAAATGCTGGTCCTGCACCAGCGGCGCGAAGTCCGCCAGGTGGAACAGCAGCGGGCTGGAGATGTTGTATGGCAAGTTGCCCACGATGCGCAGCTTCTGGCCGGCCGGCACGGGAATTTGCGCGAAATCAAACTTCAGCGCATCGCCCGAGTGGATCGTCAGCTTGGCGGGATTGAAGGTCTTTTCCAGGCGCACGATCAGGTCGCGGTCCAGCTCGACCACATGCATCTGTTTCAAATGGCGCAGCAGCTGCTCCGTCATGGCGCCCAGGCCGGGGCCGATCTCGACCATGGCATCGTCCGCCTGCGGCGCGATGGCAGCCGTGATGTCGTCGAGGACGAAGCGGTCATGCAGGAAGTTCTGGCCAAAGCGTTTGCGGGCAACGTGTTTCATATTCTGTTTTTCTATTCTAGAGGCGGTGTAGCGGGGTAAAACCGGTGGGCGGTCAGGCGCGGGTGCTGGCGCGCAGCATGGCGAGCGCCGTTTGCAGGGCTTGCTCCATGCTGTGTCCATCCGCCAGCCCCAGCCCTTGCGCGGCCAGGTCCAGCGCCGTGCCATGGTCGACCGAGGTGCGGATCAGCGGCAAGCCCAGCGTGACATTGATGCCGCGCCCGAAGGTCGCATATTTCAGCACGGGCAAGCCCTGGTCGTGGTACATGGCCAGCACGCAATCGGCATCGGCCAGGTATTTGTGCTGGAACAAGGTGTCGGCCGGATACGGTCCGCGCGCATCGATGCCGCGCGCTTGCGCCGCGGCAATCGCCGGAGCGATGACATCGATTTCCTCGCGTCCCAGGTAGCCGCCCTCGCCCGCGTGTGGGTTCAGGCCGGTCACCAGGATGCGTGGCGCGGCGATGCCGAATTTCTGTTGCAGGTCGCGCTGGATAATGTCCAGGGTGACGGCCAGGCTGTCCAGCGTGATGGCGGCGGACACGTCCTTCAAGGGCAGATGCGTGGTGGCCAGCGCCACGCGCAGGGTCGGTTCGCCATGGCCGGGTTCGCCGGCCAGCATCATCACCACCTGCGGCGTATCGGTTTTTTCTGCCAGGTATTCCGTATGGCCGGAAAAGGCCGCGCCGGCGTCGTTGATCGTGCTCTTTTGCAAGGGTGCCGTGACCATGGCGCCAAACCAGCCGGCCTGGATACCTTCCACGGCCGCGTCCAGGGTAGCGAGCACGGAGCGCCCGTTTTCCTTGTCCAGCACGCCGGGGATGACATTGTTGACGGTGGGAATATCGATCACGGCCAGGCGGCCCGGTCCGAACTGGGGCAAGCCGCTGTTGCGCACGGCTTGCAGCGACAGCGCCGCCAGGCGGATGTCCGGGTCGATCAGGCTGGCCGTCAGCGCCAGGAAGGCGGCGTCGCCCAGCAGGATGCAGTTGACTTCATTGCGCATGGCCCAGGCCGCGCGTATGGAGATTTCCGGGCCGACACCGGCCGGTTCGCCACAAGTGATGGCGATGGCCGGGCGGCGTGCAAGGGGCAAGTTACTCATGCGCAATGAATCAGCAGCATTACTGGTCGTCCGCGCGGAATTCGACGTAGGCACGGTCGCGCACTTCGCGCGCCCAGTTTTCCGTCGCTTCTTCCAGCTTGCGTTCGCGCAAGGCATTGCGCGCGGCGGCGCGCTGCTTCTCTTTCGAGACGTCATCGCTCTTGCGTTCCAGCACTTCGATCAGGTGGAAGCCAAAGCTCGATTCGATCGGCTCGCTCACTTCGCCCGGTTTCAACGCATTCATCGCCGTTTCAAATTCCGGCACGGTGTCGCCTGGATACAGCCAGCCCAGGTCGCCGCCCTTGGCCGCGGAACCGTCGTTCGAGAACAAGCGGGCCAGGTCTTCGAACTTGGCGGCCTTGTTATCGAGACGCTCTTTCAATTCCAGCAATTTGCGCTTGGCTTCGGCAGCCGACAAGGTCGGTGTTACTTTCAGCAAGATATGGCGCGCATGCGTCTGCTGCACGGCAGCGACGGCTTGCGCTTCGGCCGCGCTGCGGCGGTCCACCAGCTTGAGGATGTGGAAACCGGTGTTGCTCTTGATGATAGGCGTGATCTGGCCCGGCTTCAGTTTCAGCAACTGTTCCGTGAACAGGGGCGGCACGCGGTCGCTATGGCGCCAGCCGATATCGCCGCCGCTCAGCGCATCGCTGGCGTCGGAATAGGTGGCGGCCATCTTGGCGAAATCGGCGCCCGTGCGCAACTGGCGGCTGACTTCTTCGGCGCGCGCGCGGCGTGCGGCGATCTGTTCGGGGCTGGAATTTTCCGGAATGCGCACGAGAATCTGCGCCAGGTTCAGTTCCACCTGTTCGCTGGCGGCCGCTTTTTCCGCTTCCAGGAAGTTATCCACTTCGGAATCGGAAATCTGGATCTTGGCGTCGACTTCATGCTCGCGCAGGCGCTGCATGATGATTTCATCGCGGATTTCTTCGCGGAAAGTCGCAAACGGCGTGCCTTCCTTTTCCATCTGGTTGCGCAGTTCCTGTACCGTCATTTTTTGCTGTTCAGCAATACGGCCAATCGCGCGGTCCAGGGTCAGGTCGTCCACGCGCACGCCCATTTCCTTGGCCAGCTGCATTTGGGCGCGCTCGACAATCATGCGCTCCAGCAATTGACGACGCAGGTCGGCAGGATCGGGCAAGGGCACGTTCTGCGCCTTCATGCGCTGCTCCACGCTCTTGATCCGGGCCGCCACTTCATTGCGCGTAATCACCTCGTCATTGACGACGACGGCGATGGAGTCGATGGTCTGGCCACTGCTCGAGGCCGGTGGTGTGAACCCCTTGGCCGGTGCCGCGGCGGCGGGCTTGGCGACAGGCGCTGACGCAGCCTGTTGCGCCCAGACACTACTGGTCGTGGCGCCGGAAATGGCGCACAACAAAACCGTTGCAATTTTGAGTTGGTGCATACTGGCATTACGCATAATGTGTAGAGCGCTCATGAGTTCAGGTGAATAAAAAAACCGGTTTGTGCCAGCGCCGGGAACACCGGCGGCGGCAACGGTGCCTATCTTAACGGAGTGGCTGGCTCAGTGTCTGGTAACCAGGGATGGTTTTTGTAAAAGTTTCCAGGCCATTCGCGCCCAGGCCCAGGCCATTCGACAAGCCCGTCAATTCCAGCTGGAAGAAGATCGGCGTCGAAACGGTATTGGACGTCGTCACGAAACGCTGCGCGCCCATGCGGAACACCCAGCAGTCGCCCTTGTATTCCAGGCCGATCAGGCTTTCCAGCATGCTGCGATCCTTGATGGAGTAACTGATGCGTCCCACGCCATACAGGCGGTCCGTCAACGGCCATTGCGTCGACACTTCCGCATTGCGCAAACTGCCGCGCTGGAAACGATTGCTGAAATTCAATACTTTCTTGGCGCCTGGCTGATATTGCAAGGTGTAGTTATAGCTCATCAAGCGGCGATCGCTGGGATTGTACTGCACCAGGCTGTCGGCGGTCCAAGTCTCGGACACGCGGCCCGTTGCGGCCAGCAGGATATCCGAGCGCGACTGGTTGACGGGCGTGGTCGAATTGAGCTGCACGCGCTGGTCGGCAAAATAGAAACGCTGGCCGAAGGTCAGCCGCATGCGCTCCGTGCCATCCGCCTGCAGGAAGCGCGATACCAGGGCGGCCGTGACCTGATTGGCGTCGCCGATACGGTCGCTGCCGACGAAACGGTTTTCCGTGAAGATCTGCGTCAGGTTGAAGGTGCCGTCGGCCGTATCGAAATTCGGAAACTGCGTCTGGTCGCGGTACGGCGTGTAGACGTAGAACAGGCGCGGCTCCAGGGTTTGCGTGCCGCCCTTGGCGCCAAACAGATTCGTGTCGCGTTCAAACACCAGGCCGCTGTCGACCGAGAAGGTCGGCACGGCGCGTGTAAACGAGGTCGTCGGGAACAGCGCCTTGGTCCTGGCGTCATTATCAAGCTGATAAGCACTGGCATTGAGCATCAGCTTGGGCGTGATGAAGTAGCCAGGGCGCATGATGGGGAAACTCACTTGCGGCACAGCCACGAGGCGCGACCCTTGCACCAGGGTCGGGTGCGCGAAGCGCGTCGCTTCCGCGTCGAAGGTCCAGTCGAAGCCGCCCCAGACGTCATATTTGCCAGCGTGGAAGTTCACCGCCGGCAAGCGGTCATACGGACGCGACACGGTCACCGTGGGATCGGGATCCTGCAGCACTTGGTAATTCTGCACGCGCGCCGTCAGGCTCCAGTCCTCGGTGCGGTAATCGGTGCGCAATTCGCGCAGCAACTGGCGCTCGGTGGCGGTGGCGACGGTTTTCGAAAAATCGTTCGGGTAATTATTGTCGGACGCTTCGCGCAAATCCCAGCTGTAACTCCAGCCCTTGGCCAGCGCCTGCTCATGCTTGGACTTGATCATGTAGCGGTTGGTCTTGGTTTGCTTGTCGTTAGGCAAGAATTCAAACGACGTTTCGCCCTGGTACAGGCCGGCATCCGTTTCGCCCATGTAGCGGCCCGTCGCACCGAGCTGGATGCCGCGCCGCTGGATGTAGCGCGGGTACAGGGTCAGGTCGCGGTTCGGCGCAATGTTCAGGTAGTACGGCATCAGCAGCTCGAAACCGTTCTTCGAGGCAAAGCCCGGCGTGGGCGCCAGCCAGCCCGAGCGGCGCGCGCCCGACAGCGAAAACGAGATGCCCGGCGTGCCCAGGATCGGCACGTCCTTGAAATAGATGATGGTCTTGCTGCCGGTGCCCACGTCGCGGCCCGTATCGAGGTTCAAGGTGCTCGATTTCAGGTACCAGTCCGGATTCGGCCCTTCGCAGGTACTGTAGGTACCGTCGATGACATTGGCTTCGTCGGGGTTGATGAAGTCGACGCGTTCGGCCTTGCCCTGGCCGCCGCCCACTTCGAAGCGGTATGTCGGGTTGAGCAGGAAACCCTTGCCGGTCTCCATGTTCAGCTTCAGGACGTCGCCCGTGTAGTAATCGCCGAAACGCCACATCTTGATATGGCCCTCGGCGTCGAACTCATCTTCAACTTGTTTGTAACAAGCTGTATCGGCCGTCATTTTTGTGGTTTTTCCGCGCTCGATCACGACATTTTGATCGAGATTGAGCTCCCTTTCGGGGCGTCCCTTCATGCTGTTTGCCGTCATGACGGTGGGCGCGTCGGGATCTTCCACATGAACCGGACGCGGCGCTTTCTGGGCGTGGACAGGCACCGTCGTGGCGGCGACAAGCGCGCTGATGGCGAAAGCCCAGCGCTGCGAAGGGGGGGAGGCCGAAAACCAGCTCATGAATTGGAAGGGGCAAGCACCATTGACAGGCGATTTTTTGATTTGAATCCCTTATTATATGGGAATCTGCACCATCAACCCGATTCCACAGGCCGCTTAATGTCATTCTCCCCCAATTCCCCTGCCGCGCCGGCCTCCGCCGACGCTCGCCTGACCCTGTTGAAAGCCTGGTTGGCCCCGCTGAACCTCGTAGCGCCCGATTCCGCCCGCCCCGCTTCCAGCGATGCGAGCTTCCGCCGCTACTACCGTCTCGATGTGCTGCCAGGCAATACAACATTGTCAGGAAGTACATTGATTGCCATGGATGCGCCGCCCGAGCGCGAAAACGTGCCCGCCTTCGTCAAGGTGGCCGGCTTGCTGAAAGGCGCCGGCGTGTCCGTGCCCGAGATCATCGCGCAAGACCTGGACAATGGCTTCCTGCTGCTCTCCGACCTGGGCACGACCACCTACCTCGACGCCCTGAACCACGACAATGCCAGCGTGCTGTACGCGGAAGCGCTCGAGTCGCTGATGAAAATCCAGCTGGCCAGCCAGCCGGACGTCTTGCCCGAATTCGACCGCGCCTTCATCCTGCGCGAAATGAATTTGTTCCCGGAATGGTTCATCGGCAAGCACCTGGGCGCCACCTTGACGGATGTGCAACAAACCCAGCTGGACAAGGTCTTCGAAGCCATCACGGCGAATATCTTGTCGCAGCAGCAAGTTTTCATGCACCGCGACTACCATTCGCGCAATTTGATGCACATCAACGATGGCTCGATTCCCAATCCCGGCATTCTCGATTTCCAGGACGCCGTCTTCGGCCCCGTCACCTACGACATCGCCTCGCTGCTGCGCGATGCGTATCTCCAGTGGGACGAAGAACTGGTGCTCGACTGGGTGATCCGCTACTGGCAGCGCGCCAAGCAGCTGGGCTTGCCAGTCAATCCCGACATCGACGCCTTCTACCGCGATTTCGAATTCACGGCCCTGCAGCGCCATTTGAAAATCCTCGGCCTGTTCGCGCGCCTGAATTACCGCGACGGCAAGGATCTGTACATGGGCGACCTGCCAACCGTGCTCGACTACGTACGCAAGACGGCCAACCGCTATACGGAACTCAAGCCGCTGGTGCGTCTGCTCGATGCCCTGGAGAATAAGACGCCGCAAGTCGGCTATACCTTCTGATGACACCCGCCAAAACCTACTGCGCGTCGCGCTTTGCGGCCGGCGATGCTCACCGTACTACAGTACGGTTGCGCTTCTCGGCCACAAAGCACTGCCGCTCGCTACGGTTTTGTCAGGTGTCGCTACTGCAGAATTAACTTATTGTGCGGCTCACGCCACGCAACAATTACCGAACAAAACAGAAAACGAGTCCTACCCATGAAAGCCATGATCTTTGCCGCAGGCCGCGGTGAACGGATGCGTCCGCTTACCGATACCTGTCCCAAACCGCTGCTGAAAGTGCGCGGCCGTCCACTGATCGTCTGGCATGTGCTGAACCTGGTGCGCGCCGGCATCACGGACATCGTCATCAACCATTCCCACCTGGGCCACCTGATCGAGGAAACCCTGGGCGACGGCAGCGCGTATGGCGCGCGCATCGCCTATTCGCCCGAGAGCACGCCGCTGGAAACGGCGGGCGGCATCGCCCAGGCGCGCCACCTGCTGGGCGAGGAGCCATTCCTCGCCATTTCCGGCGACATCTATTGCCCCTACTTTGATTTCACGCAAGTACTCGACGTGCTGGCCGACAAGGACGTGCTGGGCACGCCGTATCCGGCCGACCAGCGCGACATCGCCTGGACGTACCTGGTGCCCAATCCCGACTTCCATCCCACAGGCGACTTCGGCCTGACCTTGTTCGCGATCAACAATACGGACGACACCAAGTGGACCTTCGCCAACATCGGCGTGTACCGTCCCGAGATGTTCGACGGCATCGCGCCCGGCAGCCACGCCAAACTGGGCGATTTGCTACGCCAGTACGCGGACCAGGGCCGCGTGGGGGGCGAAGTCTATCCGGGCGAATGGACGAATGTGGGCACGCCGGCACAGCTCGACGCCCTCAACGGCGTCACGGCCAAGGCCAGCGCAACATGATGGCCAACTACGCGGCACGGCGCGCGGCGCTGCTGGCGCAGATGCTGCCGGGCAGCGTGGCCATCCTCGCCACGGCGCCCGAAGTGCCGCGCAACAGCGATTGCGATTATCCGTACCGCCACGACAGCTATTTCTATTACCTGAGCGGCTTTACGGAACCCGACAGCGCCGTGGCCCTCGTGGCCGCCAGCGCCACGGCGCCGGCGCGCGCCATCCTGTTTTGCCGCGCCAAGAATACGGAGCGCGAAATCTGGGACGGTTTCCGCCACGGCCCCGAGGCGGCGCGCGCCAGCTTCGGCTTCGACGCCGCCTTCCCCATCGAGGAACTCGACGTGGAAATGACGCGCCTGCTGGCCGACGTCCCCGCCATCTACTATGCGCTGGGCGGCAGCCTCGATGCGCAGGTCAAGGTCTGGCGGCACAACGTGCGGCAAAAGGCCCGCAGCGGCGTCACGGCGCCCGCCATCGCGCATGACATCCATGGCATGCTCGACGCCATGCGCCTGCTGAAAGACACGCAGGAACAGCAGTTGATGCGCCGCGCGGCCGCCATTTCCAGCGCGGCCCACGCGCGCGCCATGCGCGCCACACGGCCCGGCATGCACGAATACGCGCTGGAAGCGGAGCTGCTGTACGAATTCCGGCGCAGCGGCGCGCAATTCCCCGCGTATTCCTCCATCGTGGCCGGCGGCGACAACGCCTGCATCCTGCATTACAGCGCCAACAACGCGGTATTACAGGACGGCGAGCTGGTACTGATCGACGCCGGCTGCGAACTCGATGGCTACGCCTCCGACATCACGCGCACCTGGCCCGTCAACGGCCGTTTCAGCGGCCCGCAGCGGGCCCTGTATGAACTGGTGCTGGCCGCGCAACAGGCGTCGCTGGATATGGTCCGCCCCGGCTTGCCGCACAGCGCCATCCACGAGGCGGCCGTGCAGGTGCTGGCGCAGGGCATGCTGGACCTGGGTTTGCTGGACCGGCAGAAAAGCGGCAGCGCGCAGGACGTCATCGCCGACAAGGCGTATATGCCCTTCTACATGCACGGCACCAGCCACTGGCTGGGCATGGACGTGCACGACGTGGGCGCCTACCGCGACACGGACGCGCCCGGCAAGCCATGGCGCGCTTTGGCACCGGGCATGGTGCTGACGGTGGAACCGGGCATCTATGTGCGCCCCGGCGCGGGCGTGCCGGAGCAGTTCTGGCATACCGGCATCCGCATCGAAGACGATGTGCTGGTCACGCCGCAAGGCCATGAAGTCTTCAGCACGGCGCCCAAGGGCGTCGCTGAAATCGAACAACTGATGTCACAGGATTAACGCCGCCGCATGCATACACCGTCCACTTTCGATCTCGCCATCTGCGGCGCCGGCCCCGTCGGCATGGCGCTGGCCGCCCTGCTGGTGCAGCGCGGCAGCTGCGCCGCCGGCATCGCCCTGCTCGACGCCAAATCCCTCGACCAAGCCAGGCGCGATCCGCGCACCATCGCCCTGTCGCACGGCAGCCGCCAGATTCTCGAGGAAGCGGGCGCCTGGCCCGTGGCGGCGACCCCGATTCACCAGATTCACGTTTCGCGGCGCGGCAAGTTCGGGCGCAGCCTGATGGACCGCGGCGAGCATGGCGTCGAGGCGCTCGGCTATGTGGCCCGTTACGGCGCCGTCGTCAGCGCGCTGGCCGACGTGTGCGAACGCCTGGGCGTGGCCAGTTTGCGCCCGGCCCTGGTGACGGGCAGCGTGGAAGACGCCGATGGCGTCAGCGTGCAGCTGGAACAGGAGGGCGCCGCCTCGAGCTTGCGCGCCAGCCTGCTGGTGCAGGCCGAGGGCGGCCTGTTCGGCCAGCAGCCGGAACGCGCCGTCAGCCGCGATTATGGTCAAAGCGCCATCATTGCCCACGTGCGTACCAGCGATCCCGTCGCCCACCGCGCGTACGAGCGCTTCACCGATGAAGGGCCGCTGGCCCTGCTGCCGCAGGACGACGGCTACGCGCTGGTCTGGTGCGTGCCGCCCACGCGCGCGGAACAGTTGCTGGCGCTCGACGAGGTAACCTTCCTGGCGCGCCTGGGCGCCGCCTTCGGCAGCCGCCTGGGGCGGTTTACCCACACGACGCCGCGCCTGGCCTATCCGCTGGGCCTGAACGCCCAGGCGGGCGGCACGGCGCGCACGGTCGCCATCGGCAATGCGGCGCAAACCCTGCATCCGGTGGCGGGACAAGGCCTGAATCTTGGCTTGCGCGACGCCGCCGTGCTGGCCCGCGTGCTGGCGCAGGACAGCAGCCCGGCCGGGCTGGAACGCTACGCCAGCCTGCGCCAGGCCGACCGGGGGCTGACCGTGCGCGTCACCGACACCATGGCGCGCATCTTCACGGGCAGCGCACCCACGCAAGGCTTGCTGGGCCTGTCGCTGGGCCTGCTGGACGCATTTCCCCCTGCGCGCAAGACGCTGGCCGAGCTGATGATGTACGGCCGCCGCTGAGTCTTAGCAATAAGGAAAGAACACGGGCGAAAAAGAAACAGGCGGGCGATCCGGCATGGAGTAAACGGCCCGCGGATGCGACAATGGCTGTCACCTGGCTTTTGGCGACCGTTCCATGACAGATGCATTGCCCGCAGCACCGCCTGCCGCTCTTCCCGAAGTCCTCTTTTCCCGCCTGCTGGAAGACGCCCTCGACGCCGTCATCATCATCGACGAGCAATGCCGCATCCGCTATATAAATGGCGCCATGCAAACGCTGTCGGGCTATGCCAGCGGGGAATTGCTGGGCCAGACCCTGAACGGCCTGCTGCCCGACGCCGTCGGCGCGCAGCACGACAACCACGTGCTCAATTACATCCGCAGCTCGCGCACCTCCAGTGTGCTGGGCAAGATACGCGAATTCGCCATCCGCCACCGCGACACGCAAATGATCCCCATCGAAATGAAGGCGATGGACCTGGGCGTGGTCGATGGCATGCGCTATTTCGGCGCCTTCTTGCTCGACGTGCGCGAACGGCGCGAACTGGCGGCGAAAAACGCCAGCCTGCTGGCGCAGCTGGAACAGCAGGCGCTGCACGATGCGCTGACGTCGCTGCCGAACCGGCGCGCCTATGAAGCGCAAGCCGAGCAGGCGATGGCGCGCGCGGCACGCAGCGGCGCCGCCCTGAGCGTGGGCGTGGCCGACCTCGACCACTTCAAGAAGATCAACGACCGCTATGGCCATGCCGTGGGCGACGCCGTGCTGCGCACGGTGGCGCAGGCGCTGCGCGACACGGGACGCATCACCGACGTGGCGGCGCGCCTCGGCGGCGAGGAGTTCGGCCTGCTGTTCCCCGACGCCAGCCTGCAGCAGGCACACCAGGTGGCCGAACGCATCCGCGCAGCCGTGGCGGCGGCGGTCACCGTGCTGCCCGACGGTTCCCCGCTGCACGTCACCATCAGTATCGGCGTGGCGCCGCTGGTGCAAGGCGCCAGTCTGGATGCGGCCATGTCGGATGCCGACAAGGCCCTGTATGTCGCCAAGCACCAGGGACGCAACCAGGTCGTCGCGGCAGCGGCCGGCCAATAAAAACGGCCCGCGCAAGGCGGGCCGCTCCTCCTGCACCGGGAGACTTTACTCGATTGCCTTCACCATATCCTCGATCACCTTCTTGGCGTCGCCGAACACCATCATCGTGTTCGCCTGATAGAACAAATCGTTGTCCAGGCCCGCATAGCCGGATGCCATCGAGCGCTTGTTGACAATGATGCTCTTGGCCTTGTAGGCTTCCAGGATCGGCATGCCGGCGATCGACGATTTCGGGTCTTTCGCCGCCGGGTTGACCACGTCGTTCGCGCCCAGCACCAGCACCACGTCCGTCTGGCCGAATTCGCCGTTGATGTCTTCCATCTCGAAGACCTGGTCGTACGGCACTTCCGCCTCGGCCAGCAGCACGTTCATGTGGCCCGGCATGCGCCCCGCCACGGGGTGGATCGCATACTTGACGGTCACGCCCTTGTGCGTGAGCTTTTCCACCAGTTCTTTCAGCGAGTGCTGCGCGCGCGCCACGGCCAGGCCGTAGCCGGGCACGATGATGACGGTTTCCGCATTGCCCATGATGAAGGCGGCGTCGTCGGCCGAACCGGATTTCACGGGACGCTGTTCCTGCGCGCCCGCCACGCCGGCGGCCGGCGCATCGCCGCCGAAGCCGCCGAGGATGACGTTGAAGAACGAGCGGTTCATGGCCTTGCACATGATGTACGACAGGATCGCACCGGACGAGCCGACGAGCGAACCGGCGATGATCAGCATCGAGTTATTCAGCGAAAAACCGATGCCGGCCGCGGCCCAGCCCGAGTAGCTGTTGAGCATGGACACGACCACCGGCATGTCGGCGCCGCCGATGGGGATGATGATCAGCACGCCCAGCGCAAAGGCGATGACGGCCATGACGATGAACGGCGTCCAGGCCGGCTCGGCGCCGTCGGCAAAGCAGAACACCAGGCCCAGCGCGATCATCACCAGCGCCAGCACCAGGTTGAGCATGTGCTGGCCCTTGAAGCTGACGGGCGCGCCCTGGAACAGGCGAAACTTGTATTTGCCCGACAGCTTGCCGAAGGCGATCACCGAACCGGAGAAGGTGATGGCGCCGACAAAGGTGCCGATGAACAGCTCGAAGCGGTTACCGATGGGCAGCGCCTCGCCCTGTTTGGCGATATTGAAGGCCCACGGCTCGGAGACGGCCGCCACGGCGATGCACACGGCCGCCAGGCCGATCAGCGAATGCATGGCCGCCACCAGTTCCGGCATCTTCGTCATTTCCACGGTTTTCGCCAGGTAGGCGCCGATGGCGCCGCCCGTGACGATGCCGATGATGACGAGGGTCAGGCCCATGCCGCCCGCTTGCTGCTCCTTCAGTTTCAGGATCAGCGCCACGGTGGTGACGGCGGCAATGGCCATGCCGCTCATGCCGAAGGCATTGCCGCGGCGCGCCGTCGAGGGCGACGACAGGCCTTTCAAGGCCTGGATGAAGCACACCGAGGCGATCAGGTACATCATCGTCACCAGGTTCAGGGTGACGAAGCTCATGGCATGACTCATTCTTTTGCTCCTTGCTTGGCTTTCGGTTCTTTTTTACGGAACATCTCGAGCATGCGCTGCGTGACGAGGAAGCCGCCAAACACGTTGACGGCGGCCAGGGCCACGGCCAGGGTGCCGGCCGCCTGCGCCAGCGGGCCTTGCGTCAGGCCGGCCGCCAGCATGGCGCCGACGATGATGATGGCGGAAATGGCATTGGTGACGGCCATCAGCGGCGTATGCAGCGCCGGCGTGACGGTCCAGACGACGTGGTAGCCGACATAAATGGCCAGCACGAAGATGATCAGGTTAATGATGGTGTGACTGATTTCCATGATGTGGTTCTCTCCCGGTGCCGCGTTGTTTTTGTAACTTATTTACGTAAGATTTCGCTGCCCGCACACACCAGGCTGGCCTTGATGATTTCATCCTCGCGGTCGATCAGCAACTGGTCGTCCTTGTCGATGATGAGCTTCAAGAAGTCCAGCACGTTGCGCGCATACAGGGCCGAAGCGTCGGCCGCCACCAGGGTCGCCAGATTCGGTTCGCCCACGATGTAGACGCCGTGCTTGAGCACCGTCTTGCCCAGTTCCGAGAGCGGGCAATTGCCGCCCTGCTCCACGGCCAGGTCGACGATGACGGAACCGGGTTTCATGGCTTTCACCGTTTCTTCGGAAATGAGCACGGGCGCGGCGCGGCCGGGAATCAGTGCCGTGGTGATGATGATGTCGGCCAGTTTCGCCCGTTCATGCACCAGTTCGGCCTGGCGGCGCATCCAGTCGGCCGGCATGGCGCGCGCATAGCCGCCCGAACCCTTGGCGATCTCTTTTTCTTCATCCGTGAGGAAAGGCACGTCGAGGAACTTGGCGCCCAGCGACTCCACTTGTTCCTTGACGGGCGGGCGCACGTCGGACGCCTCGATGACGGCGCCCAGGCGCTTGGCCGTGGCGATCGCCTGCAGCCCTGCCACGCCCACGCCCATGATCAGCACGCGGGCCGCCTTGACAGTGCCGGCCGCCGTCATCAGCATCGGCATGAAGCGCTGGTAAGTGTTGGCCGCCACCAGCACGGCCTTGTAGCCGGCGATGTTCGCCTGCGACGACAGCACGTCCATCGACTGCGCGCGCGTGATGCGCGGCACGGCTTCCAGCGCGAAGGCGGACAGGCCGGCCGTGGCCATGGCGACGATATTGTCCGCGTCAAACGGGTTCAACATGCCGATCAGTACCGTGCCGCTGGCCATCAGGGCCCGTTCATCGGCATCGGGCGCGCGCACCTTGAGCACGATGGCGCAGCCATAGGCTTCCTGGGCGGTGCCGATCTGCGCGCCGGCGGCGGCATACGCGTCGTCGGGAATCGATGCCTGCAGGCCCGCTCCCGATTGCACGACGATCTGATGTTTGGCTGCCAGCTTCTTGACTGTCTCGGGCGTTGCTGCCACCCGTGTTTCACCAGGCCGTGTTTCGGCCGGTATGCCTATCCTCATGATGCCTCCGCTAATTGATAAACTGACTAGAATCTAACACGGAAAGCAGCGCGTTAAACGTTTGTGAACCAGCAACTTTTAGTCGTACGACACTAATTTCACCAGCATCCCACGATTCGTTTCACCATGCGGCGCGGCGCCCATATTGTGGGAAAGGTGTGTCAATCTCACCACAGTCGAGCGTGCGTGCGCGCTTGTTTTGGCCACAGGGAAAGCCTATATTAGCGGGCGTTTCCTGCCATCTTGCCGCCTAAGCCCCCATGCTAGTGCGCTCCCCGGGAAAGACGTAAGTACCTCCCACCGCTATTTGCTAAAACGTTGTCATTTATCAATATGTCCGCGCAACAGAAGGCCGGGTTCAAACCGCGCGCGCAGAACAAGATAAAATGTCGGCTCTTTCAAGGATGGAATCATGCCGAGAATCTGGAAACCCTCTGTCACCGTTGCCGCCATCGTCGAGCGCGACGGCCTGTTTTTACTGATTGAAGAAGAGACCAGCGAAGGCATCAAGCTCAACCAGCCGGCCGGTCACCTCGACCCGTTCGAGTCGCTGGAACAGGCGGTGATCCGCGAAACGCTGGAAGAAGCGGCCTACGATTTCATCCCCACGGCACTGGTCGGCATGTACATGTCGCGCTATCAGTCACTGCGCACGGGCGAGGACGTGACCTATTTGCGCTTCACCTTTTGCGGCACGGCCGGCGCCGAGCATGACCGCCCGCTGGACGAAGGCATCATCCGCACCCTGTGGATGACGCGCGACGAGCTGGCGGCGTGCCAGGAACGCCACCGCAGCCCGCTGGTGCTGCAGTGCGTGGACGAATACCTGGCTGGCCGGCGCGCGCCGCTGGCCCTGCTGCACACGCATGCGTCCGTTTTCAATAGCGCATAGCAACACGCATTGCCATATTATTAAAGTAACTGGAAAGCAAGATGAGCAAGAAGAAAGTCGTTATCGGCATGTCGGGCGGGGTCGATTCCTCGGTCGCGGCATGGATGCTGAAGGAACAAGGCTATGAAGTCATCGGCCTGTTCATGAAAAACTGGGAAGATGACGACGATTCGGAATACTGCTCCACGCGCCAGGACTGGATCGACGCGGCCAGCGTGGCCGACGTCATCGGCGTCGATATCGAAGCCGTCAATTTCGCCTCCGAATACAAGGACCGCGTGTTCGCCGATTTTTTGCGCGAATACCAGGCCGGCCGCACGCCGAACCCGGACGTGCTGTGCAACGCCGAAATCAAGTTCAAGGCCTTCCTCGACCACGCCATGACCCTGGGCGCCGACCTGATCGCCACCGGCCACTATGCGCGCGTGCGCCAGGCGCCCACCGATGCGGGCCGCTACGAGCTGCTGAAAGCCGTCGACGCCAGCAAGGATCAAAGCTACTTCCTGCACCGTTTGAACCAGGCGCAGCTATCCAAGACCTTGTTCCCGCTCGGTGAAATTCCGAAGACGCAAGTGCGCCAGATCGCCGAGAAACTGGCCCTGCCGAACGCGCAAAAGAAGGATTCGACGGGCATCTGCTTCATCGGCGAACGCCCGTTCCGCGAATTTTTGAACCGCTACCTGTCGTACAAGCCGGGCCCCATGAAGACGGCCGACGGCAAGACCGTGGGCGAACACGTGGGACTAAGTTTTTATACCCTGGGCCAGCGCAAGGGCATCGGCATCGGCGGCGTGAAGTCGTACCAGAACGCGGACGGCAGCAGCGACGCCTGGTATGTGGCGCGCAAGGATATCGCCAACAACACCCTGTGGGTGGTGCAGGGCCATGACCACCCGTGGCTGCTGTCGCCATCCTTGACCGCCGACCAGGCCAGCTGGGTGGCAGGCAGCGCGCCGCAGGCGGGCGCCTTGAGCGCCAAGACGCGCTACCGCCAGGCCGACGTGGCTTGCCAGCTGCTGCCGGACGGGAATGAACTGTTCAGCCTGGCGTTTGACCAGGCGCAATGGGCCGTCACGCCGGGCCAGTCGGCCGTGCTGTATGACGGCGACGTGTGCCTCGGCGGCGGCATCATCGCCAGCGCCACGGGCCTGAGCGGCGTCTAGGAATTGCCTTGCGCGGCGGCGGCCAGGGCTTGCTGCTTGCGCACCATGGCAATGACGGTATTGCGCACGGTTTTCAGGACCGTGTCGGCCATGAACGGTTTCACGATGAAGCCCGACACGCCCATAGCGTGGGCCGCCTGCAGCGAGGCGGCGTCGATACCGCCCGAGACCATGAAAATGAGCGTCTTCGGATACTGGGCGCGGATGGTCTGCACCACATTGCTCCCGTCTTCCACCTGCTCGCGCGCGATGCACACGAAATGCGGGTGGTGCTTGACCAGCAGCGCCAGCCCCAGCGCGCTGGTATGCGTCTGCCCGCAGACATCGTAGCCGCCATCGGTCAGGACCGTGTTCAGCAGGCCGCGCGCCACGGCGCTGCTATCGATCAGGACTGTCTTTAACATCATGATTACTTTCCTTGCTTGATTTATTCCGTGTTCTGGCCAAAAGAGCTCTATTTTTCCCACACGAGCTTGTTCCAGGTCACGCCTAACGTGACATCCGTTTTCAGCGCCACTAACTTTCTTGAAAGATACAGTATTTCCCGCTCTTTTCGCAGGCTTTCGCCCAGCGCGCCCGGCAAAATGCCCGCGCCGGCCATCACGGCATCGATATTGCCGTAGGCACGCAACAGTTTCGCGCCCGTCTTCAGGCCGATCTTCGACACGCCGGGGATGCTGTCGGTGACGTCGCCCATCAGCGCCAGCAGGTCGGGCAGCAGTTCCGGCGGCACGCCGAACTTTTTCTCGACCCAGGCGTGGTCGTGCCAGACGCCCTTGAAATGGTCCCACACGAGCGCGCCATGGGCGATCAAGCCGTGCAAATCCTTGTCGGTGGTGGCGATGACGGCCGCGCCGCGCCCCTCGTGCAGCCAGCGCATGACGGCCGTGCCGATCACGTCATCGGCCTCGACCTCGGGAATGCTGACCACGTGCATGCCGAAGCTGGCCAGCGTGGCATAGAAGCCGGGCAAGGCGTCGCGCAGCACCTGCGGCATGGGCTGGCGCCCCTCGCGGTAACCGGCATACAGGGCGTGGCGCCAGGTGGGGCCGCCAAAGTCGAAGGCCGGCAGGATGTGCGTCGGCTCGTGGTCGTTGATGAGGGTGCGGAACGACGACAGCGCATGGCGCAGCGCGATCTCCGCCTTCAGGTCGGAATCGGGTTCAGGACTGGCTTCGTAGACGCGGCGTACGATATTCAAGCCGTCGATAGCGAGGAGTCTGGCCATGCGGTAAGTGGATACTGGTTGAATCGGGCATTTTACCGTATGGTTCCCCGCATATCGGGCTTGAATGCCGCTTATTTGGCGAAATCGTAGGGCCCGCCTTTTTCCAGAGCGCGCTGGTAGGCCGGGCGCGCATGGATGCGCTGCAGGAAGGCCGTCAGCTTCGGCAGGCGCTCGTCGAGTCCGCCACGCATGGCCGCCGCTTCCAGCGGAAAGCTCATCTGGATGTCGGCCGCCGTGAATTCATTGCCGGCAAACCATTTGGTTTTTTCCAGCTCCGCTTCCATATAGGCCAGCTGGCTGTTGATATTGGGCATGATGAAGCTGCTCTTGACCTTACTGGCGATGCCGCGCGCGATGGGTTTGACGAAAAACGGCATCGGCGACGACTCGACCTTGTCGAACACCAGCTTCAGCAGCAACGGCGGCATGGCCGAGCCTTCCGCGAAATGCAGCCAGTAGGTCCAGCGCAGCTTGTCCGGCGTGCCCGCCGCCGGGATCAATCGGCCATTGCCGTAGCGCTCGACCAGGTAGTCGATGATGGCGCCCGATTCGGCGATGGTGTTGGCGCCATCCGTGATCACGGGCGACTTGCCCAGCGGATGCACGACCTTCAGCGAAGCGGGCGCCAGCATGGTCTTCGGGTCGCGCTGATAGCGCTTGACCTCGTAGTCGAGGCCCAGTTCCTCGAGCAGCCAGAGCACGCGCTGCGAGCGCGAGTTATTCAGATGGTGGACGACGATCATGGTTTTCCCGGTAACAATGGTTGAGTTCCAGTATAGCCGGGGACGGCCGGATCGGGCCAGCGCAAGCGAATCGACGAAAAAATTGCGAAAAACAGTATTTTCAATTGATAACTTTTCAATAATCCCTTATCTTGTTTTGTTTCCAATAAGTAAGGAAACCCCTGTGGATTTCGACGCAAACAACACTACTCCCCGACAAGAAGCCATCACCTTCAGTGCCACCGGCAGCGAATACTTCCGTATCTGGATCGTCAACCTGCTGCTGAGCATCGTCACCCTGGGCATTTATTCCGCCTGGGCCAAGGTGCGCCGCAACCGCTACTTTTATTCGAGCACCCACCTGGCGGGCGGCAGCTTCGAATACCACGGCAACGCCGTCGCCATCCTGAAAGGCCGCATCGCCGCCGTGGTGCTGATCGCCGGCTACAACATCGCCTTCCAGGTCTCGCCCGTCGTGGGCTTGCTGATGTTCGTGCTGCTGGCCGCCATCCTGCCCTGGCTGGTCTGGAAAAGCCTGCAATTCAAGCTGTACAACACCAGCTACCGCGGCATCCGCTTCGGCTTTGGCGGCAGCGCCAAGGAAGCCTACAAGTACTTCCTGTGGCTGCCCATCCTGAATACCTTCACGGGCGGCCTGATGACGCCTTTCCTGCACCAGCGTCTGAAGCGCTTCCAGCACACGCAAAGCCGTTTCGGCGCCACCCATTTCAGCTTTGACGCCACGGTCGGCAGCTTCTACAAGACCTATTTGCTGTTCTTCGCCCTGCTGCTGGGCGGCTTGCTGGTCCTGATTTTCGTCGTCTTCGGCAGCGTGTTCGCCTCGTTTGCGGCCAATGCGAATGACAAGACCAAGGTTGGCAGCCTGCTGTTTGCCATCGGCGCCCTGTACCTGTGGGCGTTCACCGTGCTGCCGCTGTTCCTGACCATGATCCAGAACCTGATCTGGAACCACACGCGCCTGCAGCAGCACCAGTTCCAGTCGCATCTGACGTGGGGCCGCACCACCTTCGTCATGCTGAGCAACCTGCTGGGCATCGTCGTCACCTTGGGCCTGTTTACGCCATTCGCCCACGTGCGCTGGCTGAAGTACCGCCTGGAAGCGACGTCCATGCTGGTGCACGGCAGCCTGGACGAATTTGTCGCCGCCACGGGCCAGCAAGTGTCGGCCACGGGCGAAGGCGTGGTCGACCTGCTGGACTTCGACCTGTCGCTGTAGCATGACGCTCGATCACCACGCGCCGGGCGCGGCCCCCGTGCCCGCGCGCTATTTCGACGGCCAGACCTCGCGCCTGTACCACGTCACGCTCAGCGTGCGCGATGGCCAGGCCGTGCTGGCCGGCGACATCGAGCGCAGCTGCCCGCTGGACGAGCTGCACGTGTCCGAACGCAGCAGCCACGCCGTGCGCAAGGTCAGCTTTGCCGATGGCGCCTACCTGGAAATCGCCGACCAGGCGGCCTTCAACAGCCTGCTGCACGACACGGGCCACCGCGACGGCTGGGTGGTGCGGCTGCAGCAAAGCTGGCGCGGCGCCCTGCTGGCCACCGTGGCCACCATCGTGGCCCTGTGGCTCAGCTATCAATACCTGCTGCCGCTGGCGGCCAAAGGCATCGCGTACACCCTGCCGCAGTCCGTCGAACGGCAGCTGGGTCAGGGCGTGCTCGACATGCTGGACCGCCATGTATTCGCGCCCAGCCAGCTCGATGGCGCGCGCCAGCAAGCCTTGCGCGCCCAGTTCGCCCGCCTGGCCACGCCCGGCGACAGCACGCCCGAGCACCGCATCGTGTTTCGCAAGAGCAAGATCGGCCCGAACGCGTTTGCCCTGCCGTCCGGCGACATCGTGCTGACCGACGAAATGATCGAACTGCTGCCGGACGACCAGGCCATCATGGGCGTGCTGGCGCATGAGCTGGGGCATTTGCAGCAGCGCCACCTGACGCGGCGCATCATCCAGACCTCGGCCGTGGGCGCCGGCGCCGCGCTGCTGTTCGGCGACGTGTCGACGGTGGTGGCGACCCTGCCGCCGCTGCTGCTGGACTTGAAGTACTCGCGCGATGTCGAACGCGACGCGGACGACTACGCGATCGCCATGCTGCGCCAGAACGGCATCCCGCTGGAACACCTGGCGCAAGTGTTTGTCGCCCTGGGCAAGCTGGACCACGGCACGCCGTACCTGTCGAGCCATCCGGCCAGCGCCGAACGGGTCGAGCGCATCCGCGCCGCACAACGGTGAACACGCGCGGCGTCCAGCGGGCGCCGCGTTCTTTCCAGCCAGCACGTTCCGTGAATCGAAGGTAGACTCATCAGTTATCAGTCTGACTTCCCCGGAGTGCCCATGCACCTAGTACCATTTCGCTACCTGACCTTCATTGCGACGGCAGCCATCTTTGTCCTGTCCCTGTTCTACTACGATCACTACTGGCTGCCCGTGCTGGCCGGTGCGCTGACCCTGGTCGGCATCAGCGACCTGCTGCAAACGAAGCGCGCCCTGCGCCGCAATTACCCCATCCTCGCGCATTTCCGCTTCTTTTTTGAAAGCATCCGCCCTGAAATCCGCCAGTATTTCCTGGAAAGCGACAGCGAGGCGACGCCATTCTCGCGCAGCCAGCGCAGCATCGTCTACCAGCGCGCCAAGGAGCAGACGGACAAGCGCCCGTTCGGCACCCAGCTCGACGTGTACGAAGCTGGCTATGAATGGATCAACCACTCCATCGCCCCCGCCAAGGTGACGGGCCACGACTTCCGCATCGACATCGGCAATCATCCGGACTGCCCACGCGCCAAACCGTATTCGGCCAGCGTCTTCAATATCTCGGCGATGAGCTTTGGCGCCCTGTCGGCCAACGCCATCCTGGCCCTGAACGGCGGCGCGCGCAGCGGCGGCTTCATGCACGACACGGGCGAAGGCAGCATCAGCCCCTACCACCGTGAGAACGGCGGCGACCTGGTGTGGGAAATCGGCTCCGGCTACTTCGGCTGCCGCAACCAGGACGGCACGTTTTCCGAGGAACGCTTCATCGCCAACGCCAGCTCCGAGCAGGTGAAAATGATCGAGCTGAAAATGTCGCAGGGCGCCAAGCCGGGCCACGGCGGCGTGCTGCCCGGCCCGAAAGTGACGATCGAAATCGCCACCACGCGCGGCGTGATGGTGGGCGAGGATTGCGTCTCGCCGGCCGCGCACAGCGCCTTTTCCACGCCGCTGGAAATGCTGCACTTTATCGACCGCCTGCGCACGCTCTCCGGCGGCAAGCCGACGGGCTTCAAGCTGGCCATCGGCCACCCGTGGGAATTCTTCGCCATCGTCAAAGCCATGCTGGAAACGGGCATCACGCCCGACTTCATCGTCGTCGACGGCAGCGAAGGCGGCACGGGCGCCGCGCCCCTGGAATTCACCGACCACGTGGGCACGCCGCTGCAGGAAGCGCTGGTGCTCGTGCATAACACCCTGGTGGGCGCAAACCTGCGCGACCGGATCAAGATCGGCTGCTCGGGCAAGATCATCACGGCATTCGACATCGCCCGCTTGCTGGCGCTGGGCGCCGACTGGTGCAATTCGGCGCGCGGCTTCATGTTCGCCCTGGGCTGCATCCAGTCGCAAAGCTGCCACACGGACCGCTGCCCCACGGGCGTGGCCACGCAAGACCCGCAGCGCCAGCGCGCGCTGGTGGTGTCGGACAAGATCTCCCGCGTGGCGCACTTCCACCAGAACACCATGAAGGCGCTGGCCGAACTGATCGCCGCCGCCGGCCTGGCGCATCCGCAGGAACTGCGCCCGCACCACCTGGTGCGGCGCATCTCGCCAAACCAGGTGAAACTGGCCTCGGCCCTGCTGCCCTTCCTGGAAGCGGGCCAGCTGCTGGATCCGAGCCAGCTGCCGCAGCTGCCGCCCGTGTTCGGCCTGTACTGGCCGAAGGCACAATCGGCATCGTTCCAGCGCCTGGATTGAACCCGGCCTTGCGCAAGTGGAGCAATACCACTTAATAACCACTTGCGCAAAAACCCAAATCCAATACAATACCAAAACAAGTACAAAACCAAGGCAGCTTGTCCGGTGACCGCCACGATGCGCCACCACGGTGCCAGAATACGTATGCCGTCGTCACAATAAATACCGGAGGAGTTGCAGCATGGAGCAGGGTTTGCGCGAGAAAGTAGGACAGCTATTCATGGTGGGCTTCGACGCCCTGCAGGCGGACGAGCATATCAAGACCTTGATACGCGACAAGAAGGTGGGCGGCGTGATCCTGTTCCGCCGCAACGTGCACACGCCAGCGCAAGTGTCCGCCCTGTGCCGCGAACTGCAGGAGATCAACGCGGAAGTGTCCGACATTCCGCTGCTGATCTCCATCGACCAGGAAGGCGGCATGGTGATGCGCATCGAGCAGGGCGTCACGCCGATTCCCGCGGCGATGGCTTTCCAGGCGGCCGGCTCCATCGACGATTGCGAACGCATGAACCAGATCAGCGGCGATGAAATGCGCCAGGTGGGCATCAACCTGCTGCTCGCCCCCGTGCTGGACGTGAACAACAACCGCAACAACCCCGTCATCGGCGTGCGCGCGTATGGCGAGGATGCCGCCACCGTCATCGACTACGGCATGGCGGCCATGCGCGGCCAGCGCGCCAGCGGCATGGCCGTCACCGCCAAGCACTTCCCCGGCCACGGCGACACGGCCATCGACACGCATTACGCCATGGCCCTGGTCCCGCACGACAAGGAACGCCTGCGCGCCGTGGAACTGGCGCCCTTCCGCGCGGCCATTGCCGGCGGCGTGGACGCCATCATGACGGCGCACGTGGTCTTCCCCGCCTTCGAGGCCAACACCAGCGTACCGGCCACCCTGTCGAAAGGCGTGCTGACGGACCTGCTGCGCGGCGAGTTGAAATACCAGGGCGTCGTCATTACCGACTGCCTGGAAATGGCGGCCATTGCCGACGGCATCGGCATCGCCCAGGGCGCCATCGCCACCCTGCAGGCAGGCGCCGACATCGTCCTCATTTCGCACCGCGAAGCGCAGCAGACGGCCGCCATCGACGCCGTCATCGACGCCGTGGAGCGCGGCGACATTGCGCTCTCCCGCATCGACGCGGCTTGTGCCCGCGTAGCTGAACTCAAGCGCAACCGCGCCGTGCGCGACTGGCGCGCGCGACCGCTCACCCCGCCGGCGCTGATGCAGCCGGCCGCCATGGCCCTGTCGCAGCTGCTGCAAAAAGCGGCATTGCGCGTGCAGGGCGATTACCGCCCGCTCGACGCGGGCCTGCCCGTGACCCTGCTGACGGTGGAAGTGCGCTCGCGCAGCGAAATCGACGAAGTGGCGCTGGGCCGCAACAAGGAAGCGCGCAGCTCGATGCTGCCGGCGCTGCTCGAAGCGGGCCTGGACGTGCGCGAGTACGCCTTGTCGGCCGAGGCGCTGGACGACGAAGTCAATGCGGCCATCGCCTTTGCGCAAGGCGCGCAGCAGATCGTGCTGCAAACGTATAACGCCATGTTCGTCGACGGCCAGCGCCGCCTCGTCGACGCCCTGCCGCAGGATAAACTGTGGCTGGTGGCGGGCCGCTTGCAGTATGACCTGGACCTGGCGCCGAATGCGCAAGGCCGCCTGGCCGCCTTCGGCTGCCGCCCGGCCGCGCTGGTGCCCGTGGTGGAAAAACTGGCGGGCAAGGCGTAAAGCCACGCCCCTCTCCTGCACATGCCGGGCCTTGCCCGGCATTTTTTATGCCGCGTCGCAATCGAAGCGCACGCCCGTCATCTGTTCGCTCAGCGTCCATAGCCGGCTTGCCTGCCCGGGATCGATGGCCCAGCGCCGCACGCCCGGCCCCATGCTGTCATCCTCCACCAAGGGGGCGATATCGCCATCCTCGCAATACACGCCACCGATGCCCTCAAGCTGCGCGCTGGTGGCGCACCAGACGGTGGTGGCCGCTCCCTGCGCCACATTCTTGAAACCCGACTGCGGCGGCGGATTCACCTTGCCATCATCATCGAGCGCACCCACGCGGCGCAAGTCGTCGACGTCCAGGTGGCGCACCAGCGGTGTCAGGATGGCGCCCGGATGCAGCGAGTAGGCGCGCACGCCGTGCGCCGCACCACGTCGGTCCAGCTCCACGGCAAACAGCGCATTGGCGCTTTTCGACTGCGCATACGCGCGCCATTTGTCGTACGGCTGGCGCAGGAAATGCGGGTCATCCAGGTCGACGCCCGCCTGCCGGTGTCCCAGCGACGACACGCACACGACGCGCGCGCCCTGCGCCTGCCGCAAGGCGGGCCACAGGCGCGCCGTCAACTGGAAATGCCCCAGGTGATTCGTCGCGAACTGCGCCTCGTAGCCACGTGCATCGCGCAGCAAGGGCGTGGCCATGATGCCGGCGCCGTTCACCAGCAGGTGCAGGGGGCGGCCGGTGGCAAGGAAGGCGGCCGCGAATGCGTCGATCGATTGCGGATCGAGCAGGTCGAGCGCCGCGACCTCCACACCAGTCATGCCGGCCAGGACCGCTTGCGCCTGATGCTGGTCGCGCGCCGGGACGAGCACCCTGGCGCCGGCGCCAGCCAGCACGCGCACCGTTTCCAGCCCCAGGCCCGACGCGCCGCCCGTGACGATGGCCTGCACGCCGGACAGGTCGCGGCCGGCCAGCACCTCGCTGGCGGTCGTGGCCGCGCCGAAGCCGGAATGAAGGGGAATTTGCCTGTGATCACCGTATGTCATGTCTGCCTCTGCATGTGAGTGGCCAGCGCGGGATGGCTGGCGACATGCGTATTTTGCGCGAGCAGTTCTGGACGGTGAATGGCGTAAAATCCGCAATACTATCGCCATCGTCCAGAATTGCCGCCACCATGGATTTGCTCTCCGATGTACTCTCGCTGTTTGATACGCGCAGCTCCTACTTTGCCGGCCTGAAGGCGGGCGGCGAGTGGGCCATCGATTTTCCGCCGCCGGACGGCGTCAAGTTCAACGCCGTGATCGAAGGCGCTTGCTGGCTGACGGTCGCGGGTATCGACGCTCCCGTGCAGCTGCAGACGGGCGACTGCTTCCTGCTGGCGCCGGGACGCGCGTTCACCCTGGCCAGCACGCCCGGCTTGCCGGCCGCACCAGCGCTGGACGTGTACCGGCACACGCAGCAGGGCGTGGCCCGCCACGGCACGCCGCAGCACGATTTCTTCCTCATCGGCGGACGCTTCCACTTTGGCGACGAAGCGGCCATCCTGCTCGACTGCCTGCCGCCGCTGCTGCACGTGCGCGGCGATACGGACCAGGCCAGCGTGCTGCACTGGGCCTTGCAACGGCTGGCACAGGAACTGCAGGCGACGGCGCCCGGCGCGGCGCTGATGACGCGCCACCTGGGTCACATGATGCTGCTGCAAATGCTGCGCCAGTATCTTGAAGCGCAGGCCTCGCACCCGGTGGGCTGGCTGTTCGCGCTGGCCGATCCACGGCTGCGCGCCGCCATCGAGGCCATGCACGCGCAACCGGCGCGGCGCTGGACCTTGTCGCAGCTGGCTGCCGTCGCGGGGCAGTCGCGCTCCGCCTTTGCCTTGCACTTCAAGAAGCGGGTGGGCGTGACACCGCTCGACTATCTGCTGCGCTGGCGCATGCGCCTGGCCACGCGGCGCCTGAAGGACGGCAGCGCACCCGTCACCTTGATCGCACAGGCGCTGGGCTACGATTCCGACAGCGCCTTCAGCCACGCCTTCAAGCGCGTCATGGCCTGCTCGCCGCGCCAGTACCGGCTGCGCCACGCGAACGCGCAGGCGTAAAAAAACCCGCGCTTGCGGGTTTTAATCATACAAGGTCAGCGCGCCGGCACGGGCGGCAAGGCCGCTACCGCCAGCAAGGCAAACGGTCCGAGAAACAGGCCGATACCGAACCACAGTCCCCCGTGGCGGCCGCGCCGGCTGGCCAGCAGCCAGGTGGCGACCGCAAACAAAAACATGAAGATCAACAGTATCGCCATTGCCACTCCTTGCCATGCGGAAAGCCCAGTGTAGCCCACGGGCGCACCCGTGGCTAGACGTACATCAGTCCTGGCGCTGCACCTGCATCAGGATCACGCGCTTGCTGCTGCCATCGGCTGGCGGCGTGCTTGACGGCGGCGGCGGGCTGTCGCACGAGCCGCAGGAACCGCAACCGCTGCCGCAGCCCGGCGCCACCTTGAAGAAGGTCGACATCTTCACCTCATCGAGGCCGCAGCGCACGAGGCCCCGCACGATGGCGCGGCGCACGCCCGCCGGCAGGTACTTGGTCGAAAAATGCAGCAGCGCGGCTGCGACGATCAGGGCGACGATGAGGGTTTGCCACATGGTTTTCTCCTAAGCGCCCAGCATCAGGGCGACACGGTACGTGATGAACGAGGCGGCATACGCCAGCGCAAACATGTAGCCGGCCATCAGCAGCGGATAGCGCCAGCCGCCCGTCTCGCGTTTCACCACGGAGAGCGTCGACAGGCACTGCGGCGCGAACACATACCAGGCCAGCAAGGACAGCGCGGTGGCCAGCGACCACGAATGGGCGATCAGCGGCTCCAGGGTGGTGGCCAGCGCATCGCCCGTTTGCGACAGCGCATACACGGTACCCAAGGCGCCGACGGCCACTTCGCGCGCCGCCATGCCAGGCACCAGCGCGATGCAGATCTGCCAATTGAAGCCGATGGGCGCGAAGATCACTTCCAGGCCGCGGCCCAGGATGCCGGCCAGGCTGTAGTAGATCGGCGGATGGATGGCGTTATCCGGCGCGCCGGGGAAGGTGCTGAGGAACCACAGGATGATCATCAGGCTCAGGATGATGGTACCGACGCGCGTGAGGAAGATTTTCGCGCGCTCCCACAGGCTGACGGCCAGGTTGCGCAGGTGCGGCCAGTGATAGGCGGGCAATTCCAGCATCAGCGGCTGGTTGCCGCGCACGCCCATGCCGCGCTTCATGACCCAGGCCACGGCCATGGCCGAGATGATGCCGGCGAAATACAGCACGAACAGCACCAGGCCTTGCAGGCTCAGATAGCCCCATACCTGGCGTTCCGGGATAAAGGCGGCGATGATCAGCGCATACACGGGCAGGCGCGCCGAGCACGTCATCAGCGGCGCGATCATGATGGTGACCAGGCGGTCGCGCGGATTCTGGATGGTACGTGCCGCCATCACGCCGGGAATGGCGCAGGCAAAGCTCGACAGCAGCGGGATGAAGGCGCGGCCGGACAAGCCCACGCCGCCCATCAGGCGGTCCAGCAGGAAGGCGGCGCGCGGCAGGTAGCCGCAGTCTTCCAGGCTCAGGATGAAGAAGAACAGGATCAGGATCTGCGGCAGGAACACCAGCACGCTGCCGACGCCGCCGATGATGCCTTCCACCAGCAAGCTTTTCAGGTGACCGTCTGGCATGTTCGCCGTCAACACGGCGCCCAGGTGGCCCACGCCATCGGTGATCATTTCCATCGGCGTGGCGGCCCAGGCAAACACGGCCTGGAAGATCAGGAACATCAGCACGGCCAGGATGATGGGACCGAACACGGGGTGCAGCACCACGTCGTCGATCTTTTCCGTCAGGTTGCCCTTGTCGCTCGTGTCATTGCTGACGGCGGACAGGATGCGGCGCACTTCGCGCTGGGTTTCTTCGACGGTGACGGCATCGATGGCCGCCAGCGGTTTCGCTTCCACTGCCGGCAGCGGCAGCATGGCGTCGATGGCGTTCAGCAAGGCTTTTTCGCCATCGTGCTGCACCGCCACGGTTTCCACCACGGGCATGCCCAGTTCCTGCGACAGTTTCACCGTGTCGATCAGCATGCCGCGCTTGCGCGCCACGTCCGTCATGTTCAGGGCCAGCAGCATGGGCAGGCCCAGGCGCTTGACTTCCAGCACCAGGCGCAGATTCAGGCGCAGGTTGGTGGCGTCGACGACGCAGATGATGGCGTCCGGACGCGGGTCGCCGCGGCGCAAGCCGCCCACCACGTCGCGCGTGATGGCTTCATCGGGCGTGGTGGCCGACAGGCTGTAGGCGCCCGGCAGGTCGAGCAGGCGCACGGGCTTGCCGGCCGGCGAGGTGAAATGGCCTTCCTTGCGCTCGATGGTCACGCCGGCGTAGTTCGCCACTTTCTGGCGCGCGCCCGTCAAACGGTTGAACAGGGCGGTCTTGCCGCAGTTCGGATTGCCCAGCAAGGCAATTTGTGGCTGATGCGGCGGCTTGTGCACGCCTGCATCCACGATAGTTTCGACAGCACCCATGGTCATTCCGGTTGAAGCAGCGGTTGAATCGTAATCAGCGCCGCTTCGAAGCGGCGCAGTGCGAACGTGGCATTGCCGACCTTGATGGCCAGCGGATCGCCGCCGGGAATGCCGCGCTTGAGCATGCGGATACGTTCGCCGGGAACGAATCCCAACTCCATCAAGCGGCGGGCCAGGTCGACGCCGTCCTCCGTCTGTCCTGCCGTGTGGGGCGTGATATGCAACACCGTGCCGCTCTGGCCGACTGCCAGCGCATCGAGCGTCATCATGGGTGGAACTAGAGTCATGAGCAAATTCCGTTCAAATTAAGAACACCTGATACCGGCGACGGCGCAAGGCGCCTTGCACCGGTTCCAGGTTTGTGAGGTAAAACGCAACTGTTGCGCATTACCGACAAGCGGCCATTCAATCTGTCCAGACGGTGACCGTCCGAGACAATACCAGCATTATAAACATGAATGCGAATAGTTTTTATTTAGCCCGGAGAGCCGCCCCCATCAAGGGCTGCGTCATTCGGAAACATGGCCTGTGAAGCTGCGGCGCCAGGCCGCCAATTGCCGCACACTTGATCAAAATCACTTGCATTGTCCCCCGCTTTGCGCGACAATGAAACGTAATGATAATGATTCTCATTAAAACACTAGCAACAATGCTTTCCAGCACTAGTGTCTGTTCATCCTCCAGCCAGAAGGTGTATCAATGATTGTATGTGTCTGCAACAACATATCTGATCGTGAAATCCGTCAAGCCGTCGATCTTGGCCTGTCCAGCATGGCCGAACTGCGCCGCGACCTGGGCGTGGCCACCTGCTGCGGCAAATGCCACACCTGCGCGCGGGAAGTGCTGAACGATCACCTGAACGCCACCGTGGCGCTGCAAGAAACCGTATTGATGCGAGCTGTACTGACAAACTAAAGAAAGCGATGAACGCCATGACGATGATGCCCCCGCCCGTAACGGTGCAGGCCGTGCAGCAATTTGCCGACTTCGACAAGAAGCGCAACAAATTCGCGCCGCTGATGGCCATCGTCGTCCTGCACATCGCCGGCTTTTACGCCATTCAGAGCGGCCTGCTGAGCCGCGTGGTCACGGCGGCCATGCCGACCATCACCACCATCAGCATCATCGCCCCGCCGGCGCCGCCCAAGCCGCCGGCACCGTCCGTACCGAAAACCGTGGAATTGAGCGCCCCCGTGCCGCGCGCCGTGATCCCGCCGCTGCCGCTGATCGCCGTAGCGCCGAGCGAACCGACGATCACGCCGCCGCAGCCGACGCGCGCCGAAGCGGCACCGGTTGCCACCGCCGCACCGACAGCGCCATCGACACCGTCGCCGACGCCACCGGCGCCGTCGACGCCGCGCACCGTCAGCAGCGTCGAATACATCAAGGCGCCGCAACTGATCTACCCGAATCTGTCGCGCCGCCTGGGCGAAAGCGGCACCGTGGTGTTGCGCATCCTGATCAATGAAAAGGGCTTGCCCGAGCAAATCCTGATTCATAAATCGACCGGCTACGGCAACCTCGATGAAGCGGGCCGCCAAGCCGCCCAGCGCGCGCTGTTCAAGCCGATGATCGAGAACGGCAAGCCTGTTCCCGTGTACGTGTTAGTACCGCTGACCTTCCAACTGAGCTAGCCTTCCGGCGGCCCTTGCGCCGCTGCCAGCCCGCAAGCACCGCACCCTGTGCCCTGCTTGCTTTTTTGCGCCCTGTTTTCTGTACCAGTCAAGCAACTGCTTGTTTCAGTCTGCCAGCCTACATCCCCGGGCCAGGCAGACTTTTTTTTGCGCGCTACATCTCCGCCCACATCCTGAGCAGATTGTGATAATGCCCCGTCAAGCCCACCGTCGCCGGCGAATCGCCGTGTTCTCCGCGCACGCTCTGGATGTTTTGATCGAGCTCAAACAGCATGCTGCGCTTCCAATCCTCGCGCACCATGCTTTGCGTCCACAGGAAGGAGCAGATGCGCTCGCCGCTGGTGACGGGCAGCACCTGATGCACGCTGCTCGACGGATACACGATCACGTCGCCGGCCGGCAATTTCACTTCATGCGTGCCATACGCGTCGACCACCACCAGCTCGCCGCCTTCGTACTCGTCCGGCTCGCTCAAAAACACGGTCGACGAGACGTCGGCGCGCATCGATTGCATGCCGTTTTTCGGCGTGCGGATGGCACCGTCGATATGCAGGCCATAGTGCTCGCCGCCCGCATAGCTGTTGAAGAACGGCGGCAGGATGCGCAGCGGCAGCACGGCGGAAAAGAACAGGGGATTGGCCATCAGCGCGCGGCTGACGATCTCGCCCAGTTCCAGCGCCAGCGGCGAACCTTCCGCCAGCTGGCGGTTGCGCTTGACTTGCGCGCCTTGCGCCCCGACGCTGGCGCGCCCGTCGACCCAGTCCGTCTGCGCCAGGCGCTGGCGAAACTGCGTGACCTGTTCCGGCGTCAGCACGCCGGGTATATGCAGCATCATCTTGCTATCCTTTTTCAGTAAATATCGCTGCCTGATTATCGCATCGCCGGCAGCGGCCAAGAAGACACAAAAGCAAGAACGGAGCAACATTTCCCGCCTTTTCAGCGCGGCCATGCAGGCGCGCCAGCCGCAGCAAAAAAACGCCAGGAACGCGAATGAGAATGGCCATCATTTTCCTTAGCAAATAAAAAACGGAAAAATGTGCCAATCCATTTGAGAATGGGTTTTATTCGCACGATATTTACGTTAAAAAGACGGAAAAATGCCGTTTACCGCCCGAAATCGCCCATATTTTGCGCTATCATGCGGGCATAGCGAAACCGGCAACCTGCGCGCCACCAGGCAGCCAGCGCCACCCGGCAGTGAACGCCAGCAGCCTCCGGTTTCATCATCGAACGCGACACAGAACAAAGGAAATCCCATGAAGGGCGATAAAGAAGTCATCCGCATGCTCAACGCACAGCTCACCAACGAACTGTCGGCCATCAACCAGTACTTCCTGCATGCGCGCATGTACAAGCACTGGGGCCTGGAAAAGCTGGGCAAGAAGGAATACGAAGAATCGATCGGCGAAATGAAACACGCCGACAAGCTGATCGACCGCATCCTGATGCTCGACGGCCTGCCGAACCTGCAAGCGCTGCACAAGCTGCTGATCGGCGAGAACACGCCGGAAATGCTGGAATGCGACTTGAAGCTGGAACGCGCCGCGCACGCCACCGTCAAGGAAGGCATCGCCATCAGCGAAAAAGCGGGCGACTACGTCTCGCGCGACCTGTTCCTGATGATCCTGGAAGACACGGAAGAACATATCGACTGGCTGGAAACGCAGATCGACCTGATCGCCAAAGTCGGCATCCAGAACTACCTGCAAAGCCAGATGGCGATTGAAGAGTAATTTTTCTTCGAGGCAGATAAAAAAACCGGCAATCGCCGGTTTTTTTACGTCCGCGCCTTATTGCGGCACGGTGTCCTTGAACGACTGCCGCTCGGACAGTTTATCGAACAGGCGCGCCAGCGCGGGGTGATCGGCGCGCCAGTCGATTTCCGGGAAGCGGAAGCTGAGCCAGCCCAGGGTGCAGCCCACGGCCACGTCGGCCAGCGTGTAGTTCTTGCCGGCGCAATACGCGCTCTCGCCCAGGCGCGCTTCCAGCGCCGCCAGGCCCAGGGTGACTTTGTCCAGCTGGCGCGCGATCCAGGCCGCGCTTTGCTGCTCGGGCGGGCGCTGCGTGCGCTCCAGGCGCACCAGCACGCCCGCGTCGAGAATGCCGTCGGCCAGCGCTTCCCAGTTCTTGATATCGGCCCGCTCGCGGCCGTTGCCGCCGGCCGGCAGCAGCTTGCACACGGGCGTGAGCGTGTCGAGGTATTCGACGATGACTTTCGAATCGATCAAGGTGCTGCCATCCTCCATCACCAGGCAGGGCACCTTGCCCAGGGGATTGGCCTGGGCGATGCGGGTTTCCGGCACCCACACGTTTTCCAGCTCGAAGACATAGTCGAGCTTTTTTTCCGCCAGCACGATGCGGGCTTTGCGGACATACGGGCTGGCGAGGGAACCGATCAGTTTCATAGGTACTTTAAGGTAAGGGAGCAGCAAGCAGTATAGCATCGGCGGCAGCGCTGTTTGGCAGCACGCGCCCGGCGGCCCGGCGGGTGTGGCAGGCACGCCGCATCGGCGCCGGATTCGGTCCAAAAGCGGCGTGCCGGCGGCCAACGGACGGCTGGCCAGCGGCCAGCGGTGGTAAAATCGCCCTTTACTGTGGCGCCGTCAGTGTTGCTGTATTGCAATGGCCCTTCCCTCCCCGCGCGCCACACGCCAACCGTTTCTTTAACTTGCGTCCGCTCTCATGACTTCTACTACTCCGTATTCCACGCTGTCGGCCCTGTCTCCGCTCGATGGCCGCTACGCCAGCAAGACCGATCTGCTGCGCCCGATCCTGTCCGAAGCCGGTTTCATGCACCACCGCGTGAAAGTGGAAATCTCCTGGCTGCAAGCGCTGTCGCAAGCCGGTTTCGCCGAAATCAAGCCGTTTTCGGCCGAAGCGACCGCCCTGCTCGACAAGATGGCAGCCGACTTCTCGGAAGCCGACGCGGCCCGCATCAAGGCCATCGAAGCGGTCACCAACCATGACGTCAAGGCCGTCGAGTACTGGCTGAAGGAACAAGTGGCGGACGTGCCGGAACTGGTGGCGGCGTCGGAATTCATCCATTTCGCCTGCACCTCGGAAGACATCAACAACACTTCGCACGGCATGATGCTGAAAGCGGCCCGCGATGGCGTGATGCTGCCGGCCTTGAACGGCCTGGTGGCCAAGCTGACGCAGATCGCGCACGACAATGCCGACGTGCCGATGCTGTCGCGCACGCACGGCCAGACGGCCAGCCCGACCACCCTGGGCAAGGAATTTGCCAACGTCGTGGCCCGCTTGCAGCGCGCCGTGAAACGCATCGAACAAGTGGAAATCCTCGGCAAGATGAATGGCGCCGTCGGCAACTACAACGCCCACCTGTCCGCCTACCCCGGCTTCGACTGGCCCGCATTCTCGCAGGCCGTCATCGAACAGCGCCTGGGCCTGGTGTTCAATCCGTACACCATCCAGATCGAGCCGCACGACTACATGGCCGAACTGTTCGACGCCTTCGCGCGCGCCAACACGATCTTGCTGGACCTGAACCGCGACATCTGGACGTACGTGTCGCTGGGCTACTTCAAGCAGAAACTGAAAGCGGGCGAAATCGGTTCCTCGACCATGCCGCACAAGGTCAACCCGATCGACTTCGAAAACTCGGAAGGCAACCTGGGCCTGGCCAACGCCGTGCTGAAACACCTGTCGGAAAAACTGCCCGTCTCGCGCATGCAGCGCGACCTGACCGATTCGACCGTGCTGCGCAACATCGGCGTGGGCCTCGGCTACACCCTGCTGGCCTATGACAGCTGCCTGCGCGGCTTGAACAAGCTGGAAGTGAACCATGCGCGCCTGGCGCAAGACCTGGACGCGACGTGGGAAGTGCTGGCCGAGCCCGTACAAACCGTGATGCGCCGCTATGGCATCGAAAACCCGTACGAGCAGCTGAAAGAGCTGACGCGCGGCAAGGGCATCTCGAAAGAAGCGCTGCAAACCTTCGTCAATGGCCTGGCCATTCCGCAGGATGCCAAGGACGTGCTCCTGACCATGACGCCGGCTAACTACATCGGTATCGCCGCGCAATTGGCCAAAGCCATCTAAGCAGTTTCCACATGGGGATCTTCACGATCCCACTCCCGCGGGGCGGCCAGCACACAAATGCTGCCCGCCCCGCGGTTTTTCCGGCAATCTTTCTTGTAGAATCTGCAGCACGCAGCGCAATTTGCTTTTCTTTGGTATATTAGGCCGAATTAGTCCTAACACGTACTACTTTCAAGAAAGCCGTCGATGCAACGCTACACCACCACCGCCATCATCCTGCACTGGCTGACCGCCCTGCTGATCATCAGCGCCTTCGTCATGGGCCTGGTCATGGTCGATATTCCCGGCCTGACGCCCACCAAACTCAAATATTTCTCGTGGCATAAGTGGCTGGGCGTGACCGTGCTGGCCATCGCCGCCATCCGCCTGTTGTGGCGCAAGGCCAACGTGCCGCCGCCGCACCCTGCCAGCATGGTGGCCTGGCAAAAGAAGGCGGCCGACGCCATGCACGTGCTGCTGTACATCCTGATCTTCGCCGTGCCCGTCTCCGGCTACCTGTACACCCTGGCCGCCGGCGTGCCCGTGGTCTACCTGGGCCTGTTCCAGCTGCCCGTCATCATGGCGCCGAACCCGGAACTTAAGCCGCTTTTAAAAGAAATTCATTATGTTCTGAACATGACGATGGCCGCCGCCGTGGCCGCCCATGTGCTGGCGGCGCTGAAGCACCAGTTCATCGACCGCGATGGCGTGCTGAAACGCATGCTGCCATAAGAACGTCGAACCAAACCCGCTGCGCGTCGCGATTTGCGGTTTTGTCCGGCGTTCCAAGCCCTTCTTAATCTGCTTTGCTCACTGAAACTCCAGGAAAAATAAGATGAAAACCACCCAACGCATCGTCCTCGCTTCCCTGCTGGGCCTGTCCGTGGCCGCCACTGCCGCCACCCTGCTGAAAGTCGATCCCGCCAAGACCAGCGTGTCGGCCGTGTTCAAGCAAATGAACGTGCCCGTGGAAGCGAAGTTCAAGAAATTCAATATCGCCATCGATTACAACCCGGCCACGCCGGATGCGTCGAAAGCATCGGTGGAAATCGAGACGGCCAGCATCGATATCGGCGACCCGGAATACAACAAGGAAGTGGCCAAGAAAGAATGGTTCAACGCGGCCCAGTTCCCGAAAGCCACCTTCGTCTCGAGCAGCATCAAGGCCGCCGGCGCGGGCAAGCTGACGGTCAGCGGCAAGCTGAGCATCAAAGGCAAGACCACCGACGTGACCTTCCCCCTGACGGTGAAAGCCGACGGCGGCAAATATGCGTTCGACGGCGCCCTGCCGATCAAGCGCCTGACCTACAACATCGGCGAAGGCGAGTGGAAAGACACGAGCATGGTTGCCGACGAGGTCACCATCAAGTTCCACGTCGCCGCGCAGTAACACCTGAGAAAACGTCCATGGCTGCGTTGCTCTTGTCTCGTCGTACTATTCGTACTGCCTTCGGCAAGGCGCCTTGCCCTGAACGTTTTTCAATCGCTACTGATTAAAATCACACCACCAACCGATTCTTTTTAGGATATTGATGAAACTTAAGCACTTGATGATCGCCGTGCTGGCAGCCGCCGGCGCGGGTTCGGCCATGGCCGCTACCGACACCTACAACCTCGACCCGACGCACACGTTCCCCAGCTTCGAAGCCGATCACATGGGCATGTCCGTGTGGCGTGGCAAGTTCAACAAGACCAAGGGGACGGTCACCCTGGACCGCGCCGCCAAGGCGGGCAGCCTGGACCTCGTCATCGATGCCGATTCGATCGACTTCGGCCTGGACGCCATGAACACGCACGCGAAGAAAGCGGACATGTTCAACGTCGAGAAATTCCCTGAAATCACCTACAAGAGCAAGTCGCTCAAGTTCAACGGCGAGCAGCTGGTGGAAGTCGATGGCGAACTGACCCTGCTGGGCGTGACCAAGCCCGTCAAGTTGAACGTGAGCAAGTTCAAGTGCATCATGCACCCGCGCTACAAGCGTGAAGTGTGCGGCGCCGATGCCACGGCAGAATTCAAGCGCAGCGACTTTGGCTTGAACTACGGCATGCCGGCGTTCTCGCCGGAAGTCAAGCTGGCCATCCAGGTGGAAGCCATCAAGGCCGATTAAACACTGCCTTGCCGCATGACAAGCCCGCCTCGCTGCCCGCAGCCAGGCGGGCTTTTGCATGCGCCATGCGAATCCGCTGGACTTTTCTATCGTGCGGCATCAGTATCAATTTGCCATGACGTGCAGGCCGCACCGCTCTGGCACAACCACTCATCCATCGCGCGGAGGATTACATGAATTTCATTATCTGGATCGTTATTGGCGGTGTCATCGGCTGGCTGGCCAGCATGGTCATGAAAACGGATGCGCAACAGGGCATCTTCCTCAATATCGTCGTCGGTATCGTCGGCGCCTTCCTGGGCGGCTGGCTGCTGGCGCCCCTATTCGGCACGGGTACCATCAACAGCGACAATTTCAGCCTGTCTTCGCTGCTCGTCTCGTTCCTGGGCGCCGTGATCCTGCTGGGCATCGTAAATCTTTTGCGCCGCGGCAAAATACGCTAAGCAGACCAAAAGCAGCACATCCGCAAGTGGCCGGGCCGCGCAGGCGCCCGGCCATTTTTATTGCTGCCAGGACAATTGTATGGACAATACCACAGCCGCGGCACGGGAAAATGCCAGCTGGCAGCCGCTTTCTGCCCCTGTGATGCCGAAAATAATGTCATTTAAACAAGCAACCACAAACATGCCGCCGGGAAAATGTGATTGACTAGTGCGAGTTCGGTGCGGATACTCTAGGTCACCCGCTGAGAAAAAACACTGGGTACACGTTGGTTCCGACTTCCCTTCATGTAAAAGACTAGAACTCGAATGAAAAAATCTTTAATCGCGCTCGCTATCCTGAGCAACTTCGCACACGCCGACGAAGGCATGTGGATGCCCCAACAGCTGCCACAAGTAGCCAAGGAACTGAAAGCGGCCGGACTGAAACTCGATCCGACCACCCTGACCAAACTGACCGAGTTCCCGATGGGCGCCATCGTCAGCCTGGGCGGTTGCTCGGCCTCGTTCGTCTCGCCGCAAGGCCTGGTTGCCACCAACCACCATTGCGTCTACAACAGCGTAGCGGTCAATTCGACCAAGGAGCGCGATTTGCTGGCCAACGGTTTCCTGGCCAAGACGTTCGCTGAAGAATTGCCGGCCGCCCCCGGCAGCCGCATCTTCGTCACCTCCGCCGTGACCAATGTCAGCGACAAGATCATCACCTCCGACGTGGCCAAGCTGCAAGGCAAGGCACGCATCGACGCGATCGAGAAAAACCAGAAGAAACTGGTCGCCGAATGCGAAAAAGAAGCGGGCTTCCGCTGCACCGTGTCGAGCTACTACGGCGGCCTGGAGTTCTACCTGATCAAGCAACTGGAAATCCGCGACGTGCGCCTGGTGCACGCGCCTCCTGCCGGCGTGGGCAAGTTCGGCGGCGACACCGACAACTGGATGTGGCCGCGCCACACGGGCGACTACGGTTTCTACCGCGCCTACGTCAGCAAAGACGGCAAAGCTGCCGACTTCAGCAAGGACAACGTGCCATACCAGCCAAAACACGTGCTGAAACTGGCCAAGGATGGCTTGAAAGAAGGCGATTTCGTCATGGCGCTGGGCTACCCTGGCCGTACCAACCGTCACCGCCTGCCATCGGAAGTGGCGTTCACGTTTGACTGGAACTACCCGGCCTTCGTGAAAGCGTCGGGCGAAACCCTGGCCATCATCGCGCGCGAAACCAAGGACAACAAGGATGTTGCCCTGAAATACGCGGGCCAGGTGGCTGGCGTGAACAATTACTACAAGAACCGCCAAGGCATGCTCGATTCGTACGCGGGCAGCGACTTCCTGGCACGCAAGACGGCAGAACATGAAGCCCTGAAAACCTGGGTCAACGCGAATGCTGCCCGCAAGGCGGAATTTGCCGGCGACATCGAGCAAGTGGAAAAGCTGATCGCCGAGCGCGATGCCGACACCAAGCGCGATTTCTTCCTGGGCTACGCACAGCCACGCCTGCTGAACACGGCACGCAGCCTGTACCGCCTGTCCAACGAAAGCACCAAGGCCGACACGGAACGCAAGTCCGGCTACCAGTCGCGCGACTTGCCACGCCTGGAAGCGGGCATCACGTCGGTCGAGCGCACCTACGATGAAAAAGTCGACAAGGCGCTGGTACTAAACAGCCTGACCAAGTACGCCGCGCAACCGGCAGCACAGCGCCGCGCCAGCTTTGACGCCGCCATCGGCATCAAGGACGGCATGTCGCCAGCCGACCTGTCCGCCGCCCTGGACAAACTGTATGCGGGCAGCAAGCTGGCCGACAAAGCCGAGCGCGCAGCATGGCTGAAACGCACGCCAGCCGAATTCCAGGCCAGCAAGGACAGCTTCATCCAGGCAGCCGTCGCCATGTACCCGGATTCGCTGAAAAACGAAGCGGAAGACGAAGAACTGGCCGGCAAGATCCAGCAAGCCTACGCCAACTACATGAAAGCAAAAATTGCCTTCATGAAGAGCAAAGGCCAAGCCGTCTATCCTGACGCCAACAGCACCCTGCGCGTCACCTTCGGCCGCGTTGCCGGCCGTGACCATGGCGCCGACGGCACCACCTGGACCGCGTTCACCACCGTCAATGGCGTGGTGGCCAAAGCCACGGGCCAGGGCGAGTTCAATGCACCGGCAAATCAACTGGCCGCGATCAAAGCCAAGGACTTCGGTAAATTCGTCGATCCGAAGCTGAAAACCGTGCCGGTCGACTACCTGGCGACCCTGGACATCACCGGCGGCAATTCCGGTTCGGCTGCGCTGAACTCGAAAGGCGAATTCATCGGCCTGGCCTTCGATGGCACCTTGGACTCGATCATTTCCGATTGGGACTACAACAAGGCCAACACCCGTTCGATCCAGGTCGACCTGCGCTACATGCTGTGGAACATGAAACACATCGACCACGCAGACAACCTGCTGAAAGAAATGGGCGCTGAATAACAAAAAGCAATAACCCGGCAACGGGCGCTTTAGCCTGAGCCACTCCTGCGGGAGTGGCTTTTTTTCGCCTAACGTTTTTTCACTTTCGCAAAACGGTAAGGCACGGCTTGCTCTGCGCCAAACACTTGCGCGCTGCCACTTCCCAACGGCAACATGACCCGCCGGCCATCCTGCAGCAGCAAGGCCAGGTCGGCGCCGGGAAAGCGCTGCGCCAGCAATGGATGGGCTTGCCGCTCGATGGGGGCGGCGGGAATCACGATGCGGTAATCGCTCTCGCCAAAGTCCAGCAGCAGCGCGGGAAGCGCTTCAAGCCCCGGCAGCGCCGTGATGCGCAGGCGCGCGCTTCCCTTGACGAGCTCGAAGGCCGACCACAGGGGCAAGGTGCGCTGCGTGGCGCCGATCTGCAGCAGCGGCGCGTGGCGCGCATCCGCCGACGTCAGCACGATGTCAGGCCGCTCTTCCGGCACGGCGCCATCGATGGCCAGCAGCCAGCCCCGGTAGCGTATCAACGCGCCCTGCGCGACGGCCGTGACGGACCCGCCCTGCGCCACCGGTTCCTTGCCCGCAGGCAAGCGCAATGGCGCCGCCTGCGCCGCCAGGCCTATCCCCCACACCAGCGCCGCCAGCGCTGCCATCGCCGCCTTGCCCATGCCGCCTCCCCTTGCGCGTGAAACGTATTCATAACACAAGTATGGCAACCAGCCCCTGCGGCGCCTCAAGGCAAGAGCCGGTGCTACAATTGGCCCCTAGCGGGCGTACTTACCCAGCGCGCCTTCCCCCTCCCAGACTCAGACCGCTATGCCACCAGACTTGCGCACGACCTACGAACTCGGTAACCACAACCAGACCACGACCTGGCTGGAATGCATCACCTTCTATCAAGATCTTGCCGCACGCTATCCGCAGGTGCTGCACTTCGAACAGATCGGCCTGTCCGACTCGGGCGTGCCCATCCACGCTGGCGTCGTCAGCGCGGATGGCGTGTTTGACCGCGAGCAAATCAAGCGCGCAGGCCGCACCGTATTCTTCAACAATAACGGCATCCACCCGGGCGAACCGGAAGGCATCGACGCCTGCATGGCCATCGTGCGCGACCTCTGCACGCAGCCGGAACGCCTGGCGGCGCTGGGCAGCACGGTATTGCTGTTCATTCCGATCTACAATGTCGATGGCAGCCTGAACCGCGCCAACACGTCGCGCGTGAACCAGGATGGCCCGGAGCAATTCGGTTTCCGCGGCAACAGCCGCCACCTGGACTTGAACCGCGATTTCATCAAGTGCGACAGCCTGAACGCGCAAGTGTTCAACCGCCTGCTGGCCAGCTGGGACCCGGACGTGATGGTCGACACGCACACGTCGAACGGCGCCGACTATCCGTACACGATGACCCTGATCCACACGCAGACGGATAAGCTGGGCAATGGCCTCGGCCCCTTCCTGCAAGACACCATGCTGCCGCACATCTTTGCCCAGATGGAAAACGCTGGCTGGCCCACCTGCCCGTACGTGAATCCCGTCAAGGACAGTCCCGACCACGGCATCGCCGAATTTCTCGAAGTGCCCCGTTTCTCGACCGGGTTTGCGGCCTTGCATCACGTCATTGGTTTCATGCCGGAAACGCACATGCTGAAACCGTTTGCCGACCGCTACGCATCCATGCGCGCCCTGCTCGACATCACCATGGCGTTCACGGTCAAACATGGCGAACAGATCAAGCAGCTGCGCGCGCAAGCGAAGGCGGCCGGACGCACGCAAGCCGCATGGCCGATCCACTGGGCCATGAATGAAGAACAGCCGTCGACCTTCCCCTTCAAGGGCTATGCGGCGCAATACACGCCGAGTATCCTGGGCGACTACCAGCGCCTGTCGTATGACCGCTCGCAGCCGTGGGAACGCGATATCAAGTATTACAACCGCTTCGATGCGGACGTCACCGTGGCCGCGCCAAAAGCCTATATCGTGCCGCAAGCGTGGCGCGAAGTCATCGAACGGCTGCGCTGGAACGGCGTCGAAATGAACCGCATCACCACCGAACAGACGATAACGGCGCGCTACTACCACATCACCGACGTCGGCACGCGGGCCACGGCCTACGAAGGCCACATGTTCCACGACAATGTGGAACTCGAAGCGCGTACGGGCCAGTTCACCGTGCAGGCAGGCGATTATGTCGTCAGCCTGGACCAGGACAACGCCCGCTACGCCGTGGAAACCCTGGAGCCGCAGGCGCACGACAGCTTCTTCCGCTGGGGTTTCTTCAACAGCGTGCTGGAGAAGAAAGAAGCGTTTTCCGATTACGTGTTCGAAGACATGGCATCCGAGCTGCTGCGCGACGAGCCGGCGCTGGCCGCCAAATTCGCCGAGTGGAAAGCAGCGAATCCGGCCCTGCTGAGCAATCAGGAAGCCGTGCTGAATTTCATCTTTGCACACTGCCAGCGCTTTGCCGAGCCAGAATGGCGTAGATATCCCGTGATTGCCCTGATGTAAATCAAGGCTGTAGCGACTGCAACATCCTGGCGCCGCATCGGAGACCCCGGTGCGGCGCCTCTTTCTGTGCCCTACCCACAAGGTAATCCCATGCACTACGCACTGAACCTGCGCACCTTTATTTACAGCCATTATTTTTACCTGGGCTTGCGCGTTGCCATCGGTCTCGTCGGCCTGGCCTTGCTGACCCAGGAAATCAGCGACAGCGCCACCGCGATGACGGTGTGCATCGGCGCCCTGTGCACAACCCTGATGGACATGCCCAGCCCGCTGCGCCACAAGTTCAATGAGATGCTCGCTTCCGTGCTGCTGTGCAGCGCCGTCACTTTGCTAATCAGCCTGTGCGGCCCCGTGCAGTGGCTGTTGATGACGGTGCTCGTGCTCGTGAGTTTCCTCGCCAGCATGATGGTGGTGTACGGCAAGAAATCCATGCCCTTGCAGCTGGCCGCCCTGTTCATCATGACCATGTCGATGGAGCACCAGATGACGTGGCAGCAATCGTTCCACCATGCGGGCCTGTTCATGCTCGGTGGCCTCATCTATCTGGCCTACGCCATGGCCATCGCCTGGGTCTTGCGCCACCGCATCAAGCAGCAAGTGCTGGCCGAAGCCCTGTTCGAACTGGCCGCCTACATCGACATCAAGGCCGATTTCTACGACACCCGTTTTAACCTGACGGAACAGTTCAACAAGCTTGTGCGCCATCAAAGCATCCTGGCCGACCGCCAGCAGGCATCGCGCGACTTGATCTTGCGCAGCCACAAGAACAGCAAGGATGCTATCGTCGTGCAGGTGCACGTGTGCATGCTGGATCTGTATGAACTGATACTCTCCACGCACACGGATTACGCGCTGCTGCGCCAGCACCTGGCGGACTCCGACGTGCTGAAATCCTTGCACGACCTGGCTTACAAGGCGGCGCGCGACATCGAAGCCGTGGCCTACGCCGTCACGCGCAAGCGCGCCTCGTATGCGCAGATCAGTTACGACAAGGAATGGGCCGATATCGAAGAGGAAATTGCCCGTCTGCACGCAAAAGGCGATGCTGCGCAGGAAGCGCTGGCCACCCTGCGCGCGCAGCGCAACAAGATCCGCGCCATTCTGAAAATGATCGCGGAATTGCACTTGGCCAGCCAGAAAGTGTATGACAACGTGCCGTTCTGGAGCGGCGCGGACATGGCGCCGTTCTTGTCGCAGCAGAAATACGAACTGAAAACCCTGCTGTCGAATCTGCGCCCGGACTCGCCCGTGTTCCGCTTCGCCCTGCGCGTCTCGATGGCCATCTCGGTGGGATTGCTGATCGGACACTGGCTGCCATATGCGGCGCACAGCTACTGGATCGTATTGACCATCGTCATCATCTTGCGCCCCACGTTCAGCATGACGCGCCAGCGCCGCGCCGACCGCATCATCGGCACCATCATCGGCTGCATCATCACGGCCATCGTGATCCGCTTCGTGCACAGCAATATCGTGCTGATGGCCATCCTGTTCCTCTCCATCGTGGCCACGCCCACCTTCATCTATTTGCGCTACCGCTACACGGCCATCGCCGTGAGCCTGATGATTCTGCTGCAAATGCACCTGGTGGCGCCCAGCAACCCGAACCTCGTCAGCGAGCGCCTGATCGATACCCTGATCGGCGCGGCAGTGGCGACCGTGTTCAGCTTCGTGCTGGCCAATTGGGAATACCAGAGCCTGCCACGGCTGGTGCGCCAGGTGCTGAATGTGAATGTGAGCTATATGCAGGCCAGCTTCGCGCTGCTGCAGGGGAAATGTTTCGATGACTTCGCCTACCGCATCGAGCGCAAGCGATTGATGGACAGCCTGGCTGCGCTCAGCTCGGCGCTGGTGCGCATGCTCGATGAACCGGCCAGCAAGCAGCGGGCCGTGGAAGACATCAACCTGTTCATCGTGCAAAATTATTTATTGGTCGCCCACGTGGCGGCGCTGCGCTCCATCCTGGGCCGGCATGCCAGCCAGCTGCCCGTCGCGCCCGTCAACGCCCTGCTTGGCCACAGCCATACGCAAGTGTGTCTGACCCTGTCGCGCGCGCTGGAACAGCTCGACAACCAGGCCGCCATCAGCGCCCCGCTGGCAGTGCCTGCCGCGCCGCCCGTCAGCGACGTGGCCTGGTCGGGCTGGCCTCTGGTGCAGCGCCGCATCCGCTTGTTACAGGCAGATGCGGACAAGATCGTGATACATAGCGCGGCGATCGTGCATATTGTAGCGCCGCGCTAAGCTGGCGCAACTTACTTCAGATACTGCTCAAACCAGCCGATGGTGCGCTTCTGCAAGTCGCGCTGATGCTCGGGCTTGCGGAAGGAATGGCCTTCGCCGTCGTAGATGAACAGGCTGGACGGCACGCCCATGGCGCGCAAGCCGTGCCAGAATTCCAGCGACTGGGCAGCTGGCGTTTCCACGTCGCGCTCGCCCACGTAGATCAGGGTCGGCGTCTTGGCCGCCTTGATCGATTCGATGGGTGAAGCCTTGCGGTAGACGGCCGGATTGTCATACGCGGAGGCGCCAAAGAACGGGATCATCCACTGGTTGATGCCGTTCTGGCCGTAATAGCTGATCCAGTTCGACACGCCCGCACCCGCCACGGCCGCCTTGAAACGGTCGCTATGCGTGACGCCCCACATGGTCATGAAGCCGCCATACGAATGGCCGATCAGGCCCAGGCGGTCCCCATCGATGGGCGCCACTTTTTGCGCGGCATCAATGCCGGCCAGGATGTCGCGCCAGTCGCCGCCGCCGAAGTCGGCCATGTTGGCGCGCGTAAAGGCCTGGCCCTGGCCAAAGCTGCCGCGCGGATTGGGCAGGAAGACGAAATAACCCTTTTGTGTCAATTCGTGGATCAGGGTGCTCGCTCCCACGTAACGGGGCGAGGCGGCGGCGCCCGGGCCGCCATGCACATTGACGACCATCGGGTAGCGCTTGCCTGCGTCCGCCTTCAACGGCCCCAGCAGCCAGCCTTGCACCTTGTATTGCTCGTTATTCCAGCCCACGTTCTGCACCGTCAGTTGCGGCGCAAAACCGTCATTGTCGCGCGTAATCTTTTTCAGCTGGCCCACCGGTCCCGCCACCAGGTAGCTGGCGTGCGTGAAATCTTCCTGAGCGGCAGCGGCGTGACGCCCATCGGCGCTGAACGACAGGCGGCCATCGCTGCCGCTGCTGCTGAGCTCACCGAGCAGCACAGGCCGGGCCGGGCCGCTTTGCGCATCGATGGGCACCAGCGCCAGCTGCGAGTCGATCAGGGCCGTTGCCAGCAAGCCGGCGCCGCGCCAGACGACGCCATTGAAGGTGCCGCGATAGTCTGGCGTGAGATTGCGCGGCGTGCCGCCGGCCAGCGGTACGGTGTAGATATCGCCGCCGATGGAGCCGAAATCGCTCATCAGGCCGCCGATGAAGACCACCGTCTTGCCGTCCGGCGAGACCGAAGGCAGGTTCAGCTGCATGGCCGGTGACGCGATCACGCGCAGGGCGCCCGTGGCCGCATCAATATGGCTGAGCTTGGCGACCCACCAGTTGCTGTCGCCATTGCCTTGCGCGCTGGTGGCGACAAAGCCGCGGCCATCGGGCGTCCAGCTGTATTCATACACATAGGTGTCGCCTGGCGACAGCAGACGCGGCTCGCCGCCGCTGGCCGGCACGACGGCGATGCGCTGGGCATCGTCTTCGCTGCCCACTTCGCCCACCTGGCGCGCCCCCGCTTCCACGGCGCCGGCCAGCTTGCGCGCGCCCACCGTCGCGAGCAGGGCCAGCTGCTTGCCATCCGGCGACCAGCGCGCCGTACTGGCCACACCTTTGATGCTCGTCAATACTTGGGCTTGCGCCTGTGTCATCGTGGCCAGGTACAGTTGCGCCGTGCCGGCCTTAGCGTCGTAGCCGACAAAAGCCAGCTGCCGGCCATCGGGCGACCAGCTGGGCTTGTCGTAGGAACACACGGCGCACGGATCGAATTGCTGCACGATGGCGCCGTTGGCGGCGTCGCGCACGACGATGACCGCATGCGGGCGCTGCGGCTGTTCGCCCGCCCGGCTCGATTCGATGGCGGCGATGCGCTGGCCGTTGGCCGACAGGGCGACGGCACGGTAATCGCGCAAGGCCGGCGCGGTGGCGGGAGCGGCCTGTGCCAGGGTGCCCAGAAGGCTGCTTGCCAGCAAGCTGCAAGCGGCCAGATCAGTTATTTTCATCATGTAAATTCCGGTTAGAAATAAAAAAAACCGCCGGCAAGCGCGGCGGTTTCGGATGGAACAGACTGCATTAGCGGGCCTTCTTGCCCAGGTGCGAATGCCGCATGCTGTACAGGAAGTAAATGGCCACCGTTACCGCCATCCACACACTGAACACGACAAACGTCGTATGCGGCAAATCGCGCATGATGTACAGGCAAGCGAGCACGCTGAGGCCAGGAATCACGTACGGCCCGAACGGCACGCTGAAGCCTTCGATGCGGTTCGCGCCCTGCTTGTGGCGCAGCACGGGCACGGCAATCGACACCACCATGAAGGCTGTCAAGGTACCGATGCTGACCATGTCCCACAGATACGTGGCATCGACGGAACCGGCCACCACGGCCACCACCAGGCAAACGATGATCGTATTGCTCACCGGCACCAGGGTGCGCGGGTGGATCTTCTGGAACGACTTCGGGATCAGGCCGTCGCGGCTGACGGCAAACAGGATGCGCGTCTGGCCATAGATCGTCACCAGGGTCACGCTGAAGACGGAAATGACGGCGCCGGCCGACAGCACCAGTGCGGGCCAGGTCTTGCCCGTGACGTTTTGCAGGATCACCGCCAGGCCCGCTTCCTGGCCTTCGAACAATTTCGCCTGTTGCGCGCCGAGGGCGGCCACGGCCACCAGCAAATAAAATACGGTGACGATGAGCAAGGCGCCGAGGATGCCGCGCGGCACATTGCGCGTGGGATTTTTCACTTCGTCACCGGCCGTCGCCACCGTATCGAGGCCGATGAAGGAGAAGAAGACAGTGCCGGCCGCCGCCGTCACGCCCGTCATGCCGGCAAAGCCCTTGCTATTGTCGGCATTGAAGAAGGGGAAGAAATTGTCAGCATTGAAGCCGGAAAACGCGATGACGATGAAAAACACGAGGATCGCCAGTTTGATGATGACCATGATGGCGTTCATCAGGGCCGATTCCTTGGCGCCGCGCAGCAGCAAAAAGCCGCACATGCAGATCAAGAAGATGGGCGGCAAGTTGATGTGGCCGGCATGAAACTCCATGCCATGCGGGCCGGAAACGATCATCGGCGTGCGCAGCATCTCGGGAATGTGCCAGCCGAAGGCATTTTCCAGGAAGTTGTTCAGGTAGGACGACCAGCCGATGGCCACGGCACTGCCCGCCAAGCCGTATTCGAGCAGCAGACAGGCGGCCATGATGAAGGCCAGGAACTCGCCCACGGTGGCGTAGGCAAACGAATACGAGGAGCCGGAGGCGGGAATGCGGAACGACAGCTCCGCATAGCACAGGGCCGTCAGGCCGGCCGTGATGGCGGCGATCAGGAAAGACAGGACGACCGATGGGCCCGCCTTGGGGACGGCTTCGACCATGGTAAAGAAAATGCCCGTGCCGATGGTGGCGCCCACGCCGATCATGGTGAGGGAAAACAGGCCGATGGACCGGCTCAAGCCACTGCTGCTGAGGCCTTCACCATATTCGACCGTGGTATCGATCGGCTTGGTGCGGCAAAGTTTCTGGACCAGGGTTTGGCTCACTAGCATTCCTTTATGAGGCACACGTATTTTCGCATGACGGGTAAAAACAAATAGCACTCCGGCCCCACCTGGCAAAAAACCGGAAAGATCGCGTCCATTTTCAAAACTAAGCGATTATAGGGCTTTCATCGGTTCAGCTAAACAGAACTTTGATGCAAGGAAACAACGCCAGGCGTGCGCCATCAAACGCGCACTGGCGTTAGTGCTGCATGGAATGGCCAATATGAAAGAAAAAGCGCGCCGCTGCAAGTGCAGGGGCGCGCTTTTGATTCAGCTCAACTAGGCTGGATTACTTCTTGCCGTGCGGCACATCGGCCGGCGGCCAACCCGCTTCGTAGCCTTGCGGCACGTCATCGCGGCGGTCTTTCGGCGCCAGGCCCAGCGCGTAGTACAGCACCGTCAGCAGGATCAGCCAGGCCGGTCCCACCATCAGGGCGATGCGCGTATCGGGGAAATACGCCATCAGGCCGATCACCAGCGCCAGGAAAGCCAGCGAAATCCAGGAACCGTAGGGCGCGAACGGCATGCGGAAGGCCAGGTTCTTGATTTCCAGCGGCGTCAAGGTCTTGCGGAACTGGATTTGCGTGACGAGGATCACGCCCCAGGTCCAGACGGCGCCGAAGGTGGAAATCGAGGTGACCCAGATAAACACTTTTTCCGGCACCAGGTAGTTCAGCAGCACGCCCAGCAGCAGGGCAAACACGGATACCAGGATGGCGCGGCGCGGCACGCCGCTGGCCGTCGTTTCCGCAAACGCCTTCGGTGCCTGGCCTTGCAGCGCCAGGTTGTACAGCATGCGGCCCGTGCTGAAGATACCACCATTGCACGACGACAAGGCTGCCGTCAGCACGACGAAGTTGATGATGCCGGCGGCCGTCTTGATGCCCAGGCGTTCGAACGTCATGACGAAGGGACTGCCGGTGGTGCCGATTTCATTCCATGGGTAAATCGACAGGATGACGAACAGTGCGCCGACATAGAAAATCAGGATGCGCCAGAACACGGAATTGATGGCGTCGGGAATCGATTTCTTCGGGTTCGCCGCTTCGCCGGCCGTCAGGCCGATCATTTCCACGCCCAGGTAGGCAAACATCACCATCTGCAGCGACATCAGCACGCCCTGCGCGCCATTCGGGAAGAAGCCGCCATGCGTCCACAGGTTGGAAATGCCGATGGCCACGCCGCCATTGCCGAAACCGAAGATGATCATGCCCGTGCCGCCGACGATCATCAGGATGATGGTGACCACCTTGATCAGGGCAAACCAGAATTCGAATTCGCCGTAGGCTTTCACGGCCAGCAAATTGATCGCGCCCATGGAGCCGAGGGCCGCCAAGGCCCAGATCCAGCGCGGCACATCGGGGAACCAGATGCCCATGTAGATGGCGACGGCGGTAATTTCCGCCACGCACGTGACCAGCCACAGGAACCAGTAGTTCCAGCCCGTCAGGTAGCCTTGCAGGGGGCCCAGGTAATCCTGGGCATAGCGGCTGAAGGAACCGGCCACGGGATTGTGCACGGCCATTTCGCCCAGCGCGCGCATGATCATGAAGATGACCGCGCCACCGATGATGTACGACAGCATGATGCCGGGACCGGCCATCTTGATCGCATTGCCGGAACCCAAAAACAGGCCCACGCCAATCGCGGCGCCCAGCGCCATCAGGCGAATCTGCCGCTCGCCCAGGCCGCGGTGCAAGCCTTGTTCACTCGTTTTCATTACGTGTCTCCGTTTTTTTCTTGAATACACCGATCCCTCCACCCCAATGGCGGTTCCGCTCTTGCTGGAAAGGAGGAAAAGGCGAGCCGGCGACAGGCACCGGCATGCTCAGGTGATCAGGCCAGTTCGGCGATCAGTTCGATCTCGACGCAAGCGCCCAGCGGGATTTGCGCCACGCCGAAGGCGGAGCGGGCGTGCTTGCCGCTGTCGCCGAAGACTTCGACGAACAGTTCCGAGGCGCCATTGGTCACCAGGTGCTGTTCCGTGAATTCGGAAGTGGAATTGACCAGGCTCATGACCTTGACGATGCGCTTGACCTTGCTCAAGTCGCCGCCGCACGCGTCTTGCAAGGTGGCGATCAGTTCGATGGCGATGCCGCGCGCAGCGATCTTGCCTTCTTCCGTGGTGACGTCCTTGCCCAGTTGCCCCACCCAGACCTTGCCATCCTTCTTGGCCAGGTGGCCGGACAGGAAGACGGTGTTGCCCGTGCGGGCATGCATCACGTAAGCGGCAGCTGGTGCGGCAACGACTGGCAATTCGATGTTGAGGGCTTTGAGTTTTTCGTAAAACGACATGCTATTTCTCCAAGAAAACAATATAAGCGAAACCAAAATTCATGCACGGCAGGGCACGGAGGATGACGCCCTGGCAGCGCGGCAGTGACCGACAACAGTGCCAGATTAAACGTCATCATATTGGTGAACCAGCAGTTTTAGTTCACAAATAGGCCCGGTTATTCAGTGGATTATACCGACAATCAAACAAAATTCAGCATCGGTTCATGAAGCATGCTCTCCAGGCATCGAGCGTGTATTTTTTCATTCAATTATCACTTATGCAATGTCAAGCCCTCCGGGTCAAGGTTTATCGCCTCCAGAAATGCCTGGTCATGCGAAACCACAAGTAACGCCCCCTGATATTGCAGCAGCATCTGCTCGAGCGCCTGCAGGCTGGCCAGGTCCAGATGATTGTCGGGCTCATCTAACAGCAGCAATTGTGGCGGCGTCTGCGCATACAGTTCGGCCGCCAGCGCCACCTTCATGCGCTCGCCCCCGCTCAGCAAACGGCTGGGCATGGTGGCGCGCGCGCCGGCAATGCCCAGCAGCGCCAGCCGCGTGCGCAACTCGCCTTCCGGCACAATGCTGTTGCGTTCCTGCAAGCGCTGCACGGCGCTCCACTCGCCGTCTTGCAGCCCAGCATGCTGGTCCAGCCGGGCCACCTGCGCATGGCAGCGCAGCGCGCCGCTGGCGGGCGCCAGCTGTCCCGCGATCACGCGCAGCAGGGTCGACTTGCCGCTGCCATTGTCTCCCGTCACGGCCAGGCGGCGCGGGCCGCTCAGCACCAGGTTGATGGCGTGCGCCTGGCCATGCGGCAAGACCAATTCGCGCAGCTCCAGGATCAGTTTCCCGTTCGGCACGCCACTCTCGGGCGCCAGCAGCAGCCGTTCGGCCTCGGGCGCGCAGCGGGCGCTGGCGTCCATCACCCTTTGCTGGCGCGCCTGCTGCGCCTCTTGCGCGCGCACGCGCAGCCTGCCCTGGTTATCCTGGCTTTTCTCCTTTTTCGCGTCCAGCAGCAGCTTGCTTTGATTGCCTTCGCGGCCCTCGCGCTCACCGCGCGTCACCCGTTTCTGCTGGCGTTCGGCCTGCTGCTGCGCCTCGCGCTGTTCGCGCCTGGCGCCGGCCTTTTCCGCCTGCAGGGCGGCGGCGTAGCCAGCCTGCTCCAGCGCGCGCTGCTGCGCAAACATGGCGTAATTGCCGCCATAGCTGCGCAAGCCCTGCGGCGACAACTCGACAATTTCATCGACGTGCTGCAGCAAGCCGCGGTCATGGCTGATCAGCAGCAAGCCGCCCGGCCAGCGCGCCATTTGCGCCACCAGGCGGGCACGTTGATGGACATCAAGGTGATTGCTCGGCTCATCGAGGACCAGCCAGTCCGCCTGCGACAGCCAGGCGCCTTGCAGGGCGATGCGCTGGCGCTCGCCACCGCTCAGGCCAGCCGTCGGCGTGTCGGCGTCGACATGAGATAAATCAAGCGCGTCGAGCGCCTGGCGCAAGCGCGCATGGGCATCCCAGCGGTCTCCCACCAGGGCGTAGTCGGCCTCGTCGATGCTGCCTTCGGCGATGCGCGCCAGCGCCGCCAGCAAGCTGGCCACGCCGGCGAGGGCCGCCACGGTGGGATAGCGCTGCGGATCGAGTTCCTGCGCCACGTAATGCACGGCGCCGTCACAGCGCACGGCGCCAGAAGACGGCTGCGCCTGGCATGCCAGCAGGCGCGCCAGCACGCTCTTGCCCACACCGTTATCGCCGACGAGGCCGATACGATGCGGGGCAAACGCGAATTGCAAATCGGAGAACAGGGTGCGGCCATCGGGCAGCACGAAGGAAAGACGGTCGAGTTGTAGTAATGCGGGCATGGATACTCCTTGTACGTGCAGACAGGGCTGGCGAACCCGCGCGGCGCAAAGGCGCTGTGGCGGGAGGGGCGAGGCCGTGCACAGCACGGCAGTATCAATGGCGCATGTCGAAGTGTCCGGAATGAATAGTGGAAGAAACCGGAGTTTAGCAGAAGATGAAAGCTATTGCCCGATGCGGGCCACGCGGAATTTTTGTCATATCGATCAGCATTTGTCGCACAGATTCAATCTTATTCTCCACGGCTGCGGTATTTTTCATCTTGTCGCAAAGCAAGAATTTCATCGTCTGCCCATCGCAGCGGTGGAACCCGATGCTGGAGCGGCATTCGATGGCAAGACGATGTTATGCGCGAGTCATGCAATGGCTTCGCAGCAGGACTTTTCTTATCAGCATGTTTCCCTGAGGAAATTTCCAATAGAGACGCCTTTCCCGAATCCGCGCAAGGATGCAAGCGGAAAAGAGGGGCGATTTATTTATGATTAGCAAATGAAGAGGTGTCGGTATGTTTAATTATCCACGTAGTGGCCCGGCGCGGCGCACAAACCAGCTGGCGATGGCAGCCGCTTCGTCGCCTGCGCTGCCTGCCATGCGTCCCGCCATCCTGGCATGCCTGCTGGGTATTTTCTCCCCTGCTGCCCAGGCAGGCCTGGGCGACGTCATCTCGCCGGCCCAAGGGCCCGTCGCCGATGCCAGGGCCATGCATGCGCGCTCCTTTTCAGCCGTCCTGGACGCATCGGCCTCGACGAGTTTGCCGTATTCCAGCCACAGGATCGTCCTGCCCGATGGAGGTGTCGCCACGGAGTTTGCGGATGCCGGCGGCTTCGTATTCGCCGTGTCGTGGGCCGCCCCAACCATGCCTGACCTGGCATCCCTGCTGGGCGCCTACAAACCCTCCCTCGATCGCGCCCAGGTCGCCCAGCGTTCGTCGCGGATTCGTTCGCCGCGCCTGCTCAATGCCACCGCCGGCGACTGGACCATCGTTTCAAGCGGACACCTGCGCGCCTATTCGGGCTACTCCTACCTGAGTTCCCGGCTGCCGGCAGGCTTCGACCTGGCGACACTGCGCTAAGCGCCTCCCCCAATTCACCCCCTCAAGGATTCCATGAAAACGCCCCCCTTCGCGCACCGCTTCCGCCTGCCATTGATGTCCGCGGCATTTGCCCTGTTCGCCACCCTCGCCCTGAGCGCCTGCGGCGGCGGGTCCGGCTCGTCAGCCCCTCCTTCCGTGCAGACTAACCCGCCCGTGACCCCGCCCGTGGTGGTGCCCCCCGTCGTCAACCCGCCTGTGGTGGTGGAGCCTCCGGTCGTCACCAATCCGCCCGTCACCCCCGTCGATCCGCCGATCATCATCAAGCCTCCGGAAAACAAGCCCGGCGGCTCGCCGTTGAATCCGGTCGCCGCCGTCATCGGCGACGACAATGTCGCGCCTATCTATGTCGATGCCGGTCCCGCGAACGGCAACGGCAACACGCCGAACGCGATCTTTGTGGATGTCAAAATTTGCGCTCCGGGCAACACCAACAACTGCGCCGTCATCGACCATGTCCTGGTTGACACCGGCTCGGTCGGACTGCGCGTGTTTGCCGCCGACATGCCCTCCCAGCTGCTGGGCAGTCTGGCCAGTGCCACTTCAGGCGGTGAACCGTTGGGCCAGTGCATTTCCTTCATTTCCGGCACCACCTGGGGCAGCGTCCGCAAGGCCGACATCCGCATGGGCGGCACCAATCAAGGCGGCAAGCTGGCCACCAACATGGCCATCCAGATCATCGCCGATCCGGGTGCCAAATTTGCCAGCATCCCTGCATCGTGCCAAACCCAGGGCACCATGCTGAAAACGGCTGCGGACGTGGGCGCCAAGGGCATCATTGGCGTGGGCTTGTTCGCGCAAGACTGCGGCTCCGCGTGCACGGTCTTTGCCGCGCCCGTCTACTACGCGTGCTCCTCGGTTCCATGCCGCCAAATTCCAGTGCCGCTGGCGGACCAGGTTGGCAATCCCCTCACGGGCTTTGGTGCCGACAACAATGGCAACATCATCATCCTGCCCCCCTTGTCGAACCACGTTGCCGAGCGCGCCGAGGGCATGCTGATCTTCGGCCTGGGAACCCGCTCGAACAATGCCCTGCCAGCGGGCAGCTCGGTACTGGGCGCCACCAATCTCGGCTACTTTTCGTCGGACTTCAATGGCCGTACCTTGAGCAACAGCTTCATCGACAGCGGCTCGAGCATTAACTTCTTCCCGGCTGGCGGCAACTTCATCTCTTGCAGTGGAGCAATCTCCTCCTTCTTCTGCCCCGGCGGCGCCCTGTCGCTCACGGCCTCGAACACTGGCCGCGCCGGCACGGTCTCGAGCGTCTCCATCCTCACCGTGGACGCATTGGCCGCGTTCACCGCGCATCCGACCGCCCATGCGTTCGAGGGCTTGGCCGGCGCCGTGGGCGCGCCTTACCTGACCTTGAACATGGGGGCGAGCTTCTTCTTTGGCCGCTCGGTTGGCATGCTGATCGATGGCCGCTCTGCAGTGGGGGTGAGCGCCACGGGACCCGCCTTTACGCATACGCCTTAGCCCTCCAGCCGCCGGCCGCCAGCGGAAGACGCTCCCGGCCGGGACTCCTAGCGCTGGCCCAGCGTCGTGTCGCCGAACAGGTGCTTGTACTCGCGCGGCTGCGAACGCCAGTACTGCGGTGGCGCCTGCACCTGTGCGCCCAGCTGGGCCGCCGCATGCCAGGGCCAGCGCGGGTCGAACAGGATGGCGCGCGCCAGCGCCACCATGTCGGATTGACCTTGCGCAATGATGTCTTCCGCCTGCTGCGCTTCCGTGATCAAACCCACGCTGATGGTGGGCAAGCCGCTGTCGCGCTTGATGCGCTCGGCAAACGCCACCTGATAGCCGGGACTCACGGGAATTTGCTGCTGTGGCGAAATGCCACCGCTGGAGACGTGGATGAAGTCGGCGCCCAGCTGCTTGAGTTCCTGCGCGAAGCGCACGCTTTGTTCGATTTCCCAGCCGCCCTCGACCCAGTCGGTGGCGGAAAGGCGCACGCCCACGGCCACGCTGTCGGGCACGGCGGCGCGCACGGCTTCATACACTTCCAGCGGAAAACGCATGCGGTTTTCCAGGCTGCCGCCGTACACGTCGGTACGGTGATTGGACAGGGGCGAGAGGAACTGGTGCAGCAGATAACCGTGCGCCGCATGCAGTTCGATGCCTTCGATGCCGAGCGCATGCACGCGCTGGGCGGCCGCGACAAACGCGCCCTTGATCTGCAACAAACCCATCTCATCGAGGGCGATCGGCACGGTTTCGCCGGGAGAGTGGGCGATGGCGGACGGCGCCACCGTTTGCCAGCCGCCCTCGGCCAGGTGCACGCAGGCGCCGCCCTGCCAGGGCGCGCGGCTCGACGCCTTGCGTCCTGCGTGACCCAGTTGCACCACCAGCGGAATCGGCGCGTGGCGGCGGATCGCCTGCACCACGTTGGCCAGCGCCGCCTGGTTCGCGTCCGACCACAGGCCCAGGTCTTCGGCCGAGATGCGTCCCTCGGGCGAGACGGCCGTCGCTTCCGTCATCAGCAAGCCCGCCCCGGACAGGGCCAGGTGGCCCAGGTGGATCATGTGCCAGTCGGTGGCGTTGCCGTTGTCGGCCGAGTACTGACACATGGGCGCGATGGCGATACGGTTGGCCACGAGCAGCGGCCCCAGTGCATATGGCGTGAATAACTGGCTCATGGCGGACTCCGGAAAAGGGAATGCACCGATTCTACTGTGCTTTGGAAAGCGCGGCTTACACCTGCTTACGTTTGATACAGCGCAAGGGCTAGCCTTGGACCGGCGCGACCGTTAATCTGGACACATCAACAACAGCGCAACACCTTGCCCCCCCAGGAGAACACATGAACACGACGACTACCGCCAGCCGCATCCACCCCTTGATAGCCGGCGCCGCCATTTCCGTGACCGTCCTGTGCCTGGTGGGCGCGGCGTCCATCGCCGGCATCCTGCCCAATTCGCGGGCGAACGTGCCTGCCACGCCAGCCATCCCTGCCGACGTGGCCGCCATGACGCCGGCCAGCGCCGCTGCCCTGGCAGCGCCCGTGGCGGCCCCGCTCGCCGCGCCTGTCGTCGCGCAAGCTGCCCCGGCACCAGCTCCGGCGCCCGTCGTGCACAAGCGCGTCGTGCACCACACGCAAGTGGCGCAGGCGCGTCCTGCCTACAACGATAACAATGATGGCTACCGCGACACGGCTTACCGCGAACCCGTACGCCAGCCGCAGCCAGTGCCTGCACCGGCGCCGGCACAACCGAACTACGTGGGCATCGGCACGGGCGCCGTCATCGGCGGCTTGATCGGCAATCAGGTCGGTGGCGGCCGCGGCAAGGCGCTGGCGACGGTGGCCGGCGTGATCGGCGGCGGCATGCTGGGCAACGCGGTGCAGAATCAGGTTCAGCAGCAGCCACAGCGATAAAAAACCTGCTGCGCGTCGCGCTTTGCGGCCTGCGATGCTCACTGTGCTTCAGCACAGTTGCGCTTCTCGGCCACAAATCATCGCCGCTCGCGACGGTTTTTCAGGCCTGTCAATCGTAAGGGCCAAGATAGTCGAGCTTGCCCACGGCCACGCCATTGTTTCTCAGGATGGCATGGACCATGGAGACGTGGAAATAAAAATTCGGCAAGGCAAAGCTGAGCAGGTAATTGTCGCCCGAGAATTTCTTGCCCTCGTCGGTCCAGTTCAGCACGACTTCCTTCTGTGCGCTGCCCGCCATCTGGCCCGCATTCACGCTGTCGATGTAGGCGATGGTGTTGGCGATGCGCTCTTGTAACTGTTCGAACGACGCTTCGTTATCCTCGAACTTCGGCGCCGGCACGCCGCTCAGGCGTTCGACCGACATCTTCGACGTGTCGCTGGCGCGCTGCACCTGCGCCGTCAGATCCAGCATGTCGGGCGCCAGCTGCGCGCCCAATAAAATCTCGGGCACGATGCCATCTTCCTCCACATGGGCTTGCGCCTTTTCCAGCAAGGCCGAAACGACCCGCAAGCCGCGGATGAAGACGGGAATGGTTGCCTGATACATGGACACGGACATGGCGGACTCCTGAGAATGAACGATGAGCCAGTGTACCCGAGGCGCCGTCTTCCGGCAGCGCGCACCATGCCACTCCTGTGCGCCAGCGCACCGAGCGGCCCAGTTGCCCTTACTTGTCCAGGTTCACCTTGCCATCCGGCGCATGGCCGGGCTGTTCCGCCGCTTCCGGCTGCGGTACTGGCTGCGGCTGCGGCGCCGGCTTGTCCTTGCGCTTGCCGCCGAAAAACTTGACGATGGCCGCACCGCCGCCCACCACGGCCAGGATCAGCACTTTCTTAAAGGCCAGCAACAGCGCCAGCAGTTTGCCAAACAGGCCCAGCTTGCTGGCCACGCCGCCCGCCACCAGCGCCGCCAGGCCATATTCGGCCACCTTGTCCGTCTTGCTGTCGAAATCCGTGTAGCGGTTACCCTCGGTAAATTCCGTGAACGCCGTCACTTGCTGCATCTCTTTCTTGATCGCCTCGATCTGCTGCATGCTGGCGATCGCGTTCAGGTTCAGCACGCCTTCGCGGCCCAGCACGCGCACGTTGTAGTTGAGCGAGTGTTCGCCGCCATCGACCATCAAGTCCTTGGCCCAGTACAGCTTGTGCGTATCCTTGGCATAGCTGGGTTTTTCCGCCCAGCCCATCAAATGGATACCGGGATAGCCCTGCTTCTTGCGCTCCGCATTGTTTTCCAGCACGGATGCCTGCATATCCTTGAGCAATTCGTCGTACTTGATGCTGTCCGCATCGTCATCCTTGATATGCCCTTCCTTTTCATATGTGACGATGACACCCCAGCTGTCGCGCTCGAGCACGCTGGTCTTGGCGGGCACGATCATGCCCAGCGACTCCATGCCCGGTGGATTGCCCCAGGCATCGACCAGCACGCGCTCGGCGTCCGTCGGCGACAAATAACGGAAGTTGGCGGGCAAATCCAGGGTGGCGATGCCGCCAGGCAAGGTGATCTTGCCGCGCTGCAAGTGCAACTGGGCGAGGAATTGCTCGGCCGTCATTTCCGGCGCAGAAGCCTTCTCATCGGCGGGGGCGGCAGCCGTCAGGCCGGAGAGGGTCAGGCACAGCAGGGCTGTCAGCAGGCGTTTCAACATGAACGGTCCAATAAATTGCAAAAGGGAAAATATTTTAAACCAATTGATTGCTTAATGGATAATTATTTCTGTGCAGCATCTTTTTTGCAAAAAAAACGCCAGGCGGGTTTCCCCGGCTGGCGCCTGATGCTATGCATGACTGAAAGATCAGGAAGTACGCACCACCATCAAGCCCGCGCGCAAGCCCACGCGCACGTCCGGGTTCGGGAACACCACCAGCTCTTCCGCGTGCTGCACCGTGTAGACATGGTCGCCATCGCTGGCGATCACGGCGTGCTGCGGCAGGGACGTGAAATTCTGCGTGCTGCGATCAAACGCCATGCGGAATTCATCGCTGTGCTTGATGATTTCCTGCGCCACCTTGAACACGTGCGGTTGCGCCTTGACGGGCTGCGCAGGCAAGCCGCGCAGCAAGCCATCGAGCGCCCGCGACACATCGTCGAACAGGGACAAATCGTTCTGCCCCAGGGTACCCACGCGGCCCAGCTCCACCGTACTGGCGGCCGCGCCGAAATGCTCGGCCGAGTAATAACTGTAGGTGCCGGCCGACTGCGGGTTCATGATGATGGCGCCGATGGCCGCCTGGCCCAGCCAATCGATCAGCTGTGCCTTGGCGTCGTCGGCCACCAGGTCGGGCACGATGGCAAACGTGGGGTACACGGAAGGCCGGATGGCCGTGTGCAAGTCCAGGTGCCAGCGCACGGGGCCCGCCGCTTCAAAGAACGCTGCTGTCGCAGCGATCATTTCATCGGCACGCGCGCTTTCCGCCGCTTGCGCCAAACTCCCCCGCACGGGGCGGAACATGCGATTCAGGTCGGCGTCGATGAAACGCTTGCCGGCCCGGATCGCATCGACATTGCCCACGCAAACGAGCAGGTCGACGGCCAGTGTCGACGCATCGCGCGACAGGGCGTCGAGCAGATGCGCCAGCACTTCGATCGGCCCCGTTTCGTCGCCATGCACGCCCACCGAGACGGCCACGCTGGCGCGCCCCGCATCGGCCTGCGGCTTGACGACTTGCAGCATGCCGGGCGCCGGCAAGGCCACCGTGAAACCGGCGTTGGCGAACAGCTGCGCCACGCCGCTGAAATCGGCCTGCGCCAGCGCCTGCACGGCTGGCGGCAAGCCGCCAGCGCTCGCTACTACCTGGGTTACTACCTGCGTCATTACACCGCCGCTTCCGCTGTGGGTTTCGCCGTGATTTTATTCACGGCTTCCGACAAGGTCCACACGTCCAGCATGGCTTGCTCCAGTTCCGTCGCCGCCACATAGGCCGACAGGCCCAGCGCGCCCGTCACGGCATCGACAGCCTGGCCTGCATTGCCTTGCTCTGCGCGCGCCAGCACCTGCGTCAGCAGACGCTGTTGCGTGCGGCGCAGCGCTTGCTGCGCGTAGTTGCGCAACTGCTCCTGCGACTTGCCTTGCGCGGCCAGCTTCAAGCCACGCTCCAGCGTGCCGATACCCGCCTGGCTGCGCAGGGCCAGGCCCACTTGCAGGAAGGCCGCCAGGTCCATCGCCGCAGGACGGGGCACGGACAGGGCCGGGAACAGGAAGCCGGCGACGACTTCCAGCGCATCGACCGCATCCCACGCCTGCACGAAGGCTGGCGTCAAGCCCGGCACCAGTGCCGCTTCCGACTTGATGCCGACGGCTTTCAGCAGGTCGCGCTTCGATTCCGCGCCAAACAGGCGCGTGAGTTCGGCCAGGCCGGCGCCGCGCAACTGTTCGGCAGGCACCGACAGCACGCCGGCGATCATCGTCTGCTGCAGCACGCGCGTTTGCGCATCGACCTTGATCGACACGTCGCGTGGGATCGTCAGCGCGTCCGCATCGAGCGCGTCGAACACGGGCGCCAGGTTCAGCGCCACCCAAGCCTGCCCCCAGGCCAGGATCACGGTCGATTCGTCCACGCCGTGTTCCGCCGCCAGGTTGCGGATCATCAGCGGACCGCAGCGGTTGATCACTTCATTGGCCAGCACGGTCGCCAGGATGGCGTTGGCCAGCGGGTGGTCGAGCGCCGAACGCGTTTCCACCAGCAAGGACGGGAAGTACGGCTTCAGGACCGGCTCGGCCCAGGTTTCACCGGTCAACGGCAGGCTTGAGAGGATGCGCTTGAAGCGGTTCTTCACGTTGGCGATCACCACGGCCAGTTCCGGCGTGGTCAAGCCACGGCCGTCGGCCTTGCGGCGCGCCAGTTCGGCCACCGACGGCAGTTGCTCCAGTTCGCGCGACAGGGCGCCCTCTTCTTCCAGGCTGGCGATCAGTGCGGCATAGCCATCCTGCACGGCGCTTTCGCTTTGCGCCTGCAATTCGCGCACCAGCAAATGCGTCTGCTGCGTGTTGTCGCGCAAGACCAGGCGCTCGACGTCGTCCGTCATCGCATACAGCTCGCGATTGCGGTCGGCTTCCGTCAGCTTGCCCGCATTGACTTCCACGTCCAGCCAGATTTTCACGTTGACTTCATGGTCCGAGCAATCCACGCCGGCCGAATTGTCGATCGCATCGGTAAAGATGCGACCGCCCGTCAGTGCAAACTCGATACGGCCGGCCTGGGTCGCACCCAGGTTGCCGCCTTCGGCCACGACTTTTACGCGCAGCTCATTGCCGCTGACGCGGATATGGTCATTCGCGCGGTCTTTCACCTGTGCGTGCGTTTCCGTCGAGGCCTTGATGTAGGTGCCGATGCCGCCGTTGTAGAACAGGTCCACGGGCGACTTCAGGATGCGGTGCATCAGTTCTTCCGGCGGCAGCGAGGTCTCTTGAATATCGAGCGCGGCGCGGATTTGCGGCGACAGTTCGATCGTGCGGGCGGAGCGCGGATACACGCCGCCGCCAGCCGAGATCAAGTCCTTGTTGTAGTCATCCCACGAGGAACGCGGCAAGGCGAACAGGCGCGCGCGTTCGTCGAACGAGACGGCGACGTCCGGTGTCGGGTCGAGGAAGATGTGACGGTGGTCGAATGCGGCCACCAGTTTCAGCTGGCGCGACAGCAGCACGCCATTGCCGAACACGTCGCCCGACATGTCGCCCACGCCGACCATGGTGATCGGGGTGGTATTGAGGTCGTGGTCCATTTCATAGAAGTGGCGCTTCACGGCTTCGAATGCGCCCTTGGCCGTGATGCCCAGTTTCTTGTGGTCGTAGCCGTTCGAACCGCCCGAAGCGAACGCGTCGCCCAGCCAGAAACCGCGCTGCACGGCGATGCCGTTGGCGATGTCCGAGAAGGTGGCCGTGCCCTTGTCGGCGGCCACCACCAGGTACGGGTCGGCGTCGTCGAAGCACACGGTGTCGACTGGCGGCACGATATTGCCAAGCGAGCGGTTGTCCGTCACTTCCAGCAGGCTGGAAATGAACAGGCGGTAGACGGCTTCGCCTTCGGCCGCGATGGTTTCGCGCACGGCGTCCTTCGGCATCATCTTGCAGACAAAACCGCCCTTCGCGCCGGCCGGCACGATGACGGCATTCTTCACCATCTGCGCCTTGACCAGGCCCAAGACTTCGGTGCGGTAGTCTTCCATGCGGTCGGACCAGCGCAAGCCGCCACGGGCGACAGGGCCGCCGCGCAGGTGCACGCCTTCGAAGCGGCGCGAGAAGACGAAAATCTCGCGGTAAGGACGCGGTTCCGGCACCAGCGCCAGGCTGCTGGTATCGAACTTGAAGATGATCTTGTCGCCGGCTTGATTGTTCTGGAAATAGCTGGTGCGCAGCGTGGCGGCCATCAGGTCGGCCAGCGCGCCGAGGATTTCCTCGGTATCGGCGTGGTTCACGGAAGGCAGGCCGGCCTTGATGGTAGCGATGGCCTCCAGGGCTAGCGCGTGCTGCGCGTCGGACAGCGCCGGATCGAAGCGCTGCAGGAAAGCGTCGACCAGGGCTTTGACCTGGGCCGGCTGCTTGCGCAGGCTTTCGGCAATGTAGCGCACCGAGAATCGGCTGCCCGTCTGGCGCCAGTAGCTGGTGTAGGCGCGCACCAGCTGCACTTCACGCGTCGACAAGCCGCCTTCGATGACCAGGCCATTCAGGCGGCCATCTTCGGCCGTGTCGTTGAACAGCGCGGCAAACAATTCCTGCGCCACGGCGACGACGGATGGCTGCGCCAGTTTCGCCGCGCTGGCGGCATCGACCGTCAGGCTGGTGACGAAATAGCGCGTGCCGTCGGACAGCGAAACCGAATACGCCTGTTCGCGGTCGATCGCCACGCCCGCATTGTGCAGAGCCGGCAGGATGGTCGACAGCGGCGGCACCTTGTTGGCCGAGTACAAACGGATCGTCGTAACGGCGCCCGTCTCGATGCGCACGGCCACATGCGCCGGATCGGTGTTGCGCAGGATGGTGTCGAGGTCGCGGAAGGCGACGGCCGGCGCGGTGGCGGCCACGTAATCGAGCGGCAAGGTAGCGCAGAGTTTACGCAGGCTGGTGCGCAGGGCCACGTCGGGCACGGCGTCGGCCACGGCGGCAAAACCGTTATGCCAGCCATCGAGCACGCTCAGCAGCGGCTGTTCGATGTCCGTTTCCAGATCCAGCGGGTAGCGCGCGGCGTGGGCGATCAGGTAGACGCGCGCCAGGGGGCCGTCGGCCACCAGGGTCTGCATGCTCACATGCGTGGCGCCGGAACTGGCTTGCAGGGCTTTTGCCAGGCTCGATGCCACGCTGGCGCTGTAGCGCTCACGCGGCAGGTAGACCAGCACGTTCAGGTGGCGCGCATACACGTCGCGGCGCGCGAAGACCTTGGTACGCGGCTGCTTGTACAGCGAGACGACGGCGCCGCACACTTGCGCCAGCCAATCGAGGTCCGCTTCCAGCGCTTCCGTGCGCGGCAGGGATTCGAGGATTTCGCGGAATTTCTCGGCGCGGAAGCCTTGCTGGCGCACGCCTGCCAGGCTCAAAACCTTGGCCACGCGGCCGCGCGCAAACGGCAGCGCCGCCAGCGGGGTAGAATTACCGGCGCGGGTGAACAGGCCGACGAAGCAATGCTCGCCCAGGATCGCGCCTTGCGCATCCATGTCGCGCACGCCGATGAAGTCCAGCTGCTGGTCGCGGTGCAAGGTGCCCGCCACGTCGGCCTTGACGATGGACAGCGCCGAGTCGCGCTTGGCCAGGGTGTCGAAGTCGCCCGGGATGTTCGCCAGGCAGGTGCCGTAGACCGGGTGCGCCGTATCCTGCAGCACGCCGACGCGGCTCGGGATGTCGCGTTCGAGTTCGCGCACGCCCGGCTTGACGCGGTAATAGGCGTAGCCAAACACTTCAAAGCCGCCGCTGCGTGCCCATTCCAGGAAGGCGGCCACTTCCGCGCCTTCTTCGCCATGCTGCGATGCAGCCGTGGCGACGGCGGCCAGGCGCTCGCTCATGGCGGCGCTATCGCGGCGCACGATGGCGGCGTCACGCGCGACCGTCTCCAGGGCGGCGACCAGCGCGGCCAGGGCGGCCGGCGCCAGCTCTTCGTCGAGCAGCACCAGCACATACGATTCGAGCGGGTCGCCCGGCTGGCGCACCGCTTCCACGCTGCCGTCGGCGGCGCGGCGCACGGGCAGCACGGTGTTCATCACGCCGCGCACGGCCAGGTGCTGGCGGCGCATGGCCATGACGATGGAGTCGACCAGATAGGGCATGTCTTCATTCAGGATCAGCAAGGCGCTCGCCATGCCGCCACGGCCATCCGCATAACGCAGGGTGGCGATCTGGCAGCCGTTGCCGGTGCGCTTGGCCGCTTGCGTGAAGCCGTCGACCAGCACGGGCGCCAGGCTGTCCGGCGCGATGTCGGCCAGGTCTTCGGCGTCGAGCGAGTCGAGCCATGCCTGCACCAGTTGCACGACAGGCGCTGCCGCCTTGCCTGCATTGCCAGCCGCGTTAATCAACTCCAGCGTTTGTGTACGCAAATCTTGTGGCGTGTGATTCATCTTGCATCTCCATTACGGTAATGTGAATGTCCAACGCTGTCGTTCGGGCTTGTGGCTGGGCGGCAGCGGTGTCAAGAGACGGGGGTCGCCCGTCCAATTCTGTCTGTGCTACGGATAGTCTGTCTCGGATTTTTTCTGTGTATTGTCTATCGCCTACAAGTCGTACAATCCTGGTAAGTTGAGGATGATCGTCAATTCTTCAAGCGCCGCATGCACTTCCAGCGCCAGTTGCGGATCGGCCAGGTCGCCCGGCTCCAGATGGTCGCGGTAGTGTTTTTCCACCCACTGCACCAGCCGATGGTACAGCGTTTCCGTCATGATCACGCCCTGGTGCATGGCGCGCGCTTCGGTTTCCGTCAGGGCCACGCGCAAACGCAGGCACGCAGGCCCACCGCCGTTGCGCATGCTCTGGCGCAGATCGAAATGTATCAGTTCATCGATGGGACCACCGCTGGCCACCAGGCCATCCAGGTAGCGCGACACGGCGCGGTTTTCCTGGCACTCCTGCGGTATCACCAGCGCCATCTTACCGCCCTCTTTCGTCAGCAACTGGCTGTTGAACAGGTAGCTGCTGACGGCGTCCGCGATCGGCACCTGACCCGTGTCCACGCGCAGCGCCTGCAAATCGGCCCCCGTGGCGGCGACGGCGCGGTGCAGCTGCGACAGGCTTGCCTCTTCATCGGCAAACGCCTGCTCGTGATAGAACAGCACATTGCCATTGCCGACGGCGATGACGTCGTTATGGAACACGCCCTGGTCGATCACGTCAGGATTCTGCTGCACGTACACGGTGCGCTTCGCATCCAGGCCATGCAGGCGCACCACGGCTTGCGACGCTTCCAGGGTCTGGCGCGCCGGATAGCGCTTCGGCGACGGCGCCGATGGGTCGAACTCCACGCGACCATACACGAACAGTTCAACCGATGGCGCGCCGTGGCTTGCGCCCAGGCGCGTGTGGTTGGCCGCACCCTCGTCGCCAAAGGCCGGCGTCGAGGGCAGCGCCTCGTGCACGGCGAAGTGCCTGTCGTCGCTGAAAATGGCGCGCAGGCTGCGCGCCGACTGCGCGTGCTCGAAGGCGCGGTGCAGCTTGTTATTCAGGTTGGCGGCCGTGAAATGCACGCGGCCATCCTGCGTGTCGGCCGACGGACTGACCGTGGCGGCATTCGCCGTCCACATGGGCGAGGCGGAATACGCGCAGGCCAGGATGACGGGCGACTCCTTGTAGGCGCGCGCCAGCACTTCGGCGTCCGTCCCAGTGAAACCGATGGAGCGCAGCAGGCGGAAATTCGGCCGGTCCTGCGGCGGCAGCAAGGCTTGCGCAAAGCCGCGCGCGGCCAGGGCGCGCATCTTGGCCAGGCCCTGCAAGGCGGCCTGCTTCGGATTCGAAGCGCTTTTCACATTGCTGAACGAGGCCACGTTGCCGAACGATAGTCCGGCATAGTTATGCGATGGCCCGACCAGGCCGTCAAAGTTGTATTCGCGCGTGCTGTGCATGGGATTTCCTTAAAAATTCAGGCCGGGCGACAGCTTGGTCGGCATTTCCAGCGCGCTGTTCTCGATCGAAGCGACCGGGTAGGCGCAGTAATCGGCCGCGTAATACGCGCTCGGACGGTGGTTGCCCGACTTGCCGATGCCGCCGAACGGCGCCGTGCTGGCCGCTCCCGTCGTCGGACGGTTCCAGTTGATGATGCCGGCGCGAGCGCGCGTTTGAAAAGTTTGCCACAGGGCCGGATCGTCGGACAAGAGCGCCGCGGCCAGGCCAAATTCGGTGGCGTTGGCCACCTTCAGGGCCGCATCGAAATCGGCCACGCGGATCACCTGCAGCAGTGGACCGAACCACTCTTCGTCGGGGATACCGGCGGCATCGGTGACGTCGACGATACCTGCCGTGACAAAACCCGCCTGCGGATTGAGCTGGCGCATCTGCAGCAAGGTGGTGCCGCCCTTGGCGACCATATCCGCCTGCGCCTGTACCAGGCGCGCGGCCACGGCACTCGACACCACTGGGCCCATGAATGGCTGCGGCTGCGCGTCGGAAGCGCCGATGCCCAGTTTCGCGGCCACTTCCACCAGGCGCTCGACAAACGCGGCACCGGCGGCGTTGTCCTGCACCACCAGGCGGCGCGCACAGGTGCAGCGCTGGCCGGCGGAGACAAAGGCGGAGAAAATCGCGTGGTGCACGGCCGCGTCCACGTCCTTCACGTCCCACACGACGAGAGCATTGTTGCCGCCCATTTCCAGCGCCAGCATCTTGCCCGGCTGGCCGCCGAACTGGCGGTGCAGGCTGATGCCCGTCTGGCAGGAACCCGTAAACAGCACGCCGTCAAGGTGCGCATTGGCGCCCAACGCGACGCCCGTGTCGCGCCCGCCGTTGACGAGGTTGACGACGCCATCCGGCAAGCCCGCCTGCTGCCACAGCTGCACGGTTTTGATGGCCGTGCGCGGCGCATATTCGCTGGGCTTGAAGACGATGGTGTTACCGGCGATCAGGGCCGGCACGATGTGCCCGTTCGGCAGGTGGCCGGGGAAATTGTACGGGCCGAAGACGCCGAACACGCCATGCGGACGGTGGCGCAGCACGGCGTCGCCGTCGGCGATCTTGCTTTGCGTGATGCCCGTGCGCGCGTTGTACGACTGCACCGAGATATCGATCTTGTTGGCCATGGTGGCCACTTCCGTGCGCGATTCCCACAGCGGTTTGCCCACTTCTTCCGAGATCAGCAGCGCCAGCGCTTCGGCGTGCTCCTTCAGCAGCTCGCGGAAGCGCACGCAGATGGCGATGCGTTCTTCGACGGGCGTATCGGCCCATGCTTCAAAGGCGGCGCGGGCGGCCTGGCAAGCCTGCTCCACTTCGTTTTCCGTCGCTTCCAGGCTGGCCCAGGTCTGCTTGCCGTTCGACGGGTCGATGGTGACCAGTTCGCGGCCCGTGCCTGGCAGCCAGGCGCCGTTGATGAAGTTCGATGCTGCGGTAGACGAATTAAATACGTTAGACATGGGGATGCTTCCTCGGGTTGAGTGACAAGGTGCGCACGGTGTCGCCGTGATGGCAGCGCAGCAAATGCAGTTCATCGTCGTCCAGCGCGATCTTGCCGCTGTGCGGATTGGCGCTGGTGACGATCATGCGGAAATCTTTCAGGTCGGTATTCGACACCAGGTAAGGCTCGGCCTGGACGGCATCGCCGCACACTTCAGGCGCAGCCTCGGCGTCAAGCACGGCCGGCATGCTGTCGCGCATGGCGCGCAGTTCGGACACGCGCGCCTGCAGCACGGGACCGGCGTCGAAAATGTCAACATAGCCCTCGAAGTGCAAGCCTTCCTGCTCCAGCAGGCGGCGCGCGGGCGCCGTGCTCAGATGCACCTTGCCGATGACTTCCTGCGCTTCGTCGGGCAGGTAGGCCACGTACATGGGCTGGCGCGGCATCAACTCGGCGATGAAGGATTTTTTGCCGAGGCTCGTCAAGTCGTCGACGTGGTGGAAATCCATCTTGAAGAAGTGGCGCCCCAGGCCCTCGTAGAATGGCGAGCTGCCGTCCGGCGCCTGGTAGCCGCGCATCTCCGCGATCAGTTTTTCCGTGAACAGGTGCGGGAACTGGGCGATGAAGAGGAAGCGGCTTTTCGACAGCAGCTTGCCGTTATTGCCGCTGCGGTAATCGGGATGCAAAAACAGCGAGCACAGTTCCGTGCTGCCTGTCAGGTCGTTCGACAGGTACAAGGTTTCCATGCGCGTAAACACGTCGAGTTCGCGGCTGGAATGGACCAGGGTGCCGATGCGGTAGTTATAGAACGGTTCTTCCAGGCCCACGGCGCCCTTGATGGCGCACACCCCGGCCAGGCGGCCGGTATCCGTATCCTCCATGACGAACATGTAGTCGCGCTTTTCGGGCGGGATGGTTTCGGCGAACGAGGCGCAGGCGATGGCCAGGCGGTCGCCCAGCATTTTCATGTCCGGCTTGAGGGTGGTCATGCCGGTGCCGACCTGGCTGGCCAAGCCGTACAGGGCGTCCAGGTCAGAAGCGTTGATGGCGCGTACTACTAGCATAATGTTCTCTCGGTTAAATGCGCACGCAAATGACGCTGTCGCCTTCGGCCACGGCCAGCGCCTCCAGCAGCTCTGGCGGCAAGCCGACGGTGTCCTGCGCTTCGAGCGCATCGCAGGTAAAGGTGACGGCGCGGAAGTTGCGCTCTGCGCCCGAAGCGACCGCGTAATGCACTTTCAGGCCCGTGCGGCTGGGCGTGACGCCTGCGACGACGCGGCGCGTGAGCGAGCCCGTAAACGAGCGTAGCGCATGCTTGTGCGCCTGCAGGATCGGTCCGCCATCGAAGATGTCGATGTAATCGTCGGCTTCAAAGCCTTCTTCCGTCAGCAGATTGAAAGCCAGTTCGCCGCTCGGGTGGATCTGGCCCATGGCCGCCTGCGCGTCGCCGGGCAGCAGCGGCACGTACACGGGGTAATGCGGCATCAGTTCGACGATCAGGGTGCGGTTGCGGGCACCGCCGATGACTTTTTCGGCATCGAGGAAATCCATCTGGAAGAATTTTCGGCCCAGCGCATCCCAGAACGGCGACTGGCCGTCGGCATCCGTGATGCCGGCCAGCGGCACGAAGAAGCGGTCGCCGAAACGGTGCGGCGCCAGCACGGCAAACAGCAGCCGCGCGCGCGACAGCAAGGCCGCTTCCAGGCCCGCCTGCTCCATGTTGCGCACATAGAAACCGGACAGCTGCGAATACGCCGTCAGCTCCGAACACAGGGTCAGCGCATGCACGCTGTGGCTGATATTCAGGTCGCGCGAAACTTGCTGGATGACGTCGTTGCGAAAGGAAAAATAGGTGCCGTTCGAGCCGGCCGAGGCAAAGATGGCGGCCGTACCGGCGATGCTCTTGTCGAGCAGGGATTCAAGCACGAAGAGATACGATTCTTCGCTGGGGATGTCGACATGGGCGGCAAACGAGGCGATGGAGCGCTCGACGGAGGCGGCGATTTTTTCGCGCGTCTTCGGCAGGGTATGGACACCCGGCATGGTTACCGCGGCCAGCGCTTCGAGGGCTGCAATATCCGCAATTTCTACCGGACGGACAACATACATGGGTACTCCTTCAATGCTGACGATACATGGGCTGAAAACCCGGGTAGAACCAAGCCGGCCCGCAGCAAAGCGGCGGGCCGGTGATCAAACAGGGCGCGAGGCTAGCCTCAGGCTTTCAGCATGCCGTCGATGGCGACGCGCAGCAGACGGCCCGCTTCGGCGATCTGTTCGTCCGAGACGATCAGGGCCGGCGCCAGGCGCACCACGTCCATGCCGGCGATCAGCACCATCAAGCCTTGCGCTTCGGCCGCTTTCTGGATGTCTTTCGCGCGGCCTTTGAAGGCATCGCTGACGACCAGGCCCAGCAGCAAACCGCTGCCGCGCACGACGGAGAACACTTGCGGGTAATCCGTGATCAAGCCTTGCAGCATGGCGATGGTGTTGACGCTCGCTTCTTTCACGCGCGCCAGGAAGGCCGGCGTGTTGATCGTTTCCAGCACGGTCAGGGCCACGGTGGCGGCCAGCGGGTTGCCGCCGTAGGTGGTGCCGTGGGTGCCGACGGCCAGGGTTTGCGCCAGTTCATTCGTGGTCAGCATGGCGCCGATCGGGTAGCCGTTGCCCAGCGCCTTGGCGGCCGTCAGGATGTCCGGCGTGACGCCGTAGCCCATATAGGCGAACAACGCGCCAGTGCGGCCCATGCCGCTCTGGACTTCGTCGAAAATCAGCAGGGCGCCCGTCTTGTCGCACAGGGCGCGCAGCTCCTTGAGGAATTCCGGATTACCTGGCACCACGCCGCCTTCGCCTTGTACCGGCTCGACGATCACGGCGCACACGTCATCGCCGATGGCGGCGCGCGCCGCTTCGATGTCGTTGTAGGCGATGTGGTCGATCGACGGCGGCAGCGGCTCGAAGCCTTCCGTGTACTTGGCCTGGCCGCCGACGGAGACCGTAAACAGGGTGCGGCCGTGGAAGGAGCTGAAGCACGAGATGATGCGCGACTTGTGCGCGCCAAACTTGGTGTGCGCATACTTGCGCGCCAGTTTCAGGGCCGCTTCGTTGGCTTCCGCGCCCGAGTTGCAGAAGAAGGCGCGGTCGGCGAAGGTCGCTTCCGTCAAGGCCAGCGCCAGGCGCAGGACGGGCTCATTGGTGTAGCCGTTGCCCAAATGCCACAAATTATTGATTTGCTTGGTCAACACGTCGACCAGGGCCGGATGGCAATGACCCAGGCTGTTGACGGCGATGCCGGAGGTGAAATCGAGGTAATGCTTGCCTGACTGGTCCCACAGATCCAGTCCGGAACCGCGCACGGGCACCATGGCAGCAGGGGCGTAGGTAGGAACGAGGACCTGGTCAAAGGTTTCCCGGGTGACTGGACGAGCCGTTACGGTCGAATCAAGCTTGGCATTCATAGCATTTCCCCATCAATATGTTAGGTACTCCGCAGCTACGACAGCTACGTGTGTACTGCATTATAAAAAGCGGGATGCTAAAACTCTTTTGAATCTGCGACAAGGATTTTCACAATTCATCACAGCTGCCTTGACACGGGGCTAGGCCGGCGGCATCAGCTTGCGCTGCCGCTCTTCACGGGGGGTGTTGCCAAATAAAGTGCCAAACGCCGTGGAAAAGTGGGAACCGGAGGAAAAGCCGCACATCAGGCCCACTTGCACGATGGAATAATGTGTATCGAGCAATAGTTGCCGCGAGCGCTGCAGGCGCAGCTCCAGGTAGTAGCGCGACGGCAGGCTGCCCAGGTATTGCTTGAACAGCCGCTCGAGCTGGCGCCGCGACAGGCCCACCAGGCTGGCGATGTCGTCGGTCGACAGCGGTTCTTCGATATTGGCTTCCATCAAGGTCACCGCTTCGGACAATTTCGGCTGCAGCACGCCGAAACGCGCCTGCAGGGCCACGCGCTGGCGCTCTTCCTTGCCGCGCACCTTGTCCACGCACAACGCCTCCTTGACGAGCGCCTGCACGTCGGCGCCAAAGATGGTCTCGATCAGGGTCAGCGAAAAATCGATGCTGGCCGCGCCGCCGCAGCAGGTGACGTGCGGACCGTCGATATCGAACAAATGCGGCGTCAAGATGGCCCGTTCGGCCTTCGCTTCCGCATCGGCGTACAAGGCCCACGGCAAGGCGATGCGCACGCCATCCATGACGCCCGCGTCGGCCAGCCACAGCACGGCAGCACCCACGCCGCCCCAGAATGGCGCCGAGCGGCAGCGTTCGATCACGGCCCGGCACAGCTCGGCGCGCAGCGGCGCCTCCGTTTCATCGGCCACCAGCAGTGCGATATGCCAGTTGCCGCCCTGCGCGGCCACCTGTTCCGGCGTGCGCACGTCCAGCTGCAGTGCCTCCGGTCCCAGCGCCCGCGCGCACAGGCGCAGCGGCTGCACCAGGCCTGCCCAGGTAATCGATTCGGCATCGCCGGCATGCACCAGCAGCAAACGCAGCGGTTTGTCGAGGCCGATACGGGAAAGATTAGCGAAGGACATCGGCGAGGCGGGCCAGGGGGCAAGGGCTGAGTTGCCCACATGATACCGGACTTCCGCCCCATCGAGCCCCTCATGCAAGGGCACATCCTGGCGCGGCGGAAAAAAGCGGGGCGGAAGGATATAATCCCCCCCATGGGTGAACGATATTTAAAAAGTATCCGGCTGCTGGCCGAATGCATGCAAGGCTTCGAGCGGTTTTCTGGCGACTTCGTGCGCCAGTACGGCTTGACGCATGCGCAATTCGACATCATCGCCACGCTCGGCAACACCTGTGGCATGTCCTACAAGGAACTGGGCCAGAAAACCCTGATCACCAAGGGTACCTTGACGGGCGTGGTGGACCGGCTGGAACAAAAGGGGCTGGTAATCCGCGAACGTTGTCCACGCGACAAGCGTTCCTATTACGTGCGCCTGAGCTGCGAGGGCGAACACGTGTTCCATGACGTGTTCCCCAAACTGACAAAACAGGGCCAGCGCCTGTTCGACGGCTATACCGAAGACGATTTCATGCGCCTGGAAATCACCCTGGCGGGCTTGAAGCACGCCATCGCCAACGGCCACGGCTGACCATACACCAAGCACAGACATTCAAACAAGACAAAGGAAACCAAGTTGAAAACCACACTGCTCGAAGGCAAAAAGCCAGCTCATTTCGATAAACACATCATCGGCAACCTGCTGCTCAACGCCAGCACGCCGGAACTGGTGCGCCAGGAAAAACTGATCATCGGCGTGCGCAACGAAGACGGCGAAATCTACCGCCTGATCGGCGCCACCAAGCACAACAGCTTCATGAACGCCGTCGAGGAATTGTTCGACCTGGGCCTGACGGATGAACTGGAAGACAGCGACGAGCTGGTTGAAGGCTGCGACGCCATCTTCAGCGAAGCTCTGTAGCAGCGCTTTCGACAGGACCTGCTGCGCGATGGTCCTGTCCAGCGCTGTGACGAACGCTGTCGTTAAAAAAAGGCATGCCACCGATACAGGGGCATGCCTTTTTTCGTTTACGGGGGCAGTTGCTTGCCTTTTGCCAAGCTGTTTGCGAAAAGATCATGGTTAAAAAGTTCCGCACGGAAATATTGCGAGTATAATTTTTTCAATGAACAGACTCGACGCCTTTAAAAGCATCGCCGCACAAGCCGCTCGTGGCGAGCTGACCTTTCCTGCCAATGTGGACGCTTCGCTCAAGCTGCAAGAGGCGCTGGCCGATCCCGACTGCCATATCGAAGCCGCAGCCAAGCTGGTGCAGGCTGACCCGCTGCTGGCCGCGCGCACGGTGGCCATCGCCAATTCCGTGGCGTTCAACCGCTCCGGCAATGAAATCACCAGCGTGCGCAACGCCGTGCAGCGGCTCGGCGTGCGTACCCTGCAGTCGGTGGTGGCATCGCTGATCGTGCGCCAGCTGGGCAGCACCATCACCGATCCCGTGCTGCAAGCGAAGGCCAACCAGTTGTGGGAGCATACGGCGCATGTGGCGGCCCTGTCGCAGGTACTGGCCCGCCGCGTCACCAAGGTGGACCCCGATACGGCCCTGTTTGCCGGCATCATGCATGAAGTGGGCGGGTTTTATCTGCTGTCGCGCGCGGCCGAATTCCCCGGCATCCTCGACGGCGAACCAGAGGACTGGGTCGAACATGGCGAACAAGCCATCGGTCATGGCGTCCTGACCAAACTGAAGGTGCCGGAAGCGGTGATGGGCGCCATCGATGCGCTGTGGGAAGGCTTGCGCGCCATCCCGCCCGAATCGCTGGGCGATACCCTGCTGCTGGCGAATGACCTGGCGCCTGTCTCGTCGCCCCTCAACGAAAGCCCGGCCGCCATCGCCGTGCGGGCCGCCCGCGCCGCGCGCAGCATCGATTGCCTGATCGGCGACGATGCGACCTTGTCGAGCATCATGGAAGAATCGGACGATGAAGTGCAGTCGCTGCTGAAGGTGCTCGTGCACTAGCCTGCCGGCTTGCTGGCCGCTGGCGGCGGTGCCGCCGGCTTGACCGTGTCGACGATCAGCACATGCTTGTCCATGGCCTGCGTTCCCTGCTTTTGCTGGGCGACTTGCGTGGCAACCGCCCTGGTACTCAACAGGGGTTTCGGATGGCGTGGCATGAACATGGCGTACCTGCTGGCAGTGGGATAGGCCCCATATGTGCAGCAAGTATCAAATTATCAAGCCACCCTCAAACACCGGACAAAAAAAACCCGCTCGAAAGCGGGTAAAGTCCAAAGCTAGGGATGTCCTGAAAGAGACAGCCCTATCTTATGCGGTGCGCCGCGCCAGCTCCGTGCGCTGGCACACTTAGCGCGCAGATTATCCCGGCAATAGCTGCACGTCTGTTTCCTGCCAGGCGCGCAGCTGCCGCACGCGGGCAAACCACGCCTGGATATGCTGGTACTGCGCCAGCGGCAGCCGCACGGCCTCGCTGTACATCAGCGGCGCGGCCACGGCGAAATCGGCCAGGGTCACGTCTTCTCCGCTGAGCCAGCCGCGTCCCGCCAGATGCGCGTCCAGCACCACGGCGCACTCACGCAGATCGCGCTCGCCGCGCGCCTCTTCCAGCGGATCCGCCGGACCATTGCCCGTCATGCCCTTCCAGGCGCGTTCCCAGGCCAGCACGCTGATGGCGGGCGCGAAGTGCTGCGCGGCCCAGAACAGCCAGCGGTTGACGTCGGCGCGGGCTTGCGGCGCCTGCGGATAAATCGTCTGGCCCGGCACCTGCTCGGCCAGGTATTGCATGATGGCGCACGATTCCCACAGCAGAAAAGTGCCATCGGCCAGCACGGGGACCTTGCCGTTCGGATTCAACTCGGACAGACGGCGGCGGTCATCCGCATTCATCAGGTCGACTTCCGCCAGTTCCAGCGGCAGGCCGAGGTGGATCGCCGTCATCAGGGCACGGCGGGCATTCGAGGACATGGGGTGGTGGTACAGGCGCATGGCAGATGGCTCCGGTGAGTGAAGAAGCCACCATCGTAGTCGCCGTCACTGACAGTTTTTGTCAGGAGCGGATGTCAGGATTCCGGGGCGCTAGCTTTCCGGATCAATCTCGTGCGCCTTGCGCCAGGCATCCAGCAGCACATGGCGCCGCGTGGGATAGCGTTCGTCATGCTGCTGCACGCTGGCGATGCGGTCGATGCGGAAATGCCGGTAATCGCCACGCAGCTCGCACCATGCGGCCAGCAGGCGCTTGCCTTCGAAAAACGCCAGGGCAAACGGCCACACCGTGCGCGAGGTGGCGCTGCCATGCTCATCCTGGTAGCCCAGGGTGAGCTTTTGTTCGTAGCGGATGGCCTCGCGCACGGGCTGCACATAGCGGTCGGCCGGCTGCGTGCCATCGGCGGGGTGTCCCAGCGGTACCCACAAGCTGGTCTCGGCCATGCTGTCGCGCAAGTCGCGCGGCGAGGCGGCCGCGATCTTGGCCAGGGCATTGCTGGCCGCCTGCGCCAGGCCCGCATCACCCTGCCGGCGCACCCAGCGCGCACCCAGCACCAGCGCTTCCAGTTCATCGGCGCCAAACATCAGCGGCGGCAAGAAGGCGCCACGGCGCAGCACATAGCCGATGCCGGCCTCGCCCTGCAGGGGGGCGCCCAATTCGGCCAGGGTCTGGATATCGCGATAAATCGTGCGCTCGGAAACGTCCAGCTGCTGCGCCAGCTGGGCCGCCGTGACGGGCACGCGCCTGGCGCGCATGGCGTCCATCAGCAGGAACAGGCGGCCGCTGCGGCTCATGGACAGGCCTGCAAAGCCTGGTCGCCCATGACCAGGGCCGACAGGGCCGGCACGTACAGATAGCCGTCGGACGCCAGGCGCGCCGCGCGCGTCCCCTCTTGCACGCCGGTGATGCCGTAGCAGCGCTGCAGCCGGCCGGCGGCTGGCCACCAGTAGACGGCCGCCTCCTGGTCGGGAAAGCGCTGACGCACGCTCTCGGCCTGCTCCGCCACTTGCCGGAAATCGCGGTAAAAGGCGGGCGAGATGCCCAGCTCCGCGGCAAACGCCGTTTCCAGCGCTGCCGTCTCTGCCAATTGGGCCGCCAGCGTCGCCGTTTCACGGTCAAGCGCATCGGCCGGCACGCCCGCCTCGACCAGGCTGCGGCGCATGCGCTCCGGGCCAGCCTGCGCGCGCAGGAACGCCGATTCCTGCAGCGCCAGCACGGCACCGGCGGGGATATGCACATGGCGCGCGGCCGGGAAGACGTACAGCGCGCAGCTGCCCGCGCAGACGGTGTCGACGGACAAGTCCCACTGCTGCTGACGCAGGTAGCGCCCCAGCAACATGGCCGCCTGCGGATCGCCGCCGTCGCTATTCACGCGCAACAACACGGTGCCCGGCGTGGCCAGCAGCCGCACCTTCTCCACATCACCGCCAGCGATGGCGCCGCGCAGGACGATGACATCGCCGGCCACCCGGCTGACATCCGCCGCGCCGGCCAGCGCGTTCACGCCCATCATCGCCGCCATCCATAAAAAACGCTTCATCATCATCCATCACAAAAAAAAACGACCACCGCGAGGGGTGATCGTTCTTGGGTTCGCTGTGCAAAAACCTGCGTTTACACCACGGCGCCGTCGGTTTCGTCTTTTTCCTTGATCGGCTTGATCAAGTCTTCGCGCTTGACGCCCAGCCACATGGCGATCGAGGCCGCGACGAACACGGAGGAGTAAATACCGAAGCAGATACCGATGGTCAGCGCCAGCGCGAAATGGTGCAGGGTCTGGCCGCCGAAGACCAGCATCGACAGCACCATCATCTGGGTCGAGCCGTGGGTGATGATGGTACGCGAAATGGTGCTGGTGATCGCGTTGTCGATCACTTCATGCACGGAAGCCTTGCGCTGCTTGCGGAAGTTTTCGCGGATACGGTCAAAGATCACCACCGATTCGTTGACGGAATAACCGAGCACCGCCAGGATGGCCGCCAGCACCGTCAGCGAGAATTCCCACTGGAAGAAGGCAAAGAAGCCCAGGATGATCACCACGTCATGCAAGTTGGCGATAATCGCCGACACGGCGTATTTCCATTCGAAGCGCACGGCCAGGTAGATCATCACAAACACGACAACCATCACCAGCGCGTTCAAGCCGTTCTGCGTCAGTTCCTCGCCCACTTGCGGGCCGACGAATTCGACTTTCTGCAGTACTACCGCTTCGTTGCCGGCAGGGTCCACGCAGGCGGTCTTGATGACGTGCTCGCCCTTGTCGGTGACGGTATCGATGCCCTTGGTCGTGCCTTGCTCGGCCTTGCACAGCGTTTCAAACACGCGCTGCGAGGTATTCGCGGCAGTCACGCCCTTTTCCACCGGCAGGCGTATCATCACGTCGCGCGCCGTATCGAAGCTGGTCACGCCCGGCTCTTCATAGCCGAGGCCGATCAGGGTGCCGCGTATGCCTTCAAGGTTGGCCGCTTTCGGGTATTTGACCTCCATCAGGGTGCCGCCCTTGAATTCCACGGACAGGTGCAAGCCCTTGTGGAACAGGAAGAAGACGGCGGCAATGAAGGTCACGGCCGAAATGACGTTGAAAATCAACGCATGGCGCATGAAGGGAATATCTTTTTTGATCCGGAAAAATTCCATGAAATCCTCTGAGTTCTATTCTGTGCGTCCGGCGGCTGGGCCGCAGGACGCTATCGCTGTTGACGCTATTCGGTAAGTCGGAGCCCTGGCTTATTTGCTCGTGCCCGGTACCCAGACCGTGCCGATCGACAAGGTCGTCAGCTTTTTCTTGCGGCCATACCAGAGGTTGACCACGCCGCGCGAGACGAAAACGGAGGAGAACATCGAGGTCAGGATACCCAGGCAATGCACAACAGCGAAGCCGCGCACGGGACCGCTACCGAAGGCCAGCAGTGCCAGGCCGACGATCAGGGTGGTCACGTTCGAATCGAGAATCGTGGCCCAGGCGCGGTCGAAGCCGGCGGCGATCGCCGCTTGCGGCGTATTGCCGGCGCGCAGCTCTTCGCGGATACGTTCATTGATCAGCACGTTGGCGTCAATCGCCATGCCCAGCGCCAGCGCGATAGCGGCGATACCTGGCAAGGTCAGCGTCACCTGGATCATCGACAGCAAGCCGACCAGCAGCAGCAGGTTGGTGGCCAGGGCCAGTACGCTGAAGGCGCCGAACAGCATGTAATAGGCGATCATGAAGATGGCGATGGCGATGAAGCCGTACAGGGTCGAGTGGAAGCCCTTGGCGATGTTTTCCGCGCCCAGCTGCGGTCCGATCGTGCGTTCTTCGATGACGGTCATCGGTGCGGACAGGGCGCCCGAGCGCAGCAGCAGCGCCAGTTCATTCGCGTTTTCCGCGCCGCCCATGCCTGTGATCTGGAAGCGCGAACCGAGTTCCTGCTGGATCGTCGCAACCGACAGCACTTCCGGCTTGCCTTTTTCAAACAGCACGATGGCCATGCGCTTGCCGACGCGTTCGCGCGTCGCTTCGCGCATCTTGCGTCCGCCGTCGCCATTCAGGTCGATCGACACGGCCGCTTGCTGATTCTGGTCGAAGCTGGCCGTGGCGCTGGAGATATAGTCGCCCGTCAGGATCACGTCTTTCGCCAGCACGACAGGGACGCCCTTACCGACGGTGAACAGTTCCGAGTTGAACGGGATGGCGCTCGACAGTTCTGTACCAGGCACGATGGTTTCATCGACCAGGCGCACTTCCAGGGTGGCCGTGCGGCCGATGATGGCCTTCGCGCGGGCCACGTCCTGCACACCAGGCAATTGCACCACGATGCGGTCAGGGCCTTGCTGCTGGATCAGCGGCTCGGCCACGCCCAGCTCGTTGACGCGCTTGGACAGGGTGGAGATATTCTGTTTTACGCCTTCGTCGATGGTTGCCTTCAGGGCCGCCGGTTTCAGGGTGATGTTCAGTTTCAAATCGCTGCCTTCGCCCGCATCGGCGAACGCCAGCTCCGTCATCTGGTCGGACAGGACATTTTTTGCCTTCAGGCGCGTCTCGGCGTCACGGAAGTTGATTTGCACGCTGTCGCCCACGCGCTCGATGCCGGCGTGGCGGATATTCTTGTCACGCAACACGCTACGCGCGGCGGACTGGACGCCCTGGACTTTCTTGTTCAGTACGGCTTTCGCATCGACCTGCATCAGGAAGTGCACGCCACCGCGCAAATCCAGGCCCAGGAACATGGGCAAGGCATGCAATTTTTGCATCCACATCGGCGTATTGGCTTGCAGGTTGACCGTCACGATGAACGCGGGATCGGTGGAATCGGGATTCAGATCCTTTTCCAGCACCAGTTTTGCCTTGAACTGGGTATCGGGATCGGCAAAACGCACGCGCACGGAGGCGAGATTGCCGGCGCCATCCATGGTGACGCCTTCCGACTTGACGTTCTCTTTCGTCAATATTTGCTCGACTTGCGTCATCAGCTCGCCCGTCACTTTGACGGTCGACTTGCCGCTGGTTACTTGCAGCGCCGGTGACTCACCGAAATAGTTGGGCGCCGTATAGAGTGCGCCCAGCAATAAGGCGACGACGATAATGATGTATTTCCAGGCAGGATAGCGATTCATAGTGATTCAGCGTTCAGTGTTGAGCGTCGGAGGCGTCGCGAGGGGCGGCCGATAGCCGCCCCGGATCTGTCATTGCCGAGGCAATGACAGCGAGGAATTACAGCGCCTTCAGGGTGCCTTTAGGCAGCAAGGTGGTGATGGAGCTCTTTTGCACCGTGATTTCGGTGCCGGCCGCCACTTCGATGGTGACGTAAGCGTCCACTACCTTGGAAACACGGCCCAGCATGCCGCCGGCGGTGACGACTTCGTCACCCTTGGCCAGCGCGTCCATCATCGCCCGTTGTTCTTTGGCGCGTTTTTGCTGTGGGCGGATCATCAGGAAATACATGACCACGAACATCAATACCAGCGGCAGGAAGCTGGTCAGGTTGCCGCCGAGGCCCAGGGCTTCGGTTGGGGCTTGCGCATAAGCGTTGGAAATGAAAAACACGGTGACTCCAGTTCTAATCAGTTTGAAAAAATAGCGCTGTATTCTAGCATTGGCTATACGTCATAACCCGAATTGCAGGCATGGCAACTTTAAATGGGGCTAAAAAAGCATTATGCAATGCTTTATCGCCCCAGTCCAAGCACCAATACACAAAACTTCCGGCCATGCCGCGGCCAAGGCTCAAGCTAAGCTTTTCTTAAGTTCCGCGTGCGCGTTCCGCATGGAATTGCAGGGTAAACGCGTGGAAACGGTCTTCGTCCAGCGCCTCGCGCATCTGGCGCATCAAGTCCAGGTAATAATGCAGGTTGTGGATGGTGTTCAGGCGCGCGCCGAGGATTTCCTTGGACCGGTGCAAATGGTGCAGGTACGCGCGCGAGAAATTGCGGCAAGCGTAGCAGCTGCAGGTCTCGTCCAGCGGCGCCTGGTCTTCCTTGTACTTGGCGTTCTTGATCTTGATGTCGCCAAAACGGGTAAACAGCCAGCCATTGCGGGCGTTACGCGTCGGCATGACGCAGTCGAACATGTCGATGCCGTTCGACACGCCCGCCACCAGGTCTTCCGGCGTGCCCACGCCCATCAGGTAATGCGGCTTGTTGGCCGGCAAGCGCGGACCCACGTGGGCCAACATGCGCATCATGTCTTCCTTCGGCTCGCCGACGGACAGGCCGCCGATGGCGATGCCGGGGAAATCGATCTCTTCCAGCTTGGCCAGTGACTCGTCGCGCAGCATTTCGAACATGCCGCCCTGCACGATGCCAAACAGCGCATTTGGGTTTTCGCCGCGGTGGAACTCATCCTTCGAGCGCTGCGCCCAGCGCAGGGACATGCGCATGGACTTGGCCGCTTCCTCGATGGTGGCCGGACGGCCCTGGATTTCGTACGGCGTGCATTCGTCGAACTGCATGACGATGTCGGAATTCAAGACGCGCTGCACCTGCATCGACACTTCCGGCGAGAGGAACAGTTTATCGCCATTGATGGGCGAATTGAAATGCACACCCTCTTCCGTGATCTTGCGCATGGCGCCCAGCGAAAACACCTGGAAGCCGCCCGAATCCGTCAAGATCGGCTTGTTCCAGCCCATGAAGCCATGCAAGCCGCCGAATTTCTCCATGACGGTGTTGCCTGGACGCAACCACAGGTGAAACGTGTTACCCAGGATGATCTGCGCGTCGATCTCGTTGAGTTCCAGCGGCGACATGGCCTTCACGGAACCGTAAGTGCCCACTGGCATGAAGATCGGCGTCTGCACGATGCCATGGTTGAGTTTCAAGGTGCCGCGGCGTGCCTTGGTCAGGCCGCTCGTGTCGGTCTTGAGTAATGTAAATTCCAGCATGTCAGTCTTTCACGGGAGTATCAAGGTTCAGCGCAGCGCGCGATTGCGTGGTGAGCAGCATCGCGTCGCCATAGCTGAAGAAACGGTAATTCTGCGCGATCGCATGCGCGTAGGCGCTGCGGATCGGCTCATAGCCAGCAAAGGCCGACACCAGCATCAGCAGGGTCGATTTCGGCAAATGGAAGTTGGTGATCAGGCGCGTTACCGTTTTAAATGCATAGCCGGGCGTGATGAACAGGGCCGTATCGGCGCTGCCCGCCACCAACTGGCCGCTTTGCGAGGCCGATTCCAGCGCACGCAGGCTGGTCGTGCCGACGGCGACCACGTCGCGCCCGGCAAGCTGGGCGGCGCGCACGGCGTCGACGGTTTCCTGCGGCATGGTGTACCACTCGGTATGCATCTTGTGTTCGGCCAACACCTCCGTGCGCACGGGCTGGAAGGTGCCGGCGCCCACGTGCAGGGTCACATAGGCAAAGTTGACGCCCTTCGCTTTCAGCTGGTCGAGCAGGGCCTGGTCGAAATGCAGGCCGGCCGTCGGTGCCGCCACGGCGCCGGGCACCTTGTTGAACACGGTCTGGTAGCGCGTTTCGTCAAATTCGTCCGCATCGTGCTCGATGTAGGGCGGCAGCGGCAAACGGCCATGCGCCTCGATCAGCTCGAACACGTCGGCGTCGAAGTGCAGCGTAAAAAATTCGCCGGCGCGCTGGCCGACGGTCACGTCGAAGGCATCGGCCAGGCGGATGCGGCAGCCGGGCGGTGGCGACTTCGAGGCGCGCACCTGAGCCAGCACGGTGCGGTCATCGAGCACGCGCTCGACGAGGGCCTCGATCTTGCCGCCGCTTTCCTTGACGCCAAAGAAGCGCGCTTTGAGCACGCGCGTATCGTTCATCACCAGCAGGTCGCCCGCCTGCAACAGCCCGACGATATCGGCAAAGCTGCGGTCAACCAGGGCGTCGCCGTCCAGATGCAACAGGCGCGAGGCGCTGCGCTCGGCCAACGGAGTTTGCGCAATGTTTTCTTGCGGCAAATTAAAATCGAAATCGGAAAGCGAATACATGCGTTTTGCTTCAAAAGTACGTCAAAAATGATTAGGAGTGCGCAATGGAACATCTGGCACTATACTGTGCGCCTATACAGGCATTACAATAATCCGCCGCAACAACTACGACTGCGGTACGCACAGGGTGTGCCGGACAACCCTCTATTTTACGCTAGCGGCACCAAAACCTTGCATATGTCCGATCCAAAGCCCGATCTTCCTCCCGCAGCCAAGCCCGCCGCGAAGCCGAAAGCCGCCAAAAAAGTGGTCAGCACGGAAAGCCGGCTGGCCAAACTGGGCTTGCGCACGGATATGGACCTGGTGCTGCACCTGCCGATGCGCTACGAGGACGAAACCAAGGTCTACACGATACGCGACGCCTGCCTGCGCGGCGGCGAGTCGTGGCAAGTCGAGGGCGTCGTCACCAAGTGCGAAGTCAATTTCAAGCCACGCAAGCAATTGCTGGTGACGATCGCCGATGAAACGGGCAATTTGCTGCTGCGCTTCATGAATTTCTATGGCAGCCAGGTCAAACAACTGGCCGAAGGCACGCGGGTACGCGCGCGCGCCGAACTCAAACACGGCTTTTTCGGCGCCGAGATGGTGCACCCGACGTATAAAGTGGTCAACGAAGGCGCGCCGCTGCCCACGGCCCTGACGCCCGTGTACCCGTCCGGCGAAGGCCTGTCGCAGCACGTCCTGCGGCGCGAAATCGCCGATGCCATGCGCCGCATCGACTGGCAAGACACCTTGCCCGATCATCTGCTGCGCGAGATGCAGCTATCGCCGTTCCGCGCCGCCGTGCACCTGCTGCACTATCCGCCGCAGGATATCGATGAAAGCGCGCTGATGGACCGCTCGCACCCGGCCTGGGTGCGCATGAAGTTCGATGAGCTGCTGGCGCAGCAGCTGTCGCTGAAACGCGCCCAGCGCGCGCGCCGCTCGAAAGGCGCCGCCTCGCTGCCCGTCGTCGGAACTTTATCGAAGGCCTTCGGCGCCGCCCTGCCCTTCAAGCTGACGGGCGCGCAGGCGCGCGTGCTCGAGGAAATCCGCGCCGACCTGCGCCAGCCGTATCCGATGCAGCGATTGCTGCAAGGCGACGTCGGCAGCGGCAAGACGGTCGTCGCCGCCCTGTCGGCCACGCAGGCCATCGACAGCGGCTACCAGGCCGCGCTGATGGCGCCCACGGAGATCCTGGCCGAGCAGCACTTCCGCAAGATCGCCGCCTGGATGGAGCCGCTGGGCGTGAAGGTGGCCTGGCTGACGGGCAGCCTGAAGAAAAAGGAAAAGACGGCAGCGCTGGCCCTGATCGAATCGGGTGAAGCGCAGCTGGTGATCGGCACGCATGCGCTGATCCAGGAGAATGTGCTGTTTGCCAAACTGGGCCTGGTCATCGTCGACGAGCAGCACCGCTTCGGCGTGGGCCAGCGCCTGACCTTGCGCAACAAGGGCGACAGCGCGGCCGTGCCGCACCAGCTGATGATGTCGGCCACGCCGATTCCGCGCACCCTGGCCATGACGTATTACGCCGACCTGGAAGTGTCGGTGATCGACGAGCTGCCGCCCGGACGCAGTCCCATCGTCACGCGCGCCATCGACCAGAACCGGCGCGACGAAGTCATCGCCCGCGTGTATGCGGCCGCACTGGAAGGCCGGCAGGTGTACTGGGTCTGCCCGCTGATCGAGGAATCGGAAGCGCTGCAGCTGCAGACGGCCACCGACACCTACATGATGCTGGCCGAAGCCCTGCCCGCGCTACAGGTGGGTCTCGTGCACGGCCGCCTGAAGCCGGCGGAAAAGCAGGAAGTGATGGACGCCTTCATCGCCGGGCATATCCACGTGCTGGTGGCTACCACCGTCATCGAGGTGGGCGTCGACGTGCCGAACGCCTCGCTGATGGTGATCGAACATGCCGAGCGCTTCGGCTTGTCGCAGCTGCACCAGCTGCGCGGGCGCGTGGGCCGCGGCTCGGCGGCCAGCGTCTGCCTGCTGCTGTACCAGGGTCCGCTAGGCGGCGTGGCACGCCAGCGCTTGATGACCATGCGCGAAACGACGGACGGTTTTGAAATTGCCCGCCGCGACCTGGAAATCCGCGGCCCCGGCGAATTCCTCGGCGCGCGCCAGTCCGGCCAGGCCATGCTGCGCTTCGCCGACCTGGAAACGGATCAATGGTTAGTAGATCAGGCGCGCGACGTGGCGCACGACCTGCTGCACGCCACCACGACGGCCGCCGCGGCCACCGTGGAAGCGCACCTGGCACGCTGGCTGGGCGGGAAAGAGGAATTCCTGAAAGTCTAGGAGCGCCCTACATGCACATCCAGAAGCGGTTCGCCAGGTCCAGCATGAAATCGGGCCGCAGATAGGCCAGGAAGACGAGAGCCAGCAGCGCGGCGCCAGCCAAGCGCCATAGCCATGTGCGCCAGCTGGCCATTACGCGGTCACCTCCACGCGCTTGACGGCGCGCTCGTCGATGGGCAGGTTGATCAGCGCAGCCAGCAAGCCCAGGCCGATGGTGATCATCCACACGACGTGGTAGCTGCCCTGGTGCTCGTACAGATAGCCGCCCAGCCACGCGCCAAGGAAACTGCCCACCTGGTGCGAGAAGAACACCATCCCGGCCAGCATCGACAGATGCTTCACGCCGAAGATGCCGGCGATGATGCCGTTCGTCAGCGGCACGGTCGACAGCCACAGCACCCCCATGCCGGCGGCGAACAGGTACACGGACCACGCCGACAAAGGCGCCAGCAGGAACACGGTGATGACCACGGCGCGCGTCACGTAGATGGCCGACAGCAGGTAGCGCTTGGCGATCTTGCCACCGAGTTTGCCCGCATAGTAGGAGCCGACAATGTTGAACAGGCCGATCAGCGCCAGTGCCGTGACGGCGATATTCGGATTCATCAGGCCCTGGTCCTTCAGGTAGGCCGGCAAGTGCACGCCGATGAACACCAGCTGGAAGCCGCACACGAAATACCCTGCCAGCAGCAGCCAGAACGAACGGCTGGCGATGGCTTCGCTGAAGGCGGCGCCCACGCTTTGCTGCGGGCCGCTGGCGTGCGACACGGGCGGCTCGCGCAAGTAGAAGGCCATCGGGATCATGGCCAGCAGTACCAGCGCGGCCAGCACATAAAAGGCGTTTTGCCAGCCCACGGCGGAAATCAGTTGCTGCTCGACCGGCATCATGAGGAACTGGCCGAACGAGCCGGCCGCCGACGAGATGCCGAAGGCCCACGAGCGCTGCTCGGGCGGCGCGCTGCGGCCGATGATGCCGCTGATGGCGCCAAAGGCAGTGCAGGCCAGTGCCAGGCCGATGAAGATGCCGGAACCGACGATGAACAGCGTGGGCTGCGTCACGAGCGCCATCCACACCAGGCCCGCCATGTAGCTGATGGCGCCGACGATGACGACGCGCATGGTGCCGAAACGGTCGGCCGCCATGCCGGCGAACGGGCCGAAGACGCCCCACATCAGGTTTTGCATGGCCAGCGCCAGCGAATACGTTTCGCGCGTCCAGCCATTCGCTTGCGAGATCGGCTGCATCCAGAAACCCAGGCCATGGCGCACGCCCATCGCCAGGGTCAGCACGACGCCGCTGGCGATGAGGACAGTTTTCAGGCTGGGACGGGATGAATGCAATGTCATGGGATTCCTGTTCACGCCTGGTCGGCTCGGTACACGAGGCCGATCTGGCCACGCATGGTGTCAAGGTTGTGCATCAGCGCCACGCTGTCCGCGTGCAGCATGACGGGACTTTCCAGCAAGCCGGCGCGGATGCAGCGCATCGCTTCGATCGCTTCGTGCGCATAGCCGTTGCCCAGATGGGGCGCGGCGACGACACGGCGCTCGCCATCCATCGTTTCGACGATCAGGTGGTCGGGTTTGTAAAAACGGTTGGGCAGCCGAATCCGGCCCAGGCAGCCGGAAATGGTCATTTCCGTCGGCGTCTGCGCGCGCAGGCTGCAGGCGCAGGACGAGGTGCCCCCGCCCGCGTGCCGCAGCGAGAACACGACCTGCTCATCGACGCCTGTGGCGCCCATCTCGGCCAGCGCCTGTACCTGCGATACGGGGCCGAGGAAGAAGGCCGCCATCGACAGCGGATAGATGCCCACGTCGAGCAGCGCGCCGCCGCCGAGTTCGGGATTGAACATGCGGTGCTCGGGCGGGAAATTGGCGACAAAGCCGATGTCGGCCTGCACCTGCTGCAGCACGCCGATTTCGCCGCTGGCGATGATGCGCTGCGCTTCCTGCACGGAGGGCAGAAAACGGCTCCACATGGCTTCCATCAAAAACAGTTTTTTGTCGCGTGCCATATCGACCACGGCCTGCGCTTCGCGCGCGTTCATGGTGAACGGTTTTTCGCACACGACGTGCTTGCCGGCGGCCAGGCACAGCAAGGCATTTTCAGCATGCAGGGTGTGCGGCGTGGCGATGTAGATCACGTCCACGTCCGGATCCATGGCCAGGGCCTGGTAGGAACCGTGGCAACGCTCGATGCCGAATTCGGTGCCGAAGGCCTGTGCGCCAGCCTCGCTGCGCGAAGCCACCGCCACCAGTTGCGCACCGGGTGCATCGCGCAGGCCATTGGCCATCGCGCGGGCGATCTTGCCGGTGCCGAGGATGCCCCAGCGGACGGTATTTTCCATGCTATTGCTCTCTTTCTGCGCCAGCCACCTTGCGCTTCGGGCGGAACACCGCCGCGTCATTGTAAAAATCGTCGTCCTGGCCCTCGCACCAGCCGGGCAAACCGAGCACGGGCAGCGGCGTGAAGTCCGCCGTGGTGAGGCCTTGCTGCGCAAGGTCCTGCGCCACCCGCTCGTCGAGCCAGGCGCGGCGTGCCGCATCGTCCAGGGTGAAATAGGCGTCGCCGGCGAAGATCACGCGCGTATGCGCCGTGATGGCCTTGCGCGGCACCACCAGTTTTTCCATCAGCGCGTGGCCGAACAGCCAGACCTCGGCGTCGCCGCCGGCGTCAAACTTGTCGCGCTGCGCAATGAACGCGCTGCGCCAGTCATGCCCGCGCAACGCCGCTTCCAGTGCGCGCCCCGCATCGCTGTCGCGCAGCACCAGCAGGGCGGAATTTTCGTCAAAAATCGTCGCGCCATCGCGTGCGGGACCGCGCGATTTGCCGACGCCGGACAGGGCGATCTGCGCCGCCTGCAGCGCGTTCAATTGCCGCTTGATGCGCGGGAAAGTGAGCCACACGAGCGCGTTGAAAAAATCGTGCAGATTGTCGCGCGTGGGCACGCCGCCCGTCGCGCCGATGAACTCCTCGTAGGCGACGCCTTCGGGCAGGTCCGCTTGCGGCACGAAAGCCAGCGGCAGGCCGGAGGGATTGCGCAAGTCCAGCGCCCGTGCCCGGCCGTTCAACGCGGCGATCACCGTGTCGCGCTGCAGGTCCAGCTGCCGTCGCGCCGGCAGCACCGTGGCAAACCAGGGGCGGGTCCAGTCTATCGATGGCAGCATGGAGTGATTACACCATTTTCCAGTTGATCTGCTCGCCCGCATTGAGCGGAATCACATGGCTGTCGCCCAGCGGCAGCGAAGCTGGCAAAGTCCAGCTTTCGCGCTTCAGGGTGATGGTGTCCGTGTTGCGCGGCACGCCGTAGAAGGCGGGGCCGTGGAAGCTGGCGAACGCTTCCAGCTTGTCGAGCGCGCCGGCCCGTTCGAACGCTTCGGCATACATTTCCATCGCGTGCAGGGCCGTGTAGCAGCCGGCGCAGCCGCAGGCCATTTCCTTGGCGCCTTGCGCATGCGGTGCAGAATCCGTGCCGAGGAAGAAGCGCTCGTCGCCGCTGGCGGCCGCCGTCATCAGCGCCAAGCGGTGCTCTTCGCGCTTGAGGATCGGCAGGCAGTAGTAATGGGGACGGATGCCGCCCTTGAAAATCTCGTTGCGGTTGTACAGCAAATGGTGCGCCGTGATGGTGGCGGCGATGGGACCTTCCGCTTCGGCCACGTACTGCGCCGCATCCTTGGTGGTGATGTGTTCGAACACGACGGACAGGGCCGGGAAGGCGCTGCGCAGCGGGCGCATCACGCGCTCGATGAAGACGGCTTCGCGGTCGAAAATATCGATTTCCGGATCCGTCACTTCGCCGTGCACGAGGAAGGGCATGCCCACTTCCTGCATCACTTCGAGCACCTTGTAGCAATTTTTCAAATCCGTCACGCCCAGGTCGGAATTCGTCGTGGCGCCGGCCGGATACAATTTGACGGCCTGCACGATGCCGCTATCCTGCGCGCGGCGGATTTCGTCGGGCGAGGTGTTGTTCGTCAGGTACAGCACCATCAGCGGATCGAAGTTCACGCCTTGCGGCACGGCGGCCAGGATGCGCTCGCGATAGGCGGCGGCATCGGCCGTGGTGGTGACGGGCGGCTTCAGGTTCGGCATGACGATGGCGCGGCCGAACTGGCGCGCGCTGTGCGGCAGCACGCTGGCCATGACGGCGCCGTCGCGCAGGTGCAAATGCCAGTCATCCGGACGGGTGATGGTGATGGAAGCGGGGGTGTGATCGAGTGTGGACATGGCGGCTGCTCTCAGGCGGTCATTGCGGATAGCGCCATTTTACCAGCCGCGGGGCCGTCCCGCCGGCCAGGATCACCTGTATGCGCGGCCTCCCGGACGGCAAAACGGCCGGTATGCGCCGGCCGTTTTCAATATCAAGAGTACACGCGCATCAGGATTTGGCCTGCGGCTCTTCCTGCTTCGCCACCCAGGCGCGAATATCGGCCAGCATCCGGTCCAGCGCGGCGCGGTCGTACACCCGACCACGACTGACCACCAGGCGGATCTGGCGCGTGGCGCCGATGTCCTGCAGCGGATTCGCGTCGAGAACCAGCAGGTCGGCCGCCTTACCTGCCGCCACGCTGCCATAGCGATCCAGCTTGCCCAGGAAGCGGGGGCCGTTGATGACGGCAGACTGCAAGGCTTGCTGCGGCGTCAAGCCATACTGCACGTACAGGCCGATTTCATCGTGCAAGGCCTGGCCCGGGTAGTCGAAGGAATTCAAAAAGCCCGCATCCGTGCCGGCGATGATGCTCACGCCCTGCTGCTGCAAAATCGGCAGCAGCTTTGCCGATTGCTCGAACTGCGCGTGACGCAGGGCGATCGCTTCCGGGCCATCCTTGGCGGCGCGCTGCACGCGCCAGTCGTAGGTGGCGCGCAAGCCCTTGCCGATGTATTGCAGGGCCGGATCGTGCGTGTGATCTTCGCGGTCCAGGTAAGCCGTCACGCGCGAACCCCACAGGGTAGGCACGATGGCCGTGCCGCGCGCAGCCAGGTAGCTGAAGGCCTTGCGCGCCGTCGGCTCGTCGTAGCTTTGCACGCTTGCGTGCATGGCCTCCTTGCCCGTCATCGCGCCGGCGGCCACCTTGTCCGTCAGCTCCTGCTCGCGCGGCGTGGTGGCGCGCAGCAAATACGATTGATGTTCGATCGTGCCCAGGCCCGCATCGGCCATCTGCTCCAATGTGAGCTGCACAGGGATATGGCCCGAGGTGCGCATGCCCCGTTCGCGCGCCTGGCGCAGCGCTTCCAGGTACAGCTCAGGCTTCAGCGTGTTTTCCGTGATCTTCACGAAGTCCACTTGCTGCGCCTGCAGGCCGTCGAGCGCGCGCGTGACTTCCTGCGGCGTGCCCACTTCGATGGTGCCCTTCCACAACGGCTTGATGCCTTCGAGCTTGGCGCCCGACGTGAAGATGGTCGGCCCTTGCAACTGACCTGCGTTGATCTGCCGGCGCCATGCCAGCACCGTGTCGGGCAAGTCGCCCGAGCAGTCGCGCACCGTGGTGATGCCGTGCGCCAGGTACAGGGGCAGCAACTGCTTGTTCTCGTCGATCAGCTCGGGGCCGCCGCCAAAGTGCACATGCGTGTCCCACAGGCCCGGCATCAGGTATTTACCGGGCAGGCGGATGGTCTGCTTCGGCGCGTAGCTGCGCAACTGCGCGTCGTCAACGACGGCGACGATGCTGTCACCCTTGAGCAGCACGGTCTTGCCGTTGACGGCGCGACCGCCAGCAACGTCGATCAGGGTGGCGTCGCGCAGGGCGATGTCAACGGCGATCTTGTCGGCCGCGTGGGCATGAGCGAGCAGGCCCAGCGCCAGCATGGCGCCGGCTATTTGTTTCATGACAGGCATTCGTACTCAACTTCAAAAAAATTAATGGATGATCTTGGCGAGGAAGTCGCGCGCGCGGTCCGAGCGCGTCGTGTTGAAGAAGTCATCCTTGCTGCAATCTTCGATGATCTTGCCCTGATCCATGAAGACGATACGGTTGGCCACACGCTTGGCAAAGCCCATTTCGTGGGTGACGACCATCATCGTCATGCCTTCCTGTGCCAGGCCCACCATCACGTCGAGCACTTCGTTGATCATTTCGGGGTCCAGCGCCGACGTGGGTTCGTCGAACAGCATGGCGATCGGATCCATCGACAGCGCGCGGGCGATCGCCACGCGCTGCTGCTGGCCGCCCGACAGCTGGCCCGGGAATTTATCCTGCTGCGACAGCAGGCCCACGCGGTCCAGGTATTTCAAGCCCTTGGCATTGGCTTCGTCGGCGCTGCGGCCCAGCACCTTGATCTGGCCGATGGTGAGGTTTTCGCGGATCGACAAATGCGGGAACAGCTCGAAATTCTGGAACACCATGCCGATGCGCGCGCGCAGTTTCGACAAATTCGTTTTCGGATCGTTGACGCTGATGCCGTCGACGATGATCTGCCCCTGCTGGATAGGCTCAAGGCCGTTGACGGTCTTGATCAGGGTCGACTTGCCGGAGCCGGAAGGGCCGCAAATGACCATCACGTCGCCCTTGGCGACATTGGTGGTGCAGTCGGTGAGTACCTGGAACTGGCCATACCATTTGCTGACGTTATTGAGTTCAATCATCTTGTTCTTTCTTTTTCGGTTAGCGAATGATGGCGACGCGTTTCTGCAGGCGTTTTACCAGGAACGACAAGGCATAGCACAGCACGAAATACACGACGGCGACAAACACGTACATCTCCACCAGGCGGCCGTCGCGCTGGGCGATCTTCGAGGCGGCGCCGACAAAATCGGGAATCGACAGCACGTACACGAGCGACACGTCCTGGAACAGCACGATGGTTTGCGTCAGCAGCACGGGGATCATGTTGCGGAACGCTTGCGGCAGCACGATGCTGCCCATGGTTTGCCGGTAGTTCATGCCCAGCGCCTGGCCGGCCCACACCTGGCCACGCGGGATCGACTGTATGCCGCTGCGCATGATCTCGCAATAATAGGCTGCCTCGAACATGATGAAGGTGATCAGCGCGGAAGAAAACGCGCCCACTTTCACGGGTTCGTTCGCGCCGATGACCCAGGCGGCGATGTACGGCACCAGGAAGTAGAACCAGAAGATCACCAGCACCAGCGGGATCGAGCGTATCAGGTTGACGTAGCTCGACGCCACGCCCGAAACGATGCGGTTGCCGGACAGGCGCATCAGCGCCAGCAAGGTGCCCAGCACGATGCCGCCGACCATGGCCAGCGCCGTCAGTTTCAGGGTGAAGACCATGCCGGTCTGGAACAGGTAGACCCACGAGCGGGAGATGACATCGAAGTCGAAATTACCGAACATATCAGTGTCCTCCCGTCTTGGCGCCGGCGACGATGAAGCCCGGGATGGCGACCTTTTTTTCGATCAGGTGCATCAGCACGACCACCAGCAGGTTGACGACGACGTAGATGATGGTGGCGGCCGAAAACGCCTCGAACACCTGGAAGGAAAATTCCTGGATGGCGCGCGCGCTGGCCGTCAGTTCGATCAGGCCGATGGTCAGCGCCACGGAACTGTTCTTGATGATGTTCAAAAATTCGCTGGTCAGCGGCGGCATGATGACGCGCGCGGCCATCGGCAGCAAAATGAAGCGGTAGGTTTGCGGCAGGGTCAGGCCCAGCGCCGTGCCGGCCAGTTTTTGCCCGCGCGGCAGCGCCTCGATGCCCGTCGTTACCTGCACGGCCACGCGCGAGGAAGTAAAGAATCCCAGGCACAGCACGGCCGTGACGAACGGCGCATTCGGCAGCGACTTGACCCAGGCGCCCAGGTCAGGCGGCAGCAGCTCCGGCATGACGAAATACCAGAGGAACATCTGCACCAGCAGCGGCACGTTGCGGAACAATTCGACGTAGGCATTGGCCACGCCCACCAGCCATTTGTTCGGCAAGGTGCGGATGGTGCCGATCACCAGGCCCAATATCAGCGCCATGATCCACGCCGCACCGGCCGTGGCCAGGGTCCAGACGAGGCCGGACCACAGGGTGTCCATGTACGTGCCCACGCCATCGGGAGAAATCTCCCAGAAAATGCGCCAATTCCAGTTGTAATTCATGATCATCCTTCCATGCAGCTCAAGGAAAGCGGCTTGTCCGCCACCCGTCCCGTAAATAAAACGGGAGGCTTGCGCCCCCCGATTTGTTACGCACTCTTGTTATTTTTTCCGTTTGTCCGAGGTCTTCTGCGCTTCCGGTACGGCCGCATAAGCAGCCGGGTCGCCCGAATCGGTCGGATTCGTGAAGACCGCCTTCAATTGCGGCGGCATGGGGAATTTCAGATTGATGTTTTTCGGCGGGATCGGCGAAGTAAACCATTTCGCGTAGATGCGGTTGATATCGTCGCTCTTGTACAGGCGGATCAGCGCATCGTCGACCACTTTCTTGAAGGCGGGATCGCCCTTGCGCAGCATGATGCCGTACGGCTCGACCGACAGCGCTTCCTTGGTGATTTCGTAGTCGTTCGGGTTTTTCGAGTTGGCCACTTGCGACGCCAGCAGGATATCGTCATTGGCTTCGGCCACCGCACGGCCCGTTTCCAGCATCAGGAACGATTCAGGGTGGTCCTTGCCGACGGCAATCGTCATGCCCAGGTTTTTTTCCTTGTTCAAAATCGTCATCTGCTTGATGGTCGACGTGCCGGCCGTGGCGACCAGGGTCTTGCCGCGCAAGTCTTCCAGGGTCTTGATATTCGAGGTTTTTTTCGACAGCACGCGGTTGCCGATGACGAACATGGTAGGGGCGAATGCCACCTGCTGCTGGCGTTCCAGGTTGTTCGTCGTCGAGCCGCATTCGAGGTCGATGGTGCCGTTGGCCATCAGCGGGATGCGGTTGGCCGACGTGACGGGGCTCATCACCACTTTCAGTTCGCTCAGGCCCAGGTGCTTTTGCAGGGCCGTGACGACTTTCATGCACAGGTCGATCGAATAACCCTGGTATTGCTGCTTGTCATCGAGATAGGAGAAAGGCACGGAGCCGTCGCGCACGCCGAGGGTAACGGAACCGGCTTTCTTGATCTTGGCCAAGGTGCCGGTCAATTCCTGAGCCTGGACTGGCGACATGCTGCTGATGACACCGACGCTGAGCAGCGTGGCGATGATTTTGGTCAATTTCATAAATTCTCCTGGGCGGACAAACCGGATGGACTCCGAACGAAACAACTGTGGTGCAGACGCCACCAATGGAATTAATTTTATTTCATTTTCAGCGCTGGACTAGCCGTTTTCTGCGATTGCCCGCAAATAGGCGCTATACGCGCGCCTGAATCGGCACGGCTGTAGCATTTTTCCTACTGATTTCGCCTTCCCGATTTATTTTGCCGGCGCCAGCCCCGCCAACTCGTCCTCTTGCGCCTCGTCGTCCATATTTGCCTGCTGGCGTTGCCACATCTGCGCGTACAGGCCATCGAGCGCCAGCAATTGCGGATGCGTGCCCCGCTCGACGATGCGGCCATGGTCGAGCACCAGGATTTGCTGGGCATCCGCCACCGTCGACAGGCGGTGCGCAATGACCAGGGTGGTGCAGTTTTTGGCGATGTCCTTCAGCTGCGACTGGATCGCCTGCTCGGCCTTGGAGTCGAGCGCCGAGGTGGCTTCGTCGAAGATCAGGATAGCCGGGTCTTTCAGCAAGGTGCGGGCGATAGCCACGCGCTGCTTTTCGCCGCCCGACAGTTTTAGCCCTCGCTCGCCCACCATGGAGTTGTAGCCATCTGGCAAGCTTTCAATAAAATCATGGATCGACGCCGCTTTGGCTGCCGCCACGATGGCTTCCTTGCTGGCGCCCGGCTTGCCGTAGGCGATGTTGTATTCGATGGTGTCGTTGAACAGCACTGTATCCTGCGGCACGATGCCGATGGCTGCGCGCAGGGAATCCTGCGTGATGGCGCGCAAGTCCTGGCCATCGATGGTGATGCCGCCGCCATCGACTTCATAGAAACGGAACAGCAAACGCGACAGGGTCGACTTGCCCGAGCCGCTATGCCCCACCACGGCCGTCGTGGTGCCGGCGGGAATCTGGAAATCCACGTCGAACAGGATTTGCCGCTTGGCTTCATAGCTGAAATCCACATGCGCAAAGCGCACGGCCGCGCCCCGCGTGACGAGCGGCTTGGCTTCCGGCGTATCGGCGATTTCGCGGTTCTCGTTCAGCAAGGAAAACAAACGCTCCATGTCGGCCAGACTTTGCTTGATTTCGCGGTAAATGACGCCCAGGAAATTGAGGGGAATGTACAGCTGGATCATGAAGGCGTTCACCAGCACCAGGTCGCCCAAAGTCATCGTGCCGTTGATGACACCCACCGTGGCGCGCCACAGAATCAGGGTAACAGCCGTGGCGATGATCAGCGACTGGCCCGTATTGAGCAGGGACAAGGAAGTCTGCGATTTCACGGCCGCCGATTCATAGCGCTGCAAACCCTCGTCGTAGCGCTTCGCCTCGTAATCCTCGTTGCCGAAATACTTGACGGTTTCATAGTTGATCAACGAATCGATGGCCTTGGTATTTGCCTTGGAATCAAGGTCGTTCATGGTGCGGCGGAAATGCGTGCGCCAGTTCGTCACCAGCACGGTAAACGCGATATAGGACACCAGCGCCACTGCCGTGATCACGGTGAACCAGATGTCGTAGTGCAAGACCAAGTAGCCGAGCACGAGGGTGATTTCCACCAGGGTCGGCAGGATGTTGAACAGGGTGTAGGAAATGAGCGAGCCGACGCTGCGCGTGCCACGCTCGATGTCGCGCGTCATGCCGCCCGTTTGCCGGTTCAAGTGAAAGCGCAGGGACAAGGCATGCAGGTGGCGGAACACTTGCAGGGCGATGGTGCGCACGGCCCGCTGCGTGACGCGCGCGAACAGGAATTCGCGCAATTCCGTAAACAGGGTGGTCGACAGGCGCAGCAAGCCATACGCCACCAGCAAGCCGACCGGCAACACCAGCAGCGCTTGCGGATGGGCAGCCGTGATCGTCATGGCATCGACGAGTTTTTTCAGGATCAGGGGCACGCCCACGTTGGCCAGCTTGGCGCCCACCAGGCATAGGAGCGCCAGCAGCACTCGCCATTTGTAGACCCAGAGATACGGCAGCAAGGTCTTGATGGTGGCGAAATCGCTGTGGCTGGCGGAGGCTGGCGAGCGGGGCGGAGGGGGAGTCTGGGAACGGCGCATGGCGAAGGTCGGCTTTTTATGGTTCAATCGGGGCAATTGTAGCCTTTCATGAGAATAAAAGATGAGCACCTCCCCCGACCGTCCCGACAACTGCCTCGCCTCCGGCCTGCCCGCCGGAAAAATGCCGGAATTGCGCATGATGCCCGCGCCGTCCGACGCCAATGTGTACGGCGACGTCTTCGGCGGCTGGATCATGGCGCAGGTCGATATCGCCGGTTCCCTGCCGGCCACGCGGCGCGCCAACGGCCGTGTCGCCACCATCGCCGTCAACTCCTTCGTCTTCAAAAACCCCGTCTTCGTCGGCGATCTGCTGTCCTTCTACGCCGACATCGTCAAGGTTGGCAATACCTCGATCACCGTCAATGTCGAGGTGTATGCCGAACGCAACCGCCTGCAGGCGTGCATCGTGAAAGTCACGGAAGCCACCCTGATCTACGTGGCGACGGACTCCGACCGCAAACCGCGCAAAGTGCCGCCGATCGAGACCTTGCTGTCGCCTTGATTGTCGCTGTTACATTAATCCCACGTTTTATTTTCAGACGGCATGGATAGCCAGCGCCGCATCCTCCTGCAGAGCGCCGCCCGCATCGGTGCGCTGGCCGCGGCCGGCAGCGTGCTGTCCGGTTCCAGCGCGAGCGCTGCCACGCGCCTGAACGGCGCCGGCTACCCGTTTGCGCTCGGCGTCGCTTCCGGCTCGCCCTTGCCGGACGCCGTCGTGCTGTGGACGCGCATCTGCTACGACCCGCTGCATGCCAGCGCCACGCCCGCCATCGCCCTGAACGTGCGCTGGGAAGTGGCGGACGACGAGGCGTTCCGGCGCATCGCCGCCAAGGGGCAAGCCACGGCCACGCCCGCCCTCGCGCACAGCGTGCACGTCGATGTGGGCGGCCTGGCGCCCGGGCGCTGGTACTGGTACCGCTTCATGCTGGGCGACGCCGTCAGCCCCGTGGGCCGCACGCGCACGGCGCCCGAGCCCGGCTCCATGCCCGCCTCGCTGAAGCTGGCCGTCGCCTCGTGCCAGCATTGGGAATTCGGCGCCTACGCGGCGCACCGGCACATCGCCGCCGCCGCGCCCGACCTGGTGGCCTTCCTTGGCGACTACATCTACGAATGGGGTCCATACCAGCTGCAGCACCCGAGCCGGGCCGTGCGCACGCATGAAAGTTTTACTCTGGACGACTACCGCGCCCGCTATGCGCAATACAAGAGCGACCACGACTTGCAGGGCGCGCACCTGGCCGCGCCGTGGATCGTCACCTGGGACGACCATGAAGTGGCCAACGATTACGGCAATGACCGCGACGAATTGCTCACGCCTGCTTTTTTGCAGCGCCGCGCGGCCGCCTACCAGGTATTTTATGAACACATGCCGCTGCGCCTGCTGCCGCTGGGCCGGCGGGGCTTTGTCGACATGCGCATCTACCAGCGCTATGACTGGGGCCGCCTGGCGCGCTTCCACGTGCTGGACGACCGGCAATACCGCGCCTACCATGCGTGCGCCAAGCCGGGCCGCGGCGGCTCGAATTCCGTCACCACGCGTAACTGTCCCGACTTGCGCAAGCCCGAACGCACGATGCTGGGCGAGGAACAGCAGCGCTGGCTGCAAGCCGGCCTCGATGATTCTCCCGCGCGCTGGAACATTTTGACCCAGCAAACCCTGATGGCGCAATCGAGCCAGGTGCCCATCCTGCGGCCCGGCGACGAACGCATCTGGACCGATGGCTGGGATGGCTATCCCATGGCGCGCCAGCACTTGCTCGACGCCTTGCGCAGCAGCAAGGCCAGCAACCCGCTGGTACTGTCGGGCGACGTGCACACCTTTTATGCCACCGAACTGAGCCGCAACGCCATGCGCCCTGCCGGCAAGGATAATCCCGTGCTGGCCACCGAGTTTTGCGGTACCTCAATCACGTCGAGTTCCCGCCCGCAGGCACGCACGGAGCAGTACGTGGCGATGAACCCGCACATCCGCTACGGACGCAGCGACAAGCGCGGGTATATGTTGCTGGACATCACGCCGGAGAAAACCACGGCCCTGTTCCAGGGCCTGGAAAACGTGCGCGACAGCGCGTCGGCCATCGCGACACTGGCCAGTTTCACCGTCCAGGACGGCAAGGCTGGCGTACAACGCATCTAGCCTATGCTTTTCAAGGCGTCGCGGTAGCGCCGGCTGACGGGTACTTCGCCACCCGTGGACAGCACCGCGCGCGCATCGCCCGACTCCAGCGGCACGATGCTCCGCACAAAGTCGAGGTTGACGATGTAACTGCGGTGCACGCGCAGGAAGCGCTTGCCGTCGAGGCGGCGCTCGATGGCGGCCATGGTCGAGCGCAGCGGATAGTCGTGGCCGCGCACATGCAGATTCACATAATTGCCCCACGCCTGTATCCACTCGATCTCAAAGGCCGGCAGCAGAAAATCCTTGCCCAGCTTGCGCACCAGAAAGCGTTCCGGCTGCTGCACCGGTTCCACGGCAGGCCCTTCGTCGGGTTCGCCCAGCAGGGTCGCCTCGCCTTGCCAGCGCATCAACAGCAACTGGTAAAAGCCCGTGAACAATAAAATGGAGAAGTAAGTACGTACATCCTTGATATATTCATACGGCAACTCGCGCCACCAGTTACCGAAATCGTAGTCGCTGCCGGCGCTCCAGTAAGCCAGTTTGCGCAAGGCCACCATGGCCAGCACATGCACGAGGCTGTAGACCAGCGACGCGGCCAGGTGCCAGCGCAGGTTCTGGCGCTGGAAAACCAGGTGCAAGGGGCGAAACTGGTTAGCCAGGATCACCACCGGTACCAGCGCCAGCAGCACCAGGTTGCTGCTCCACTCCCACACGGCCACTTCCCAGAAGGGCGTATCGAGCCCGGCACGCACGCGGTCGGCCCAGCTGATCCAGCAGTTGAGCGACGTTTGCAGCAGATACAGGACGATCCAGAAAGCTGGCTCGGCGATCTGGCGCCAGCGTTGATATCGTTGCAACAAATCGGTGGAAGAGAGGCGCATGGTGACGGACAGTGAATAAGTTGCATGATTGTAAGGTCCCAAATCCGTCCCAGCGCCACCGCTCGTCACAAACAGCCCGCGATTGATCACTTTTCGCTGGTTCGCCCCCTGCGGCCTGCCTATGCTGGGGCATTCCCTGACCGACGGACCCCACGACCATGACCACAGATTCCCGCCGTTACGATATCGATGCCTTGCGCTTTCTTGTCTTCAGCCTACTGATCGTCTACCACACGGCCATGCTGTACCTGGATGGCGCCGCGTTCCACATAAAAAGTACTTACTTGACGGAAACATTGAACTTTCCCATGGTCTTTATCAACCGGTGGCGCATGGAAATCGTGTTCCTCATTTCCGGCGTGTCCTGCGCCATGATGACGCACACGTCCAGGGGCACTTTCCTGTGGCGCCGGTTCAAGCGCCTGTTGCTGCCCTTGCTGTTTGGCGTGCTGGTGGTGATCCCCGTGCAACCGTATTGCGAGGGTGTCAGCAACGGCCTGGTCGAGCCTGGCTATGGATCATTCCTGCTGCACTACTTTGGCGGCCATGCCTGGCCGGCCGGCGCATTTACGGGCTGGAAGACCAGTTTTACGTGGAACCATCTGTGGTATCTGGTGTATCTGTTGCTGTACACCATCGTGCTGGTGACCTTGCAGCCACTGCTGGCCAAGGCGAGACCGCTGTTTGCGGGCCTGCGCGGCTGGCGCCTGCTGGTCCTGCCCGCCCTGCCAACGCTGGCGGCAACGGCTTTCCTGAAGCTGCGCTATCCGGAAACCCATGCGCTGCTCAAGGACTGGTACGCGCACGCCATCTATTTCACCATGTATCTGTATGGCTGGTGGCTGGGCAATGACAAGGGAGGGTGGCAGGAACTGGCGCGCTTGCGCTGGCAGGCGCTGCTGCTGGCACCCTGCGCGTTTGCCGTGTATCTTGGTTTTGACCTGGTGGCTTCGGAAAACCTGCTGACCTGGGCCTCGTTTGGCTCCTGGCCCATGCGCAACCTGTACATGTGGCTGGCCATCTGCGCCATCCTGGGCTGGTCGCACACCTTGCTGAATAAACCGTTTGCCTGGCTGCCATGGGCGCGCCAGGCCGTCTTTCCCTGGTACATATTGCACCAGAGCGCGATCGTGCTGCTGGCCTACTGGCTGGTGCCGTTGCAGCTGGGCCCCGTGCTCGAGCCGCTGCTGATCTTGGCAGGCACGGTGGCGACCTGCTGGCTGGGGACGTCGCTGCTGATCAGCAAGGTGAGCTGGCTGCGTCCCTGCTTCGGCTTGCCCGCCCGGCCACGGCAAGCCGTGGCGGCGGACACAGCCCTGGCGGCGAGTTAAGCCGCTTTCTTTTCGTCGCGCAATTGACGGCGCAAGATCTTGCCGACATTGGTTTTCGGCAATTCATCGCGGAACTCGATGTATTTCGGCTTCTTGTACGCCGTCAACTCATGCTTGCAATGCTCGCGGATCTGTTCCACCGTCAGGTTCGGATCCTTGCGCACGACAAACACTTTCACGGCTTCGCCCGAGTTGGCATCCGGCACGCCGATGCAGGCGCATTCCAGCACGCCCGGGCACGACGCAACCACATCTTCCACTTCGTTCGGATACACATTGAAGCCGGAAACGATGATCATGTCTTTCTTGCGGTCCACGATCTTCACGTAGCCGCGCTCATCCATGACGCCCACGTCGCCCGTCTTGAAATAGCCGTCGGCCGTCATCGACTTGGCCGTCTCGTCCGGACGCTGCCAGTATCCCGCCATCACTTGCGGGCCACGCACGGCGATTTCGCCCGGTTCGCCCAGCGGCACTTCCACGCCATCGTCGTTCAAAATCGCCACTTCCGTCGACGGGAAAGGCAAGCCGATGGTGCCCGTGAATTCCGTGATGTCGACACGGTTACCCGTCACCACAGGCGACGTTTCCGACATGCCATAGCCTTCGATCAGCGGGCAACCCGTCAATTTCAGCCAGCGTTCGGCCACATTGCGCTGCAAGGCCATGCCGCCGCCATTGCACACTTTATAGCTGGAAAAATCGAGCTTGGCGAAGTCGGCATTGTTCAGCAGCGCGTTATACAGAGTATTAACTGCCGGGAAGACGACGATCTTGTGCTTGGACAACTCCTTGACGAAACCGGGGATGTCGCGCGGGTTGGGGATCAGCACGCTCATGCCGCCCAGGCGCATGCCCATCAGGGCGCTGACCGTCAGCGAATAGATGTGATACAGGGGCAAGGCACACATGAAGCCCATCGAGGTGGCGCGCATTTCCTTGGTCATCACGGGCGACATCCACGCCTCGTTTTGCAGCACGTTGGCGATCACGTTACGGTGCAACAACATCGCGCCTTTCGACACGCCTGTCGTGCCGCCCGTGTACTGCAGGAAGACGATATCGTCATGTCCCTGCTGTACCGGCGTCAAGGTCAAACGGGCACCCTCGGCCAGCATCTTGTTGAAGCTGATGGCGCCCGGCAAGGAAAACGCGGGCACCATTTTCTTGATCTTGCGCACGACGAAGTTGACGATGGTGCCCTTCAAGCCACCGAGCAAGTCGCCCATGGTGGCGACGATCACATGCTTGACCTGGGTATGCGGCAATACCTGTTCCACCGTGGTGGCGAAGTTTTCCAGCACGATGATCGCTTCGCTGCCCGAATCGATCAGCTGGTGCTGTAATTCGCGCGGCGTGTACAGCGGATTGACGTTCACCACGGTGTAGCCGGCGCGCAAGATCGCCGCCATGGCCACCGGATACTGCAACACGTTCGGCAACATGATCGCCACGCGCGCGCCCGCTTGCAGGCCCTTGCTTTGCAGCCAGGCGCCCATCTGTTGCGACAGCTGGTCAAGCTCGCGGTAGGTGAGGAATTTATCCATGCACACGAAGGCGTTGCGGTCCGCATATTTCTGGAACGACTCTTCCAGCAAATGCGTGACGGAACGGTATTGCGTGCAATCAATCTCTGCGGGAACGCTGTCCGGGTACGACTTCAACCAAATCTTGTCCATCTCGCCTCATCTTTATCTGTAATAGGGACGCGCCTCCTGGCGCATCCCACACTGTTTATGCTGCTATCTTTGTTTCGTCACGCAGAGCGCGACGCAAAATCTTGCCGACGTTGGTCTTCGGCAGTTCATCGCGGAACTCGATGTATTTCGGCCGCTTGTAACCCGTGAATTGTTCCTTGCAGTACGCGGCCAGCACTGCCTGGGTCAGGTTCGGATCCTTGCGCACGACAAACACTTTCACGGCTTCGCCCGAGTGTTCGTCCGGCACGCCCACGCAGGCGCACTCGAGTACGCCAGGATGGGCCGCGATGACGGCTTCGACTTCGTTCGGATACACATTGAAGCCGGAAACGAGAATCATGTCTTTCTTGCGGTCCACGATCTTCACGTAGCCGCGCTCGTCCATGATGCCCACGTCGCCCGACTTGAAGTAGCCATCGGGTGTCATGACCTTGGCCGTCTCGTCGGGACGGTTCCAGTAGCCGCTCATCACTTGCGGGCCGCGGATGGCGATTTCGCCCGTCTGGCCCAGCGGCACTTCCTTGCCGTCATCGTCGAGGATGGCGATGTCGGTCGAGGGCACGGGCAAGCCGATGGTGCCGGAAAACGCCGTGCTGTCGGCGCGGTTGCAGGTGGCGACGGGCGATGTTTCCGACAAGCCATAGCCTTCGATGATGGACACGCCCGTCACTTGCAGCCACTTGTCGTTGACGGCTTGCTGCACCGCCATGCCGCCGCCATTGGCGATCTTCAAGCCCGAGAAATCGAGCTTGGCGAAATCGGGGTGGTTCACCAGTGCGTTATACAAGGTATTGACCGCTGGCAGCAGGTTGAATTTGTACTTGCCCAGTTCCTTGATCAGGCCCGGAATATCGCGCGGATTCGGGATCAGGATATTCAGGGCGCCCACCCGCGTGCCCCACATCGCGCACGCCGTCAGCGCAAAGATATGGTACAGCGGCAAGGCGCAGACGACGATCATCTGTTCCTTGCTGTTCTGGTCGAGCGCCGCGCCCGACCACGCTTCGCTCTGCAGCACATTGGCGATCACATTGCGGTGGCTCAAGGTCGCGCCTTTCGACACGCCCGTCGTACCGCCCGTGTATTGCAGGAAGGCAGCGTCATTGACGCTCAGCTCGACGGGCGTGAGTTTCATGCGGCTGCCCAGCGCCAGCGCCTGCTTGAAGCGCATGGCGTTCGGCAAGGAATACGCGGGCACCATCTTCTTGACGTTGCGCACGACAAAATTGACGATCATGCCCTTCAAGCCGCCCAGCATTTCGCCCATGCTGGCGACGACGACGTGCTTGACGGCCGTCTTGCCCAGCACCTGTTCCAGCGTATGGGCGAAGTTTTCCAGCACGATGATGGCTTCGCTGCCCGAATCATTGAGCTGATGCTCGAGTTCGCGCGGCGTATATAAAGGGTTGACGTTGACCACCGTGTAGCCGGCGCGCAGGACGGCGGCGATCGCCACCGGATACTGCAGCACGTTCGGCATCATCAGGGCCACACGCGCGCCCTTCTTCAGGCCGCGGCTTTGCAGCCAGGCGCCCAGTTGGCGCGAATAGGTGTCGAGTTCGGCATAGGTGAGGAATTTGTCCATGCAGACATAGGCATTGCGATCCGCATATTTCTGAAACGCTTCTTCCAGCAAATGCACCAGCGAACGATATTGATCAGGATCGATGTCGGCGGGGACGCCGGGAGGATACGACTTCAGCCAAATTTTTTCCATCCTGTGCCTCTTGTCTCGAATAATCGTGGGGGAGCCGGCGCACCCTGCCGGCGCGGATCATTGCTGCGGATTCTGTCGTCCTGCAGTCAGTTTGAGCATTCTGACGAGCAATTGCTCTATGCTACTAATGCGATGCTATCGGGCGCCGGGCTTCCATGCAAGCGCTTTCAACAGTATTCGAGCGGCAACTCTAGGGGTATTTTGTGCTGCACTGCAACATGATAAATACGCTGTTGCAGGATCGTTCGCCTTGACGTCCGAGACAATCTTTACGGGTCACGGGCTGGACAATTGTTCCAGCGCCTGCCTGCGCTCAGGCTTCTTGATCTGGGCCATTGTGTGCACTGCAGCATAAAAAGCACGAAAGTTCTTTTTTTCTTCCAGCAATTTTTTGAAGGCCGGCAAAAATTCATTGTAGGTAGACACGGAAGCCAGGTGCGCATTGCTCAATGGCTGCTCGAACCAGCGGTCGTAACCGGCAAAACCACCCCAGTTTTTCTTCAGGACCTGATACGCTTCTTGCAATGCCGCAAATACCTGCGCCTTGCGCGCGCGCTTGTCCGCATCGCTGGCGTCGCTCGCATACACGGACTCCAGTTCGCCCCGGTATTTCAATAGCAAGGCCAGGAAATCCTGCCGCCGCGCCGCATACTGGGCATACGCCGCGCGCATGCTGTCGTTGCCCTCGCGCGCCAGCCAACGCTGCACGCCCGCCTCTTCCACGGCACTGGCAAACGACTCGTTGAAGGCCGAGTCGCCAGGCACGTACACCACCTGGTGCGCCAGCTCATGGAAGATCAGGCGCGCCAGTTCCGCATCGTTGTAGTGAATAAAGGTCGACAGCAGGGGATCGTCGAACCAGCCCAGGGTGGAATACGCGGGCACGCCACCCACCTGGACGTCGTAATGCTGGGCTCGCAACTCGTCGGCATACGCGAGCGCCTCCTCCTTGCTGTAATAGCCGCGATAGCTGACGCAGCCGGCGATGGGAAAACACCATTGCAGCGGCTGCAGCGACAATTCCGGCGTGGCCACCACGTTCCACAGCACAAACGGGCGCCGCAGCGCCGCATAGTTCTTGTAGCTGCCATTGTCGGGCAAGTCCAGCTCGCTGACGGCAAAGCGGCGGATTTGCTGCGCCTTGGCCAGACGCACTTTCAGGCGCGGCTCGGTAGCCGGATCATCGAGCCAGTCGCCGATAGGGCGCGCGCCGGACCACAGGGCATATTGCCCCTGCGCCGCTTGCGTGTAGTAGCGCAACTGCGTGCAGCCGCCCAGCAGCAGGCATACCGTGCCGACGAGCAAGCGGGCCGGCCAGCGCGCCATGGTCAGGCAGCCTTTTCCACTTCGACCAGCGTATCGTAGAAGGTCGGCGCGCGGCCCATGTCCGTCAGGCGCTGGCTGGTCACTTCGTTGGCGTTCTTGCCGTCGCTGGCGAGTTTCTTCCACCACACGGACAAGCCCACGACCAGGCCCCGTCGCGCCTTGTCCGTCACCCTGGCCTTGGCCACAAAGCTGCCGCGGTCATTAAATATGCGCACCATGTCGCCGGCCACGATGCCGCGCGCGGCGCCATCGTCGGGATGGATATCGAGGTGCGGCTCGCCTTCGGCCGCGCGCAGGCTTTTCACGTTCACAAAGGTAGAATTGAGGAAATTGCGCGCCGGCGGGGAAATCATGGCCAGCGGATAGCGGGCCGCCAGCGCGGGATTGCTGGCCAGCGATTCGTGCGGCGCGATATACGCGGGCAAGGGATCGAGGCCCGCCAGCGCCATGGCTTCCGAATACAATTCGCACTTGCCCGATGCCGTGGGGAAACGCCCCTCGGCAAATGGCGCTTCCGGCATGGCCAGCTTTTGCCAGCCCGTGCGTTTCAGCGATTCCCAGTCGAAATGCACGGCGCGCGCATCCGTCGCATCGAACGCCTTGGCCGCCAGCGCATCGTCGCTTTCCTGGAAGCACGGGTCATCAAAGCCCATGTATTGGGCCAGCAGGCGGAAGATTTCCGTATTCGCCTTCGCTTCGCCCAACGGCGCCACGGCCGCATTGTTCGCCATCATGTACAGGTGGCCATAGGTGGCATGCGTATCGACGTGTTCCAACTGCGTGGTGGCGGGCAACACGATGTCGGCGTAGTCGACGGTATCGGTCTGGAAATGTTCGAGCACGACCGTAAACAAGTCTTCACGGGCAAAACCCTGCGCCACTTTCGAGGAATCGGGCGCCACGGCCAGGGGATTCGAGTTGTAGACGATCACGGCCTCGACTTGCGGGCCAAACTCGGGCGACGCCGTTTTCAGCAGATCGTCGCCGATGGTGCTCATATTGATGGTGCGCGGCGTGCCTTTGAGCAAATCGGGGCGCTGCAGGGCCTTGCGGTTGATGGGGAAGGAACCCGAGCTCGACAGCTGCATGCCGCCGGCCGGATGGCGCCAGGCGCCCGTCAGGGCGGGCAGGCAGGCGATATTGCGCACGGCCATGCCGCCGCCATGCACGCGCTGCACGCCATAATTGGCCCGGATGGCGGCGCCCTCGCCGGAGCGGCACGCCTGGCCGTACAGGCGCGCCAAGTCAACCACTTCCGTGGCCGTGATGCCGCACACTTCGGCCACCCGCTCGGGCGGCCATTCCAGGGCCCGCTGTTTCAAGGCATCGTAGCCAACAGTGTAGCGCTCGATGTAATCATGATCGAGCAAATCTTCCACAATCAAGACATGCATCAAACCCAGCGCCAGGGCCGCATCGGTCCCCGGCAGCAACGCGACGTGCTGATGGCACTTTTCCGCCGTCAGCGAACGGTAGGGGTCGATGGCGATCAAGGTGGCGCCATTGCGCCTGGCTTCCTGCGCGCGCATCCAGAAGTGCAAATTCGAGGCGATCGGGTTGCCGCCCCAGATGATGATCAACTTGGCGTTCTGGAACTGTTCCAGATCCGTGCCTATGCTGGCGCCCACCGTGTAGCGGTAGCCCGTGGCGCCCGCCGAGGCGCAGATGGTGCGGTCCAGCAAGGAAGCACCGAGTTGGTTGAAGAAACGCGACGACATCGACTCGCCCTGCACCAGGCCCATGGTGCCGCAGTAGCTGTACGGCAAGATCGCCTGAGGATCGCGCGCGGCGATCGGTTTCAAACGGGCCGCGATGGTCTGCAGCGCTTCTTCCCAGCTGATGCGCTCGAACTTTCCTTCCCCCTTCTTGCCCACGCGGCGCAGCGGATGCAGCAGCCGATCCGCATGGTAGGTGCGCTCCGTGAAGCGCGATACCTTGGTGCACAGCACGCCCGCCGTAGTCGGATGGTCGGGATCGCCCTTGACGGCTGTTGCCACCCCGTCGGTCACGGTGACCAGCAAGGCGCAGGTATCGGGGCAGTCGAGCGGGCAGGCGGCGCGCACTTGGGTGGTGGTCATGGGGCAATCCAAAAACGTTGGGGGAAGGCGATACTGTAAACCATTCCGCGCGCTTGCTGTTGGCGCCGTGGCAAGCACGTCCGTGCGCTGGATTTACCCGGCAAACAAGGGCTACAATGCACTATTAGCCGCGTCTGTTTTTGATCAAACAAGCGTGGTCCGGCGCGCCATACATTGCTGCGCGCCAGCATCCACAGGAGAGTCCCATGAAACTAGTTGATCCGATCTTGGCGTTTCAATCCGAGTTGCAAGGTATCCGCCGCGACCTGCACGCGCATCCCGAGCTGTGCTACGAAGAACAGCGCACCTCGGACGTGGTCGCCGCCAAACTGACGGAATGGGGCATTCCCGTGGTACGCGGCTTAGGCCGCACTGGCGTGGTCGGCATCATCCAGCATGGCACGTCCAAGCGCGCCATCGGCTTGCGTGCCGATATGGATGCCTTGCCGATGCAGGAAATGAATACCTTCGAGCATGCTTCACGCCATCCGGGCAAGATGCACGCCTGCGGCCACGACGGCCACACGGCCATGCTGCTCGGCGCCGCCCATTACCTGGCGCAACACCGCAACTTCGATGGCACGGTCTACCTCGTCTTCCAGCCGGCGGAAGAAGGCGGCGCCGGTGCGCGCGAAATGATCGAAGACGGCTTGTTTACCCGCTTTCCCATGGATGCCATCTACGGCATGCACAACTGGCCAGGCGCGGAAACGGGTACCCTGAGCGTGGTGGAAGGGCCAATGATGGCGTCCAGCAATGAATTCCACGTCACCGTCAAAGGCAAGGGCGCGCACGCGGCCCAGCCGCACAAGGGCATCGACCCCGTCATGGTAGCCGTGCAAATCGCGCAAAGCTGGCAAACCGTCATCACCCGCAACAAGAGTCCGCTCGACACGGCCGTGCTGTCGATCACGCAAATCCATGCGGGCAGCGCCACCAATGTGATTCCCGATGACGCCAGCCTGGTCGGCACCGTGCGCACCTTCACCACACCCGTGCTGGACCTGATCGAGGAGCGCATGCGCGACATCGCCGTGCACACGGCCGCCGCCTTTGGCGCGGAAGTCGATTTCCACTTCAAGCGCAACTATCCGCCGCTGGTCAACCACGCGAAGGAAACGGCCTTTGCCGTCGAAGTGATGAAAAGCGTGGTGGGCGCCGACAAGGTCAACGCGAATGTTGAACCGACCATGGGCGCGGAAGACTTCGCTTTTTTCCTGCAGGAAAAAGCTGGCTGCTATATCTTCATTGGCAACGGCGATGGCGAGCACCGCGATGGCGGCCACGGCCTGGGTCCGTGCGTCTTGCACAATGGCAGCTACGACTTCAATGACAATCTGCTGCCCATCGGCGCCAGTTTCTGGGTCAAGCTGGCCGAAGCGAGCCTGCCCGTCACGTAAATCAGCTCAGCTTATCCGGACCGGTGCCCAGGCGCTGGCCCGGATTCAGCGCTTCCAGGGCCAGCAAGGCAGCCGCGTGGTCTGCCGTCGGGTGGCTGGCGGCAAGGGTTTCATAGCGCTGCGTCACCAATTGCGTCACCGGCAAGGTGACCTGGGCCGCTTCCGCTGCCGCGAGGATGTTGTGCATGTCCTTGATCTGGCTTTTCACCTGTCCACCGGCAACAAAATTGCGCTCCAGCATGCGCTGGCCATGCACCTCCAGAATCTTGCTCTCGGCAAAACCGCCACGTATCGCTGCCCGTACGGCGCTCGCATCGGCGCCGGCCGCCTGCGCCAGCAATAACGCTTCCGCCACGATATTCAGGGTGGCGCCGACGATCAGCTGATTGCATAGCTTGGCGACCTGGCCGCTGCCGGCCGGCCCCACCAGGGTCGGGCGCCCCATGGCCGACAGAATCACTGCAACCCGCGCGTAATCGCTGGTGCTGGCACCGGCCATGATGGCCAGGGTGCCCGCCTGTGCCCCGCCGACGCCACCCGACACGGGCGCATCGATGAAGGCATGGCCTGCCGCCTGCAAGGTGGCATGGAATTGCTGGGCTTCTGCTTGCTTGGTGGAACTCATATCGACCCAGAGCGCCCCTGCACGCAAGGCAGGCAGCGCCTCTTGCAGCACCTGCGCCACGATGGGACCGGCTTCCAGCATCGAAATGACCACATCCGCGCCATTGACCGCCCCGGCCACGGAAACGGCGGGCTGCGCCCCTGCCTCACGCAGGACTTGGGCCTTGCTGTGCGTGCGATTCCAAATTGTGACAGAATATCCAGCGCGCAGCAGGCACCGGACCATCGGATCCCCCATCAGACCGATACCGAGAAATGCGATTTTTGTAGAGAATGTCAATTGAACCTCTGAAATCAAACGGGTGGCGGGAACACTGTGCAAAACTGGATGTCTGCGCAAACAAGACGAGCCTTACGGCCAATTTTACGATGAAAGCCTCTATGTCCTTCAAGAAGAATATCCTCAAATCCATCGCTGCCATTACCGCGCTGATGGCAGCCAACGCCGGCTTTGCCGCTGACGACAAACTGATCGACTCCGTCTACGGCGAATATGCCAAGGGCGTGAAGGTACAAATGGTACGCGCCGGCGTGACCTCGAACTGGGATAAGGCCTGGTTCGTATCGAATGGCACACAACTGAGCGGTTACTGGGATGCCAGCATCGGCGGCTGGGATGGCAAGAGCTATCGCAATGTCCCCGGCCAGCATCAAAAGCTGTGGGACCTGGGCTTTACCCCCGTGTTCCGCTTTGAAAACACGAACAAGCTGGGCTTCTATGCGGAAGGCGGCATTGGCGTACACATGCTGTCCAAGCTGTACGATAACGACGATAACCGCCTGTCGACGCACTTCCAGTTCGGCGACCATATCGGCGTTGGCTATATCTTCAATAACAAATGGGAAGTCGCTGCGAAGATCCAGCATTTCTCGAACGGCGGCTACAAGAAACCGAATAGCGGCGTCAATTACATGAATGTCAAAGTCGCTTACCATTTTTAATGGTTATGACAAATGAACAAGGCACCGCGTAGCGGTGCCTTTTTTACGCCTGTCTGCTGACAAAACCAAACCGCCAGACGTAAAAAAACCCCAACCGGATCACCGGAAGGGGTTTTTTCGCATAACAAGCCTGACGATAACCTACTTTCACACTGGTTGCAGCACTATCATCGGC
>NZ_JAPWIC010000010.1:0-249212 GCF_030587315.1 Janthinobacterium sp. SUN211 | reverse complement strand
GTGGCCACGTGCTTATTCATCGAGCACCACCACATTCAACTTGATGGCGGTGCAGCGTGCGGCCTGGGTGGCGTTCAGTTCGATGTCCGCCGCCGGACTGGTCAAGACGACCTTGCGCACGCCCTCGACGTGGACGGCGGCGCTGCAGGCGGATCGATAAATGCTGTGGCCCAGCGGGCGGCGCGGCTGCGACACGCGCGCGGCGTTGGCGCGCGCGGCGTCCAGCAGGATCGGCACTTCCGGGCCGACGCCGATAAACAAGGTGGCCTCGATCTGGTAGTCGATGACCTGGGCGGCTTGCACGCTCAAGCGGTCGCCCAGGGGGCGCACTTCCTCGGCGTTGAGCGCGCGCGCCACGGTGGCTAGCAGTGCGGCGTCGGCGATGCCTGTGTCGTTGTTGGCCAGCACCGTGACGATGACGTGCGCCGGCGCGGGGCTGGTGGCGCTCGCGTCCTTGACGCGGCCGTCGCTGCTGCGGGCGTGGAATTCGTAGGAGGCTTTCGGGCCAGCCACGGACAGGCCGTCCGGCGCTTCCTGGATGCGCAGGCGGTAGGCGTCATTGTCTTCCATGACAGCAAGCACGGGAGGCAAGGCGTTGGGATCGGCCGGCGTGATGACCAGGCGCGCCACGTTGACGTTGGCGCCCAATTGGTCCAGGTCGCCATCGAGGGCAAACGCCAGCATGACAGCCTTGCCCGCCTCGTTGACGCGGTTGCGCAGGATGATTTCTTGGTAGCAGTTCTCTTCCAGCAGCTTGGTGGCCGGTTCCGATTCCAGCTCCAGCAGGGCCGTGACGGCCGCGCGCTCGGCTTCCGGCAGCAGGCTCACCAGGTGGGCTTTGCGCGTCGCCAGGATGGCTTCGAAGTCCAGCACCTCGACCACGCTGGGCGCGGGCAATTGGGTCAGGTCGATGGGCGTGCTCATACGGCACCGCCTTGCTTGACGGGCACGGACAGAGTGATGCCCTGGCCATCGGCCGTGCCATCGAGCAGCAGGGCGATGGCGCCGTCCGTGTCGCGCGTGAGCTGCACGCTGGCGAGCTGCAAACGCGGTTCCCAGCGGCGCAGGGCAAAGGCGGTAGCCGCGTAGATGCGCAACTGCGTGGCGCTGTTCAGGGGTTGGTCGATCAGTTCGGGCACTTCGGAACCATAGCGGCGGCGCCGGATGCGCGAACCCATGGGCGTGGTGATGATGTCGGCGACCGACTGGCGCAGGTGATCAAGGCCCGTCAGGCTGCGCCCGGTGGCGGCGTGCATGCCCATCATGATTGCGGCCCGCCCGACTGGTCGCCGCCGGCCCTGACGCCGCCGTGCGTATGCTTGGCCAGGCTGATGGCGCCGGCCAGCACGTCGTCGGTAGCTTTGACCGTGCCTTGCACGGCCATGGCCACGCCGCCAGCGGCGCAGGCCTTGGCGTTCACGCCGCCATTCAGGGTGGTGACGCCTTCCACGGTGGTGGATTGCATGACGATCAGGTTCTGCATGACGATCAGGTCGCCCGTGCAGATGGTGCTGGGCGCGTTCGATGTCACCTTGTCGGCCGTGATGGTGGCCGTGCCGCCGGGGAGCGTGGCCGTCAGGGCGTGGGCCGCGTGGTCGTACTGCACCACGGCGCCGTCCGGGTAGTGCGTGGTGTGGATGCTGTCGCTGGTGTCGGGCGCGTCAAACGCCTGCGAGTACAGCGCCGGCACGATGATGCCGCGTGTCAGGTCGCCGCCGGGGGAAAAGACGATGACCTGTTCGCCCACGGTGGGCGCCGACCAGGTGCGCGTGCTGCCGGCGCGCCGTACGGCCCATTTCAGCCATTCGGTGGTGAGTGTCGGCCCGAGCCGCACGCGCGCCTTGGCCCCTTTGACCTCGGCAATGGTGCCCAGGCGGATCAGGTTTTGCAGCAAGCGAAGGAGGTCTGACAGGTCGGCGTTCATGCAATGCATGTTGCCGAAGTCCGCGTGCGGATGCACGCGGGGGCGGGTTGATATGCCGTTTAGCGACTATGGCAGTACATGATGCATTACCTCGTGTTTTATAAGTATTGGACAACGAGACGGGTAACCCGCTTCAGCGCAATGGCGACCGAATGTTCTTTCCAACAAGACGCTTGACGTAAGGGAGGGGCAATGTCATACGATGACGAAAAAAAGAGTTCCATACTACACAAATTGCATAATTGGTATTATTATTGAAATTCGCCGAATGGGTACTTAAAAGAGCGCCCCCTATAAGCACATGTCTCCCTCTCCTAAAAGATAAAGGGAGAAGTACGGAGTGGGTGCAGCCAAAAGATCGGTTTTTAGTTCTCGCGGAGAAATTTATATAAAATGGAGACTGAAAATGAGCAAAATTGTTGCACTTGCAGTTCAACATGGAAAAGTAAATCTCAACCTGGAACCATCGACAACGTGGAACGTCACCTTCATGAACAATGAAACAGTTTCCGGGAAAATTGAGCATATCGGTGGTGGTCAATATCATTTAGATAGTCGAAGTAGTCATTATTATTTCTCAGATGAAAAAGTAATGTATATGCAACCAAATTTATAAAAATCTACCGAAAAAGGTATCGGTGCCATATTTTTTTTGGTGTGATAAGTCAATCTATATCTCGGTTTTAGATTGGCACTCCTGAGTGTTAGAGTACTTCCTCCACTATAAAGATATTGATTCTTCTATACCTTTGAGCGACTTGGATGGACTTCCGCGGTCCGTCCAAGTCTTCCTAGTTTTTGTACCCATCTATTTAATTTTCAATGCCTTACGAGGTATGTATAACCGTTTCTCCTCGTGGTTGAAATCAGCCGGTGTGAGACCGTGTTTACGCATGATCAAAAGAATCTGTAATCGTGCGTTTGCTACGTCGCAGTACCGAATGACCTCAGTATCCACTTGAAGCTTTACAATTCTTGTCTTGTATTTTTTTTGATGAATTGACATTAAAGTAATCTCACAAGCTAAGAGCTAGTAAATCGATTGTCCACTGTATTAACTCTCACGTCCTGGCTAGATGCTCTACAGCTCCCGCGAGCTAATGACTATGGCGTGGTTGGCATGACCAGCACCGCGACTGCTGCCTTGGTGCTTGAGCTGAAGCCCTCTACTACAAGTACGCTGGGCTTGCCGCTATGGCCTTCTATTTTAGGTTGCCTAAGTCGCGTCGGGATATGGCCCCCGATTCCAATCGCTAAGTTCGCAGGGTATTCCAAGAGTCGCTGTATCGATCCCAGATGCGGAAATGAAGGTGCAACCGGCAGATAATTCCTCTGCAGCCTGATCGGGGGAGTGGTAACTGCCAAGGCTTTCATCGTTAAAGACTGCATGAAATAGTCGATTTTTCGGGTTCTGGTCTATCCGAACCATTCCCTTGTTAGTTTGAAAAGTGTATAGGGTTTTCATATCTTTCCCTTCTCGTTGCGATCTAGGTTCGAAACTCCAGATGCTGCTATACAAAGACATATTCGAATTCTAGCTAATATTGTTCCATGGAATCTAACGAATAGTTACGGACGGCGTAAGGACGGATGCATTAGATATCTCATGGCGCAGGATTGGTGAATAATTTAACAACTAATGTCAGTTGATGTTTGCATTGAAGTATCTTAGTTTTTTTCCATATGACGCAGCAGAGATTCGCGTATCAACGTCCGATCCGGGTCACTTAACCCCAGCAGAGGGCGCTCCGGATACTTGTAGGCGGGCCCTTTTTTTGACACGCGGTCTTGCTGGCCAAACTGATGCACATGCGCCACGCGTGCCACCCAGCCAAAGAACCCGACCTCGATCTGATCGCCGGTCGCCTTCACTTTCAGATGTTTGGCGGTGCGAATCTTGGCGAACATGGCCGCCTTTTGCCGCTTGACCCGCCCATTCTTCCCCTTGAATTCCTTGCGCCGCTTGCGCGCAGGATACGCCGTGCCATCCGGCCCCTGCTGCGCCTTGATGCGCTGCGCCTGGCTGCGGCGCAGGTCGATGGCCACCTTGTGATTGATGGCGCGGCGCTGGGCCGGCTGCAGCTTCGCCAGCAGCGCGCCGGCCCAGGCTTCCAGCGCGTGCAGATCGTCGCTCATGGCGTTGCCTCGGGCGTGCGCCATTCGGCCAGCAGGGTCTCGCCGGCGTATAGCTTCCAGAACTCGTCTGCGTAGGCCGGCATGTGCTGTATCTCGGCCAGGTGCTTGATGTCCAGGCGGCCCGCCTCGCCAGCCTTGACGGCCACGCGCTCGGTCAGGTCCAGCTTGATGGAAATGTCGACCGTTTCATGGTTGTTAAAATCCACTTCGAAGGCGATGCCGTGCTTGCGGGTTTCCTCGTTGGCCATCAGGTCGAGCTGGTGGACTTTGAGCCAGGCGATCAGGGCCACCATGATGGCGTCGGCGTCGCCCGCGTAGTCGGTGACGATCAGGTTGAGCTTGAAACGGTATTCGAAGGAGAGGGAGGCGGTGGCCGACGCCACCACGTTGCCCTCGTCGGCGAAGACCAGCAGGCGGTCGGGGTCGCGCTGCAGGTCGGGGATGGCGGCGGCCAGGTGCTGGCGCAGGCTATTCGGTTTGTACATGGTAGGTGTCTCGTACTAGGTTGTAGGCGTCGATGCAGGCGTTCAGCTGGCGGGTGGCGTCGTCGCCGTCGCCGGCAATGGCATCAAGAGCTGCCGCAGTCGCTGGGTCAAGTTCGGCGCGCGCTTCATGCCGATGGTCTGCGGCAGCGGTGGTATCTGCAGTGGCGGCGCACTGGCCACTGGCGACGGGGATTGACAGACGCACAGCGCCGCTGCGCACATCAAGATTAAAACGGTCACGCTCGGTTTTCGCATGGATTTGCTCCTGGGTGAGGTGGTCGGCGCGCTGCGCCAGGGCGCCGCCGGCGGTACGCTCCAGCGTGAGCACGCGGGCGGTGGCCTGGGCCAGCGCGCTGGCGGCGGTGCTTTTGTTGGTGGCGGCCGCGCGCTGTAATTCGGCGATGTTGGCGTCCTTGCGCCATCCCTGCGCCGTCCAGCCCGCGATGGCGCCGCATAGCAGGCAGGCGGCCAGCGGGCGCCAGGTGGTCGTGCTCACATGGCCACCCGTTCCTTGATCCAGCCGAACAGAAAGCGGCGCTGGCTCTTGTTGGCTTCGGTGATGTCCAGGTAGCGCGCCGCCTGCAGGCCGTTCAGGGCGCGCAGCAGCACGGCGGCGCCATCCTGGCCGCGCCATTTCAGGAAGGCGGCCAGCGCGTCCAGCGACTGCGTGCCCAGGTTGCCATCGACAACCAGGATGGGATAGCGGGCGCCCGTGTCGTTGAAACCGTTCAGCCAGCGCTGCAGGAACTCGGCCGCGCGGTGCGGCCCCATGTTCACGCCCGTGTCGATCACTTCGGCGCCGATGCCGGCATGCAGGGCCAGCACCTGGTCGAACTTGGGTTTCGTGATGTAGCGCGCCGTGTAGATAGCGCGCGCCATCGTAACGGGCAAATCTCGCATTGGCCCCGTGTAGCCGTTGGCGCGCGCCACGGCCACCGTGATGCCGTAATTGGTTTCGCCGCCCTTGTCTTGCGGGTCGTTCACGTAGCCGCCTTCGGCGCGCAGAATGGCGTCGATGGTGCGCGCGATCAGCGGATTTTCGGTGGTGGCCATCAATGCTCCTTCGCGTCTTTGACCAGCTCGGCGATGTCCTTGTCGCTGCGGCGCTGGAACCACAGGGCCACGGCGCGCGATACCCACCAGCCGGGGGCGCCCACGATCAGGTCGATGGCGGAAGCGTTGACCATGGCGCCGATGGCCGGGAGCTGGGCGCACAGCAGCTGATACACGGTGCCGCCCAGCAGGCACGAGAACACGCCTGCGCAGGCCAGGCGGGCGACGAATTCGCCCTTGTTGAAGGTGCCGTCGGCATTTAGCGGCGGCAGCACGATGTACAGCATGGCCGCGCCGACCATGCCCAGCGCCGCCTTGAAGCCGTACAGTTTGACCAAGGTGGCGAAACCACCAAACGATTCTGCGGACATTGCTTGATTCTCCGGTGAGAGGGGTGATAGATTTTTCATGATGACTAAAAGGGTGAATGCCAGGATCAGTCCCATAGCTGCACAAGATCAGCTGCGGCCACCTGGCCTGTGCTGGGCGCCGGCTCGGGCAGGGTGACGACCAGGCCGGCCGGCAGCACGGCGCCGTGGCGCGCCAGCGCGGGATTCATTTCCAGGGTGTGCTCGACGTATCCCGCGCCGTCGCCCAGGTAGCGCCACACCAGGGCGTCTACTGTGTCGTGCTGCTGCGTGCGCACCTGCATCAGATCAGTTCCACGGTGAGGTGCGTGCGGCCGACGATATCGGCGATGGCCCATTGCGCGTTGCGCCGCTGCGCGCCTGGGGCGTCGTCGAGCCATTCCATGCTTTTCTTGTCGCTGACGGACGTGGCCGTGCTGTCGTAGTCGCGGTAACGCTCGATCAGGTCGGCCTTCGCCGTGCTGTAGACGGCGCGCCGGTACTGCGCCAGCAGGCGGGATTCGCGGTTGATGCGCGTGGCCGACACGTCCACCAGGGCGGTGATACCTGCGGCGGCGTGCTTGCCCTGCCAGTCGGCTAGCTCGCGGTTGACCTGCAGGATGGCATCGACCACGGCTTGCACCAGGCGGGCGTCGGTGACGGTGCCATCCAGGCGCATGGCGTCGCGCATATCGGTGAGCAGGATGTCGGGAAACCAGCCGTCGTTCTCGATGACGCCAGGGGCAGGCGCTGGCGGCGCCGGGGTGCTGGGCGGGATTGACGGGGGCAGGGCCATGAAGGACATACGGGGCGCTTTCAAAATGGGGCGGTGGACGGGGTTCATCAGGTCAGCATCGTTGCCAATGCGTTGGACAGAATCCCCCCGTGCCGCCGTGCTGCGGGGGATGCTCTTTACGTGGAACCGGCCGCGCGCTTGATGCGCCGCTCAAGCCGTTCCATATCTTTCTTGACGCCGCATGACTCGGATAGAGCGCGGGCACGCGTCAACTGGGCCATGGCCGTTTCCGCCTGCGCCACCAGCGCCGGGGCGATGTCCGTGTCGTCGGCCTTGTCCAGCACGGCGATCATGGCCAGGCCGATGGCCTTGTGCAGCTTGGCGCGCGCCTGGTCGGGCGCGTCGCTGGCGGCCGTCAGCTGTTCCACCTGGCCCAGCACCTGCGCGGCATGCTGCGGATCGGCGGCCAGCTTGCCGTGCAAGTAGCCTTCGGCGAACTCGTCCAGCATCAGGGTGGCGATGTCGCGGCTGTAGCCATCGGGCAGGGTGAACTTGTGCGCCAAAGCGTATTCGGCCATGACCAGGGCGCGCGCATACTCGCCCGTGTCGATGTGCCACACCAGCAAGGTGGCGAAGACGTCATCCTGGGCGCCCTTGCCGCCGGCCAGCACGCCGTCGATCCATTGCGCATACTCAGGCAGCAAGATGGCCTTGACCTCAATCTTGCGCTCGACCGACTGAATGCCTTTCAGGCGGCGCCGGTCGTCGGACAGCTTGTAGAGCATCAGGTCGTAGGCCGTGCCGGTGGTCACGCCCTGCGGCGCGGCGGCGCCGGCCGTGCGCTCGGCCAGCATGCGCGCGCGGTGGCGCAGGGCGGGGGACTGGTTGGCCATTATTTGTCTTTCAGCTCGATGTTTTCCACCAGCGCGGCCAGGCCCAGGTCTTCGATCACGTAGGCGTCATTCGACGATTCGTAGTTTTCGATGCGGTCGCGCTTGGGCACATCCTCGACGCGGCGGCGGCGCGCACCTTCCTGGAAGTAGATCGACAGATTGTCGAAGCGGGTAATCAGGATGGCATTGTCCGGGAAGTAGGGCACGCGCGCGGCCGGCAAGCCGCCGATGCGCTTCTGGCTGATGATGATGTCGGCCGCCAGGGTTTCCGTGGGCGCCTGCTTGGTGTTGACCAATGGAAAATACTTGTCGTTCAACAGCTTGCGTCCGACGATGGCCACCAGGTTGGTGTCTTCCTGATACCACGGGTCCAGCAGGTTGACAGCATCCGTGACGGCCGCGTCGAGGTTGGCATAGTCGGCGCCGTCCACGTCGCCGATGATGACCTTGCCCGGCATGCCGTTGGCCACCAGGCCCAGCACGCGCTCGGGCGCCAGCTCGCGCAGGTGCTGCAGCCAGCCTTTATTCACGTCCTGCAGCAGCGGGTTGGCGTCCAGATCGGTGTCGGCCATGGCTTTCATGCCATTGAAGCCGATGACGATCCGGTCCAGTGCCTGGCGCGTCAAGATGGCATTGGCCACGCGCGATTGAAAATCGGGGAACTTGGCCCAGGCGTCCAGCTTGGCATAGTTCAAATGCGTGTCGAAGTTGGTTTGCTCGCAGCGGTACTTGGTGCTGTCCAGGGTGGACAGGTCGCGCGTCTTGCGTTCTTTGTCCTTGGTGTTGGTGCGGCCGGCAATCGGGCCGGACACGCCCAGGCCCAGTTTTTCGCCTTCCTGCTCGCCCACGCCGATGATGTTGACTTTCGACAGGAACTCGCTCGATTCCTGCATCTTGTTTTCCAGCTTTTGCTGCACGCTGGGCGTGACGCTGAAGGTCTTGGCCACGTTGTCCGTGTCGTTCAGTTGGCCCAGGCGGGTTTCATACTGGCCAAAGACCTGGCGCGTTTGCTTTTTCATGGTTCGGTGCTCCGTTGTTGAATGGGGGGTAGGTGGATGGCGCGGGCGTTTAAAACTCGGTTTGCACGGCGCCGTCGTTGCCGGTGGCGGCCGGGCGGCGCGGGCCGTTGCCGGGCGCCTCGTCCATCTGCGTCTTGAAGCTGGCCAGCTCTTCCTGCGTGGCCTTCAAGGCTGTTTCGGTTTTTTCCAGGCGGGTCACGGCGTCCGCGTAGTTGTCGTTGGCGGTGACGACGTGGCCGGCCAGCGCCTGTACCGCTTCGCTGATGTCGGCGAACTGCGCGGCGTCGCTGCCGGATTTATTCGAAAAGCGCGACAGCAGGTTTTTCACGGCATCGGCCAGCTTGATGCCCTGTGGCTCGTCAAATTCCAGCGTCACCTCGACGGCGGACGTAAACAGATTGGTGCTTTGCAGCTTGCGGCTGGCGGAGAATTGCAGCGCTTCGGTGCCCAGGCTGGCCGGGCTGTCGGTGACGCCCAGGCCGACCAGGTAGGGTTGTGCAGAGTCGGCAAAATCGGGCTGGATTTCCAGGCTGGTGTACAGCTTTTGTTTCGCCTTGTTGATGGCCACCAGTTCCGGCGTGGGTTCGATCTGTGCGAACAGGGCCAGTTTCTTGCCGTTGTCGGTGTCGACTTCCTCGGCCTTGACGGCGATCACGTCGCCGTAAGCCTTGAACTGGCTGTCGGGCAGGATGCCGCGAATGTGTTCCAGCCAGATGCGCGCGCCGTAGGTTTTCGGGTTGTAGGTGGCGGCGATCTGCTCGATGGTGGCGCGGTCGATGTTGCGGCCGTCCGTGGTGGCGCCTTCGGTGGCGACGCGGAAAAATTTCGATTTGGACATGGTGGGCGTTCTCGGTTGATCGGATAACGCCATGGTCAACGTCTTGGCGCCGCGATTCAATGCGGTGCGGGTTGCTATGGGCCATAGCGACTTTTGCCTTCCCCCGTTCCGCGCGCGCGCGGCCTACGCTGGCGGCATGCTGACAATCGAGAAAACAAGCGAACAAACCGTCGATGAAATCATCGGCGAACTGGCCGTGCCCGAATCCGAGCCACGACGCGCCGCGCGCGCCCTGTACTGGAAGGGCTGGCGCATTTCGTCCATCGCCCGCCACCTGGGGATCAAGCGCAGCACCATCAATAGCTGGAAAGAGCGCGACGAATGGGATAAGGCGCAGGCCATCGAGCACGTCGAGGCAGCGGCCGAGCTGCGCCTGGTGAAACTGATCGAAAAGGAGGTCAAGAGCGGCAGCGACTACAAGGAAATTGATCTGCTGATGCGCGCTGTCGTGCAGGCGGCGCGCGTGCGCCGCTATGAGCAACCGGGCGGCAACGAGGTCGATCTCAACCCCAAGCTGGCGAACCGCAATGCCGGGCCGAAGAAGAAGCCGACGCGCAACGATTTCAGCGAAGAACAGAGAATCCAGCTGCTCGACGCCTTCCAGGATTCGCTGTTCGACTATCAAAAAGTGTGGTTCCGCAACGGCGACCAGCGCACGCGCGCCATCCTTAAGTCGCGCCAGATCGGCGCCACCTGGTACTTTGCCCGTGAGGCGCTGGCCGACGCCATGGCGACGGGCCGCAACCAGATTTTCCTGTCCGCGTCGAAGTCGCAAGCCCACGTCTTCAAGCAATACATCGTGCAATTCGCGCGCGAGGCGGCCGGCATCGAATTGACGGGTGACCCCATCGTGCTGCCGAACGGTGCGCACCTGTATTTCCTGGGCACCAACGCGCGCACGGCGCAGGGCTACCACGGCAATTTCTACTTCGATGAATTCTTCTGGACGCAGAATTTCCAGGAGTTGAACAAGGTGGCCTCGGGCATGGCCATTCACAAGAAATGGCGCAAGACGTATTTTTCCACGCCATCCTCGACCACGCACCAGGCTTACCCGTTCTGGACGGGCGAGCTGTTCAACAAGCGCCGCGCCAAGGCGGATCAGGTGAACATCGATGTGAGCCATGGCCGCCTCTCGTCGGGCTACACGGGAGAGGACAAGATCTGGCGCCAGATCGTCACCATCCTGGATGCAGAGCGCGGCGGCTGCAACCTGTTCGACATCGACGAGCTGCGCAACTTCGAATACAGCCCGGACCAGTTCGACAATCTGCTGATGTGCAACTTCATCGACGACTCGGCCTCGGTCTTCCCGCTGGCCGAGCTGCAGCGCTGCATGGTCGATTCCTGGGTCGAATGGGATGACTACAAGCCCTTGCTGGGCCTGCGCCCGTTCGGCAACCGGCCCGTGTGGATCGGTTACGACCCGGCCTTGAACGGCGACAGCGCCGGCTGCGTCGTGCTGGCACCGCCCATGACGGCCGGCGGCAAGTTCCGCATCCTGGAGCGCCACCAGTGGCGCGGCCAGGACTTCAAGGACCACGCCGAGGCCATCCGCCAGATGACCCAGCGCTACAACGTCGAATACATCGGCATCGATACCACGGGCATGGGCATCGGCGTGTTTCCCATCGTGCGCCAGTTCTTCCCGGCCGCCACGGCGATCAACTACTCGCCCGAAGTCAAAACCCGCATGGTCTTGAAGGCCAAGAACATCATCAGTAAAGCCCGGCTGGAGTTTGACGCCGGCTGGACGGACATCGCGCAGTCCTTCATGGCGATCCGCAAGACCCTCACCCCCAGCGGGCGCAACGTCACCTACGTGGCGGGGCGCACCGATGAAACCGGCCACGCCGACCTGGCGTGGGCCTGCATGCACGCCCTCGATCACGAGCCCTTCGAAGGTACGACCGACAACCACCAATCATTCATGGAGATTTATTCTTGAGAAAAGCACGACACTTGCGCGCGCGCGGCCAGCAGGCCAAAGGCGCGCCATCACCAGCGGCCACGGCGCCGGCCGCCGCCGGCATCGAGGCGTTTTCCTTCGGCGACCCCACGCCCGTGCTCGAGCACGCCGACATTCTCGACTGCTTCGAATGCTGGAAGAACGGCCACTGGTATGAGCCGCCCATCAACCTGGCCGGCCTGGCCAAGTCATTCAATGCCGGCGTGCATCACTCAAGCGCCATTCACTTCAAGGCCAACGTGCTGGCGTCCACCCTGGTGCCCAGCAAGTATTTGTCGCGCGATGCATTTAAACGCCTGGCGCTCGACTTCCTCACCTTCGGCAACTGCTACCTGGAAGACAGGCCCAGCCGCAGCGGGCGTCCGTTGAGCTATGCGCATGCGCTGGCCAAGTACATGCGGCGCGGCGTCGATTGGGACACGTATTTCTTTGTCACCAATCACGGCACGGCGCACCAGTTCGACAAGGGCCGCGTCTTTCACTTGATGGAACCGGACGTGAACCAGGAGCTGTACGGCGTGCCGCAGTACCTGAGTGCCTTGCAATCGGCCTGGCTCAACGAGGCGGCAACCTTGTTCCGTCGCAAGTATTACAAGAACGGCTCGCATGCCGGTTTCGTTTTCTACATGACGGACGCCGCGGCGAACACGCAGGACGTGGACAACCTGCGGCAGGCCATGCGCGACAGCAAGGGGCCGGGCAACTTCCGCAACCTGTTCATGTACGCGCCGAACGGCAAGAAGGACGGTATCCAGATTTTGCCGGTGTCGGACGTGGCCGCCAAGGATGAGTTTTTCAATATCAAGAGCGTCACGCGCGACGACCAACTGGCCGCGCACCGCGTGCCGCCCCAGCTCATGGGCATCCTGCCGAACAATGCAGGCGGCTTCGGCGCCGTTGAACCGGCCGCGCGCGTCTTCGCGCGCAATGAGCTGGTGCCGCTGCAGTCGCAGTTCATGGCGATTAACGAATGGGCCGGCGTGGAAGTGGTGAAGTTCGCCCCGTATGAGCTGGCCAAGGCGGAGGGCACGGCATGAGTGACCACGTCGACAACACGGACAAGATCATCTTCGCCGAGGTGGCGCGCGGCTTGGCCGCCGTGCGCCGCCGCCCTGGCCTTGTGGCGGACGGCTGCTGTCACTACTGCGACGAGGCGCTGGCGCCAGAGCTGTTGTTCTGCGATGCCGATTGCCGCGACGACTACGAGAAGGAGCAGGCGGCCAAGGCGCGCGCCGGCCGCGCAGGATGACCACCACGCCACGATAGCTGGCAGGGCGGGGCAGTAATAGCCCAGCCGCGCCATAGCGCCCCAGCCATCCCACAGGCCGCCCCCGAGGCGGCTTTTTCACGTCCTGATGATTGATGTTGCTCTAGATGCAAGAAAAAAGCCCATTTCGGCCCGGCGCGCGCAGTTGTCCCCCCTCCACACCTGCCCGCTAGTTAGGGGTCTTTTGACTCAAATGTGTGCCATGGCCGAAGGCGCATGAGGACTGGCGCGGCGGGGCGAAGAGGGGGGCATGCGATTTGACGCATTTTGACGCAGTTTTTCGCCAATTTGAGTTTGTGCGCGGAATGTTCTCTCGTTTGTGGCCAGATTGTCCTGCAACCCAATTTTTACAAAAATGTGGACTGTTCGACATCCATTCGAGATTGTGAGGTGGCAGTGTTGTTTTTAACTTTTTTACATCTTCTTTGTTACGATGTGTGAGTATTTGGAGCGCTATTTGGCGCACAATCTTTTCCACATGTAAATGGGAGTTATTCCATGGCCGATTCAAATAGCTTGCCGGCGCGGATGATGGGCTCGGGCTTCAAGCGTTTTTCCTTGCTGCCGCTGGCGATCACATTTGTTGTCGTGGTTTGTATGTCACTTCTTGCAACTCAGCTCTGGATGGCATGGCGTGCAAGAGAAGTGCAGCTAAGCGAGGCCGCCCAGGCAAGTGCTAATCTGGCGCAGTCGGTAGCCCAGCATGCCTATGACACGATCAAAGAAACTGATACCGCATTGATTGGGTTGGTAGAGCGTATAGAGAAGGATGGAATCTCTGACCTTGAACTGACCCGTATTCATGACCTGCTGGTTAGGCGCGTGGCGGAGCTACCCCAGTTGCATGGAGTGTTCGTTTATGCCAAAGATGGTAGCTGGCTGGTCAATTCTCAGAAAGTGTTGTTAAAGAATTTGAATAATGCTGATCGAGAGTATTTTAAGTACCATAAAAATAATACCGAACGTGGCCCGTATATCGGTCCGCCTGTACGCAGCAAGTCGACTGGCGATTGGATTATTACTGTATCGCGTCGCATTAATCTTCCTGATGGAAGTTTCGGCGGTGTTGCCCTTGCTACAATTGATATGAAATATTTCAAAGTATTTTATGATAAATTTTCGATAGGCGAGAGAGGAGCAATTTTTATCGCAAGTGGGAAAGGCATACTTTTATTGAGAAGGCCATTTGATGAAAAAATGCTTGGGCAAGATATATCGCAGTTCCCATTATTTAAGGATTATCTTTCAAAAGGGCCGATAGGCACGGCATCCATAAAATCGAGATTGGACGGGGTTACACGCATCAATAGCTATAGAAGGGTTGAGGAATATCCTTTGGCCGTCTCCGCTGCATTGTCGCAAGATGAAGTGTTGGCGAGTTGGCGCAGTGATGTTTATCTTCAGTTTTTGGTTGGCGGGATTTTGGTATTGCTCATTTCCTACCTTGGTTATCGTATGGCGAAGCAAATAAATCTGCGATCAAAGACTGAGCAAAAGTTAATGTTGGCTGGAATTGAGTTGGAACTGATTAATGAAACTTTGTCTCGGCTTGCTAATCAGGATGGGTTGACGGGACTAGCAAATCGGCGTCATTTTGACGATTCGTTAATGGGGGAATTTAATCGTGCTCAGCGTGGGGAAAGCTCGCTTGGATTAATTATGATCGATGTTGATTTCTTTAAAAGATACAACGATATTTATGGTCATGTGGCCGGCGATGAGTGTTTAAGAAAAATTGGCAAGGTGCTGGCTTATAGTATGCGCCGACCAGGGGATCTTGCGGCCCGCTATGGCGGTGAGGAGATGGTCGTGTTACTGCCCGGAACTGATCTCGCCGGCACATTGGCCGTTGCCGAGAGTATTCGTGGCGCTGTTCAATCGATGGAAATTTCACATACTGGAAATCCGCTTGGGGTTGTTACGGTCAGTATTGGTGTGGAGGCATTTTCTCCGATTCATTTAGAAAATGAGCCTATTGAACTGGTCGAGGCCGCCGATAAAGCATTATACAAAGCAAAAGAAGCAGGGAGAAATCAGGTTTGTTATGCGTTTTCTTGCCGGAGGAGCGCGACAAGTGAGAGTCTTTCGGCCTTTAGTCGATAGCTTTACTTTTTGACTTTGATAGAAGTGCGGGAGTCCACATCGATCATGATGGACGACATCAATTTTTACACCGGTGTTGGGTTGCTCAGAAGTAATGGTTTTTGGCTGTGTCCTCTACCAGTGCACCCAGGATGCTTGTAAGTACGCCGCTCTGTATCAGCTCCTTAGCATAGGCTGAAGCCTCGACTCTTATAGCCTGAATTGATTTTAGCGCGCCTGGCGTTTCGATACACCCTGTTGGGGCACGGACGACGCCGTCGTCACCTCGCTGAGAAACCCAAATTCGACCTCGATAACGCCCATCCACCAGGAGGACGGTCGTGATGAGGAAGGCATAGTCATTGGGGTGATACTTATTGTTGAAGTGCATAGCGCTGACTCCATCTCTTAAAGTCAGTCTCTCACGGAGATGTTGATCTTGGTTCAGCTTTGACAAGGATTTGACTTAAATCAACAAGATTCCATTTCAAATGGCAACATGGAGTGTTGTTGAGCAGTATCCATGTATAGGAGTATGTTAAGACTTTTTTGTACAGATGTTTTCGTGTAGGTAGTTTGGTAGGTACCGGTGTTGTGCGGCACGTAGAAGCTGCATAAAGCCTAGTTATTCGCATTACACCGCTTCCGCCAGGAAATAAAGAAACCGCCTTCGGGCGGTTTTTTATTGCCTGTCGGAAGCGAGCAGGGCGCCTTCGCGCCCTGCGTGTGAGATTCGAAGGGCTAGGCCTACCGGCCCAGCCCGCCCCGAATCCTCCACCTGCTGCCGCTGCGCGGCAGCCCCGCGCGCCAAGGGCGCGCGTTTGTGGTTCTAATTAGGTCTTCAACTGAGCCAGCTTCCTCAGCACCCAATGCATCAGTCCGTGTCCGAATAGCAGACCTGACCCTCTTGCCCCGACGACCAACTGGCCGCGCACCGCGTGCCGCCGCAGCTAATGGGCATCCTGCCGAACAATGCCGGCGGCTTCGGCGCCGTGGATCCGGCCGCGCGCGTCTTCGCGCGCAACGAGCTGGTGCCGCTGCAGGCACAGTTCATGGCGATCAACGAGTGGGCCGGCGTGGAGGTGTTGCGCTTCGCCCCGTATGACCTGGCCACGAGCGGGGAGGGCGCGGCATGAGCGACCACATCGACAACACCGACAAGATCATCTTTGTGGAGGTGGCGCGGGGCTTGGCTGCCTTGCGTCGCCGGCCCGCGCTGGTGGTACATGGCTGCTGCCATTACTGCGACGAGCCGCTGGCGCCCGCGCTGCTATTCTGCGATGCGGACTGCCGCGACGACTACGACAAGGAGCAGGCGGCCAAGGCACGCGCCGGCCGCCCAGGATGAGCGCTACGCCGCGATAGCTGGCGGGGCAGGGCCGCGACAGCCCAGCCGCGCCGGAGAGTCCTAGCCACTCCACAGGCCGCCCATGAGGCGGCTTTTTCACGTTCCGACGAAAGATGTTGCGTCAGAAGCAAGACCCCCCCCGTTTCGGCCCGGCGCGCGCAGTTGTCCCCCCCTCCACACCTGCCCGCTAGTTAGGGCTCTTTTGACTCAAATGTGCGCCATGGCCGAAGGCGCATGAGGACTGGCGTGTCGGGGCGAAGAGGGGGAGTGCGATTTGACGCATTTTGACGCACTTTGAGCAGTTTTTCGTGCGGTGCGGCGTTCGAGTAGATATCGGCTTTAACGCGCTGAATCATTGAGCTCCGATTCGCGAGCCAGTTCTATGAGTTTTGAATCGTGCTTATCAGGCATATTTAAAAAGTATGCTATAAATGCAACTTATCGCGTGGCGGCATCCCATACAGGAGCATCATTTGAACAGACCCCTCATCGTCTTGGGCGACAAGACCAGTCACGGCGGCACAGTCATCAGCGCCGATCTCACCGTCGATATCAACGGCAAGTATGTCGCGCGCGTGGGTGACATGACAGTGTGTCCCAAGTGTAAGGGGGCTTTCGCCATCAAGTCCGGTCCGAGCGACCTGGTGGATGGCAGCGGCAACGGCTATGCGCGTCACATGGATATGACCGCTTGCGGTGCGAAACTGATTTCCGGCCAAATAACCACGAGCTGGTCGGACGAATCGTCAATGGGCGACCCGGCAGCCGAAGACAAGATCGCAGCTCTGGAGGCCACGCCTCAGATCGCGGCCGTCACATCGTCGGGCATCTGTCTTGATTGCCTGCTCAAGGCTGCCCACGTTGGCAGTCCCGTGGTGATCCGCGAATGACGATGCTTGACGTCAGAATTCGGTGGGAACAGCGACGCGACGCGATGCCCGAGCTACACTTATACGCCTTGGTGGATGGTGCTCAGTACCAAACCCAACGCAACAAGCGGCTACTGGCCGGCACCGGACTTTTTCCCCTATTCAGAGGCACCCCGGACGCTGCGCTCAGGCATGCCGGGCCTTGGCTGGTCGATGTGGCCAGCGTGGCGGAGTCTTTTGTCGAAGAGCTGACTGCGCTTGAGCGCGATACTCCTTCTCTGTCTTGGCTGATTTCGCCACAAGACTTGGATGGACTCGCGCAACTGTTGCAACTGAGGCTGGAGGTGCGCCTGCCGGATGGCCGTAGCGCCTTGCTGCGTTTTTGGGACCCACGCGTCTTGGCCAACCTTGCTCAGACGCTCGATGCCGGGCAGCGGGAGGAATTTTTCAGCCATATTTACGAGTGGCACCTGCTGCACAACGGGCAGCGTGTTTGGGTCGGGAGGCAACATGCTGACGCTCACTGAGGAACAGTGGCAGGCCCTGCAGCAAGGCGAAGCCCGCCAGTTCGTCTCAATGGTATGCGATGAGTTCCTTGCTAACCGGCCTGACATGCTTGTACAGCCCGGCCGGGAGGCCGTTCTGGCACGTATGCAGAATGCGCATGACTATGCTGCCCGTGTGGGTTTCACCAGTACACCGCACATTATGCGATTGATGTACCTGTCTGCTGATGCCGTACGCATTCATGATGACCCGTTGGTCAATGACTATCTATGTAAACGCGGCGCGACTCCGGAGCAGCGCCTAGATGAAATCGATGCAATTATGCGCAACAAATTACAGGGAATGAACTGATGCCAGCAATTTTCATTCCTGTCGTCATTCCTGTCGTTGAGGCCGTTGCAGTGCGTGTACTGGCTGCACTCGGTGTCGGCCTCGCCGCCGGCGCTGCGGGCGAAGCGGCGCTTGAGCAGGCACGCAAACGCCAGGAAGAGGCCGATAAGGCTAAATCAGGCGCGATTGCGCGCACGGAGGCCACAACGAAAGAAAAAGAAAAGTGCAAAGAGTGCCCGCCGGACCGTGGTGCTCTTATGCCTGTCAATCACCACATGTCGCAAAACTCGATGGAGTATCAGGCCAGAATAACGGGATTTCCTACAGGCATGGAATGGTTATTTGAAGGAAAAGACTTCGACGGCTTTAAATCTGGCATGTGCTTGTTACAAGAGGCAAAAGCAGAATACGATCAGTTTTTTAATAGAGAAGGTGAGTTTTTATACCCCTTTCAAGAAAAAATTTTCGTTGACATGGGGAAACAGGCCCTGGCCCAATCAATAATCGTAGACAGAAACAAACCGGCCGCATTAACGTATTACTTCCAAACCGCGATGGCTTGCAGATATATGAAGCCAAAGTTACTCAGTTTGGGAATATCCGTCCTTCACATTCCATAATATTATGACCATAATAAAAGCCGCATTCAAAAAACTGACACCCGGCACATCGTTAGCCTTCCGGTCCAATGTCGAACAGATTGGGCCTATCGTCCGATTTCTGCAAAAAACTGATCCCCTGGGAAAACAGTGGTTCCTGATGGGGGATACCGAAGAGGAGTCGCTTCGATACCCAGCTTTCGACGCCCTGGGAGAACTCACCCCTGCAGCCGAGGCGGTACTCGAAACAGAGTTTAAAGGCGACAATATTCGTTATTTTGCTGCATGGAATGGAGAACTTAAGCAAGGCGATGGAGCGACTATTACTTTTCAGTTTCACGATGAGGACTGGCCTGCCTGGAGCCTTGAGATTAATTATCAAGGCGAAGGTATTCAACGTCTTGGGGGGCTTGATGGCGTGATAGAGCTTCTCTCAATGATTGCCGGTAGTCTTCAACCTAGCATCATCAATGTCGCACGCTATCAGTATTTTGAGAAGCAGGTATTCCAGGATCGGCCTGGCGTAGGCTGGATGCTCTACCTTCCGCGCGTGCTGGCGGTCCAGCAAGTGCCAGAGGCCCGCGCGCTTGTGCCTGTGATGATCACGGACGAGAAGGATAACGATAAACAAATCGGCACCATCATTGTCAGTGTCACCGACGTGCCGTTCTCGGACGAGAACCCTGAGCACGTTAAGATAGCCAACGCCATCGAAATCCGTTTGGTCGATCAAGACTTACTACTTCCTTTCGCGGACCACTAAGCGCTGGCTGTACAGACCACACTTGCACAAAAAACGTTTCCGCATCGTCCGTGTGGGACGGTGAAAACAGTGCGTTGCAAGGTGGTGGAAAAACATTGCGTGCGGAACAAAATTACGCGTAAGCATTTGAACTGTATGAAGTATTTTGAAGACTTGAAAACTGGCGACGGGTTAAACTGTTCGTGAGTTCGAATCTCACCGCTTCCGCCAGGAAATAAAGAAACCGCCTTCGGGCGGTTTTTTATTGCCTGTCGGAAGCGAGCAGGGCGCCTTCGCGCCCTGCATGTGAGATTCGAAGGGCTGGGTCTACCGGCCCAGCCCGCCCCGAATCCTCCACCTGCTGCCGCTGCGCGGCAGCTCCGCGCGCCAAGGGTGCGCGTTCGGGGTTCTAACTAGGTCTTCAACTGAGCCAGCTTCTACAGCGCCCCACGCATCAGTCCGTGTCTGAATGGCAGACCTGACCCTCAGCCCGCGTGATTACCGCATGCCATTTGAACAGGTCGGCATCAAGCATGGCTGCACGCGCAATGTACATGATTTCATCAGGTTTCAGCCATAACTATCAAGAGGACGGTACAATTAATAATCAGGTGCAGAATTTATTGTAACGTTTTAGTTTTTGAGAAATATCTATTTTTTCAATTAAATAGGGTGTTATATGGTGAAAAAGACGGTAGAAGATAGTATTTCGGAATGGTTACTAAAGACGGGTTTTCCTTTGGAAATGGAGGCTGCGCAGGCATTTCGAGAGGCTGGATTTGAAGTTAGGCAGTCGAGCGTGCAACTTGACCCTCAGGAGGGCAAGGCAAGAGAAATTGATATCCTTGCAGAAGACCCTGATTGGATCGGTATTATTGAGATTTCCTGTGTTGTGGAATGTAAGGCATCTAAAAACCCATGGGTGGTTTTTACGTCGGATGCCGCGTTGCAGAATTATAATAGGCTTTTCGCATTTGGAATTACCTCATCCGAGGCGCGCGAAGCAATTTTAAAAAATAATAGTTACTCTCGTGGGCTGAAGGATGTTATGCAGCGTCCTAGTAATAAAGCCGGATACGCTTTTAGGCAAGCATTCGCAGATAAGGCAATTGATACGGCTTATTCAGCTGCTATTGCATCACTTAAGGCTTGTCATGTAATAACAAAAGATCGTAAAGAAAGAGAGTGGCCAAGTCTAAGATTTGCCTTTCCAATAATAGTTGTTGATGCGCCACTTTTTGAATGTCAAATGAGGGAGGATGGGGAGTTGATAATGACACAGGTGGAGCAAAGCGACTTCTTATTTTCATCTTATTTCCCGGATAGCGTTGGCTGTTGTATTAAAGTTGTTACTAAGTCAGAGCTTAAAAAGGTGGCTATTTATTATAAAAATATGGCAAATTCTATACGTGCTGAATTTAAGGGGATTGAGGATGAAGTTTTGGGGCGTAAAATATAAGATGAGTTTTAAATATATTTTCAATTTCTTTTTTTATACGCTTGTGTCGTATATGGATTTTCGGCTGAGCCAGATTCTACGACATCCAACGCATCAGTCTGTGTCGAAATGGCAGACATGAAACTCGCCTCGTTACATGTAATTTTTATATTTCATGCCGGATATATTAAAAAATGGAGTAGGTTTATTTATGAGACTTTATTACATGACGAGTTATGAAGTTGCTACAAAATTTATTTTGCCGGAACGCCGAATGAGATTGGCGAGGTTTGATACTTTGAATGATCCTTTTGAACTTTTTAGCTTCAATATGACTGATCCTGATGTAAGATATGTTATGAAGTTTCTCCGCGATCATTGGGTGGAAAAGATCGGAATAATTTGTATGGGGAAACACTGGCGGAGTCCTCTTATGTGGGCACATTATGCAGAAAATCATACTGGGGTTTGTCTTGGGTTTGATGTTCCGGACGGTATGGCGCGAGAGATTCACTACTCAAATGACCGCGAAAAAATTATTTTGGATATGGCAAAAGAGTTGCGTGGTATTGATGAAAAAATTCTTGAGAAAGCCATTAGCACAAAATATTCTCAATGGTCATATGAAGAAGAGTGGCGTTTATTCAGTAATTTGACGGAAAAAGATCCTGTTAATGGGTGTTATTATTTGCCATTTGGCCCAATGATTTCATTGCGTGAGGTGATTGTAGGAGCACGATGCAAGGCGCCAGTTGGTTCATTTAGAAAAATAATCGGCAAGACAAAAAATATGATAACGGTCACTAAAGCGCGTGCCGCCTTCGATACCTTCACTATGGTTAGGCAAAAAAAAGTTACGGCTATAACAATTCATGCTTTGAAGAATAATTAACTTCACAGTGTTTTATAAGTATTTTTTTCAGAATTGTAAATTTAATATGTGAAAATTTTTCACATCGTTATTGAATAAATTTGATAAAATGCGTTTTTACTTCACGAATAATTTTTCCTTAAAAAGAAATTTATGCTAATTTTTGATGGGCTTAGAAAGTGATCTTAACCTGATGATCAGCGAACGGCTGAGCGAACGAGGATGTAAACCAACAGCCGATGTTACTGATGATGTTATATTTTAGATGCTATGCACATATACTGAGCGCGCAGTTATTCCACTCAAATATAAGATTGAGGCATCACGGTAATTAAAGACTAATCCACAGTATCCGCTGCTTGCGTCAGTTACTCAAGAAATTACGCGACGCTTAGAGTCCGGTGATGTAGTTGCCCCTTACTTATTCAAACTGGCATCGGTGCCGAATCGGACCGCTGACAACTTGCTGAACTACTGGGGCATACATCATCTGCACCTAAATAGCATAAAAACCGTTGGGGCCGACGGAAAAGTGCAAAGAGCGGATTATTTGCTATTTTTCCGCTTCGAAGATGAGGTAGCATATTTAATCGACATACGGCCACATCGCTTATCTAATTGGTCTGATTTAAGCTTGCTAGAAATCATGGATGCGAACTGACCACATCTTCATGCACCTCTCAACATCGCGGTTCCAAAACTGAATATTGAAGAAATAAAAGCGCTGCGAAAGTGCAATACAAACCACCTTGTTGAAGTCAACGGTCGCGTACTTTCGCCACGAATTGGAATGATGATAAATGGTGTTTCGATTGATGTGTTTTTCCAGCACCGCCAACTACGAGATCAGCTCAAAATGGTTGAGGCGGATGTGTGACAGGATTACTACAAATTCTTTGGATTAAGCGCGAATTGGTTCGTACATGTTGTGCTTATCGAACTAAATGATGGCGAATTCACTATCAAAGAAGTCCATAGCGGACTGACTGCGCAAGTTTCGAGGAGATTTTAGTCTTGACGGACCTTAAACACGTGCCATCTCTTTCCTACATCTCTAGGGTGAAAGTGTGCTGATCCAGATTGTTTTTCTATCGAGCATAGCATGTAGGTAGATTTGTAGGTGCGATTGATTTATTGCCTCTGTAATCCGCATGGAATAAAAGTATTCGCATTACACCGCTCCGCCTGGCAATAAAAAACCGCCCGAAGGCGGTTTCTTTATTTCCCGGTGGAAGCGAGCAGGGCGCCTTCGCGCCCCGAATCCCCCTATTTTTGTGACCCTAATGCACGCTCTTCATCAACACCAGCACGAGGAACACGCAAAACACGATGTTGGCCACTACCAGCAGCATGCAAGTGCGCCACAGCGCGCCCCATTTGCCCAGGTTGTAGGTGCCGCGTAGCTGCAGAAACATGTGCAGGGGCGGCGCCACGCACACCAGCAATCCGATCAGCCAGCCCTGGTTGAGTATCGATAGCGGTATCAGCACGGTCAACAGCAAGGACATGAAGCACAGCGAGTACAGCACGAACACCGCATGCTCGTACATGGTCACGCCAGGCTTCCAGAAAAACATCAGCCACATGAAGGGCAGCGAGATCGGGATCAGCAGGAACGAGAACTTGTAGATCGTGTTCTTGAGCTTGTAAAACGCCAATTCGGGATTCTCTGCGGCGTGATGAAAGCTTTTTTCCAGCTCAGGAAAGGTGGCGTCGGGATTGGGCGGGCTGGACGCGATCCTGGAGATAGTCTTGTCGAACCAACCGGGCTCTCTCAGCTCAATTGCCTCCTCACTGTTCACTTTTTCGGGCGATGCGACGTACAGCAGGCGTTGCTCGGCTTCGTGTTGCAGCTTGCGCGAAACGGCCAGCGCCTTCTCGACACCAGCGACCCCGGTATTGGCCTTGCGGGCTTCCTCCAGCGCCTGCTCATTGCGCTCGACGCGGAGCTTGGCAGACGCGGCGTGGTTGGTCAGCGAGGCGATATTGGCGTCGCGGCTGAGAAGCTGGCCGCTGCCGAACGAGGTGACGAAGAAGGTCAGGAAGACCATGAACAGGAACAGCGCCAGCGGGGAAACATAGTTCTTGCGCTGGCCGTCGATGTAGCGGCGCGTCAGGCGGCCCGGAAAGGCCACCAGCAGCGGGAGCGTCTTTCAAGCCTTGGCGTCGAAGTGCAGGATGCCGTGCACGACTTCTTTGGCCAGGTGCAGCAGCGAATGGTGGATGTGCGCCGGCTGGCCGCAGGCCTGGCAAAACGCGCCGCCCAGCGGCGCCTGGCAGTTGGCGCAGTTCGCCAAGGGCGCGGCACTGGCCGGCTGCGGCGTTTGATCGCCCGCGATCTCGCTGGCCGTCACATCTGCCATCGTCAGGGCGCCGGCCGCTTTCTGGTCACTCATCGTGCATCTCCCACCAGGAAAATGGCTGATTGTGCAACAAGGCGCCTGTATGTTCAAGTAAATACTGGCAAAAACGGCAATCCGTTCGACCAGCCCGGTGCGTGCTAAAAAAACGACGTTTTTCTTCCGCTTGTCCGCCGAAAACGCAGTTTGTCGCAAGCCGCTGGTTCTTTGCCGTCATCCTCTTTATCTTCCTTACTGAGCTGGCGCGAACGGTCGCGCTGCCGAGCCACTTTCAACGGGATATCCATATGTCGAAACTTTACTCGCGTCGCCTCGCCTCACCGCTGCTGCTGACACTGCTTTTGGTGCTGCAAGCTCCCGCCAGCCATGCTGACTCCGCCGCCACCAGCACGGTTGCTCCTGCAAGCGTCACTGGGGCCAGCGAAGAAGTGGCGCTGGCCGCACGTATCGACAGCGAGATCGCGCCCCTGTTCAAGGCAAACGAGCCTGGCGCCACTGTCATTGTCACGCAGGCTGGCCTTACCGTGTTTCGCAAGGCGTATGGCATGGCCGACGTGGCCAAGGGCCTGCCCATGACCCCGGACACCGTGATGCGCATCGCTTCAATCAGCAAACAGTTCACCGCCACCGGCATCCTGATGCTGGCGGATGAAGGCAAGCTGGCTTTGGGCGACGACATCCAGAAGTTCCTTCCAGACTACCCCAGCGGAGGCAAGCGCATTACGATCGAGCATCTGCTGACGCATACCTCGGGCATCGCAAACTTTACCAACAAGCCGACCTTTGAGGCGGGAATGAATACGGATCAGACGGTGAGTCAGATGATAGACAGCTTCAAGAACGATGCGCTCCAGTTCGAGCCAGGCACGCGCTATGCGTACAGTAATTCAGGTTACTTCTTGCTGGGTGCAATTATTGAGAAGGTATCAGGCCTGTCGTATGCCAAATTCGTCGAGCAGCGCATCTTCGTGCCGCTCGGTATGCTCGACAGCGCGTACGAAGGCCATGAGCGTGGCAGTGCGATGCGCGCCAAGGGCTATACGCGCAGCAGTGCCGGCTCCGCCTTCGAACCAGGCAAGGCGGTCAGCATGACGCTGCCGTACGCGGCCGGAGCGCTCGTGTCCACAGTGGACGACCTGGCGCGCTGGGATGCCGCCGTCAGCGCCGGCACACTGCTTAAGCCTTCCAGCCAGCAGAAAGCGTTTACCGCCCATGTCCTGGCCGATGGCAAAAGTGTTCCCTATGGCTACGGATGGAGCGTGCGCAAGATGCGCGGCATGCCAATGCAGTCACATGGCGGCGGCATTCCCGGCTTTTCCACCTACGCATTGCGTCTGCCCGAGAAACAGCTGTATGTGGCGGTGCTGACCAATGCTGACAGGGGCCTCCCGGGGGCCGAAATGATTGCGGTGAAGGCGGCGACTATCGCAGTTGGCAATGGTTTTCCCGAGTAATTCGAGGGGGACGCACACGTGCCGCCAACCGGCGCTGCAGAGGCAGGCGGTCACCCGGTGTCAGCGATCCTTTTGCCACCGCCGCCTGCAACGCCTCCGCAAGCTGCAAAAAACGTGGCCCATTATTCCCGGCCAGGCGCGGCAAGCAGATAGTCAGGTTTCAATCTTGTATGGTTTGCAACTGGGACATTTTGTCTCAATGTATGGATATTGTTTTAAAGTAGTATGTGTCAGAACCTGCAGCAACACCATCCTTGCATGGCCGTCGCTGACGTTTTCACCTCGCTCATCCGCATTCGGCAAATCACGGCGCTCGGTGCTCTTGATATTTCATAGCTGGCTATAATGAAAGAGTCACGCAGGATGCCCTGGGGGATGGTTTGAACCGTAGTTGCGGAAGCAGCGTTTTGGGGAAGTGCTCCTCACGATAGACAGTATCAAGTAATAAAACCTGGAAATACTCAAAATGATGGATTGGACCCCTATAGTCTTCGTTACGTTCAAGGCTCTCGTGCTTTGCACGGGCATGTTCTTCGCCATCAAGTGGCATTACGATCAAGGGAAGAAGGGGAAAGAGCAAGAGGCGCGCGCGGTGCTGCGCGCGGGCGGCAAGGTGGCCGCACTCTTCGTGCTCACGCTCCTGGGCTTGGGGCTCGTCACCTTCTTCGTCGTCAAGATGGTCGGTCTGGAGATGATCTGGCCCTGATGGCCAAGAATAGTCTGCCGATATCCGGTGATGCGGCAGCAATTCCCCGCTGCGCGGCAGCCCCGCGCGCACGGAGCTTTCTGAATCATGTGCGCCTTGTCTTTTTGGAAATACTGTGTAAAAATACAGTGTCAACTTTCAAAAAGGACTCCTCATGATCAAAGGCAGTTGCTGCTGTGGCTCGGTAAAGTTTGAATTGGCATCCCCTCCGGCAATGATGGGCATGTGTCACTGTTCCCGTTGTCGGAAGGCTGGAGCGAGCGCCTTGGCCTTCGTTGATAAAAATTCATTTACCTTGCTGGCGGGACGGGAATTCATTCAACGCTATGAGCCGGAGCCTCCGTTTACATATGCAAGAACTTTTTGCAAAAAATGCGGAACTTCTTTAGGGGAAATTGGCTCAGAGAATGATTCATTTCCAATCTCAGTCAATTGCCTGGATGATGACCCTGAGGCAAGAATACAATTCCATGTGCATGTTGGCTCCAAGCCTGCATGGTATGAGATTTGTGATAGTGCAAAACAGTTTCAGGAAAGTCCGACATAATAAGAAAAGCCAGTCATTTGACTGGCTTTTTTATCGCATGTTGTCAGGTCAGGTGCGGGAGGATTGCTTTTATTCGTCCATGGCCCAATTGCCTTGATATCTATTTCGTGGCTTGCTTTTCAATTGAGCCGGCATCCACGACGTCCAACGCCGTTGTCCATGCGCCAATGGCGGAACTGGCCCTCGCGCCCATTCGACCTTGGCTTCCCAAGCGATCATTTATGCGCGATGCCCCCTTTAACGGCTAACTGGCACGAACACTTCCCATTTATGCTGTATCGCGGGATTGACGGTCTTGGCGCAACTCACGGCAACATTGAATCCAGACAGGCCGTGGCTTTGCGGAACCCATGCGGCACGCAAAGGCGCTGCGCATTTGGTAACCAGAATCTTCCGGTTCGGCTGCATGACTTGCCATCTTGTTCCATTTTTGAGATTTTCTGCTGCAATAAACTTGACGGCAGCATCCCTTATCTCAAACAAGCCATGTATGTCGCCTCGTGTCCGATCCTCGTCTATTGTGGTCGCGAGTGCCGGTGAAATACCGGCAACAAGAAAAAAAGAAACGACAAGGGGGGCGTACATGCGTTCTTTCAATTGTGAGGGTAGCAATATATTTACATCCTTGCCAAGTCTATCCGATATTGGATAGGAAGGGGTATCGCCAGGCATGTGCGCATTGGCGAATTTTCAGCGTGACACAGTCAGGCTTCTTCGCCCCGTCGATAGGTGAATTGTTGACGGCTAACCCCCTGGGTGACAAAGTCCGCATCCGGCGGTATCGTTTCCCAGAAAAATTCCCGCTGAAAGATCGGGATCTTGTTGAATTTTCGGGAACGGAATATCCATCTGTTTTTCGTGAAATCGCTGTAGCGGTCGCCTTTGAACTGCTTGTGTACAGTTGTGAAAGGAAGCAAATTTTCGGCGATATCCGGGAAAGCCAGGCTCGGGTTGTCGTCCTTGAATTTCTCAAAAATGCCAAATTGATCTCTGCAGATGACTTGAATGGCAGTCTCTGGAAAACGATGGCGTGGAGACCATAGGACGTTCCAGCCTGATTCTATTTCATTGATGAAATTTGCCAGGTGCGGCGACATAATATAGGCGTCCGACTCGATGTGGATGATTTTATCGACGCCTAATTCATTTGCCACATTGATGGAGTGGAGAAAGCTCCGCCACCAGCCAGGATAATCAATCCCGCTTTGTCGCCCCAGATTGTTATCGAAGCGAATGATGAGATTTTTCTCGTCATTTGAAATCAGCGTATCTTTATGGGAAACCGTCTTGATGATTTCGGCAGGTGGAAGAAATGGCGAACCATCGTCAATCATTATTTTTTTTATTGCATTGATTGGTATGTTTTCGTAGTAGTCGAGCCACCGTTGATACCGGCTTTCCCAGGATGGCGCATCTTTTATGAAACTGGTGCAGAATATAATGGCTTTCATTGGCTAAGCACATTCCTTGTATCTGAAAAATCCGGGTTATTTACGGGTTTATTTATTGAAATTTGCATATATTTTAACAGGTCGGAGGCGCTTGAATCAACGTACGGCATACCGGCGAGGGAGTTGGCGGCCACCCGGTGGCATCATGGCTTCTGGCGCGCTCCGGCGCCGTCACGCCATGAACCGGCAGATCCCGCTGCCTCCGCCCGCTTGGGGCGTATCGTCAACAGGCCTGGATGACCGCTGGTTATACTATTGCATACAAGAGGTTTCTTCCCGTGCCCGCAATGGCAATATTTTGAATGCAAACGCGCCATGCGCGAACTCTTTACACCCGTGAACCAATGAAAAACATCACCGTCGAATATCGCCATAACTTCCCCCTCGATCCGCTCGATGTCGTCCGTGTCTTCGATCAATCCGGCATCAAGCGTCCGACCGCCAATCTCCCGAGAATCGCGCGCATGTTCGCCGCGCCTTGCCTCTCTCTGTCGGCTTGGGTGGATAATGAGCTGGTGGGGGTGGCCCGCTCGCTGACCGATTATGCGTATTGCTGCTATCTGTCGGACCTGGCCGTCGACCAGCGGTACCAGGGGCTGGGTATCGGCAAGGAACTTGTCAAGCGTACCCAGGCCATCCTCGGCGACGACGTGTCCTTGATACTGCTCTCCGCCCCGGACGCCATGTCCTACTATCCGACGCTCGGTTTCGAGCCTACCGGCAACGCCTACGTCATCCGGCGCAAACATTGAGCGACCGTTTTAACCATTCCTGCACCTGATGAAACCCGTCTATACCCTCGCCGAAGCCCTGGCAAAAGATCCCGGCCGCGTCGCCAAAACCCAGGCCCTCACCCTCGACAGTGCCAGGCCCCACATGGGCCTGAAGGGCAGGCATGGCTTGTTCGCTTCCGATGTCTGGTGGGAAAGCATCGAGGCACAGCGCCTCCCGACGCAAACCTTGACGGGCATCATCGAACGCACGTATTTCGCGGGCCAGGACAGCCGCCGTGGCGATCAGGTCAACAGCTTCACCTTGCGCCTGGCGGATGGCTCGGCAGTGGACGAAAGCATCTACATAAACCACAAGCAAGACATCAAGCTGTTCGTGCCTGGCGCGATGGTGACGATGGTCTACGCGCAAGATGAGCTGAAGGCACAGCCGGCCGCCGACGGCGGCGTCAATGTGGCGCGTATCGTGCTGGAAGTGGCCGTTTCTACGCGATAAGGCGATTATATGCAGTTGATACGGCTACCCCAAGCCTCCTGTTTCCCGTCAAAGCCATCTCTTTAATTTTGCATTAAATTAAGGATACTTTATGGCGGAGGCGAGATGGATGACGAACTCAGCGGTGAAAAATGGGGACGAAAATTTCCAGGCAGTACTAACACGAGGGATTTATCAGGAAATTTTCGTCTGGCCGTAGAAGATTTTCTGTATGCAATGAAAGAGGCGGGGATCAGGGTTGCAATCAATGCCACTTATAGACCACCGCAACGCTCTTACCTGATGCATTATGCCTGGAGACTCGCAAGAAAACAGCTGGATCCCCAACACATCCCAAAAATGGTGGGGGTGAATATCGAGTGGGATCATGGTGAAATGGACGCATCTGTCAAGGCTGCCAAGGCGATGTTGATTGTCTTGCAGATTAATCATTTGCCCATAAAGCCTGCACTACGCTCGCAACACAATTCTGGCCTTGCGATTGATATGGATGTGGTGTGGAGCGGAACGGTGGAGGTGAAAGATGCGAGCGGTAATCTGGTGAAGATTGCCACTTTGCCGAGAACCGGCATGAACAGGCAACTTATCGCGGTCGCTGCGACATATGGGGTCAAGAAATACAACGGACCTGGAAGCGACCGGCCACACTGGTCTAATAACGGCTATTAAAGGAAAATCATGCGCGATTTTTTCCTGATAGTGCCAGTTTATTTTGTTCTCTCTTTCGCTTTTTCAGCCGAGCCACTCCCCAAGGATGTCAGCAGGTTTATCTATAACGCAGAAGCATGCGCGCACCTGGCGGGAGAGTTTGATGGGGAGCTACCCAAGCGGCAGCAGGATGACATTCTCAAGAGCATACACCAATACTGCAAGGCGGCGAAAAATCAGCTGAGAATTCTCAAGATGAAATATCGGGGCAATGCCAGGATGATGAAGGTCATCGAGAGTAATGCGAATGATGCGGTGACCAGTTATGAAAGGGAATGATGGTTATCTTTGGATGGCATAGTCTGGTCTTTGGGTGAACGTCAGGCGCAAGCTACCGCCACAGCAATCTTCGCAAATTTGACTTGAGCAAATTTCTAGCTGAAATTGGTTTGACCTCCCCCCGCGCCAGGTCTAGAGTCATCAACAAGACCTAACCGACCCCGGCGCCCACACCATGGCCAAGCCTTTTCCCTTGAACCCGAAGAACCCCGAACGCATCTGCTGGGGGTGCGACAAGTATTGTCCGCCGGATGCCATGCGCTGCGGCAATGGTTCCGAACGCACGCAGCATCCGATCGAGCTGTTTGGCGAAGGCTGGAATGACTGGGGGCTGGCGGCGACGGACAAGGACGACAAGGACGAGAACCAGCCCTGACGGCAAGCGCAGCACGCGGCGCGCCGCTACAATCTCTTCATCGCGTCCGCGCTGAGGAGTCTCCATGCAAGAAACCCTGTCCCGCTGGCTGGCAAGCAGCGCCGGCGATGTCCGGTTCGTCGAGCACCCGGCCGTGCACACCATCGATGAAGCACTGATTCACGTGCCAGCCATGCCTGGCCTGATGGTAAAGAATCTGTTCGTGCGCGATGCAAAGGGCCGCCGGCATTTCCTCGTCATCGTGCCTTTCGACAAGCGTATCGACTTGGCGGCGCTGGGGCGCTTGTTGCCAGTCAGTAAGCTGAGCATGGCTACGCCCGAACGCCTGCTGCAGCACCTGGGCATCACGCCTGGCTCCGTCAGCCTGTTTGCCTTGCTGCATGACAGTGCGCAGGCGGTGGAACTGGTGCTGGACCAGGCCGTGTGGGAAGCGGACTCTGTGCAAGCTCATCCGCTGCGCAACACGGCCACGGTGGCGCTGTCGCATGCCACCCTGGTCCGTTTCCTCGCGCAGACGGGACACGTGCCCCGCATCATGAGTGTCCCCGCGGCTCCATGATGCTCAATGCCCGGCCATGGGCGCGCCGCCGCTGCGCCGTCCCGGCCGGAAACCATGCGCGCGGGCCGACCAGACGATCGCAAAGGCCAGCACCAGCAAGCTGACCATGGTCCACGGGAAGGCGCCCGCGCCCCAGGTGTCCAGCAAGGCGCCGCCTGTCACGCCCGCTGCCGCGATGGCCCCATTCCACGCCACCACATTCATCGACAAGGCCACGTCGGCGCCGCTGCCGGCCGTGTCGGCCAGCGCCGTCTGCAACAGCGTTGCCGCGCCGCCAAAGGACAAGCCCCAGACGGCCATGCCTAGGTAAATGACAATGGGAAACTGTGACGCGATGCCCAGCACGAGGGCCGTGGCGCCGAACACGGCCAGACTGGCCAGCACGGCGGCGCGCAGGTGGCGCTCGACCAGCTTGCCCGTGATCCAGATGCCGGCCATGGCGGCGACGCCGAAGACGAGTAGGACCAGGTCGACCCGCTCCGTCAATCCGGCCGGCGCCACGAACGGGGCGATGTAGGTGTAGAGGATATTGTGCGCCAGCATCCAGGCGATGACGACGGCCAGCACGGGGCGCACGCCCGGCGTCGTGAAGACGCGGCGCAGGGGCAGGCGTTCATGGATGGACTGGCCCGGATAGTCCGGCACCTTCGCCAGCACCCAGGCGATCAGGATCAATGTCAGGGCGGAAATGATCCAGAACGCGGTGCGCCAGCCGACGAGCGAACCGAGCAAGGTGCCCAGCGGCACGCCCAGGGACAGGGCGACGGGCGCGCCCACCATGGCCAGCGCCAGGGCGCGGCCTTGCTGATGCGGCGCCACCATGCGCCGCGCGTAGCCGGCCAGCAAGCTCCACGCCAGTCCGGCCGCCATGCCGGCAAAGAAGCGGGCCGCCAGGGTCAGCCAGTAGTGGGACGACAGCGCCGTGACGGTATTGAACACGAGAAAGCCGATGATGGTCAGCAACAGCACGTTGCGGCGGCGCCAGCCGCGCGTGGCGATGGTGAGCGGAATGGCTGCCAGCAGGGAGCCGAGGGCATAGGCCGTGACCATTTGCCCGGCAAGTGCGGCGCTGATGCCGAGTCCCGTACTGATCTGCGGCAACAAGCCGGCGGGCAAGGTTTCCGTGACGATGCAGATAAAACCCGTCATGGCCAGGGCCAGCAGGCCGGCGACGGGGAGGCGGTCGGCCAGCGCAGGGCTGGCTCCGGTAGTGATAGTGGCGTGATTCACGGCAAACATCCTTGTCAAGTGATCAGGCGCAGGAGTGCCCCTGACCGTCATTGCGGTATATATGTATCGATCGGTATAAATATAGGCGATGGCGCGCCGCGTTGTCAACGACTTCTGTATCGAGTAGTATGTAAGTAGCATATGGGTAGATGAGAAGGAACGATGGATGGCGCAAATGGGACGGCCGCGCACGTTCGACCGGCAAGCGGCGGTCGAGCAGGCCATGTTTTTATTCTGGCAACAGGGATATGAATCGACGTCCTTGAGCCAGCTTAAGGCGAGCCTGGGCGGCGGCATTTCCGCGCCCAGCTTTTATGCGGCATTCGGCTCGAAGGAAGCGCTGTTCCGCGAAGCGGCGCAATGCTATCTGGACACGTTTGCACGCGTGACGGAATGCCTGTGGGACGACGGCCTGGCGCCGCGCGCAGCCATCGAACTGGCCTTGCGCCAGTCGGCCAGCATGCAGTCCGATGCGGACCACCCGCCCGGCTGCATGGTGGCGCTCGGCTGCATGAGCGCGCCGACGGCCGAGCATGCGGCCGTGGCCGCGCCCCTCACGCAATCGCGCGCCCGCACGCGTGCCGGCTTCGTGCGCTGCGTCGAGCGGGGCATGGCCAGCGGCGAATTGCCTGGTGATATGGATGCCGTGGCGCTGGCGTCCGTCTTCGACAGCTTTCTGTCGGGCGTGGCTATCCAGGCCCGCGATGGCGTGGGCTACGCCGTGCTGGACGGTGCCATCACGCAGATTCTGCGCGTGTGGGATGCCAGCCGCGTGCCGGGCTAGGCGCTAGGCCGTAAAGCGAAATTCCAGCACGTCGTCGCCGTATTTGTCCCTCTCTCCAGTCGAGGTCCAGCCCAAGTAGCGGTAAAAGCCGTACGAGCGCGAAGCGGGGTCGTCGGAGCAGCCGAGGAACAGCCGCTGGTGGCCTTGCGCGCGCAAGTCCGTCATGACCCGTTCCAGCATGGTCTTGCCGATGCCCCGGCCTTCGAATTCCGGCAGCAGGGCCAGGACGACGATTTCGCCCGTGTCGCGCTCGCCAAAGCAGTAGCCGGCCAGCTGGCCGTCATGATGGCAGACGTGGCCAGGCAGGCTGCCCGAATGCATCATTTCCGCCCAGGTGTCGGCCGTGATGCCCACTTCCGCCAGGCGTTCCGCGGACACGGCGTTTTGCCGCGTCCTGCCCCGCAAGTCGATGAAGGCCGGAGTGTCTTCCGCCCTGGCGGGATGGAAGGTAATGGAAGCTGGATGTGTCGTCATGTCATTACTCGCTGGTGTCGTGTCTGTGGCGAAAATGAGGCTGGATAAACCTCATTCCCAGGATTTGCGCATGGTTTGCGCATGGCGTTGCCAGTCAAAGATTTTGCTATTCTCGATTGCCTGCTGGCCAGGATTGCCGCTATCGATGATTTCATCCTTGACGATAATCAAGTCGTTTTTGTCATTCAAGCGGTATTCCCGGTAACGCTCGCAATCCTGTGCGCGCCGGGCGATGGCGATTAATGTGTTGCCCCGCCACGCATAGCTGTCTTCATAAAAGCATTGCGCCGCGCAGCCGCAATTGGGAATGCCCCCTTCGATTCTTTGCTCGGCCATGTTGATGTTCAGATTCGGAATGGCTGACAAGGGTTGATTGAAACGGTATTGCTGCGCTGGCGCATCCCATAACCATACATCGGAACAGCGGATGCGTCCCTGGCTATCCGTGTATCCGGTGACCCACAGGTCGGCATGGCCGTCGAAATTCATGTCCAGCAGCAGCGCGTGCAAATTGCCCGTGCCGCTGCTGCTGCAACTGCCATTCATCCACTGCTTTCCGATTTTCAGCCGATACGTCTGTTTTTCATCGTGATTCGCATAGCGGATATCTGCGGCTTGCCGCACTTTGCCTGTCGCGGCTTTATCCAGGTGCAAGGTACCAGCATAGACCGAGGTGGAAATCAGGGATAAAAGCAGAGCGATCAGTTTCATGGCGATATTTATGGGCTGGCACGAGTGCACAATGCCTGGATTACATCAGGCGGAGAATGATCATACTGCATGAATCCGGCAATGCGCCACACGATTTCCTATCGTGCATTCTGCGCGGAACAGTGCTGTGTACAATGCCAAAAAATCCCCGAATAAGGAATCTTTATGAGCTCCTCTCCTGAATCTTTGAATGAAGCGGGCATTCTCGCTTATAACGACGGTCATTATGCCGAGGCCTTCAAGCAATTCGATGCGGCGGCGCGCACGGGCGATCCGGCCGGCCAGCATTTATTGGCCAGCCTGTATTACCAGGGCCATGGCGTGACGCAGGATTTGCCGAAAGCGGTGGAATTGTTTACGGCGGCCGCGCAGGCGGGTTTCCCGCCGTCGCTGGCCAACCTGGCCCTGATGTATGCGGGCGGCGATGGCGTCGCGCAAGACATGGCGCAATCGCTCGCGTATGGCCGCCAGGCGGCCGAGGCGGGCGATGGCCAGTCGCAATTCAACCTGGCGCAGGCTTACCGCAAGGGGATTGATGTACCGCAAGATTATGCCGAGGCGGCGTTCTGGTACAAGCAGGCGGCCGAAGCCGGTTCCCTGTCGGCGCAGAATGAATACGGCTTGCTGTACGCGCAAGGGCAGGGCGTGGAACTCGATTACGTGCAGGCGTATGCGTGGATCGCCATGCCGGCCGAGGCGGGCAGCGCACAATCGATCAAGAACCGCGACCAGTTGCTGGAAATTCTCACGCCGTCACAGCAGCAGGCGGCGCGCGCTCTGGCCGCGGAGTATGCGGCGCAGTATGGCGTCAATCCCCACTAAAGTAACACCTAACAAAACCTACTGCGCGTCGTAATTTGCGGTCTGCGATGCTCACTGTACCTTCGTACAGTTGCGCTTCTCAACCACAACTTACTTCCGCTCGCTACGGTTTTGTTAGGCGTTGTTATTGGGATTTCCCAGGTAGTTTGCTCAGCACGCCGGCCGCGTCGAGTTCATAGCTGTCGAAATCGCGCGCGAGGAACAGTTCACCCGAGTAATGCAGCCGCGCTTCCGCTTCCAGTTCGGCCATGCCTTCCGCATGGTGATAGCGGGCGCTGAAGTGGGTGAGGATCAGGTTCGGCAAGCGGACCGCTGCGGCGAACTGCGCCACGCGCTGCACGGAACTGTGCGTGGGGCCGGGCCCCACCTTTTGCAGCATGGCTTCCGTGTAGGTGGCTTCATGCACGAGCAATTGCGCATCCGCGCAAGCGTCGGCCAGCAAGGCCGGTGTGTCGTTGTCGCCGCCGACCACCACCGTGGCGCGCTGCGTTTCCGTCTGGCGGAAAGCGGCGGCGCGCAAGAACGTGCCATCGTCGAGCAGCGCATCCTGGCCAGCCTGCAAGAGTCCCCAGGCGGGACCGGGCGGCACGCCGGCCGCCTGTAGGGCCGCCTTGTCCAGCTTCCACCTGCTCGTTTCCAGCGCGAAACGGTAGCCGACGCTCGGTGCGCGGTGCGACAGCGCGTGGCGCGAGACGGTCAAGCCCGCTTCCTCGTAGACCACTGGCGCGCTGTCCACGTCGATGTGGATCAGCGGATACGTCAGGAACAGTTCCGTGTGCAGCAGGGTCGCGTCGATCCAGGCCTTGATGGCGGCCGGGGCGATCAGCAGCAAGGGCTTCTTGCGCCCCGTCATCGAGGCGCTGGCCAGCAAGCCCGGCAGTCCATAGCTGTGGTCGCCATGCACGTGGGTGATGCAGATGCCCACCAGGTCGTGCACAGACAGGGGCAGGCGCTGCAGCCGGTGCTGCGTGGCTTCGCCGCAATCGATCATCCACCAGTCGCGGTTGTGCGTCGTTTGCAGGGCCAGCGACGTGACGTTGCGGTAGCGCGTGGGCACGCCGGAAGACGTGCCGAGAAAAGTCAGTTTGAACATGGGCGCATTATGCGGCAAGCCAACGCCGTTGCCAACGCGCCAGTCTTCAGCTTGCCAATGGCGCGCGCAATTTGTCCTTGTAGATGCGGCCGTTCTTCATGATCAGCAGCAGGTTTTCTTCCGGCTGGGCGAGGAAATCGAGGTTTTTCGCAGGGTCGCCATCGGCCACCAGCAAGTCGGCCAGCGCGCCCGCGGCCAGCTTGCCCAAGGTGCCAGGGTAGGGCGAGCGCTGGCCGGACAGGGCCAGCAGTTCGCCATTTTGCCCCGTCGCCTGCGCCAGCAAGGTCAATGGGTCGTAAAAGCGCGTGAGTTTCGCCAGCTGGCGGCCTTGCGTGGGCGTGTTTTTCGCGTTGAACAGGATATCCGTGCCCCAGCCCGTCTTGATGCCGTACTTTTGCGCCAGAGCATACGCCCTCACCGTTCCTTCGGATACGATCCTCTGGCTGGCCTTGCGCGCTGCATCGGGATACACATTGCTGTCTTCATCCTGCAGGAACGGTTGCAGGCTCCACCACGTGCCCGTGTCGCGCATCAGGCGCGCGGAGTCGTCGTCCGCCAGCTGGCCGTGCTCGATGCTGCGCACGCCTGCGCGGATGGCCCGCTGTATGCCTTTCGGCGTGTAGACGTGGGTCATCACATACGTGCCCCAGTCGGCGGCCGCTTCCACGCCGGCGCGCAGTTCGCGCTCCGAATACTGCGTGCTGTCGAGCGGGTCGTACATGGAGGCGACGCCGCCGCCCGCCATCATCTTGATTTGCGTCGCGCCCAGCATCAGCTGCTCGCGCACGCGGCGCAGCACTTCCGCCTCGCCATCGGCGATCATGGCCATGCCCGCCGTTTCCGCCATGCCCAGCGGCGCATTCGCCGCGCGGGGGATGTCGGAGCGCAAACGGAAGTCGCCATGGCCCGACGTTTGCGAAATCATGGCGCCGGACGGAAAGATGCGGGGGCCATCGACGATGCCTTCATCGATGGCGCGCTGCAATGCAAACGCGGGGCCGCCCGGATCGCGCACGGACGTAAATCCCCGCAGCAGGGTGCGCTGCGCTTCCTGCGCCGCCACCAGGTACAGATAGCCGATATCGGACGTCATGGCCGTCACCTGGTTGATGGCGGCCAGCATGGTGTGCCAGTGGGCGTCGATCAGGCCCGGCATCACCAGCTTGCCCTGGCAATCGATCACTTGCGCGCCGTCCACCCTCTCGCCGGCCGGCAACAGGGCGGTAATGGTCGGGCCCGTCACCAGCACGTGGATGCCGGAACGGGGCGCCTTGCCCGTGCCGTCGAACAGGCGCAGATTGGTCAGCAGCAGGGGGCGCTGGGGCGTTTGCGCTTGCTGGGCGATGGCGTTGCTGGTGGACAAGCCGACGAAGGGCGCCAGCATGGCGGCCGCGCCGCCGAGAAATTGCCGGCGCCGCATGTCCGCCATGACCCGCTGGTGCAGGATGGTGAAGACGGTGCCGCCGCAGTCGCAGGCGCGCGGCTTCAAGCCGCCCGTTTGCCATGTATCCATCAGATGCTGCTCCTGTGCCAGGGCCATTGCGGTCATCCTTTCATCGCTGCCGCGCCGTGTGCCGGCACGCGGACAAAGTTAATTAATGGAAACAATGACCATTGAAAGCCCGCAGCGATGGCAAGTCAAGCGTGCACTTGCTTTACAGCAAAGAATGCAGCATCGGATTCTCAAGGTGCATGCTGGCAGCTATCTTCGCCCGCCGTGTAATCGACAAAGCCGTCGCGCCGGCAAAAGCTGGCCAGTTGCATGCCGGCCTGGCGCGCGATGCGGATGGCCAGCGAGGTGGGCGCCGAGATGGTGGCGACGAGTCCGATATGCATGCGTGCCGACTTGCGCACCAGTTCATAGCTGGCGCGGCTGGACAGGAAGACGAAGCCGTCGTGCATGGCGATGCGGTGCAGCGCCAGGTAGCCGATCAGCTTGTCGAGGCCGTTATGCCGGCCCACGTCCTCGAACACCTTCACGATGGCGCCCTCGGCCGTGCACCAGGCGGCCGCATGTACGCCGCCCGTCTTGTGCATCAGCTCCTGGTAAGGCAGCAGTTCGCGCGCGGCGCGGCCGAGGATGGCGCTGCTGGCCACCAGCGGCGGCAGGGGACGCGTGATCTTTTCCGGCACCAGGTCCAGCAGGGCCAGGCTTTCGATGCCGCACACGCCGCAGCCCGTGCGCCCGGTCAGCGCGCGGCGGCGGGCCTTGAGCTTGATCAAATCCGGCTGCGCGATGGTCAGCCGCACTTCCGCGCTATCCTCGCCGCAGCACACGTCGAGGTCGTAGATGTCGCGCACGCTGCCGACGATGCCTTCGGTCAAGGTAAAGCCGACGGCGAATTCCTCGAGGTCGCGCGGCGTGGCCATCATCACGGCGTGGGCGATGCCGTTGTAGACGAGAGCCACGGGATACTCCTCGGCCACCATGTCGCGGCCCGCCGTGGCCACGCCCCCCTGGTGGCGCACCATGGGAACGTCCAGGTAGCCGTCGCGTTCGATGGTGGTGATGTCGCATTCCATGATAGGTATCCTCCAGTTAATCGATCTGATAGCGCGGGCAGGGCCGTATCGAGGGCGGCAGCGGGTCGCCATGCAATTCCAGCAGCGAGCGTTCCGTTTCCCGCGTCATGGCGTTCAGGGCCAGGCAGTTGGGCGCCAGGCCGAACGGTTCGGCGATCTGCTGCGCGATGGCTTCCAGCGCAAACAGGGTGTAGGCGACGAAGACGGAAATGAGGGGCGTGGCCACGCCGATGGCGTCCACCAGTCCCAGCGGCAACAGGAAGCAGTACATGTAGACGGTGCGGTGCACCAGCACGCCGTATGGATACGGGATCGGCGTGTTCTTGATGCGCTCGCAGCCGGCCACGGTGGCGGCCAAGTCGTTGAGCTGGGTGTCGAGCATCCACAGCAGCTGCGTCTGGCCCCCCTGGCGCTGCACGGCGTCGTGCAGCATGGCGCGTACCGCATGCAGGATGGCGACGGGCTTGAAGTTGACGCCCTGCAAGCGCTGCACGTCCTCGGCCGGCAGGTAGCGCAGCAGGTCTTCCTGCGGGTCCGTCTGGCGCAGCTGGTGCTTGAGCGCGTAGACGAAGGCGACCAGGCGGCGCAGCAGCAACTCGTGGTCCAGGCCGCTCGTTTCCTGCGGCAGATACGTGAGCGCCTGCGAAGCGAGGGCCCGCGCGGCGATCAGCAATTGCCCCCAGATATGCCGCGCCTCGACGAAGCGCGCATAGCTGGCGTTATTGCGAAAGCCGAGAAAGATCGCCAGGCTGATGCCGACCATGGGAAACGGCGCCGTATCGAGCGGAATCTTGACGCCGAAGATACGGCCATCCGTCAGCAAGGCCAGCGAACTGACGACCAGCATCAGCAGCAATTGCGGGATGATGGCTTGCAGCACCGAGCCATCCCAGACAAACAGCATGCGGAACCAGTTGGTGGTGGGGCGAATGATCATGATGGAAGACGCATGCTGTGATGTGAATCAATGTTTCCGGGGCACGACTTTGCCCTCGAAGACGTAATATTGGAACAGGTTGTAGCCGATCATGATCGGCAGCATCGTGCCCATGCCGATCAGCATGAAGATCAGGGTCGGCTCATCGGATGCGGCCGCCGCGATGCTCAGCTTGCCCGGCACCAGGTCGGGGAAGAAGCTGATGGCCAGGCCCGCGAACGACGCCAGGAACAGCACGATGGCGCCGCGGAAGGGGCCGCGCACGCCGTTCACATGCACGGCCCACAGGATGTAGATGAAGGCGCTGGCGGCGATGGCGGCCAGGGCCAGCAGCACGCCGAACACGCCCGGCTGTGCCCAGCGGTCGTGGCCGATGGCGCTGAAGACCATGGTGCCGGCCGACAGCACGATGGCGGCCGCGACCGTCGCCAGCACGCTGGTGGTCGCGTAGCGGCGCGCCGCCGCTTCCAGCAGGCCGCCCGTCTTCTTGATCAGATACGTGCTGCCCAGCAGGCAATAGCCGGCCACGACGCCCAACGCCGTACAGGCCGTGAAGATGCCGCTCAGCCAGCCCGGCTGCAAGCCCGTGATGACCTCGCCCAGCACCACGCCTTGCGCCACGGCGGCCAGCAGGCTGCCCACGCCGAAGACCACGTCCCACAGGCGCTTGTTGCCGGCAGCGTGGCGGAACTCGATCGAGGCGCCGCGCATGATCAGGCTGGCGATCAGCAGCATGATGGGAATGTACAGCTGTTCCAGCAAGGTGGCGTAAGCGCTGGGAAAGGCGCCGAACAGGGCGCCGCCCACCACCACCAGCCAGGTTTCGTTGGCGTCCCACACGTGGGCGATCGATTGGAAGATCAGGTTGCGTTCCTGCTCGCGGCGGGTGAACAGGCTGAGGATGCCCACGCCCAGGTCGAAGCCGTCCGTGACGACGTAAAAGATCAGCATCAGGCCGATCAAGCCGAACCAGGCATTGCCCAGCATGGCATGCGAATTCATATCCATTACATACTCCTAGTCAGATGGCGGCGCATTTCAATACCCCACGGCATGGGCGGCGTCCGGCAGCGGCAGCGCCACGTCCGGGCCTTGTTGCAACCATTTCTTTGCGAACACAAAGAAGGTGAGGAACAGCACGACGTAAAACACGGCAAACATCAGCATGCTGCCGGCCACGGCATGGGCCGCCACGTCGGAGACGGCGTCGCGCGTGCGCAGCAAGCCGTACACGACCCACGGCTGGCGTCCCACTTCGCGCACGATCCAGCCGCACTCGACGGCGATGTAGGGCAGCGGAATCGTCAGCACCCAGGCCAGCAGCAGCTTGCGGTTGCGCACGAACTCCTGCACCCGTCCACCCACCTTGCGCCAAGCCACGAAGGTCCAGAACGACAGCAGCACGAACCACATGCCGATGCCGGCCATGGCGCGGAAGGCGTAGTACAGCAGCGGCAGCATGGGCGGCTGGTCTGCGCGGGCGATGTCGGCCAGGCCCGTGATCTTGCCCGTGGCGCTATGCGTGGCGATCACGCTGAGCATGCCGGGCACTTCGACGGACCAGTCATTCTTTTGCTCCGCCTGGTTGGGCCAGGCCAGCAAGGACCAGGCCGCGCCCTCGCCATCGCGGTTCGTGTGCCAGTGGCCTTCGATGGCCGCGCCCTTGGCGGGCTGGGTCTTGAAGACGTCGACGCCGCTGGAATCGCCGAGCCACACTTGCAACGGTGCAATGACCAGCAGCAACATCAGCGCCAGCTTGAACGAGCGGGCGAAGAAGGCCGGTTCGCGGCGCTTGAACATATACCAGGCGGAAATGCCGGCGATGACAAACAAGCCCGTTTCCACGGCCGCCACCCACATGTGGCCCACGGCCCAGGCCATGTCGGGATTGAAGATGGCGGCCACGTAATCGGTGACGATGATCTTGCCGTCGACTACGCGCACGCCAGCCGGCGTCTGCATCCAGGAATTGGCGACCATGATCCAGAACGAGGAAATGCTGGACCCCAGCGCCACCATGCCGGTGGCAAACAGGTGCACGCCCTTCGGTACGCGGCCCCAGCCGAACATCATGACGCCGATGAAACCCGCTTCCAGCATGAAGGCCATGGCACCCTCGAAGCCGAGGATGTTGCCGATGAACTGGCCGGAATGGTGCGAAAACGGCGCCCAGTTGGTGCCGAACTGGAATTCCAGGGGAATCCCGCTGACGACGCCGACGGCAAAGTTCAGCACCAGCAACTTGCTCCAGAAGCGAGCGTGGCGGTAGTAAACGGGGTCGCTGGTGCGCAGCCACAGCGCCTCGACGACGAACAGGAACAGCGACAGGCTGATCGTCAGGATGGGCCACAGGATGTGGAAGATGGCCGTCATCGCAAATTGTGCGCGCGACAGGTCCAGGGTATCGAAACCGAACATGGCGTTCTCCTGTTCAGCTGACTGCGGCCGAAGGCGACAGCAGCACGGGGATGGATTTGAAGGTCGGCGTGCGCGAACCGTAGCCGACGCTGTCGAGCGGCACCAGCGGATTGGTTTCCGGGTAGTAGGCGCCGATGCAGCCGCGGGGAATGTCGTACTCGACCAGCAGGAAGCGGTCGGCGCGGCGTGCTATGCCGTCGTGCCACACGCCGATCAGGTCGACCCAGTCGCCGGCCGCAAAGCCCAGCATGGCCAGGTCGTCCTTGTTGATGAAGACGACGCGGCGCTGGCCGAAGACGCCACGGTAGCGGTCGTCCATGGCGTAGATGGTGGTGTTGTACTGGTCGTGCGAACGCGTCGTCATCAGCACCATCAGGCGCTCGCCATATTGCTGGCGCGCACGGTGGATCGGCGTGTCCAGTTCCACGGCGTTGACGAGGAATTGCGCCTTGCCGCTTTCCGTCTTCCACACCCGTTCGCGCGAGGCGATTTCCAGGTGGAAACCACCCGGTTTGGCCACGCGCAAGTTGTAGTCGAAAAAGTCGTCGAACACTTGCTCGATGGAATCGCGCAGCAAGGCATAGTTGCCGGAATAGCGCAGCCAGTCGATCTTTTCGCTGCCCAGGGTCGATTGCGCCATGCCGGCCACGATGGCGATTTCCGAACGCAGATTGGGCGAGGCGGGCTGGTTCATGCCGAACGAGATATGCACCATGCTCATCGAGTCTTCCACCGTCACGCCTTGCGCCACGCCCGACTGCACGTCGATTTCCGTGCGGCCCAGGGTGGGCAGGATCAGCGCATCCTTGCCGTGCACGAGGTGACTGCGGTTGAGCTTGGTGGCGATGTGCACGGTCAGGTCGCACGAGCGCAGCGCATCCCAGGTGCGCGGCGTGTCCGGCGTGGCCATGGAGAAATTGCCGCCCAGGGCGACGAACACTTTCACCTTTTTCTCCAGCATGGCCTCGATGGTGCCGACGGCGTCATAGCCGTGGTGGCGCGGCGGTTCGAAGTTGAAGACGAGACCCAGGCGGTCGAGGAATTCCTTGGTCGGCTGTTCCTCGATGCCCATGGTGCGGTCGCCCTGCACGTTCGAGTGGCCGCGCACGGGGCACAGGCCCGCGCCGCGCTTGCCGATATTGCCGCGCATCATCATCAAGTTCGACAGGATTTGCACGGTGGCCAGCGAATTCTTGTGCTGCGTCACGCCCATGCCCCAGGTCGAAATGACGGCCTTGCCCTTCACATAGATCTGCGTCAATTCTTCGATCTTGTCGCGCGCCACGCCCGATTCGGCCAGCAGCAAGTCCCAGCTTTCCGCGCGCAGGTCGGCGGCGAAGGCGTCGAAGCCGCTCGTGTGTTCGGCGATGAAATCGCAGTCGAGCACGCGCTCCTGGCCATGGGCGACGGCTTCATCATCGAGTTCGACGACGCGCTTGGCCATGGCCTTGATCAGCGCAAAGTCGCCGCCCAGGGTGGGGCAGATGAACAGCGAGCAGATGTTCGTGCTGCCGCCCGTCAGCATTTCCAGCGGATGCTGGGGGCTGGTGAAGCGCTCCAGGCCCCGCTCGTGCAGCGGGTTGATGGAAACGATGGTGGCGCCGCGGCGCGATGCTTCGCGCAATTCGCCCAGCATGCGCGGGTGGTTGGTGGCCGGGTTCTGGCCGAACAGCAGCAGGGTGTCCGCATGCTCGAAGTCGTCCAGCAGCACCGTGCCCTTGCCGATGCCCACCGTTTCCGGCAAGCCGCGGCTCGTCGCTTCGTGGCACAGGTTGGAACAGTCGGGGAAGTTGTTCGTGCCGTAGGCGCGCACGAACAGTTGATACAGGAAAGCCGCTTCGTTGCTGGCGCGGCCCGACGTGTAGAAGGCGGCCTGGTTCGGGTCGTCCAGCGCGTGCAGGTGGTGCGCCACGAGGGCGAAGGCGTCGTCCCAGGAAATGGCCTGGTATTTGTCGCTGGCGGCGTCGTACACCATGGGGTCCGTCAAGCGGCCATGTTGTTCCAGATCATAGTCCGACTGCTCCATCAATGCGGTGACCGTGTGCTCCTCGAAAAATTCCGGGCGCACGCGCTTGCTCGTCGATTCGGCGGCCACGGCCTTGACGCCGTTTTCGCAGAATTCGAACGTGGACGCGTGTTCGCGGTCGGGCCAGGCGCAGCCGGGACAGTCGAAGCCGTCGGGCTGGTTTTGCTCGAACAGCGAACGGTAATTGCCCGCGCTGACTTTTTCCTTGAACAGGTTGATGGCCACGTACTTGAGGGCACCCCAACCGGCCGCGGCATGGGTGTAGGGCGCGATGCGCGCGTTGGACTTTGGCTTGCTCATGATGACTCTCCTGATGATATGCGATGGGACAATCACATGGTAGGGGCGGCGGCTTGCCCCGTAGGCGCACAGTTCCGGACAAAAAAACAGAGTACAGATGGCAAGATGACGATGCCGGTCGCGCCGGCGCCGGCCGTGATCTATGATGTGGACAGGGAGAAAAAACATGCACAAGGAAGACAAGGAAGACGGCATTGACGCGGCCCTGATAGCGCTGCTGGCGCTGCTGTGGGAAGCGCGGCAGGAGGCGCCGGAGAAGCCGTGGTCGCTGGCCAAGCTGGCCAAGCGGGCGGGGGTACAGATGAGCACTTTGTTGCGCCAGCTCAATGCGCTGTCCAGCGCGGGACTGGTGAGCGTGACGACGGCCGAGAGCGGCGGCGGCAGCGCGCTGCTCAGCGCGGCGGGCGCGGAACTGTGCGCCACGGTGTTTGCGGCACCGCCTCCGCCAGCGCAGTAGGAGCACAGTCCCGCGCGTCTGTACTCTATCGGCCGGAGCCGGACTGTACCTCTTTGCCTGCCCCCATTCGTCCTATGCTACTTCCAGACGAATGCCTATCGAGGGGAAGCACCATGAACACCATCCTGTATCCGCAGCCGGCGCTCCGGCAGCCAGACCATATCGAACCGTGCGTGGATATGCTGGGCCGCCCCCTGACGGATTTGCGCATTTCCGTGATCGACCAGTGCAACTTCCGCTGCACCTATTGCATGCCGGCCGAGCTGTACCCCAGCGATTACCCGTTTCTGCCGTCCAGCGAGCGCCTGTCCTTCGCGCAGATCGAGACGATGGCGCGCGCCTTCGTGCGTCTGGGCGTCGACAAGATCCGCATCACGGGCGGCGAGCCGCTGCTGCGCAAGAACCTGGAACAGCTGATCGAGGCGCTGGCGAAACTGACCACGCCGGACGGGCGCGCCGTGAGCATCGCGCTGACGACGAATGGCAGCTTGCTGGCGGCCAAGGCGCGTTCGCTCAAGGATGCGGGCCTGGAGCGGGTCACCGTCAGCCTCGACAGCCTCGATAACGGCATTTTCCAGCGCATGAATGGCGTCGACTTTCCCGTCGAAAAAGTGCTGCACGGCATTGAGGTAGCGCAAGCCGTGGGCTTGACTCCCGTGAAGGTTAACATGGTGGTGCAGAAAGGCGTCAACGACAGCCAGATCGTGCCGCTGGCGCGCCATTTCCGCCACACGGGCGTGGTGCTGCGCCTGATCGAATTCATGGACGTGGGCGGCATCGGCGCCTGGTCGCGCACGCATGTCGTCACGTCCGAGGCGGCGCGCGCGCTGATCGCCGCCGAGTTCCCCCTCGTGTCGCTGGGCGAAGGCAAGCCTGTCTCGCACGAAACGGCCAGCCGCTACCGTTATCTGGATGGCGGCGGCGAAGTGGGCTTCATTTCCAGCGTGTCGCAGCCGTTCTGCGGCGACTGCAGCCGCGTGCGCGTGTCGTCGGACGGCAAGCTGTTTACGTGCTTGTTCGCCCAGGACGGCCTCGACCTGCGGCCCCGGCTTGATTCCGCGCAAGGTCTGGAAAACCTGTTGCGCCAGCACTGGCAGCGCCGTGGCGACCGCTATTCGGAAGTGCGCGGCGCACTGGCCCAGCTGGGCGGGCGCAAGCAGTATCCCACCGTGCGAATGTCGCTGGTGGGCGGATAACTGGTTTGCAACGCCTAGCAAAACCGTAGCGAGCGGAAGTAAGTTGTGGCTAAGAAGCGCAACTGTACGAAGGTACAGTGAGCATCGCAGGCCGCAAATTACGACGCGCAGTAGGTTTTGATAGGTGTTATTAGAGGAATTCGGTGATGAGCTTACCGAGCAGGATGATGGCTTGCTCGACGCCCGCGCTCCACGGATAGCTGTAGTTGAGGCGGATGCAATGCTTGTAAGCCTGGCTGACGGAAAACATGCGTCCCGGACCCACCGTGATCTTGCATTCCAGCGCGCGCCGGTACAGCTGCATGGAGTCTATGTCGCCAGGTAATTCCACCCACAGCACGTAGCCGCCCTGCGGGTGCGAGATTTTCGTGCCAGCAGGAAAGAAACGCTGCACGGCGGCCGCCATGATGCGCGCCTGCTGGGCATACGCCTTGCGGGTGCGGCGCAGATGCTGTTCGTAGCCATCGTTTTGCAGGTATTCGGCGATGGCCAGCTGGGGAAACGAGGACGTGGCCAGGGTGTTGAGGAATTTGAGTTCCTCCACCTTGCCCCGGTAGCGTCCGGCCAGGGCCCAGCCCACGCGCTGCGCGGAACTGAGGCTCTTGGAAAACGAGGAGCAATGCAGCACCAGGCCCTTACGGTCGTAGGATTTGAGCGAGGTTGGGTGGGCGTCGCCGTAATACAGCTCGTTGTAGACGCCGTTTTCGATGGCGGGCACGTCGTGCTGCTCCAGCAGCTGGTACAAGGCCCGCTTGCGCTGGTCCGACATCTGGAAGCCCAGCGGATTCTGGAAGTTCGGCATCACCATGACGGCGGCGATCGGCTGGCGGGCCATAATGTCGGCCAGCGCTTCGATGCTGATGCCTTCATACGGGTCGGTGGACACTTCCACCACCTTCATGCCCAGCCGTTCGACGGCCATCAGCATGGCGTAGAAGGTGGGCGACTCGACGGCGATGGTGTCGCCCGGCTTGGCCACCGCTTGCAGGCACAGGTTGATGGCTTCCGTGGCGCCCACGGTGACGATGATTTCGTCGGGATCGACGGCCAGGCCGTTTTCCATGTAGCGGCGGGCGATTTCGCGGATCAACTGCGGGTTGCCCGGCGGCAGGTCGTCCGTCACGTTCCAAGCGCGGTTGCGGCGCGCCACCGCGCCCGCATACTGGTTGATGCGTTCCCAGGGAAACAGCGACGGGTCGGGGTAGGGCGAGCCCAGCGGGATGGCGTCATGCAAGCCGATCGAGCGCAGGGTGGACAGCACCAGGCGGCTCACGTGCACTTCCGCCGGCACGGGGCTGGGGTGCGACGCCTGCATGCAGATGGACGGCGTGGCGGTGTCGCCGGCCCGCTGGCGCACGAAGTAGCCGGACTGGGGCCGGCTTTCGATCACGCCCATGCCCTCCAGCTTGACGTAGGCGCGCAGCACCGTGGTGATGCTCAACTTGTGCTGCTGGCTGGTCTGGCGCACGGAGGGAATGCGTTCGCCGGGCAAGAGCACGCCCTTGGCCACCAGTTGCTCGATGTCGCTGACGAGCTTTTCATACAATTTCATGCAATGGTATCCATTCTTATTCTTGCTCTACGTCATTGCATTATCGTCCAATTCATGACTACCTATAGTTACAGTTATCGCATGTTGCCAAAATGAAACTGCCATCCGGCACTTCTGGTTTAAGATCCACATAGAAACGAAAAAGAGGAACAACTGTCATGGCAATTCCACAAAGCATGCTGTCTGTCGTCGCGCGCGACGAAGTGCATTTGCAGTTCAAGGTGAAGGCCGGCATCGACATGCGGCAGCTGTTCCAGCGGCTGGGCAAGCTGTGGGAATCCGAAGTCACGGGCATCCTGGACCCCACCCTGAACCGCCACCATCAGTTGACGGGCGGCACGGCCAATGTGGTGCTGGGATTCAAGCCCGAACTGTGGCGAGCCGCGTGCCCCGGCTGCGTGCCGGACAGTATGGCATCGTTCGCGCACGACCTGGTGGGCGCCAACGGCAAGACGGCGCCGGCCACCCAGCACGATTTCTGGGTCTGGATCACGCAGTCGAACGCGGCCACCCTGTACGACAGCATGCGCACGACGCTCACCTTGCTCAGTCCTTTTGCCGAGCTGGCCAGCGAACAGGTGTGTTTTCCGTATCACAATAATGTGACGTTTGACGGCTTTGCCGACGGCGTCGCCAACCCGAATCCATTCCGCGCCAACGGCGTGGCCATCATTCCGGACGGTGAAGCGGGCGCGGGCGGTTCCACCGTGTTGCTGCAGAAATGGCGCATGGACGTGGAGCGCCTGCGCGCCTTGCCCGTGCACGCGGCGGAGCAGGTGTGGGGCCGCACCAAGGCCGGCAGCCATGAATTGTCGCCGCTGCCCGTCGATTCCCACGTGGGCCGCAACCAATTCATCCGCGATGGCGAGGAGGTCGATATCGTGCGCCGCAACGCCAATTACGCCAATGCCAGCGAGGCGGGCGTCATGTTTGTCGGTTTTTGCAAGGACATCACCGTGACCATGGGCATGCTGCGGCAAATGTACGGCGTAGGCTATGATGGCGTCACCAAGACGGACCGGCTGCTGGATTTTTCCACGGCGCTGTCGTCGGCGATCTATTTCGTGCCCAGCATTGACGCCTTGCTGGCCGCGGGCATTTCACCGGCGGACCCCGGCTGAGGGCCGCCCCGGCGGTCCCTATTTTTACTTTAAAGGAGTTTTCCATGCGTATACGTCCCGCCACACTGCTGTCCGCCCTGATCTTCGGCAGCGTCGTCTTCAGCGCTTCCGCTTCCGCCGTCGGCCTGGGTTTCCTGGCCGATACGCCGATGGCTTACCTGAACAAGAACGACAAGCCCGTCTTCGTCAAGGCCGTCACCGACGTGCTCAATGACAAGAAAGATGGCGAAACCGTGCAATGGAGCAATGAAGGCTTGCGCAATTCCGTGCGCATCGCCGCCGACATCACGGCCAGCGACACGCAAAAGACGGATGAGCAAACTTGCCGCAAGGTGCAGGTGGGCTTGAGCGCCAAGGGCCAGGAACAGACCCTCAAGCTGACGGTCTGCAAGGCCGGCACGGCCGCCTGGAAAGTGAAAAAACAATAAGCACCGGCCGCCGCCCTTCCTTGCCGGGAGGGCGGCGTCGCGATGACCGCCCGCAGCGTGCGCTGCGGCTGCCTAGTCGTGGTTGATGGCTGCCACCTGGTGCAAGCATGCCTCGTCGGTGAGCAAGGTGACCACCGCATTGGTTCTGGCATGGACGCGCACGCCCTTGAGCCAGTCCGGCAGGGCAAGGACGGCGCCCGCCGCTATAGGCAGGATGACCTGGATCACGGGCTCGCTGCCCCTGGGCGGCGTCGCCTCGAAGTCCAGGTCCTGGATGCCATCCTGCGGCGGCTTGAGGTAGACGCGCGGCGCGAGGGGGACCGCCTGCCAGCCGCCGGAGCTGACTTCGCCGATCGCGCTCACATGCAAATGCGGGGGAAGGCTCTTGTCGATGGCGAGGTGCACGGCCTTTACTTTGTAGATGGGAACGCTCATGGTATCTCCAGGAAGGATGGGGTGCGCCGCCAGGCCCGCGGCGTGTAGGGCCAGTCCCGATGTCTCGGCATCGTTAAGCTAGCTCAGCAAGTGTAGGTCGTATTTTCAGCATCACCATCTCCAATTGTCACCATGGCCAGGCGCGCAAGCCATGCTGCTCTACTTTCTTGGGGGAAAGCCACCCGCAACGGTTAGAATCACGTTTTACCTTCTTTTTCCCATCTGCATGCAGCAAAGTCGCCTCCTGTTCTTCCGCCTGGCCGGCCAGTTTCGCCGCTATGGCGCCATCGTCGCCGCCACCTTGCTGGCCGTGGGCGTGGCGTCCGCCACCGATGTATTGTTAATCAGGCAATTGCAAAACGTCGTCGACGCCATGCGCGCGACGGCCAGCACGCAGGCCGCGCCCGCGTCCGGCGTGATGGGCATGCTGCAGGGCTGGGTCGACCGTTTCTTGCCGGCACAAGCGGGGCAGGTGGACTTGTGGGTGATTCCCGCCACCATCCTGGGCCTGGCCGTGCTGCGCATGGTGTCGAGCTTTGCCGGCGATTACGGTTCCGTCTGGTTATCGAGCCGGGTGCAGGCGGATTTGCGCGAAAAGATGTTCGCCACCATCATGCGCCTGCCCAGCCGCTTTTTCGACACCACCACCACCAGCCTGACGCAGTCGCGCGTGGCCTTCGACGCCAGCCAGGTGTCGCAGGCGGGCTTGAACGTGCTCAACGTGATGGTGCGCGATTCCGTCGCCACCGTCGGCTACCTGATTTTATTGTTCAGCATCGACGTGAAACTGGCCCTGTTCTGCATGGCGTCGATGCCCATCGTGGCCATCGTCGTGACCCTGGCGGGCCGCCGCATGCGCCACCTGAGCAAGAGTTCGCAGCAAGCCGTGGGCGAGCTGACGTCCGTGCTGGACGAAAGCATCGGCGGCCAGCGCGTGGTGAAAATCTTTGGCGGCCAGGATTATGAACAGGCGCGCTTCGTCAACGTCGTCAAGCGCAACCGCCAGCTGGCCGTCAAGCATGCGGCCACCTCGGCCATGAATTCCGGCTTCATCATGATGCTCGTCGGCATCACGCTGTCGTCCGTGATCTATTTCGCCATGCTGCGCGCGCAAAGCGGCGCCATCACGCCGGGCGCCTTCGTCGCCTTCATGGGCGCGCTGATGGCGATGCAGTCGCCGATCAAGAATTTGACGAAGATCAACGAGCCGCTGCAGCGGGGCTTGGCGGCGGCCGAGTCCGTCTTCGGCTTGATCGACACGCCGCTGGAACCGGACCCGGGCACCATCGCGCCGGTCACGGTGCGAGGCAATCTGTCCTTGCAGAACGTCAACTTCCGCTACAACAGCGACGATCCCGATGCGCCCACGGCCTTGAGCGATATCACGCTCGATATCCGCGCCGGCGAAACGGTGGCCCTGGTGGGCGGCTCCGGCGGCGGCAAGACGACCTTGCTGGGCTTGCTGCCGCGCTTTTACGACGTCAGCGGCGGCCAGATCCTGCTCGACGGCGTCGACCTGCGCGATTACGCCTTGCTGGCCCTGCGGCGCCAGTTCGCCCTCGTCAGCCAGGATGTGATTTTGTTCAACGACACGATGGCGGCGAATATCGCGTACGGCGACCCGGCCCCGGACCAGGTCCGTATCGAAGCGTCGGCGCGCGCCGCGTATGCGCACGACTTTATCATGCAGTTGCCGCAAGGCTACGAAACCCAGGCGGGGCAGAACGGTTCGCGCCTGTCGGGCGGGCAACGCCAGCGCCTGGCCATCGCGCGCGCCCTGTACAAGGACGCGCCGATTTTGCTGCTCGATGAAGCGACCAGCGCACTGGACACGGAGTCGGAACGTTCGGTGCAGGCGGCGCTGGAAGTGCTGATGCGCAACCGCACCACCATCGTCATCGCCCACCGCCTGTCGACCATCGAAAGCGCCGACCGCATCGTCGTCATGCAGGGCGGGCGCCTGGTGGAATCGGGCAGCCACGCCGCCTTGCTGCAGCAGGGCGGCGCGTATGCGCGCCTGCATGCGAGCCAGTTGTCGCCCGTCAAGGATGGCGCGGCCTAGAACCTTAGAACACGTGAATTTCCTGTAATACCAGCGTGGCGCCCAGCGCCGTGCCCTCTACGCGGAAGGTGGCGGTCAGGTCCGACCAGGCGCCATTCAGTGGCAGGGCGTGGCGCACTTCGGCGATCGGCACGCCGCCGTCCTCGCTTGCCGGGCGCTCGACGCTGCGTTCGTGCGGCGCGCCGCTGGCTTGCGCCGCCGGCGTGACGCGATACACCGTGCCATCCGCATACGGCTCCGGCGAACCATATCCTTCGATCACGGCGCGCAGCAGCGCCGGCGTCCAGCCGTAATACGCGTCGTGCGCCGTGCGCGCATGGGCGCACGCGTAATCGCCGCGCGCCAGGTCGGCGATCCAGGCGTCGATGATGTCCAGTATCTGTGTGTCGCTGGGGGCGGAGGGCAAGTGCATGGATTTCTTTCGTGACAGGGGAAAACGTTGCTTTCCATTATGATGGCCGCCGCACGATAACATTGTAACGGAACACAATGCACACACGACAGAAGACACGCGTGGCCCTGGCCGCCTTGCTGGGCACGGTCCTGGCCTTGCCGCTGGCGGCACAGGCACAGCCCGCAGGGCAAACGCCGACGCCAACCTTGCAGGAGGAAGACCGGACCATGTATTTGGATGAAAATTTCATGCCCAGCAATCAGCGCGGCGCCGTGTATGCGCTGCGCACGCCGCCCGTGCGCGACGAGGCGCTGGGCGCCTGGCATGTACGGCTGGAATTTCCCGACACGCCGGGCGTGCCGGCCTTTGAAACCTATGCCACGGACCTGGACTTGAGCCAGGTCAAGTTCGTGAAGTTTCGCAAGTATTACCATGAAAATGGCCAGCTGCTGCGCGAAACCTATTTCGATGCCCAGGGCGAGGAACTGCTCGGCGGCAGCGTGTACTTCGAGAATGGCCAGGTCCAGCAGCGGGTGACCGCCTTGCCGAACGGGCGCGACAGCATCTCGGAAACGTATCACCAGAATGGCCAGCTGATGAGTCGCACGCTGTATCACGGCGACGAGATGGCCGATGGCGAGCAAGTGTCGTATGGCGCGAATGGGGCCGTCAGCAACCGCTCGTATCGACGCCATGGCCAGATGGATGGCATGGAGGAATCGTTTTATGCGGATGGCAAAGTGCACCGGCGGGGACGCTTCGTCGATGGCAAGCGCGAGGGCGAGTTTGTCCGGTATGCCCAGGATGGCAAGGTGCTGGCCAGCACCGTGTGGGTGCACGGCCAACCCGACGGCTGGTCGTTTGAAAGCCATGACAATGGCGTCGTGTCGAACAAGACCCTGTACCGGAAAGGTGCCGTGCTCAGCTTGCAAACGTGGGCCCCGAATGGCCGGCCCGTGTTTGCCTGGCAGAAAGACGCGCAGGGGCGCGACCACGGCGATACGACGGATTGGCATGCCAACGGCGCGCGCGCCAGCGTGACCCCGTTTGTCGAAGGCCAGCGCCACGGCTTGCTGCAGACCTGGTACAGCGACGGCAGCCTGCGGCAGATCGTGCCGTATGAGCACGGCAAGAAGCACGGCATCGAACGCCACTGGGACCAGGCCGGCAAGCTGGTGCTGGAGCAGGCGTGGCAAGCCGGAGAGCCAGTTTCCATGCGCTAGGAGTCGCCCGCCTTTGCAGGTATCATGCAGGGATTCCGGCCCGCCAGCAGGCGCGAAGCCGGCAGGATAACTGGAGGCAATGGTGGTGGAAGCGGAAGTTTCGGCGATGGCCAGGGCGCAAGGCATGGCCTTGCAAAACATGCGCGTCGTCATGCGCGCGGCGCAGCGCCACTCGGCGCAAATCGAAAAGCAATGCGGCGTGTCGGGCGCGCAATTGTGGGTGATGCAGGAATTGCTGGAACGGCCGGGCCTGCGCATGGGCGAGCTGGCCAGCAAGATGTCGATCCACCAGACGACGGCCAGCAACCTGGTCGAGGCGCTGGTGAAAAAAACCTATGTGCGCAAGGCGCGCGACCAGCCAGACCAGCGCGTGGTCACCCTGACCCTGACGGCGGAAGGGCAAGCCGTCATCGCCGGCGCGCCGCAGCCGGCGCGCGGCTTGCTGCCCAGTGCGCTGGCCCAGCTGGACCCCGACAGCCTGGCGCACCTGAACCAGGGCTTGAGCGCCTTGCTGGCCGTCGTCGCTCCCGATGACAGGCAGGCGGGCATGCAGCCGTTTCCGTTCACCATGTAGTCACGCGCAAGCGTGTGGCGCGCCGCCCCGCTTGCCCGTATCATCGGCGCCGTCGCACCGTTGATGAAAGCATGCATTGAAGATACTCACCTCTGTTTTGCTGGCCTCTGTCCTGGCCGGTTCCCCGTCCGTTTCCATGGCCAACGCCCTGGATAATGCCCCGGCCACCCCGGCCGCGGCTGCCGAACCGTCGCCGGCCTCCCAGTATTTTGACGGGGATTACCAGCCCGTGGCGCCCGCCGCGGCCATGTACGAGCAGCGCGGGCCGCTGCGCCACGATGCGGCCCGCCAGGCCTGGCATTGGCAGCTGCATTTCGCGCAGCCGCCGGGCAAGCTGCACATGGATGCCTGGCTGCTGGGCACCGACGTGGCGTCGCCGCGCTACACCGGCCGGCGCAGCGTGTATTTTGCCGATGGCCAGCTGGGCTTGCTGGAAGAGCGCAACGGGGAGGGCGATTTCAATGGCGTGAACGTGGAATACTATGCGGACGGGACGGTGAAGAGCCGCAAGGCGTACCGCGACGGCGAGTACGACGGCTTGCACAGCCACTTTCATGCGAATGGCCAGCTGAGGCATGCCTTGCTGTACCAGGCGGGCCAGCCCGCCGATGGCGAATTCCTGAGCTTTGACGAGCATGGCCAGCTCAGCAACCGCGCGCATTTCGCCGATGGCGTGCTGACCGGTGAAGTGACGGTGTTTCATGCGGATGGCCGGCTGGCCGAGCGGGGACCGTACCTGGACGGCCAGCGCAACGGCCTGCACCAGGCCTGGTGGCCGGACGGCCGTGAAATGTCGCGCCTCAATTTCCTGCATGGCAAGCCGCAGGGCTGGTCGCTGCTGTATTTCGCGAATGGCCAGCTGGACCAGAAAAACCTGTTCGAGGATGGCGTCATGCTGAGCACGCAAAGCTGGCGCGACGATGGCACGCCGCTGCGCCAGCGCCAGCAGGATGAACAGGGCCGCGCGCAGGGCGAGGACAGGCAATGGCATGCAAACGGCACGCTGGCCCGGCTCGCTTCCTACCGCGATGGCGAGCCGCATGGCGCGTGGCGCGAATGGCATGCGGACGGCTCGCCCCGCCACGCCGTGGACTACGTGCGCGGGCGCAAGCAGGGCCTGGAGCGGGCCTGGGCCGGCGACGGCACGCGCACCGTCTGCGAGTGGCAGGATGGCCGCTTGCTGCGCGCCTGCCGCAATTTCTAGTGCGGTGGCGCGGGCAGTCGTTGCAGCTGCAACTGCGCCAGCGCGCCGTACAGCGGTTCGCTGAGCACGCGCGAGACCGTGCTGGCCACGACGGCGCAAGCCATCAGGCTGAGCACCATGCCGTGGCCGTCGACCATTTCCATGACAATAATGAAAGCCGTCAGCGGCGCTTGCGTGGCGGCGGCCAGGAAACCCACCATGCCCAGCGCGATCAGGGCCGGCGCGTGCGGGTAGTGCAGCAGTTGCGCAATGTCATGCCCGATGCCGGCGCCGATGGCCAGGGAGGGCGCGAAGATGCCGGCCGGCACGCCCGACCACACGGTCAGCCACGTCGCCACATATTTGAAGGCAACGAAGGCGGGCGCCACGTCGGACGAGCCTTCCAGCATGGCGCGCGTGGCCACGGTGCCGCTGCCGAACGTGGCGCCATGGCTGGCGATGCCGATGGCCGCCACCAGCACACCGCAGACGGCGGCGAACAGCACGGGCCGGCCTTTTCTCCACGCGGACAGCTTGCCCAGCGGATTGCCCCTGGCTGACGCCAGCAGCAGGCGCGCAAACAGGCCGCCGGCCACGCCCGCGACCAGGGTCACCAGCAAACCCGGCAAGGCCAGCGCCAGGCCGATGGGGCCGGGATGGATGATGCCGAAGTGGGTGGCGTTGCCGTGGATGGATACGGCCATCATGCCGGCCAGCACGATGCCGGCCACGATGAGGCCGCTGTTGCGCTGCTCGGGCGAGCGCGACAGTTCCTCGATGGCAAACATGACGCCCGCCAGCGGCGTATTGAAGGCGGCCGCGATGCCGGCCGCGCCGCCGGCCACCAGCAGGGAATGGGCGCTCACCTGCGAGTGGCGGGGCAGCCAGCGGCGCGCGGCCAGCATCACGCCGGCGGCGATTTGCACGGACGGGCCTTCGCGCCCCAGCGAGAGTCCCCCCAGCAAGCCGCCCGCCGTCAGGCCGATCTTCGCGGCGCTGAGTTTCAAGGAGACAAACAAGGAGCGCTGTTCGGGCGCCACGGCCGGGTCCAGTGTCGCCATCACTTGCGGGATGCCGGAGCCGGCCGCGCCGATCGCGTAGCGGCGCGTCAGCCAGACGAGCAGGGCGGCACAGACGGGTGTCCACAGCAGGGCGAACCACCAGGCCTTGCCGTTAAAAAAGAGAAACAGGTCCAGCGCTTCCTCGGCCAGCCACGTAAAGCCCACGACGACGAGGCCGGCGATGGCGGCCATGCCGACGACGACGGCGCGCGACCACCACAGGCGCGGGTTGGCAAATTCATGCTTGAAGGCAGAGGGAATATCGTGCAAGTGCTTCATTGCGGCAAGTCCAGGAAGGGGCGCGCAGGGCGTCGGGAAGACTTGCCATTATAAAGATATATTTGTCCGAATGTTTTTCCTCTGCCTTATTTGTGGGCAATTGACGACAACAGCTGCGCCTCGGCCAGGAAATCGACGAGCGCCCGCACTTTCGGCGCCAGGTGCGGCCCGGACGGCCACAGCAGCCAGCAACCGTGGGCCGGATGGCCGCTGATGGCGTAATCCTTCAGCACCTCGATGAGGCTGCCGTCATCGAGTGCCGGGCGCACATGAAAGTCGGGTAGCCAGGCGATGCCCAGGCCTTGCCGGGCAAAGTGCAGCCGCGCTTCCACATTGTTGCAGATCATGGATTGCGGCAAGTCCGGCGCAGCCTCGCCATCGTCCTGGCGCAAGCGCCACTGCTCCACCTTGCCGCTGTGGCGGAAGCGGTAGTGCAGGCAAGCATGTTGTTGCAGCTCAAGGGGATGCTGCGGCGTGCCGTGGCCCGCCAGATAGGCGGGGGAGGCCACGAGGCAAGAGCGGAACTGGCCCAGCTTGCGCGCGGCCAGGCGCGAATCGCGCGGTGCGCCGATGCGGATGACGGCGTCGAAGCCGTCGCCGACGACGTCGGCCAGCGCGTCGGAAAAGTCCAGCTCCAGCGCGATGGCAGGGTGCTGCGCGGCAAAATCGGCCAGCGCGGGCAGGAATACGCCGCCCAGTTCCGGCAAGCCCAGGCGCAGGCGTCCCCGCGGCGCACGCGCTCCCGCCAGTTCTTCCTGCGCCGCCTGCATTTCCGCCAGGATGCGTTCGCTGCGCGTCAAAAACAGCTGCCCCTCGGCTGTCAGGCTCAGCTGGCGCGTGCTGCGCTGGAACAGGCGCGCGCCCAGCCGCTGCTCGAGCCGGGCCAGGCTCTTGCTGACGGCCGACGGTGAAATGCCGGCCTGGCGCGCGGCGGCGACAAAGCTGCCCTCCTGGGCCAGTTGCACGAACAGGGCTACGCCGGAGAGATTATCTGTTTCCTGGTTTTGCATGATTCATGACAGTTTGGTCAGCAGTGAAACGCATTGAAGCATATTTTTCTTTGTTGCGTGGCTGCTTACCATGGGCTTTTATCTGCGGGGGGGCAATGAAGATGATCGGTTTCAACAAGGGCAGCGGCGTGGGCGACGAACATGGCCTGTTCGACATGGAGGGGGCGATGCCCGTGCCCGGCCCGCGCGACGTGCTGGTGCGGGTGCGCGCCGTGGGCGTCAACCCGCTCGAGACCAAGGTGCGCGCCGGGCTGGTCACAGTGCCGGACAATGTTGTCAGCCTGGGCTGGGATGCGGCCGGCACCGTGCATGCGGTGGGCAGCGAAGTCACCCTGTTTGCGCCGGGTCAAGCCGTGTATTACGCGGGTTCGTTCGACCGCGCGGGCGCCAATACCGAATATCACCTGGTCGATGAGCGCATCGCGGGGGCCATGCCGGCGTCGCTGGACTTTGCGCAGGCGGCCAGTGTGCCATTGGCGGCGCTGACGGCGTGGCAATTGCTGTTCGAGCGCTTTGCCATCGCGCCCGGCGATACGCAGCCGCGGGGCAGCCTGCTGGTGCTGGGCGGCGCGGGCGGCGTCGGTTCCATGCTGATCCAGCTGGCGCGCCAGCTGACGGGTTTTATCGTGATCGCCACGGCGTCGCGCGGCGACAGCATGGCGTGGTGCCGCGCCATGGGTGCCCATCACGTGATCGACCACACGCTGCCGCTGGCGGCGCAGGTAGCGGCCTTGCACGTGGCGCCCGTGCGCCACGTCGCCGCCCTGTCGCACACGGCGCAGCATGCCGCGGCGCTGGTGGAGCTGATCGCGCCGCACGGCAAGCTGGCCGTCATCGATGACCACGATGTTTTCGACGCGGCGCCGCTGAAGGGCAAGAGCATCTCGCTGCACTGGGAAATGGTGTTTACGCGGCCGTTGTTTGCTACCGACGACATGCTGGAGCAGCACCGCATTTTGCAGCGCGTGGCGCGGCTGCTGGACGACGGCGTGCTGCGCCACACGGTGCGGCAGCGCCTGTCGCCCATGAATGCGGCCACCTTGCGGCGCGCCCACGCGCTGCTGGAGCGGGGCGGGCAGCCGGGCAAGATCGTCGTCGGCGACTGAACCGGCTTGCACGGCACGCTTACACGAACAGTTCGCGCCGCGCGCTCTGGCTGATGGCGATGGTGGCCGGGTGGCTCAGGCGCCGTTCCGTGGTGATCGCATACACTTGCTCGACGAGGCTGTCGACCCGGCCCAGCGCCACCACGGCGTATTGCTCGCAGACCTGGGGCGCGATGACGGTGGGCGCGAAGAACAGGCCGGCACCGGACTGGCCGAAGGCTTTCATCATGGCGCTGTCGTCGAACTCGCCGACGATGCGCGGGTGCAGCTTGTTGTCGCCCAGCCACTGCAGCAAGCGCCCGTAGATGGCGAAGTCTTCGCCGGGCAGCAGCAGCGGCGCGCCATCGAGGCATTGCGGAAAGCCGCCCGACAGGGTGGCGGCCAGTTCTGGCGTGCCGAACAGGGTCATGCCGCTTTCGCCCAGCAAGTGGTTAAAGCCGCGCACGCTCAAGTGGGCCGGCATGGGGCGGTCCGCCATGATCAGGTCCAGCCGGTGCACGGCCAGGTCCGCCAGCAGGCTGGCCAGCCGGCCTTCGCGGCAAATGATGCGCAGCGGCTCGGCCAGTCCCAGCGCCGGCGCGACGAGGCGGCACGCGATCAGTTTCGAGACGGAATCGGCGCAGCCCACGCGGAAGGTCGTCGTCGTCGTGCGCGACTGGTCGCGCACGATTTCCAGCAATTCATCGCCCGTGCTGAAGATGCTTTCGGCATGGCTGAGGATACGCCGGCCCGTGTCCGTCAATTCCAGCTGGCGCCCGCTGCGGCGGAACAGTTCCACGCCCAGGGTGTCGGCAAACTCGCTGAGCTGGCCGGAAATCGACTGCGGCGTCAGGTGCAGCTGCTCGGCCGCGCGGGCGATGCTGCCCGTCTTGGCCACCATCCAGAAATAGCGCAAGTGCTTGAAGTTGAGTGTGGACATGGTGTTTCCCGGAAAATAAATACATCGAATTTTTCGATGTATTCTTAAATTATATTCGATTTGTTCGATGTTTGTAAGAAGGCTATGATGGCTGCTCAATTCATGCAAGGAGAGTGCCATGGACTTCAGAATACAAACAGAGCATTGCGGAGGCCGCCGATGAACGGCCTGGAAAGTATTGCAACGGCACCCATGTGGGCCGGTTTCATCGCCTTTGTCCTCGTGATGCTGGCGCTGGACTTGTTCGTCTTCGGCGGCAACAAGGCGCACAAGGTGGGCGTCAAGGAAGCGGCGACGTGGTCGCTCGTGTGGGTCAGCCTGGCCCTGCTGTTCAACGGCGGACTGTGGTGGTACCTGAACGGCACGGCCGGTCCCGAGATCGCCAACCAGAAGGCGCTGGAATTTTTCTCCGGCTACCTGATCGAAAAAGCCTTGTCGGTCGATAACGTGTTCGTCTTCCTGCTGATCTTCAGCGCCTTCCAGGTGCCGATCCAGTACCAGCGCCGCGTGTTGATCTATGGCGTGCTGGGCGCGATCGTCATGCGCGCCGTGATGATCATGGCCGGTGCGTGGGTGGTGAGCGAGTTCAGCTGGGTGCTGTACCTGTTCGGCGCCTTCCTGCTGGTGACGGGCATGCGCATGCTGGTGGCGGCCGATGCGGAGCCGGACGTGGCGAACAACCCGGTGCTGCGCTTTGCCCGCCGCCACTTGCGGGTGGCCGACGGCGACCACGGCGAACGTTTCTTCGTGGCAAAGGGCGGTTTGCGCTATGTCACGCCGCTGTTCCTGGTGCTGATCCTGATCGAGGTGACGGACCTGGTGTTCGCGGTCGATTCGATCCCGGCGATCTTCGCCATCACGACGGACCCGTTCATCGTCTTCACGTCGAACCTGTTCGCCATCATGGGCTTGCGGGCACTGTATTTCCTGCTGGTGGATGTGGCTGACCGCTTCCACATGCTCAAGTATGGCCTGGCGATGGTGCTGGTGTTCATCGGCGCCAAGATGCTGATCATGCCGTGGTACCACGTGCCGGTGGAAGCGTCGTTGCTGGTGGTGGCGGTACTGATCCTGTCGAGCTGCGTGGCCAGCGTGTTCATCACCCGCAGCGACAAGAAGTAAATGCTGTACGGCGCGCCCCGCCTGGCGGTGGCGTGCCTTTTAATTGACTAATAGAAAGAGTAGAAAATCATGCGTACCTATGAAGCAAACAGTCCCCAGGCAGCGGGACGTATCCTGGCCCTGATGATGGTGGTCGACGGCAACCTGGCCAGCGCCGAGCTGCAAGCCATGCATCGCAGCAAGATCCTCGAGCATATCGACCTGGAACCGGCCGCCTTCCAGCAATTGCTGCAAGACTTGTGCGACGACATGCTGACGTCGACCGTGCATGGCGCCGTGCAGCTGGCCCATGGCGTGATCGACAGCTTGCTCGATGAAATCACGGACCCGGACTTGCGTCGCAAGCTGCTGCAAGCCATGTGGAAGATCGCCGATGCGGATGACTGGCTGGCCGATGGCGAAGCCGTCCTGCTGGCCCGCGCCAGCGCGGCATGGTCGGCGGAAACAAACTTCCGCGCGCATGCCGCTTGAGGTAAATCAAGTCGCCTTGTGCCCCATGGCAATGACGGCGGCGCCGGCCAGGGCCAGGCCCACGCCGGCGATGTCGGTCCAGGCGGGCGTGACGCCGTCCACCAGCCACAGCCATCCCAGCGCCGTGGCGATATAGATGGCGCCATACGTGGCATACACCCGGCCGCTGGCGGCCGGATGCAGGGTCAGCAGCCAGACGAAGATCAGCAGGCTGACGGCGGCCGGCAACAGCAGCCAGGCGCTGCCCTTGTTGCTCAGCCATAGCATGGGCAGGTAGCAGCCCAGCAGTTCGGCCACGGCCGTGACGGTAAACAGCCCGAAAGTGCGGGCAAGGCTGGTCCATTCGAAGGCGTCGTTCATGCTATTCCTGTTGTGCGGTCAGCCGCCATTGTAGACGGGCCTGCGTCAATTCAGTTGCAGGGCGACATACAGCAGCAGGCGGTCATCCGTGTCGTCCAAGTCCAGCCCCGTCAGTTCGGCGATCTTTTGCAGCCGGTAATCGAGCGTGTTGCGGTGGATGTGCAGTGCCCTGGCCGTGGCCATCGGGTGGCTGTGGTGGCGGAACCAGGCGGCCAGCGTGCGCATCAGGGTGCCGGACTTGCGGTCGTGCGCCTGCAGGCGGGCCAGGGTCTGGCGCAATTGCTCCGCCTGCCAACCGGCTTGCAGGCCGGACAGCAGCACGGGCAGGCTCAGTTCCAGGTAGGAAAAAGTGGTTTGCGCGCCATCGCGGGCGCGCCCCACGCGCGCCGTCTGCTTCGCCGATTCATACGACGCCGTCGCGCCATCGAGGCCCGGCAAGGCTACGCCCATGGACAGGGTGGCGGACGGCGTGAGCGCCTGCTGCGCCACCTGGTGCAGTTCGAGCAGGCGCTGCCTTGCCTGCGCCGCGCGCGCCTGTTGCGGGCCGCTGGCGGGAAAGGCGTCGAGCAGCACCAGTTCGCCTGGCGAGACGACGGCCATCAGCAGGGCGGGCCAGCGCGCCGACAGGTCGGATTGCACTTGCTGCAGCTGCGTCAGCACCTGGTCCAGCCGCTCGCCCGGACCTTCTCCCGCATCGGGTATTTCCAGCACGAACATGGCGCGCGGCACGCGCAAGTCCAGCGCCAGGCGCGCCGCCCACGCGTGCATGCTGGCATCGGAAATGCCCGTGCGGTAGACGAGCTGGAACACGAATTCCTCGCGGTAGCGCTTTTCATGCTGCAACTCGCTGACCAGCCGCGCCTGCTCCAGCATCATTTCCGCCATGGCCCGCACCAGTTCGCCGAACTGGCGCACGGCGTCCGGTTCGCCCGTTAGGCCCAGCACGCCGCAAATCTCGCCGCGCACCGTCAAGGGCAGGTTGATGCCGGCCCGCGTGCCCGGCAGCCTGGCCATGTCGGCCGCGCCGATTTCCACGCTGGCATGCCGGGCCAGCGCCAGTTGCGCGCCCGGATGCAGGTCGCCCACGCGCTGCGGGTCGCCGCTGGCCAGGATCACGCCGCGCGCATCGATCACGTTGACGCTGAAGGGAATGATGTGCATGGTGCGCCGGACGATGTCCTGCGCCAGGGGGGGATCGATGCTCGGCATGGTGTTCACCTTCTGGTTTTGTGCATTTGCATGGAATCATCGCATTCAAGACGGGTTTTCTTCATGCATCCGCACGATGACTGTTTCTGTGGGCGATTGTACGATGGGCTGGTCGCATCCCATAAAAAAATAGTCAGGAGACACCCATGACCACCCATCCAGGCGCCAGCCTGTCCGCCGGCGCGTCCGCGCAGGACCGCGTGCGCGAAGGCGCCTACCGCAAGGTCACCTTGCATCTGATCCCCTTCATCTTCATCTGCTATCTGTTCAATTACCTGGACCGTGTCAATGTCGGCTTTGCCAAGCTGCAAATGCTCGATGCGCTGCAATGGAGCGAAAGCGTGTACGGCCTGGGCGCCGGCATTTTCTTCATCGGCTACGTGGCCAGCGGCGTGCCCAGCAACCTGCTGCTGCACCGCCTGGGCGCGCGCAAGGTCATCGGCACCCTGATGATCGCCTGGGGCATCGCCTCGGCCTGCCTGATGTTCGTCACCACGCCGGCCGCGTTTTACTCGCTGCGCTTCATCACGGGCGTGTTCGAGGCGGGTTTCTTCCCCGGCATCGTGCTGTACTTTACGAACTGGTATCCCGCTTCGCGCCGGGGCCGTATCATGGGCTTGTTCATGTCGGCCATTCCCATTTCCGGCTTGCTGGGCAGCCCCCTGTCGGGCTGGATGATGCAATCGTTCGCCGGCCATGGCGGCCTGGCCGGCTGGCAATGGATGTTCTTGCTGCAAGGCATCCCCACCGTGCTGCTGGGCTTTCTCGTGTATGTGCTGCTGAACGACGGCATCGCCCAGGCGAAGTGGCTCAATACGGAAGAAAAGCAGCTGCTGCGCGCCGACCTCGACGAGGACGAACGCCAGCGCCGCAACAGCGCGAACACGGCCGATACCTTCGCCAGCGTGCTGCGCAACAAGCACGTGTGGATGCTGGGCCTCGTGTATTTCTGCATTCAGATGGGCGTGTACGCGATCAACTTCTGGCTGCCCACCATCGTCAAGTCGCTGGGTTTCGCCAGCCCAGTGGCCGTGGGCTGGATCAGCGCCATTCCCTACCTGTGCGCCAGCATCTTCATGATCTGGGTGGGTCGTTCGGCCGACAGGCACAAGGAACGCCGCTGGCATTTAAGCGGCCCCCTGCTGATGGCGCTGTGCGGCTTGCTGCTGGCCACCCAGGCGCATGGCAACGTGGTCGTCGCCCTCATCGGCCTGTCGCTGGCGACCATGGGCGCGCTGTCCGGCCTGCCCATGTTCTGGCCCTTGCCGACGGCGTTTCTCGGCAGCGCGGCGGCGGCCGGCGGCCTGGCGCTGATCAATTCGCTGGGCCAGGTGGCGGGCTTCGTCAGCCCCTTCCTCGTCGGCTGGATCAAGGATGCGACGGGCGGCACCGACGTGGCCCTGTATATTCTTTCCGCAGTCATGCTGCTGGGCGCCATACTGGTGCTGCGCGTGCCCGCGCGCATCGTGAACCGTTGAACGAAGCTGCCATCGAACCGGAGGAATTGACCATGACGACCACCCCGGCGCCGCGCGCCTTGCTGCAAGCCATGTTCCAGGCCGCTATCGAAGCGGCCCAGCCATCGCACTGCATACCGCCCCATCTGCCGCCAGCGCTCAAGGGCCGCCTGATCGTCATCGGCGCCGGCAAGGCGTCGGCCGCCATGGCGCAAGCCGTGGAACGGCACTGGCCGGGGCCGCTGTCCGGGCTGGTCGTCACGCGCTACGGCTATGCCGTGCCCTGCGAACGCATCGAGATCGTGGAAGCGTCGCACCCCGTGCCGGACCAGGCCGGCATGGATGCGGCGCGCCGCATGCTGGAACTGGTCGGCAACCTGCAGGCCGACGATACGGTGCTGTGCCTGATTTCGGGCGGCGGCTCGTCCCTGCTGGCCTTGCCGCTCGATGGCATCACTTTGGCCGACAAGCAAGCCTTGAACCGCGCGCTGCTGGCGTCCGGCGCCACCATCGGCGAAATGAATTGCGTGCGCCGCCATTTGTCCGCCATCAAGGGCGGGCGCCTGGCAGCCGCCTGCCATCCGGCGCAGGTCATCACTTTGGCGATTTCCGACGTGCCCGGCGACAAGCTGGGCGACATCGCGTCCGGCCCCACGGTGGGCGACGCGACGACGTGCGAGGATGCGCTGGCCATCGTGCGCCGCTATGGCATGGACTTGCCGGACAGCATACGCGCCACCTTGGAAAGCGGGCGCGGCGAATCCGTGAAACCCGATGATCCCCGCCTGGCGCGCACGCAAACCACCCTGATCGCCACGCCGCAGATGGCGCTGGAAGCGGCGGCACAGGTGGCGCGCGCGGCCGGCGTCACGCCGTATATATTGGGCGACAGCCTGGAAGGCGAGGCGAGGGACGTGGGCAAGGTGATGGCCGGCATCGCGCTGCAAACGGTGCAGCGGGGCCAGCCGTTTCCCGCCCCGTGCGTGCTGCTGTCGGGCGGCGAAACGACGGTCACCGTGCGCGGCAACGGGCGCGGCGGGCGCAACGTGGAATTCCTGCTGGCGCTGGGCATCGTGCTCGATGGACGCGAGGGTATCCACGCGCTGGCCGGCGACACGGATGGCGTCGACGGCCAGGAAGACATCGCCGGCGCGGTCCTGGCGCCGGACACCCTGCAACGGGCCTGGGCGCTGGGCATCAAGCCCCGCGACAGCCTGGACAATAACGATGGCCACGGCTTCTTCCAGGCGCTGGGAGACAGCGTGGTCACGGGCCCGACATTGACGAATGTCAATGATTTCCGGGCCATCCTGATTACCTGATTACTGGAAACTTGCCAGCACGATCTTTCCTTTTGCTGTGTTGCTTTCCAGCAGGGCATGCGCGCGTTTCAGGTTTTGCGCATTGATCGTGCCGAAGCGCTCGGCCAGGGTGGTCCTGATGACGCCGGCGTCCACCAGCTGCGCCAGCTCTTCCAGTAGTTCATGCTGTTTGACCATGTCCGGCGTCTGGAACAGCGAACGGGTAAACATCAGTTCCCAGTGCAGCGACACGCTCTTGCCCTTGAACTTGCGCACGTCGATGTGCTCGGGGTCGTCGATCAGGGCGAACTTGCCTTGCGGCGCGATCAATTCCACGATCTGGTCGAAATGCCGGTCGGTCTGGTTCAGGCTGATCACATAGTCGACGGGCGGCAAACCCAGGCGCGTGATTTCCCCCGCCAGCGGCAGGCTGTGATCGATCACGTGGTGCGCGCCCAATTCCTTCACCCAGTCCGCCGTTTCCGCGCGCGAGGCCGTGCCGATGATGGTGACACCCGTCAATTGCCGCGCCAGTTGCACCAGCACGGAGCCGACGCCGCCGGCTGCGCCGATCACCAGCAGCGACTTGCCCGTCAAACTCTTGTCGCGGCTGAGCTGCAAGCGGTCGAACAGCAATTCCCAGGCCGTAATGGCCGTCAGCGGCAGGGCGGCGGCCGGAGCGAAATCGAGGCTGGCCGGCATGTGGCCGACGATGCGCTCGTCGACCAGCTGGAATTCGCTGTTGCTGCCGGGGCGGTTGATGGCGCCCGCGTACCAGACCCTGTCGCCCACCTGGAACAGGGTGGCGTCGGGGCCGGCGGCCGTGACGACGCCGGCCGCATCCCAGCCCAGCACTTCCGGCTGGCCATCCTTCGGCGCGCGGTTCTTGCGCACCTTGGTGTCGACGGGATTGACGGAAATGGCCTTGACGGCGACGAGCAGGTCGCGCCCCGTGGCGACGGGCACGGGCAGCTCGATGTCGAGCAGGGCGTCGGCATCCGTGATGGGCAGGCTGTGGTGGTAGGCGATGGCTTTCATGTGCTTCCTCGTTGAGTGGATACCGTATGATGGTGGCAATGCCGCCCTGGAAACAGGGGGCGCGTACCGAAACACTTTCAAAGGAATGCTGAAAATTGCTGCGACTCGATGACTTGCAGGTATTTGTGCGCACCGCCGACCGGGGCAGTTTGTCGGCGGCTGCGCGCGAGATCGGCATCTCGCCCGCGCTGGCCAGCGCCGCCGTCAAGCGCCTGGAAGGCGTGTTGGGCTTGCGCCTGCTGGCCCGCACGACGCGTTCGCTGAGCCTGACGCCGGAAGGCACGCAATACCTGGAACATGCGCGGGAAGCCTTGCGCCTGCTGCGCGCAGGCCATGATGCACTGCTGGCCGGCAAGGACAGTTTCGGCGGAACCTTGAAAATTGCCATGCCCTCCGACCTGGGCCGCAATCTGATGCTGGGCTGGCTGGACGAATTCCAGCTGCGCCATCCGACACTGCATTACCAGCTCAGCGTCAGCGACCGGGTGGCCGACATGGTGCGCCAGCAAGTCGACGTGGCCATCCGCTATGGCCAGCAAGACGATTCGAGCCTGATCGCCATGCCGATCGCGCCCGCCAACGACCGGGTGCTGGTGGCATCGCCCGCCTACCTGCGCGAATACGGCCCTTTGCTGGCGCTGGAAGAGTTGTCGCAGCGCAATTGCCTGCGCTTCGCGCTGGAAGACGGCTTGCACGACCGCTGGACTTTTTACCGCCTGCCCCAGCGCGAGCAAGTGACGGTGTCCGTGAGCGGCAACCGCAGCGCCGACGACGCCGACCTGGTTCGCCGCTGGGCCGTGGCGGGACTGGGCATCGCCTATAAGTCGCGGCTCGACGTGGCGGGCGACCTGGACGCCGGCCGCCTGCAAGCGCTGTTGCCCGACGTGGCGGGCGAGGCCACGCCCTTGCACCTGGTCTGCACGCACCGGGCGCAGGTGACGCCGCTGGTGCTGCAGTTGCGCGATTTCCTGCGCGACAAATGTGCGCAGTTATTAAAACAGCAGAATTGACCGGGGAACTTTGCTTATCTGATATCAGCGATTTTTTAAAATCACATCGCTCATGTATTGATTCAAATCGCGAAAGTCTTTCACCCGCCAGGCATATGGCGCAATCTTGACGCCATTCTCTTTCAAGGTCTTGGGAATCAGATCGCCATTCGGACGAAGGATGACCGACGATACGATCACGCCCGGATAATCCTTCAGGCGTTTTTTGAAGGCGGCGGTGGTCAGATCGGGCGTAGGCGGATTGCTTTTATTCGCCAACGGCCCCGTTCCCTTGATCTCTGCGCCATGGCACACGGCACAGCGCTGTACATACAGGGTTTTCCCATTCAGATTCTCCGCCAAGGCTGACGGCGCTTGAATCAGCGATAACGTTCCTAATGCAGCGATAAATAATATTTTCATTTCTTTTTAATGTGGACGTATTGTATGGATAATGTCTGGTTCGGGAGAAAATACGCAGCTGCCATTGCAATAAGCCATTCTCCCGATAACATTTTATCCGAGATGATTCATCATAATGTGCCCATGCCGGCGAGAGATTGGCTGGCAAACCATCGTGCCTGATTACAACTCGTTGCAAATGGCAATCATGCGCAGGTCAACCTGGGCGTACCCTCAAGCATTCTGCATGAAACCGCTTGAAGGACCGCCATGACCCCGCACCGACTATTGCCGACGACCTTGATTTCCCTGCTCTTGCTGGCCGGCTGCGCCGCGACCGGACCAGGACCGGCCGCCCAGGCCGATCATCGCGGGCAGAGCAGTCCCGCGCAGATCAGTTCCGCGCAGGACGTCGCCATGCTGGAACGGGTCAGCTGGGGCGTGAGCGGGGGCAGCGTGCGCCAGGTGCAGGACAAAGGCTGGAACGCCTGGCTGCGGACGCAGTTGCATCCAGGAAAAGCGGCCTTGCCGCCAGCCATCGCCGCGCAAATCGACGCCATGACCATCAGCCAGGTGCCGCTGGAGCAATTGGTGATTTCTATGGAGCAAAAGCGCAAGGAATCGGCCGGCGTCATGGACGACATGGCGAAGCAGCAGGCGCAAAAGGATTACCAGCAAGAACTTAACCGCCTGGCGCGCGAAGCGGCCACGCGCTCCTTGTTGCTGGACGTGTATTCGCCGAACCAGTTGCAGCAGCAGCTGAGCTGGTTTTGGCTCAACCATTTCAGCGTGCACCAGGGCAAGCACAACTTGCGCGCCATGGTGGGCGATTACGAGGCGAACGCCATCGCGCCACATGCTCTGGGGAAATTCCGTGACTTGCTGGGCGCCACCGTCCACCACCCGGCCATGCTGCGCTACCTGGACAATGAAGCCAATGCCGCCAAGCGCATCAATGAAAACTATGCGCGCGAGCTGATGGAGCTGCATACGCTGGGCGTGAACGGCGGCTATAGCCAGATGGACGTGCAGGAACTGGCGCGCATCCTGACGGGCGTGGGCGTGAACCTGGGAGCGGACACGCCGAAAGTGAAGCCGGCGCTGCAGTCGCAATACGTGCGCCGGGGCTTGTTCGAGTTCAACCCCAACCGCCACGATTACGGCGACAAGCAATTCCTCGGGCAAACGGTGAAGGGCAGGGGCCTGGCCGAGCTCGATGAAGCGCTGGACCGCCTGAGCCGCAGTCCCGCCACGGCGCACTTTATCAGCGGCAAGCTGGCCCAGTATTTCGTCGGCGATAACCCGCCCGCACCGCTGGTGGCGCGCATGGCGGCCACCTTCCAGCGCAGCGACGGCTTGATCGCCGACGTGCTGCAAACCATGTTCGACAGCCCCGAATTCAGGCAATCGCTGGGCAAGAAATTCAAGGACCCCATGCATTATGTCGTATCGGCCGTGCGCCTCAGCTATGACGACAAGCCCATCCTGAATGCGGGACCCATGCTGAACTGGCTGTCGCGCATGGGCCAGCCCCTGTACGGACGCCAGACGCCCGATGGCTATCCGCTGACGGACGCTTCCTGGGCCAGTCCGGGGCAAATGACGACGCGCTTCGATATCGCCCGCACCATCGGTTCGGGCAGCGCAGGCCTGTTCAAGACGGATGGCCCGCAGCCGCAGGAAAAAGTAGCGTTCCCGCAACTGGCCAGCGCCCTGTATTACCAGTCGCTGCAGCCAGGCTTGAGTCCGGCCACGCGCCAGGCACTGGATCAGGCCGCTTCGCCGCAGGAGTGGAATACATTTCTTCTTTCCTCGCCGGAAATGATGCACCGCTAAGTTGAAATTGGAGGATTGCCATGAATCGTCGTGACCTGTTGAAAGCCCTGGCCGCCGCACCCTTGTTCACTCACGCGGGCAGCATGCTGGCCGCACCCGCCACGGATGCGAAGCTGCTGTTCGTCTTCCTGCGCGGCGGCTATGACGCGAATAATCTGCTGGTGCCGGTCGGCAGCGATTTTTACTATGCGGCGCGGCCGAATATCGCCATCGCGAAACCGGGCGAGGAAAACGGCGCGCTGGCCTTGACCGCCGACTGGGCCTTGCATCCGGCCTTGCGCGAGAGCATTTATCCCATGTTCACGGGCGGCGAGGCGGCCTTCATCCCGTTCGCGGGCACGACGGATTTGACGCGCAGCCATTTCGAGACGCAGGATACCATCGAGCTGGGACAAGAGATCAACACGCGGCGCGACTTCCGTTCGGGTTTCCTGAACCGCCTCGTGCAGACCTTGAATGGCAGCAAGACCGGCCCCGCCATCGCTTTCACCGACCAGCTGCCGCTGATCTTCCAGGGCGGCGTGCAAGTGCCGAACATGGCGCTGCGCTCCGTGGGCAAGTCCGGCATTGATGCGCGTCAAAGCCAGATCATCGCCGCCATGTACCGGGGCACGCCCCTGCAGCAACCCGTCAGCGCCGGCTTTGTCGTGCGCGACGATGTGACGAAGGAATTGACGGGGGAAATGCAGGCGGCCAACCGCAACGCCATCAGTACCAAGGGTTTTGAGCTGGAAGCGCAGCGCATCGCCCGTTTGATGAAGGACAAGTACAACCTCGGCTTCGTCGATGTGGGCGGCTGGGATACGCACGTGGGGCAGGGTGGCGCCAGCGGCTACCTGGCGGGGCGCTTCGATGAACTGGGACGGGGACTGGCCGCGTTTTCGCAGGAAATGGGCAGCGCCTGGCGCAATACCGTCGTCGTCGTCGTCAGCGAATTTGGCCGCACCTTCCGTGAAAACGGCAACCGCGGCACGGATCACGGCCACGGCAGCGTGTTCTGGGTGCTGGGCGGCGGGATCAAGGGCAAGCAGGTGGCGGGCGAGCAAGTGGCGATTGCGCAGGCAAACCTGTTCCAGAACCGCGACATGCCCGTGCTGAATGAATACCGGGCCGTGCTGGGCGGCTTGCTGCGCCGCACCTTCGGCTTGACGCCGGCGCAACTCGACCACGTGTTTGCCGGCGTGAAACCGGCGGAACTGGGCCTCGTGTAAATCGGCGAATCTCCGTGTTACGCTACGCCTGCGCAACTGGCGCATAGCGAATACTGGCGGCCCATGGCGCCGGGCACGAATGGAGCAGCATGAACGATACCCAGCGCGACATTGTCAGCGCAGGCTTTTCCCTGGCCCTGATCGCCGTGACGGCCTTCGTCATGCAGCGTTTCTTTTTGCCGCTCGTGTGGGCCGGCATCCTGTGCGTGGCCACCTGGCCTTTGTATGTGCGCGTGCGCGCGGCGCTGGGGCAGCGCACCATCGTCGCGGCAGCCGTGCTGACCCTGGCGTTTGCCTGCATCTTCATCATTCCCGTGCTGTTCGGCGTGGCGCAGGCGGCGCGCGAAGTGCCCGTGCTGGCCAATTTCGTCGTGCATGCGAATGCCGACGGCTTGCCCGTGCCGGACTGGGTGGCGCATGTCCCGCTGGCCGGCAGCGCCATCGGCGACTGGTGGCAAGCCACCCTGAGCCAGCCCCATGGCCTGGGCCACTTCTTTGCGGGCAGCGCCGTGGGCGGCTTTCATTCCGCGCGCGACATGCTCAAGGTGCTGGGCGCGGACGTGTTCCACCGCCTGGTCGACTTCGGCCTGGCGTTTTTATGCCTGTTTTTCTTTTACAAGGATGGTGAAGCGCTGACGCGCCAGATCACGGCCGTCGGCAGCCATTTTTTGCGTCCCGAACGGTGGGGCCGCTATGCGCAAAAGATCCCCACGGCCATCCGCGCGACCGTCAACGGCCTGGTGCTGGTGGGCCTGGCCGAAGGCGTGCTGATCGGCATCGCCTATGCCATCGCCCGCTTGCCGTCACCGGCCCTGTGGGCGTTTGCCACGGGCATCCTGGCCATCATCCCGTTTGGCGCGCCGCTCGCGTATGGATGCGCGGCCGCCTTGCTGGTGTTCCAGGGCAATGTGGGCGCCGCCATCGGCGTGGCCGCCTGGGGCACCGTGGTGCTGTTTGTTGCCGACCACTTCGTGCGCCCCGGCATGATCGGCAACGCCACCCGCTTGCCCTTCCTGGCCGTGCTGTTCGGCATCCTGGGGGGCGTGGAAACCCTGGGCCTCGTGGGCTTGTTCATCGGCCCTGTCGTGATGGTGCTATTTGTTACCTTGTGGTACGAAGCGAATGCGACTGACCGCGTACCGCCGGCCAACATGCCTTCCAGCACAGCTGCCGATGCAGGTGCCGACACACTTGCCGGCACAGCTGCCGAAACACCTGCCAGCCCGGCCGCGCTGGAACGCACACAGTAGTGAGGGGTCGGTCAGCGTGCCGCTGGCCGGTACTGAGGCGTTCCCGGCGTGGCCGGACGGAGCTGACTTGATAACAGGGTGCGAACACCTTGTTTTAAAGTCATTCTTAATGTGCCTTGGATAGAATAAGCAACCAACGGCGCATCAGCAGCACTTCAACATAGCCCGGCTCGATGCCCGTACCGCACTCGATCAAGGGATTGACGGTGTAGTAGCGCTTGCGGAAGTCGCGGCAGACGAGGATTTCGCGCTTGCCCATGCGGACGAGGAAAGAGCTTGGGGCGTATTCCAGGCCGAACCGTGAGCCAAAACCGCTATTCAATGTTGCCATGACAATTCCTTTGAGGGAGATGTGTTGAACGAGTCATCAGAATAGCATAACTACTGTATGAATACACAGCTACTGTATGAATAAACAGTATTTTTTTGCTGGTGTGGTTTTTTTGATCAGTACCGGGAACATGAAAGAGAGATGAGTTTGCAAGAGAAAAATGACATGGGCATGACCACGGGCTGGACCACGAAACTGCGCCGCTTCGTCGAGGCGCGCCTGTCGCCCGAAGGCGAACTGGGCCTGCATATGACGGTGGGCCTGGCCCTGATGCTCGTCGCCATCGTGGTCTTCCATGAGATCGCCGAAGCCGTCATGGGCATGCAGCAAATTACCGTGATCGACTTGCAGGTGGCGCAGTGGTTCAACCAGCATGCCGTGCCGTGGATCACCAGCTGCCTGCTGGTCGTCACGCACATGCATGGCGTGATCGGCGCCATCACCCTGGCTGTCTTGCTGGGCTGGTATCTGCACCGCAAGGGCGCCAGCTACTGGCTGTTTACCCTGGTCATCACCATGCCGGGCGTCATGTTTTTGAACCTGCTGCTAAAGTACATTTTTGTGCGCGCGCGGCCCAGCTTTGACGAGCCCATCCTGCAGACGGCCCTGAGCACGTACAGCTTTCCCAGCGGTCATACGGCCACCTCGACGGCCCTGTACGGCTTGCTGGCCGCCTACCTGATTTGCCAGACGGCGCCGGGTGCGTGGGGCAAGCGCATCGCTATCGCGCTGGGCGCCTTCCTGATGGCCTCACTCGTGGGTTTCAGCCGCATTTACCTGGGCGCGCATTACCTGAGCGATGTGCTGGCGGCCATGGCGGAAAGCTATGGCTGGCTGGCCATCTGCATCGCCGGCGTGTCGACCCTGCGCCGCCGCCGGCATATCCGGCAAACCAGTTAAGGGGAAACCATCCTGAGCAAGATTGCAGTCATCATCAATGCGGGCGCCGGTTGCGGCTATGCGCCCGACTGGGCGCAGCAGCTCGAAGCGAAATTCGCCGCCGTGGGGCTCGACGCCGCCATCACCCTGGCCGCCAGCGGCGCCGACATGATCGCCACGGCCGGGCAAGCGCTGCGCGATGGCGCGCCCATCGTCGTGGCCGGTGGCGGCGACGGCACCATCAATGCTGTCGCGTCCGTCGTTGTCGGCAGCGGCACGCCGTTTGGCGTCTTGCCGCTGGGTACCCTGAACCATTTCGCCAAGGACTTGAATATTCCGCTCGAACTCGATGCGGCGATCGCCAACGTGGCGCAGGGCGTGCCGCACCAGGTCGACGTGGGTGAAGTCAATGGCCGCATCTTCCTGAACAATTCCAGCCTGGGCCTGTATCCCGATATCGTGCGCGACCGCGAAAAGCAGCAGCGCCGGCTGGGACGGGGCAAGTGGCTGGCGTTCAGCTGGGCGCTGGTGGCCGCGTTGCGCCGCTATCCCTTCCTCAGCGTGCAATTGAAACTGAAGGACGCCGTGCATGCGCGGCGCACGCCGTTTGTCTTTATCGGTAACAATGAATACCTGATGGAAGGCTTGAATATCGGCGAGCGCGAACGGCTCGATGGCGGCCAGCTGAGCCTGTACGTGGCGCAGCGTCCGGGCCGCCTGGGATTGCTGAAGCTGGCCTTGCATGCGCTGTTCGGCAGGTTGTCGCAGGCCAAGGACTTCGACGTGCTGACGGCGACCGACCTAGAAATCGCCACGAAGCACCGGCGCCTGCGCGTGGCCACGGATGGCGAAGTGACCGTCATGAATACGCCGCTGCAGTACCGCATCCACCCCGCCGCGCTGACGGTACTGGTGCCTGCGCCGGCACCTTCCGGGGAGTAAGGCCATGCGTACCATCGTGCATTTGTCCGACTTGCATTTTGGCAAGGTCGACGCAGACTTGCTGGCGCCCTTGCGCGCGCTCGTCGAGCGCCTGGAACCGGACGTCGTGGTGGTGTCGGGCGATTTGACGCAACGGGCCCGCAGCGCCCAGTTCCAGCAAGCGCGGCAGTTTCTCGACAGCTTGCCGGGGCCGCAGATCGTCGTGCCGGGCAACCATGACGTGCCTCTGTATAACGTCTTTTCCCGCTTCCTGACACCGCTGGTGAAATACCGGCGCCATGTGACGGACGATTTGTCGCCCGAATATGTGGACGAGGAAATCGCCGTGCTGGGCATCAATACGGCCCGCTCGCTGACCTTCAAGGATGGCCGCATCAGCCACGAACAGATCGCTTTCCTGCGCGAACGCCTGGGCCGTTTGCCGCCCGGTTTGACGCGCATCATCGTCACGCATCATCCATTTGACTTGCCCGAGCACTTCGACGACGATGATCTGGTCGACCGTGCGCCGCTGGCGCTGCAAATGTTTTCCGAATGCGGCGTGGATCTATTGCTGGCCGGGCACTTGCACGCCAGTGTGGCGGGCAACACGGCCGAGCGCTACAAGATCGCCGGCTACGCTGCCCTGATGGTGCAGGCGGGCACGGCCACGTCCACGCGGGGCAGGGGCGAATCGAATTCCTTCAACGTGCTGCGCGTGGAAAACAGTTGTATCCGCGTTGAGCGCTACAGCTGGAATGAAGACAGCGCCGACTTTGAAAAAATCAGCACGGAAGCATTCGCGCGCCAGGGCGGCGTGTGGGCCAGCTTGCGGCCGCTGTAAGGGAGGGTGTTTTACGACAGATGGCGTGCTGGATCCATGCGGTCATGCAGGATGCGGACGATGGCAATGCCATAGGGCGTGACGCGAAAATAAATCATGTGCTTCCCGACCTTGCGGCGCCGGTAGCCGGGCCGGATTTGCTCGCATCCCGGTGCTGCCTCGGGTGCACGTGCCAGGTCGCCAAAGGCCGCCGTCATGCTGTCAAGATAATGACTGGCTTGCTGTACACCCCAGCGCTGTGACGTATATTCCCATATCGCCTCAAGATCTTGCTCGGCAGCGGGCGTCAGCCGGTATTCAGCCATGCGTTGCCAGCATTCTCTGCTTGAATGCCCTGGCGTCGAAAGGTTGGGGGTCGCCGCTTGCCTCGCCTTCCATCAGCGCCGCACGGATCGCATCGAGTTCGGCGCTGCGCTGCTGTTCACGCCGGATCAAGTCGCGGATGTACTCGCTGTCGTTGGTATAGCGCCCGGCGGCGATTTGCTCCTTGATCCACTCGTCTTGCTGGTCCGTCAAGGTAATGGTCTTGCGCACGGTGCCCATGGTGGTCAACTCCAGAAATGAGTAGTACGACGATCGTCATACTATTGGTGCAATATAGTGTATATCCGTGCGAATATCCAGTCGCCGAATTACATGCCTACAGCCAGTAATTCATGAAGCGGGCCGCCCACTCCTTCATGCGGTCGGCAATCGGCCGGGTTTCCCATTTCGCCCTGGTGATCTCTTCCGAGTCGCGCAAGTCTTCCTGGAAGGCGTTTTCCATTTCGCGGCCGAAGCTGTCGCCCAGCACGATCACGTTCAGTTCGCTGTTGTGCAGGAAGCTGCGCATGTCGATGTTGGTCGAGCCGACCGTCGACCAGGCGCCGTCGATGACGGCCGTCTTGGCGTGCAGCACGGCCAGTTTCAAGTGGAAGATGCGGATGCCGCCGGCCAGCAGCTTGTCGTACAGCGCGTGTCCCGCATGGAACACGAGGCCGCTGTCGGACACGCCGGGCAGCACCACGGTGACGTCCACGCCCCGTTTCGCGGCGGCCACCAGCGCGTCGACCGTCTGCTGGTCGGGCACGAAATAGGCGGACGTGATGTGGATGGATTTTTTTGCTTCCTGGATGGCCAGGATATACGCCTTGTAGATTTCGAAGCCGCCGTCCGGCTCGCTGGCCACGACGCGCACCAGCTTGTCGCCCACTTCCGACAGGGTGGGGAAGTAATTCGCGTCCGGCAAGTCGGCCTGGTCTTGCTGGGCCCAGGTGCGGATGAACAGCCACTGGAAGGCGGCCACCGCCGGGCCTTCCACTTTCACGTGGGTATCGCGCCAGCCCACGTCGCTCTTGTCGGCGGACTTGTTCTTGGAGCGGAACAGCGAGCTTTTCGCATAGGTGTCGCTGATGTTGACGCCGCCCGTAAACGCCGTCTTGCCGTCGACGATCAGCACCTTGCGGTGGTCGCGGTTGTTGATCTTCCAGTCGTCGCCCTTGAGCTTGGCGGGATTGACGGGGTTGAAGGCCACCAGGTGCACGCCGGCCGCGCGCATGCGCTCGAAGAACGCCTGCGGCACGCCGAGGGTGCCCACGCTGTCGTAGATGACGTTGACCGTCACGCCCGCCTGCTGCTTTTCGATGAGCATGTCGGCAAACTTCAGGCCCAGCGGGTCCTGGTCGAAGATATACGTTTCCAGGTTAATGCTGTTCTTCGCTTCGCTGATGGCCTGGAACATGGCTTCCATCGTTTGCGGGCCGTCAAACAGCAGGGTCACCTTGTTGCCCTTGATCAAAGGTACGCCCGTGGCCGCCTCTTCCAGCGCGGCCTGGGCTTTCAAGTCCATGCCGGACTTCGCCCAGCGCTTGTTGAGCAGGGCGGCGCGGCTGTTGACGTTCAGCACGGCGCCTTTGCCCGTGATGACCTTGGGCTTGGCCACGGGTTCCAGGGTGGTGTTGAGGTTCTTGACATTGGGCAGCGAGGCGCATGCAGCCAGGGTCCAGCACAGCAGTAGGGCGGTGAGGCAGGGTTGCATGCGCCTGGCGGTCATTTTTGAGCCTTGGTCGTGGGTGACAGGTTTGCCGAGTCATCGGCCAATGCCAAAGGTGGCGGGTTTTTCGAGCCGAAGAAGAAGACGATGGGCGAGCGCAGGAAGCGCTTGCCCAGGATCTTCAGCAATTGCATGCCGTGCTTGAAGCGTACCTGGCGCGAACGCAGGGCCACCCACAGGGCCAGGCCGAAGCTCACCAGCAGGTTGGCCGTGCCGATGGCGAAGATGCCCGACAGCGACTTGACGGCCAGTTGCCAGCTCATGTTGTGGTCCAGGCCCACCAGCGCGGTGGCGAAGTTGGCGGCCGAGAAGGTGATGTGGCGGATATCGATCGGCAAGCCGATCAGGAAACCCAGGGTGCCGATGGAACCGAGCAGAATACCGAAATAGAAGTTACCCATCAGCCCGCCCAGGTTGTTTTCCAGGTACAAACCCAGCCGCTGCAGGCGTTCCTGGCCGATGACGCGGCCCAGGCCGCGCAATTGCGCGATGCGCTGCGCCCAGCGCGTGTACAGGGCCTGGTTGTCGTAGTAGCCGGAAATCAGGCCGGCGACGAACAGGCACACGCCGGCGATCATGGCGTAAAAGATCGCGGGGCTGCCGATGGGATCGATATCGTGCAGCAAGCGCATGGCCTTCTCGGGCGTCACCAGGTTGTGCCCGGTGATCGCCTTGTAGCCGAGCGCGATCAGCCACGCCGTGGGGATGGCCGTGGCCAGGTTGCCCAGCACGGCCATGTTTTGCGTGCGGAACACTTTATTGATCAATTCCGCCATGCTGTCGAGGTCGATATTCCGTCCATCCTTGCTGTGCAGGCCGGCTGCGATGCGCGACGCCGTCATGGCCGGCTGCTTGGTGGCCACCGTGAAGTGCAGCAAGTGGATGAACATGAAGCCGATCGAGTAATTCATGCTGAACATGAACGCTTCGACCAGCGGCGCCGAGCGCAGGTAGGACATCAATATCTTGAACAGGGCCATGAAGCCGATGATCACGCCCGCGCCCGCGGACGAGAGGAACATGGCGCCCATCTCGCGGCGGTTTTCCGCGATGTAATGCTCGCCCGTGCGGCTGGCGTTTTCCGTCACATTGCGCGCCAGCAAGTTGATATTGTCGGAAAACAGGTCGCTGACCTTGTATTTGTTGTTGTGCGCCTGGATCAGTTCCAGCGCCAGCCCGACGGCGCCCGCGCGGCGGCGGCTGACGGGTTGCGGGTGCAGCAAGTCTTGCGTGGCGTCCACCGTGATGGCGGCGATGTCCACGTTGTTCGAGGCCGGCAATTCGCCGCTCGTGTCGACGAGGAACAGCAGCTTGCGCAGGCGCTCGATGCTTTGCGCCAGCGCCACCAATAAATACGTAAGGGGGATGCTGGTGCCCTGGTACAGCGCCTTCTTGCGGATCTTGGCGATGACGGCGTCGCACTGGTCCAGCATCACCAGCAAATGGCGCGCATCCTCGATGTGCTCGAGATCGCCGTGCAGCAGATTCGTGTAGGCGTCCAAGTAGGCGTTCACTTCCGTGTTTTGCACCATGAATGGCGACTGGAACACTTCGATTTCGCTATGGAAACGCGTCAATTCCGGTTCCAGGCCCATGGCGCAGACGCGGTAGGACAGGGTGCGGATGGCGTCGAGCATGCCTGGCAGCATGATATTGCCGTCGCCGACGGCCAGTTCGATGTCGTCGCTGGTGAGCACGTCGAACAGTTCCAGCCAGTCCGTGGCGGGCACGTTGCTGATCCACAAATAATCGGTCTTCAGGTACAGCACCTGGTCGAGCGCGTCGTTCAGGTATTCGTCGCCGAGGGCGGGCGGCAGCATGCGGTAGGCGATGCGGCGTTTCAATTCCGTGAAAAAGCCGCTGTTCGACAGCACGCCGATATCGGTGTACAGGCTGGCGTGGCGGCGCGCGGCCAGCACGCGCAGCACGTATTCGTGCAGGGCGCGCGCTTGCGCGGGGTTACCTTTGAGAAGCTGGCGCAGGGTGCGCACGTTGGCAATCGCGGTAGCGCTGTCGTGGGGGCGCTTGGGACGCAGTGAGTTGAATAGTTCCACCAGCAAGTCGATATTGCTGGAGTTGGGGTCAATGCGTTCGAGGATAGCTAGCATGCAGAAAAAACGGGCGAGCCGCTGTCGGTAAAACCAGTAGTGTACCGCCTGCGTCAATTCTCGCAACGTTCGCCACCGAACATTGCTTTACGGCAGGGCCTGCATTTAACGCCATTTTGCCGCAAATTGCCTGAATCATGCTCACTCTTGCGTGTTGTCAGTACGCGACGCGGTTTCATGGCCTAAGCTGAAGTTTCTGTTGTACAACGCACGGATGGCTGGACAAAAAGCGAGGATAAGGTAACACTAAGATCAGACACACAGCGCATGTCCTGATCAATACCGGGAAGTTTCAATTCACGTTACCGAGATATTTATCATGCAGACCTCGTATTTTGCGCTTGCTGTGATAGGGATGGGGCCGTGGATGCTTTTTGCACCGGCCCAGGCTGCCGATGGCGCAGGCAGTGCCGCATCCACTAACGTTGCCGTGTACGGCGTGCTCGACGCGGGCATCGTGGCCGAGCGGGGCTGCGCCGCCAATTGCGCCAACACCAAGGTGTCCGGCGGCGTGGCGTCCGGCTCGCGCCTGGGCGTGCAGGGCCGCGAAGCGCTGGGCAATGACGTGTCCGCCGTATTTACCCTGGAAGCGGGCGTGCAGAACGACACGGGCCAGTCGGAAGAGGGCCGTTTGTTCGGCCGCCAGGCCTACGTGGGCCTCGACAGCCGCCTGGGCGCGCTGACCCTGGGGCGCCAGTACAATCCGCACTACCTGGCCCTGACCGACGTGGCCGACCCGTTCAAGGGCGGCATGGCCGGCAGCGCGAGCAATTTGGCCGGCTACAGCGTGAAACGCTACGACAATACCGTCAAGTACGTGACGCCCGCCTTGCGCGGCGTGACTGCCAGCGCCATCTACAGCTTTGGCGAGTCGCCGTACAGCAACGCCAGCAACCGCGCGTATGGCGCCACGCTCGGCTATTCGGCCGGCGCCGTGAATGTCAGTGTGTCGCACCAGCGCAAGAATAACCTCATCCTCGCTTCCGGCACCTTGCCCGCCATCGACATGTCGGCCCGCAACACCCTGATCGCGGCGAATGTCGACCTGAAAGTGGCCACCGTCTTTGCCGCCGTGGGCGTGAACAAGGGCTATGGCAGCTCGCCGTGGGACCCGAACAACGCCTACAGTGCGTTGGCCCTGTCGATGTCGTCGTCGGACAGCCGCGACACCTTGCTGGGCGTGTCCGTGCCCGTGGGCGGCTTCAAGCTGCTGGCGTCCTGGGTGCGCAAGGATGACCGCGACCTGGCCAACCGCGACGCCAGCCAGATGGCCGTCGGCCTCACGTATTCCCTGTCAAAGCGCAGCGATTTCTACGCGTCCTACGCGAAGATCCACAACAAGAACGGCGCCCGCTACACGGTGGGCAATGCCAGCGACAGCGGCCGCGGCGATGCGGCCTTCAACCTGGGCTTCCGTCACGGTTTCTGAATTGATGCCGCGGCAGGGGCCGGGGCAGGGCAGCTGGCGCCCAGCCACTTGCCGCTGCTCGTCACATTCACCTGTTCCGGCGCGCCGCGCGCGCTGGTCGTCACGGCCAGTTGCATGTTGAAAGCCTGGTCGCCCGTGAACATGACCTTGCCTTCGCCGCTCGATTTCGGGTTGGCGCAAGTGAACGATACCTGCATGCCGCCCGCGATGTCCGTGTTTTTCGACTTGCAATCACCGGGCTGGCCTGTGGGAATCTGCTTGCGCGCCGCCATGTCCGGCGTCACGCACGCCGTCACGCGCACGGCGCCGTCGGCGCCCACGGTGGGCATGGCCATGCCGCGGCTGGCCGCCATGCTTTCCAGCTGCTTGCGTTGATCGGGAGGAAGGTTGCCCAGTTGTTGCAGCACCATGGACATGGCGTTGTCGGTGGCGGCGTCCGGCGACGCCATCTTGCTGTCGACTTGCCACAGGCCCGGCTTGATGGTGGGCGATGGCGCGGCGGCGTGGGCGCCGGCGTGGCTGCCTAAGGCGGCGCAAGCCAGCAGGGTCAGGCGTAGCAGGGATTTTTTCATCGTGGGGTCTCCGGTATGGGCAGACCCCAGCATACGGCATGGCAAGCGGGGCACGCTTGCCATTGTGTTACAAACTGTGATCGGGCTCGATGCGGCGCACGTCCACGCAGGCGATGCGGCGCTCGTCGGCCTCGATGATTTCGTAGCGCAAATCATCGAGTTCCAGCACTTCGCCCACGGCCGGCATGTTTTCGAAATGCGCCAGCAGGAAGCCGGCCAGCGAGTTGTATTCGCCATCTTCGCTGACCAGGGTTTCCGTCTCGAACACTTGCTCCAGGTAATGCAGGTCCGTCGCGCCATCGATGCGCCAGTGGCCGGGGCCCAGCACTTCCACGTCCGGCTGCTCGTCCTCGTCGGGGAATTCGCCGGCGATGGCTTCCAGGATGTCGATGGGCGTGAGCACACCCTGCACGGTGCCGAACTCGTCGACCACCAGCACCAGCTGGCCGCGCGAGCGCTTTAACGTTTCCATGGCTTTCAGCACGCCGGCCGCTTCCGGCACGACGACGGCTTCGCGCATGCTGTCCGGGTCGATCTTGCCGCGCGACACCAGGTCCTCGATCAGGTCCTTGCTGCGCGCGATGCCGACCACGTTATCCAGGTCGTCATTGCAGACAGGAATCATGCTGTGCGGCGTTTCGCGCAGCAATTGCAGCATCTTTTCGCTGCTGTCGTTCAGGTTGACCCACGACACGTCGCCGCGCGGCGTCATGACGGAGCGGATCGAGCGTTCGGCCAGGGTCAGCACGCCGCTGACCATGTTGCGCTCTTCCACGCCGAAGGCGGAAACGTCGGGCAGTTCCTTGACTTCGTGCTCTTCCACGGCTTCGCGGCCCTTGCGTCCGCCCAGCAGGCTCAGCACGGCTTGCGCCGTGCGGTCGCGCAGCGGGGCGTTCGACTGCAGCTTGAGGAAGTTGCGGCGCGCCAGCTGATTGAAGAATTCGATGACAATCGAGAAACCGATAGCGGCGTACAAATATCCTTTCGGAATGTGGAAGCCCAGGCCTTCGGCTACCAGCGACAGGCCGATCATCAGCAGGAAGCTCAGGCACAGCACGACGACGGTGGGGTGGGCGTTGACGAAGCGCGTCAGCACTTTCGACGCCAGCATCATGACGACGATGGAAATGACGACGGCCGCCATCATCACGTACAGGTTTTCCACCATGCCGACGGCCGTGATGACGGCGTCGAGCGAAAAGACGGCGTCGAGCACGACGATCTGCGCCACCACGAGGCCGAAGCCGGCGTAGACTTTCGGGCCCGTCTGGGCGTGCGTGACCCCTTCGAGGCGCTCGTGCAGCTCGCTGGTGGCCTTGAACAGCAGGAACAGGCCACCGACGAGCAGGATCAGGTCGCGTCCCGAAAACGAGAATGTCAGTATGGAAAACAATGGCGTGGTCAGGGTGACCAGCCAGGAAATCAGCGAGAGCAGGCCCAGGCGCATGACGAGGGCCAGGGTCAGGCCCAGCACCCTGGCCTTGTCGCGCTGGTGCGGCGGCAATTTCTCGGCCAGGATGGCGATGAAAATCAGGTTGTCGATCCCCAGTACGATTTCTAGTACGACCAGCGTCAGCAGGCCGACCCAGATTGTCGGGTCAAATAACCATTCCATGTGTATAACCTTGTAAAGTCGATCAGTGTAAAGCGTGCCTGGTGGCTAAAGCCCCGGGCGCGTGGGTGCAGCATGCATGTCTTCAGGGGCGGACGCGCGGCGGCCGGGTGGCCAGCCGCACGTCCGCTTCGGCAAGTGCGCCCGGTCCCGCTTGCCAAATGATGGCGCAAAACGGCGCCCCCTGGCGCGAGGTCGGGTACAGCGTGATGGGGTCGTTGTCGCATTCTTCAGTATCGCAGCTGTCGCCAGGCTGGCCCGCATGGAGGCTGGCGTCGGCACAATCGATGCCGAAGGCGGGCGTGGCGGCAGCGCCGGCCGCGATTGCATGCTGGAATGGGGAAGGACTGGCGTAGGCCATGCTGGCGAACGCCTGGGGTAACGCGATGAAAACAAAAAGGCAGAGCAGGACGAGAGCTCGTCTCATATACAGGCAGATAGTTCTGGAACCATGGAGTATAACACGGGCACATAACAGCTCGATGACAGGACTTGCGTAAGTGATAAGTATGCCGTAAATTGCGAGAGCAATGATTTCCCTGGGCGGCGAAGACGCAGCGCGGGTCCATGGCAATTCTTGCGTTTGTATTCCATGGCGCCGCTTTTGCGCTTGTCTAAAACGTAGTGTTACCAGGACTCTGCCTTGAAACCCATTACCGCCCTCCTGCTTGCCGCCGGCATCCTCTCGCCTTCGTTCATCCTTGCCGCCACCCCGGTGGAAGCGGCGCCGACCCAGAAAGCCGGCAAGGCTGCGCCCAGCCGCGCCGCCGTCAAAGTCACGTCCGTCGAAGGCATCACGGAATACCGCCTGTCCAACGGCTTGCGCGTGCTGCTGTTCCCCGACGCCAGCAAGCCCACTTTGACCACCAACATCGTCTACCTGGTCGGTTCGCGCCATGAAAACTATGGCGAAACGGGCATGGCCCACTTGCTCGAGCACTTGCTGTTCAAGCCCAGCGCCAATTTCGGCGTCAAGAAGGGGACCAAGACCCCCGTTGAGATCCTGAACTCGACGGGCGCCCAGTTCAACGGCACCACCTGGTACGACCGCACCAATTACTACGCCACCTTCCCCGCCAACGATGACAACCTGCGCCAGATGCTGGCCATGGAAGCGGACCGCATGGTGAACGCGGCCATCGACCAGAACGACCTGTGGAATCCGAAGACGCAGAAGGGCGAAATGACCGTCGTGCGCAACGAGTTCGAAATGGGCGAAAGCGACCCGATCGGCGTGACGAGCGAACGCATCCAGGCCGTCGCCTACGACTGGCACAACTATGGCAAGTCGACCATCGGCGCCCGTTCCGACATCGAACAGGTGAATATTCCCCGCCTGCGCGCGTTTTACCATAAATATTATCAACCGGATAACGCCGTGCTGATGGTGGCGGGCCGCTTCGACGAAGCCAAGGTCTTGAAGCAGATCAATGAGCTGTTCGGCAAGATCCCGAAACCGACGCGCGTGATCGAGCCGACCTACACGGCCGAACCCGTGCAAGATGGCGAGCGCGCCGTGACGGTGCGCCGCAGCGGCGGCACGCAGTTCGTCGGCGCCGGCTACCACGTGGCGCCGTCCGGCAACCCGGACGCCGTCGCCATCGAGGTGCTGGGCCACGTGCTGACGGACGCGCCGGCCGGCCGCCTGCACAAGGCGCTGGTGGAAACCAAGCTGGCCAGCAAGATCGAATACAACTCCGTGAGCAACCTGGAGCCCGGTTACAACCTGTTCGGCGCGCTGGTGCCCGTCGATGGCAACCTTGATGCGGCGCAAGCGGCCATGCTGAAAGTGCTGGAAGACTTGAAATCGCAGCCGGTCACGGACGCGGAAGTGGCGCGCGTGAAACAGCAGCTGAACAAGCAGATCGAACTGGCCACCTCGAATACGGCGAGCCTGACGATCGCCCTGACGGAATCGCTGGCGGCCGGCGACTGGCGTTTGTTCTTCCTGCAGCGCGACCAGCTCGACAAGCTGACGACGGCGCAAGTGCAGGCGGCGGCCGAGAAATACCTGAAGAGCTCGAACCGCACCCTGGGCCGTTTCATCCCGACCGATACGCCGGACCGCACCGTCGTGCCGGCCTACGCCGACGTGGCGCCGCAACTGGCCGGCTACACGGGTCGCGCCGTCGTGGCGCAGGGCGAAGCGTTCGACCCCAGCCCCGACAATATCGAAGCGCGCACCACGCGCTTCACCTTGCCGAACGGCTTGAAGGGCGCCTTGCTGCCGAAGAAAACCAAGGGCAGCACCGTCAGCGTCGTGTTGAAACTGCGGATCGGCAGCGAAGAGAGCTTGCGTGGCAAGGGGCAAGTGGGCAGCTACACGGCGAATCTGTTGTCGCGCGGCACGGACAAACTGTCGCGCCAGGAAGTGAAGGACAAGTTCGACCAGCTGGGCATGCAGGTCGCCATCACGGGCGGCGCAGAGGGCGTCACCGCCATGCTGACGGGCAAGCGCGAAAACTTGCCGGCTGCCATGGACTTGCTGGCGCAAGTGCTGCAAAAGCCGGCCTTGAACGAGACGGAATTCCTGGAATTGCAGCGCGAGCGCGTCGGCCGCGCGGAGCAGGAGCTGCCTGAACCGCAACCGCTGGCCGTGAACGCCTTCCGCCGCCTGCTCGACGCCACGCCGGAAGGCCATGTGCGCCACGTGGCCACCTTGCCGGCCGAGCTGGCGCAATGGAAAGCCATCCAGGTGGCCGACGTGAAAGCCTTCCATGGCGCCTACTATGGCGCGTCGAACGCGACTTTCGCTGCCGTGGGCGACTTCGACCCGGCCGCGCTGAAGGCGCAAGTGGCCAGCCTGTACGGCAGCTGGAAGGCGCAGCAGCCGTATGTGCGCATTCTTGACACCGTCAAGCCCGTCAGCGGCGAGAAAGTCACATTGGAAACGCCGGACAAGGCGAACAGCGTGCTGTTCGCCATCCAGCCGATCCCCCTCAAGGATGATGCCGCCAGCTATCCCGCCTTGCTGATCGCCAATCACATGCTCGGCGGCGGCGCCTTGCGCAGCCGCCTGGCCGACCGCATCCGCCAGAAGGAAGGCCTGTCGTACGGCGTCGGCTCGCAAGTGAGCATTCCGTCGCGCGAACCGGCCGGTTACTGGATGGCGTATGCCATCAGCGCGCCGCAAAACACGGTCAAGGTGGAAGCGGCCCTGCGCGAGGAAATCGCCAAGGTGCTGGCCGACGGTTTCACGCAAGACGAATTGACGGAAGCGAAAAAGGGCTGGCTGCAATCGGAAGAAGTGGAGCGCACGCAGGATGCGGGCCTGGCGCGCGAACTGGCCGGCTACCTGGCGCAAGACCGCACCATGGCTTACAACAAGGACCTGGAAGCCAAAGTGGCCGCCTTGACCCTGGCGCAAGTAAACCAGGGCTTGCGCGACTACCTGAAGCCTTCGGCCGTGTCGATCGTGACGGCGGGCGACTTCGCCAAGGTGGCGAAAGAGGGTGAAAGCGGCGCCAAGGCAACGACGTCGAAATAAGCCGTTTTAAATAAAGAAGCCCGCTGGCAAGTTAGCTTGCCAGCGGGCTTTTTTTATGGCGATTTCCCGGTCTTAGCGGGGAGCGAGCTCTGCTACGTAGATTTCCACGCGGCGATTGCGTGCGCGTCCCGAGGCATCCGCATTCGAGGCGATCGGCTCGCGGGCGCCGCGGCCTTCCGTGACGACGCGGGTCGGCGAGACGCCGCGCATGGACAGGTAGTCGCGCGTGTGGGCCGCGCGTTCCACCGACAGCGGTTCATTGATGGAGTCGCTGCCCGTGCTGTCCGTATGGCCGATGATGCTGACCGTCGTGTTCGGGTTTTCATTCAGGGTGGCGGCAAAGCGGTCGAGAATCGGGCGGAAGTTGCCCTTGATGTCGGCGCGGTTGGTGTCGAAGGAAATATCGCTTGGAATTTCCATTTTCAGGCGGTTATCGGCCGTCTGCGACACTTGCACACCAGTACCCTGTGTCGCCTGTTCCATCGCGCGCTTCTGGTTTTCCATGCGGTTCGACCAGATATTGCCGACCACGGCGCCAGCTGCCGCACCCAGCAGGGCGCCGCCGGCCGTGCGGCCGCTGCTGCCGCCACCGGTGGTGCCGCCGATCAAGGCGCCCAGGCCCGCGCCGATGCCGGCGCCCGTGGCCGTGCCACGTTGCGTCGAGGACATGTCCGCGCAGCCGGTGGCGGCCAATGCGATCACCAGCATGCCGATCAGGGATTTGGCGCCAGGGCCTTTTTTGAATGTTTCTTTCATGGATTTTCTCCTTGTTTTGTTATGGGGACATACCCAGGACTACCCGTACACGTTACTGCAAAACGACGCCGCTTGCCAGTGCGCGCACACCGTGCGAAAAATACGGCAAAAGGCGACGCCCGTTTGCACGCGCGCCGCTCTTGTCAGACCCGGCTAAGGGCCTGGGCTATAAGCCGCGCCCGCTGATCAGGCGCAGCAGCACCATGATCACGGCGACCACCAGCAGGATGTGGATGAAGCCGCCAATGGTATAGGAAGTTACCAGGCCCAGCAGCCAAAGAATGATGAGTACGACGGCGATTGTATACAGCATGATGTGTCCTCCGAGAGTAATGTGTGGATGACGGCGACTGCCGTGGCCTTGCAGGCGCTGGCGCGTGGCGCCGTCATCGGTTCTTGTCATTGCGCGGCGACCGGGTCGCTGAACGCTGATGCCATGACTAAGTGTCTACTTTGTTTCCTATGCGTTCTGTACGCTGTCGTACACAAGGCTCAACTATCGGGGGCGGTCCGCGTGTTCGTCGGCCATGCCCGGCACCCACGCCAGCATGCCGGCCATGCCGACTGCGCCAGCCAGGCAGCTGACCATGCCGCCCGTGAGCAGCAGCATGACGCCGAATACGGGGCTGCCCGCCGGCGGCGCCAGGTCCAGCGCGCAAAAGCCCAGCGCGGTGGCCAGCAAGCCGCCGCCAATAAAGCCCAGCCAGATCCTGTTGCTGCCTGTCTTGTCGTCTTCCATGGCGTCTCCTTTGACATTCCGTTGAACTTTCCTGAATGCATCATCTCGCGGGACTGCAAGCTCATCTGTACGCCAGCGAACATTGCCAAAAAGAAAACGCCCGGACTAGCCGGGCGTGTGTTTAATTTGCAACTAATCGCGGCAGCGGCGCCGCCGCGGTTCGCTTAGCCCATGGCGCGCAAGCCGCCGTTGACGACGCGCACGCGGTCGCCCTGGCGCCAGTTCGGCGCGGCGCTCTGGTGCACGGTGCGCGTCTTGCCGTTATCGAGGCGCACGACGATGTTGTAGCTGCGCGTGGCGCGCACGCTGCCTTCGATCTGGTTGCCGGCCACGGCGCCGCCGACGGCGCCCAGCACGGTGGCCAATTGCCTGCCGTGGCCGCCGCCCACCTGGTTGCCCAGCAAGCCGCCGACGACGGCGCCGCCGGCCGCACCCACGCCGCTGCCTTCGGCGCGCGTATTGACTTCATGGATGGCTTCGATCACGCCGCAATTGGCGCATACCTGCGGCGCCGGGGCGGCCGCGTATTGCGGCTGCGGCTGGCGCACGGGTTGCTGCTGTGGCTGCTGCTGCTGCGGTGGCAGGGCGGCCAGCGGCAAGGCGCCGGCAGGCTGCAGGTTCGCTGGCGGCTGGTTCGCCTGCAGGTTGGCCATCTGCTCGGCCGAGGTGCTGGCCGCCAGCGGCTGGGTATCGCCCTGGGAAGAAGGCAACCAGCCCATCAGGGCAGCCGTGCCCACGCCGCAAAACAGCAGGACGGCGACGGCGGCGGCAAGCACCAGCGGATGGAGGGATTTGGTGGTGGTAGTCATGGAAGGCTCCTTGGTTTTTTTAAAATAGTAAAAAGGGTAGTGCGTGTTCTGCGTGTTATGTGCGTCTGTTGCCAGTGTGCTGTGCCGCTTGCTTCGCTTCCGTGCGTCACCGTACATACAGGGCCGGTACTGCACCGTAGGCTAGGTAAAAATTATGTCGAGTTGTAACGACGCCGAGGAAAAGCAATGCCACCAACGACTGCCAGCATGACCCTGCCCCGCGATGCAGGCCGATCCGGCCTGGGTTTGCCCGTGGGTGCGCCAGACGCCGGCAACCGCTTGCTGGCCAGCCTGCCCGAGCACGACTTGCGGCACCTGACGGCGCTGTTCGATACCGTCACGGTCGAGGTGGGCGAGGTGCTGTACGAACCGGGCCAGCCTATCGGCCACATCTATTTCCCCGGCGATTGCCTGATCTCGCTGCTGGCCGTGGCGGAAGGGCGGATGACCCTGGAAGTGGGCTCCGTCGGCCGCGAAGGCGTGCTGGGCGCGTCCGTCGCGCTCGGTCATGACCTGGCGCAAGTACGTGCCGTGGTGCAACGTTCCGGTACGGCCAGCCGCATCGCGCGCGCGGAGTTCTGCGCCGAGTTCGCCCAGCTCGAATCCCTGCAGCGTTTGCTGTACCGCTACACGGACACCTTGCTGGCGCAAGCCATCCAGATTGCCGTGTGCAGCCGCTTCCACGTGCTCGAGGCGCGCCTGGCCCGTTCGCTGCTGATCACGCGCGACCGCCTGCAGTCGGAAAAATTTCACCTCACGCATGAATTCCTTGCCCACACCCTGGGCGTGCGGCGGGTCGGCGTGACCAAGGCGGCCAGCGCGCTGCAACAGCAAAAACTCATCACCTATAGCCGCGGCAATATCGAGATCCTCGATTCGGCGGGCCTGGAAGCCGTTTCCTGCCGCTGCTACGAGCTGGTCAAGGATAGCGGCGCCATCGGCATGGCCAACGTCTTCGTCTGATTTCCTCGGAGTAACTTTTCAATTTCATCAACGGAAGCCGGACGCAAAAAAGCGGGGCGGGCGCCTGGGCACCCACCCCGCTTTTTCGATCAACGTTTACTTCGGCTTGACCTGGTTGCCGATCACGCCGCCGACGGCGGCGCCGCCGACTGCGCCGACAGCGCTGCCGCCCGTCAGCACGGAGCCGGCAACGGCGCCGATGCCGGCGCCGATGGCCGTGTTCTTATCCTGGCCGGACATGTTGGCGCAAGCCGTCAGGCTCAGCAGCAGGGCGGCAACGGAAGTGGTGGCGGCGATTTTTTTAATGATTTGCATGATAGTTCTCCTATGAATTCGGACCTCGTGGCGCCGGCATGGTATGGGCCGGTGGGATTTCGTATCGCCACGTCTTGGGTGTTTCAGGCACGATCACAGAATAGATTTGCGGCAAGGCAGGGTCTGTTCGGCAACGCACATAGGGGTGTAACAATTGTAAAAGCACACACGCCGCGCTTAACGGGCCTTGCGCACGGGCTTGCCCGGCTTGGGCGCCACCGGTTTCACGCGCGCCTGGGCCAGCAAGGCCGCGCATTCGCTATCCTCGACGGGGCCGGTGTTGACCAGCGGCAGCAGCGCCGCCACGGGCGCCACCACGGCCAGCGCCAGGGCGCCGCCAGCGCGCAGGGCCAGCACGCCCTTGTCGACGCTCACGTCGGGCTTGCTGAAAGTGCCATGCACATACAGGGGCGAGCGCAGCGAAAAGATGCGTAAGCCCTTGCTGTCCGGCCGCAGGGTGAGGTCCAGCCGTTCATCGGCCAGGTTCACCGTGCCATCGATATGCAGGATGGCGTCATCCGTGTCGACGATGAACTGGCGCGTGCGCATCAGCCCCTTGGTGACGGCGAAGTCGGCCGCCATGCAGTTCAGCTTGACCTGCTTGTCGCCTGCCAGCTTGGCCAGCACGATACTGCCGATATTCAAGCCCATTTCTTCCAGTAACAGCTTGCTGATGCTGCCCCGGTTGATCAGCGCGCGCACTTCGCCGTTCGAGCTGCCCAACAGGGTGGCGACGGAATTGCCCGTGGCCGACAGCGACGCATCGCCATTGATTTCGCCCACGCTCGCTTGCAGGGCCGGCAGGCGGGGGAACAGTTGCTGGATGTGCAGATGGCGGGCGCTGGCCTTGAGTTCGGCCGCGATGCCGTTGGCGATGACCTTGCCGCTGCCGTCGAGCTTGATCTGCGACGTCAGGGTGCCTCCCGCCACGTTGAAGTTGAGCGGCGTCAAGGACAGCACGCCATCCGTCAGCACGACATGCGTGTCGAGCTTGCTGATCGGCAACTCGGCATCGCGCGTGATTTTATCCGCCGTGTAGCGCACGTCGGCGTCCAGGCTGGTCCAGCGCTCCGTCTTGAAGGTTTCCACCGGCAAGACCCGGCCGGCCGGCTGCGTCGACGGCACGCCCCGTTCCTTCTTGCTGGCGCTGGAATCGGCGCCCACCAGCGGACCCAGGTCGGAAAATTGCAGCAGGCGCGAGTGGACTTCGCCCGTCAGCCGCTTGCGCGGCGTGCTGGCGGAAAAGGCCAGCTTGCCGTTGATGTCGCTGGACCCCACCTTGCCGCTGAACTGGTCGTACACCCATTCACCGCCGCGCGGCGCCAGGGTGCCCGTCAAATGGCCTTCCGTGCTGAAGTGCGGCGTTTCCGGCAGCAACACGCCCGTCAACGGATACAGGCGCGCCATGCTGGGTCCGGATAGCTTCAGGCGCACGTCGAGCGCGGCCAAGTCTGTCGGGCGGGTCAGTGTGCCTTCGATGGCCACGCTGCTGCCGCTCACGCGCATGTCGGCCTGGATGGGGAAGGGCGTGCCTTGCCGCTGCAACGACAGCACGCCGCCCGCCTTGCCGCCGCCCTTGACGGTTTCGCCGCGGTAAGTGCCGGACAGTGTCCACGCGATGCCGTAGCGCGCATCGTCTGCGATGGTGTCGACATCGGCGCGCATCGCCGTCTTGCTGACGCCATCGTCCAGGGTCACGGTGCCCTTGCTGAAGACCACGCTTTGCAATTCCAGCTGCCATGGCGATGGCTGGTCCTGCTTGTCGAAGGTCCAGTTGTTCTTGCCATCCTTGCTGCGCAGCAAGCGCACTTGCGGCGTGTCAAAGCGCAATTGCGGGATGATGATTTTCTTGTCCAGCAGGGCCAGCGGATTGAGCGAGAACGCCAGCTGGCTCACGGTGGCCAGTTGCGCCTTCTCACCCGTGTCCGCCATGGCGTTCGGGTTGCCCAGGCGCACGTCCTTTGCCTGCAGGTGCGGCCAGGGCAGATAGTCGCGCCAGGTTTTTCGCTCCGCGGTGGCTGGCTGCTGCCACGTCAGCGCCAGGTCGCCCTCGATGGCAAACGGCCGCCCCAGCGCGTCGCTGGCGCGCGCATTGAGCCAGGGCTTGGCGCGGTTCCAGTCCATGTTCAACAGGACGACGGCGGCCGTGACGGGCAGGGCGATCAGCACGGCGGTACTGGCGAGGGCGATTTTTTGACGGCGGGAGAGCGGCATGAGCTGATTCTTTCTGGACAAGTAGTCACGATGCTACAGGAATCGCTCCAAAGCCGGGCCTGTTTCAGGTTTTGCTGGCGGACACGTGCGCTGGCGCACGTTGCCCATGCAAGTATTGTCGATTTCCTACCCTATGTGCGGCACCGAACGGATATGCGGGGATGCGGGGCCTATAACGTCATACATCAAACGCAGTTCCTGATTCGTTCCATGTATGACTCATATCGTTACCTCACTCTCCAGGAGAAGAAAAATGACAAACCGAGATTCCATCAAAACCCCCTTGACCGCCCTGGCTGCCTGCATCAGCGCCGTTGTCCTGATGACGGGCTGTTCCAGCCTGAAAACGCCAGCCACGGCCGATGTCGCCGTGTCGCGCGCCGCCGTCGATAACGCCGCCAGCGCCGGCGCCGCCGACCTGGCTCCCGATGAAATGCGTTCGGCCCGCGAAAAAATGCGCATGGCTAACCAGGCCTTGAAAGACCGCGACTACAAGACGGCGCGCGACCTGGCCGACCAGGCGCAAGCGGACGCCAAGCTGGCGCAAAGCAAGGCCAACTCGGCCAAGGCGACATCGGCCGCCGATGAAATCAACGAGAACATCCGCGTCATGCGCGAAGAGCTCGACCGTGCCAATCAGCAAGCCCCAAAACAATAAGCAACAACAATAACAGGACCCCATCATGAAAAAAGCTACCTACACCACCATTCCCGGCCTGCTGGCCATGGCCGCTCTGGTTGCCGCCTGCAGCTCCGCACCGACCACCACCAGCCTGCTCGACCAGACGCGCGGCGACTACATGGCGGCGCAATCGAATCCGATCGTGTCGACCTATGCGCCACGCGAATTCCGTGAAGCGAGCGCGGCCCTGGAAGCGGCAAACGCGGCCGCCACGCGCCAGGAAGACAGCGAAAAAGTCGACAAACTGGCCTACCTGGCCAAGCAAAAGATAGCCACGGCGCAAGAAGTTGCCAAGCAAAAGGCAGCGGAAGCCGATATCGCCAACGCCGGCAAGCAGCGCGACCAGTTGCGCCTCGATGCGCGCACGCAGCAGGCTGACCAGGCCACGGCCCGCGCCCAGTCGGCGCAAGCGGATGCGGAAGCGGCCAAGGCCCAGGCGCAAGCGGCTGAAGCGTCGGCCCGCGATGCGCAAGCGCGCGCCGCCGGTCTGGAAGCGCAGCTGGCCGACCTGGCCGCCAAGAAAACGGAACGCGGCATGGTCATTACCCTGGGCGACGTGCTGTTTGGCACGGACAAGGCGAACTTGACGGCCGATGGCGCGAATACGGCGCGCAAGCTGGCCGACGTGCTGAAAAACAACCCGCAGCGCACCGTGCTGATCGAAGGCTTTACGGATAGCACGGGCGGTTCCGCGCACAACCTGGAATTGTCGCAACGCCGCGCCGAGTCCGTGCGCAATGCGCTGCTGGAGCAAGGCATCAGCCGCGACCGCATCGCCACGAAAGGCTACGGCGCCGCTTACCCGGCCGCCGGCAACGATACGGCGGCGAACCGCCAGCTGAATCGCCGGGTGGAAATTGTCTTGTCGGAAGATAACACGGCCATTCCCGCCCGCCGTTAAGCCGCGCTGACTGGCGCGGCAATAAAAAGGCAGCACCGGCCGAATGTTGGCCGGTGGATACCCATGCAAGACTTGAAAGGAAACATCATGACCCAAACATCTGTTGAGATTCCAGCTGGCATCGATACGGCCGCCATCCGTGCCGCCGCGAAAAACCTGGACGACGGCGCCGTCACGGCCGGCTATCAGGGCGACCGCCAGGAGTTGATCACCCTGTTGAATGGGGCGCTGGCCACCGAACTGGTGTGTATTGCGCGCTATAAACGCCATTACTACACGGTGAGCGGACGCGACAACGGCACCATCAAGGCCGAGTTCCTGGAACATGCGCAGCAGGAGCAGGAACATGCCGACTGGCTGGCCGAGCGCATCGTGCAATTGAATGGCAAGCCAGATTTTAATCCTGCAACATTGCTTGCGCGTAGCCATGCCGAGTATGATGACTCCGAAGACGTGCAAAGCATGGTGCGTGCCAATCTGATCGCGGAACGGGTGGCGATCGAGTCGTATCGCCAGATGATCGTGAAAATCGGCGACAAAGACCCGACCACACGCCATTTGTTGATCAAAATCATGGCTGTCGAGGAAGAGCACGCCGATGATATGCGCGATCTAATGGAATAGTGTTTTTGAGTAAAGTAGGTATAGTAACTACATTCATCCACAGCTAAGGAGCTAAACCATGTTGGAAAACAATATCACCACCGTCAATAACGATGTCAAAACCCTGGTCAAGGACGCCCAGGCCCTGTTCAGCGCTGCTGCCGCCCTGACCGGCGAAAAAGCCGACGAAGTGCGCGTCAAGGGCATGAAAACCCTGGATGCCGCGCTGGCCAAGGCACATGAAGCGCAAGCGTCGGCCATCGTCGCCACCAAGCAGATGGCTGCCCAGGCAGACGGTTATGTCAAGGAAAACCCATGGCGCACCGTGGCCGTCGCCGCTGGCGTTGGCGTGCTGGTTGGCTTCATCCTGGGCCGCAAGTAATCCACTGTCAGGAGCGATATGGACAAGTCTGCTTCGTCTCACCAGGGGCCGGGATTGATCGGCTCGGTCGCCGGCCTGGCCAAAAACGCCGTCGGACTGATGTTGTCGCGGCTGGAACTGGCCACCATCGAACTGTCGGAAGTGCGCAATCACATGCTGCAGCTGATTGTCATTTTCGCGTTGGCGACCGTGGCGGGCTTGTTTGCCATCGCTTACGGCAGCGTGCTGGTCGTCTTCCTGGCCTGGGATAGCCTGGGCTGGAAGATCCTGGCGATCATGACGGTCGTGTTCGTACTGCTGGCGATTGCCCTGGTCATGTATGCGCGCGCCATGTTGCGTCAAGGAAAGCTGTCCATGCCGGCCACCATGGCGGAATTGAAGGCCGACCGCGACATGCTGATGTAAGCGGCCTTACGAGGAGAATTCATGTCGGAAAACGACAAACTGGCGGCGCAAGCCGCCCGCAAGCGCCTGCTGATCGCCCAGGGTGAAATGTACCGCGTGGGCATCGTGCATGCGCGCGCCAACGTGGGCTACGCATTGCGTCCCGAATCGATGCTGCAGGGCGTGGTCGAAACGGCCGTCGGCTTTGCCGGCCACCGCGTCGAATCCCTGCTGGCGCCGGGCGGCATGCGTTTGCAAGGCGCCATGCCTTACGTGCTGACGGCGCTGTCCTTTATCGGACGCAAGAAGTTGGTCAAGCCGGCCCTGGTCCTCGTGGCCGTGGCCGCCGTTGCCGCCAGCTGGCTGCGCCGCAAGCGCTGAACGCCAGCCGTGTTGCACAGGAACGCCGTCATCGACGGCGTTTTTTTTGCCCGTACCCAACGTCCGGCACGTGCCGGCGCAATCCCTTACAATGATTCACGCCGCACCCGCGCGGCGGACAGAGGGCCATCTCGATGACGAATTCAAAGACACCGATCAATCAGTTAAATCCCTCGCGCCTGCGCATCGTGCTGGTGCTGCAAGGCGGCGGCGCACTGGGCGCCTACCAGGCTGGCGTCTACCACGCGCTGCACGAACATGGCCTGGCGCCCGACTGGGTGGTGGGCACCTCGATCGGCGCCATCAATGCCGCCATTCTTGCCGGCAACAAGCACGAAGACCGGCTCGTGCGCTTGAAACAGTTCTGGCAGCGCGTGGCGCACCGCGACAGCATCGACATGAACCTGGTATCGGACCAGCAACGCCGCTCGAACATCTGGCTGGCCACGCTCGATACGGTGCTGCGGGGCGTGCCCGGCTTCTTCAAGCCGCGTTCGTTCAGCATGTTTCCGGCAGGAATCGCCGTCAAGCCGGAAGAGGCCAGCTTCTATGACACCAGCGAACTGGCCGGCACCCTCGGGGATCTGGTCGATTTCGATTACCTGAACCAGCCCGGCGGCATGCGCCTGACGGTCAACGCCCTGCGCGTCAAATGCGGCAGCCTCACCAGTTTCGACAGCCAGCAGCAACCCCTGACGGCGGACCATATCCGCGCCAGCGGCGCCTTGCCGCCCGGCTTTGCCGGCGTGCGCGTCGATGGCGACTTATATTGGGATGGCGGCCTGTACTCGAACACGCCGCTGGAAACCGTGCTCGACGACACGCCCCACGTGGACACCCTCGTCTTCATGGTTGACCTGTGGAGCTCGGAAGGGCCGGAACCGACCACCCTCGACGAAGTGCAGACGCGGCAAAAGGATGTCACCTTCGCGTCGCGCTCGAAGCGGCATATCGCCGATTATGTCAATACGCATACCTTGCAGCGCAAGTTGCGCGAACTGTACGCCGGGCTGCCCGATACCAAGCACAACCGCCAGCAGACGGAAGAGCTGGTCGCGCTGGGCTGCGACAGCACCATGCACATCGTGCGCCTGCCGTACGCGGGGCGCGACTGGCACATGGCGGCCAAGGACATCAATTTTTCCAAGGGCTCCATCGAGTGGCGCTGGGAGCAGGGCTACCAGGATGGCTTGCGCGCGATCAAGGCGGCCGGCTGGCTCGCCTATGTCACGGAAGACACGCCGCTCGTGGTGCACGAACTGCCCCCTTACGAGCGCGACGCCGCCTGATTAGGCCGAGTCGCAAGAGTACGCTTCACTATTGCGGATGGGCTGCTTCGCGCAGTTTTTCCGCGTTCGCCATGTCTTGCCGGTAAGTGTCTTGCGCCTCCTTCAGGCAGGTGGCGCGCGCCGCGGAAGGTTCCGAGCGGCAGGCTTTTTTGGCTTCGGCCAGGGCGGCGGCGATTTCCTTGCGCAGGGTGCGCAGCTGGGCTTGCGCCGTGCTGTCTTCCTGATACCAGCGTTGCGGGTCGCCCGGCTGCGGCGCGGCCGTCTGGGCCAGTGCCAGCGGCGCCAGGCTGCAGGCGAACAGGGTGGCCAACAGTGTGTTGTGGATAGTCATGATATTTCCTCCTTGAAATAAAAAAGGCGCCGTAGCGCCTTTTTTTACAACCTGCCCGTCAGTAATAGCAGGATCAGTATCACTACGACGAGGCCGGCGATGCCGCTGGGGCCGTAACCCCAGTTGCGGCTATGCGGCCAGGTAGGCAGGACGCCGACCAGGGCCAGGATCAAGATGATCAGAATGATGGTGCCCATGGTATCTCCTAGTTGGTGCATGGTCCGGCGCAGGCTTGCGGGCAAGCCCGGCCAGGGGATTAATAGCGGTAGACGCGGCCGTCAACGATGCGCACGCGATTGCCGGGGCGCAAGTCATTCGCGTTGTCCTGCACCACGGTGCGGTATTCGCCGTTATCGAGGCGCACGCTGATCTGGTAGCCCTGCGCTTGCTGCCTGCGGCCTTCCACTTGGTTGCCCACGACGCCGCCGGCGACGGCGCCCGCTACAGTGGCGGCCGTGCGTCCGCCGCCCGAGCCGATGGTGTTGCCCAGCAGGGCGCCCGCGATGCCGCCCACGACGGCGCCGGCGCCGCTGGTCTGTCCGCCGCCCTGCACAAGCTGGATGGAATCGACGGTGCCGTACATGGCGGACTCAGGCTGGTTGGCTGGATAGTATGGTTGTTGTGACTGGTAAGAAGGGCCGGTGGCGCAACCGCTCAGTACGGCGGTGGCGGCGAGCATCAGTGCAGCCATGGTGGCGTTGGTTTTCATTTTATTCTCCTGACGAGGTGAGGGTGTAGTGCCATCTTAGTCATGCCCCCGTCCTCGGTCTGTACGCTGCCGCACGTACTTATTTCATGTCGAAATGGTATTTTTTACCACGGCGATTCCGCAAAACGTTGTTATTTCTCCCTGTCTGCCTCCCGCTTTCAAAATAAATTACTTGTGTACGGCAGCGTACAGAAGAGAGGCGGCGATCCACGTAAAACGGTAGTCATGCCAAGCAGACATGCTTGCTACCACCAGGGAGAAATACATGAACAAGAATAAGCTTTTCACCGCCATCGTCGTCAGCCTGGCGTGCGCCGCCTGGGGCGGCAAGGCAGTGGCTGCCACGCCGGAAGCGAAAGCAGCTTACAAGGCGGCCAACGAGCAGGCGGGCTTGAATTACAAGCTGGCGCATGCGGAATGCGAAAAAATCACGGGCAACCCGAAGGATGTCTGCATCGCCGAAGCGAAGGCCGTGCGCGCCTACGATGAAGCCGTGGCCCAGGCGCAATACACGAATACCCTGCGTGCCTACACCAAGGCGCGCATCAAGATTGCCGATGCCAACTACGACGTCGACCTGGCGCGCTGCAATGCGCTGACGGGCAACGACAAGGATGTCTGCGTCAAGCTGGCCAAGTCCACCAAGGTGGCGGCCCTGGCCGACGCCAAGGCAGACAAGAAAGTCATCGAAGCGCGCAGCGATGCGCGCGAAGCAAAAAGAAAAGCCGAGTACAAGGTCGCGACAGAAAAATGCGATGCATTAGCCGGCGCAGCCAAGGATGACTGTATCAAGGCTGCAAAAACCCAGTTCGGCTACTGAGCTCCCTCCGGGGCGCAGTCACCAGACTGGTATAAGAAGCTCATTGTGAGCACATTGATTGACCACTCCTAAGGAAACCACCATGAAATTCACTAAATCTATCGCTACTGGCCTTTTCGTCGCTTCCCTGTTCGCCGTTGCAGGTTGCGCTTCGACCCCAACCAAGGAAGGCACGGGCGAGTACATCGACGACGCGGCCATCACCACCAAGGTGAAAGCCAGCATCTTCAACGAGCCTACCCTGAAATCGACGGAAATCAACGTTGAAACCTTCAAGGGCGTGGTTCAGCTGAGCGGCTTCGTGGCCCAGCCGTCGGATGCCGCCAAAGCAGGCGAAGTCGCCCGTGGCGTCAAGGGCGTGAAGTCGGTGAAGAACGACATCCGCGTCAAGTAATGGCCTGACCTGCCGCAGCGGCCCGCCCCACGGCTGGCCCTGCGGCCCACCACCGACCGTCGCGGGAATCGCATGCATATCCAGCCTACAGATACCCCGCCCGAGCCGGTGGCGGCCGCCTCCACCGAGCCTGCCGGGCCACTTCCCGGCGCGCCCGTGGAGAATCCGGACGCATCCCTGCGTTTACCGCTGCATGTCAATGCGCGCGGCATGGCGCTGGGCATCATCGCCACCGTCAGCTTCATTTATGCGCTGCAGTGGGCACAGAAATTCCTCATTCCCGTCATCTTCGGCATTTTCATTGCCTACACCCTCAATCCCGTCGTCGCCTGGCTGGAAAAGCTGCGCCTGCCGCGCGCCATCGCCGCCACGGCCGTGACGGCCCTGATCCTGTTCGGCTCCATCGTCGTCGTCGAGCGCGTGCAGGGCGAATTCGAATCCATCGTGGAAGAATTGCCGGCCGCCACGCATAAACTGTCGCGCCTGATCGCCGCCAATACGGGCGGCAAGAACAGCACCTTCCAGAAGATGCAGGCCGTGGCCAATGAAATCGAGCAAGTGGCCGCCGGCGCCGAAGCGCGCCGCAACAACCGCCGCGCCGCCGCGGCCGAGGCGCCCAACTTCAAGATCATGGACTGGGTCTGGGCCGGCTCGCTGGGCCTGGTGGGCTTCCTCAGCCAGGCCACCATGGTCATCTTCCTCGTGTTTTTCCTGCTGCTGTCGGGCGATACCTTCAAGCGCAAGCTCGTCAAGCTGACGGGGCCGTCGCTGAGCCGCAAGAAAGTCACCGTGCACATCCTGGAAGACATCAATACCTCGATCCAGAACTATATGTTCATGCTGCTCGTCACGAATGGCTTGCTGGCCGTCCTGATGTGGATCGCTCTGCGCGTGATCGGCCTGGAAAACGCGGGCGCCTGGGCCATCGTGGCCGGCTTGCTGCACATCATGCCGTATTTCGGCCCCTTGCTCATCACCATCGCCACGGGCCTGGTGGCTTTTTTGCAGTTCGAATCGCTGGAAATGGTCTTGCTGGTAACGGGCACGTCGATGGCGATTGCCACCCTGGTGGGCACCTTTGTCACCACCTGGATGACGGGGCGCATCGCCCGCATGAATCCCACGGCCGTGTTCATCAGCCTGCTGTTCTGGGGCTGGCTGTGGGGCGTATGGGGCTTGCTGCTGGGCGTGCCCATCATCGTCATCGTGAAAGTCGTGGCCGAGCGCGTGCAGGGCATGGAAGTGGTGGCCGAGCTGCTGGGCGAATAGTTTGCGGTAACTCAAGAAAAACGGCGCCCGCGGGCGCCGTTTTGACTTGCCGCAGCCGGCTCAGGATTGGTGGCGTTTCAATATCTTGATTTGCACGTCGCCATCGTCCGTCTTCGGCATATCCTTCATGCTGCCTAGCTGCAGGGCGAACTGGCGCGTGAATTCGGCGCCCAGGAAGAAGATTTGCGCCGAGTAATACACCCACAGCAGCAGGGCCACGAGCGAACCGGCCGCGCCATAGCTGCTGGCCACGCCGCTATTGCCGATATACACGCCAATTGCATATTTCCCCAGGGAAAACATGAAGGCCGTGCCCACGGCGCCGATCACCACGTCGCGCCAGGACAGGCGCACGCGCGGCAGCATTTTATAGATGACGGCAAACAGGCTGGCGATGACGGCAAAGCCGATCAGGTTCGATAGGATGGTAAACAGCACGGCCGTGTCTTTCCACACGCCTTCCCAGAAATTGGCGAGGATGGCCATGGCCGCATTGACCACCAGCGACACCATCAGCAGGAAGGCCAGCACCAGCACCAGGCCGAAGGACAGCAAGCGCGTGCGCAGCATGTCCCAGGCGCCCGCTTCCTTCAAGGGCGGCACTTGCCAGATTTCATCCAGGCTGGCTTTCAGTTCGGCAAACACGCTGGTGGCGCCGAACAGCAGCAGGGCGCTGGCGATGAGGGTGGCGATGCGGCCCTGCTCATGATTCTTCGCGCCGGCCAGCACCAGCTGGATGGCTTCGGCGCCCTGCGTGCCCAGCAAGCCCTGCAATTGCCCCATCAGCTCGCCGCGCGCGGCGGCCGGGCCATAGAAAAAGCCCGCGATGGCGATCACCAGCACGAGGATGGGGGCGATGGAAAACAGGGTGTAATAGGCGAGGGCGGCGCCCTTGCTCGAGGCGCGGTGTTCCAGCCATTCGGTGACGGAACAGACGATGACGCTGCGCATCTGCTTGCTGAACGGCGCCAGGCCGGCCAGTCTGGGATAGCGGGGGAAAATATTCATGATGGCTTTCAATGCAAAAAAGGGGCGCGAGCCCCTTTTTCTATTCACGAGTGGCGTACCACTGTTGAGCTTACTGCACGCGGCGTTCGATGGTGATCTGTTCCACTTCAACGCGGCGGTTTGGTTCCAGGCACTTGATCAGGTCGGCACGCTTCTTGTTATCGCAGGTGACGACAGGATTGGTGGAGCCCTTGCCTTCGGCCGTCAGGCGGTTGGCGGCGACACCGTGAGCGACCAGGTATTCCTTGACTGCATCAGCGCGCTGCTGCGACAGTTTCAGGTTGTACTTGGGCGAACCGATGCGGTCGGCATAACCGCTGATGACGACGTTGTTGACGTCCGGCGCTGCGTTCAGCACGCGGGCGATTTCGTCGAGCTTGGTCTGTGTCGGACCCAGCTTGGCGCTGTCGAACGCGAACAGTTCCGTTGCCGCCATCGTCACTTTTTCAAAGCGTGGCGGCGGTGGTGGTGGCGGTGGCGGCACGACCACGACGACTTCTTCACGCACTGGCGGCGGTGGCGGTGGTGGTGGCGGTGCAGGCGGTTTGTCGAACGCGTAGTTCAGGCCCACGGTGACGTAGTAGTTGTTGGACTTGCTGCTCGGGTCGAAGGTGTTGCCACGCAGGAAGCCGTGCACATTGCGCACGTCAGCCTGGAGGGACAACTGGTCCGTGATGCTGGACTGGAAACCCAGGCCCACGCTGGCGTACGGCGAGCTCTTGCTGCGTTCACCGAAGGCGAAGCTGGTGTCCTTGTCGCGCTGCATGCCGGCACCGACCAGCAGGAAGGGGCGGAAGGCTTTGCGCGAGAACATGTACAGGCCGTCTACGCCCAGCGTATTTTGCTGGTAGCGCTGACCGCCATCCTTGGAGCGGGCATACGTGGTGCCCAGCTGGATATCCCAGTCCGGCGAAACGGGTTTACCGAAACGCAAGCCCGCGCCATAGCCGGTTTTATCCGTGGCGAAGTCGGAATCTGGCTTGAGTGCGTTGATGCTAGGTTGAATGTACCAGGAGGGATTGATTTCCTGGGCCTGTGCGCCGAGGGCGGAGCACAGTACTGCGGCGGCGACGGCGATTTTTTTTAGATTATTCACAAGTAACTCCCAACGTTGATAAGAGATTTTCTCTACTGCATCAATGCGACAACTGCCAGACATGCTATTGCTAGAGGTAGACAACAATTCCAGGTGCGCTTTCTTGCGATAAATGCACTGCTGTTGGACTAGAGAATACGGTTGCAGGTTCAACTGGTCGGTGCGTTGGCGCACAAAGCATTGTTGTATATCAATGGTGTTGCAGATTCACGACAAAGACTTCGGTGTTGAAAAAAACTAATTCGCCTCGGGAAACTTTTGCAATCACGGCCACTTCCTGGCGCCGCGACCAGAGGCAATCGTACGACTTGTTACCAGCGTGCCACTGTATATTAGCAACAATGATGAGCTTGATAACTAATATTACATTGATGTTGTATTCCTGCCGCGTTCTGTTGCCTTGCCGGGCTTCTTCCAGGCAACTTTTACGCGCCGCAGCCAGCTCCGCCACTTTTCATCAAGGAGTCACCCGTGCCTGATCACCCCCGTGTTGTTTCCTCCCCGCTGTCTGGCAAACTGGGTTCGCTATGTCTGCTGGGCCTGTTGCTGTCGCCGGGTCTGGCCATGCCGGCCTGGGCCGATAGCGGCGTGTCCCTGTTTTCGCCCAGTGGCACGGTCAAGGCCGTGCGCCAGGTGCGGGCCCAGTTCGCCACGCCGATGGTGCCGTTCGGCGACATGGGCTTGCCCGCGCCGTTCGCCATCGATTGCGGCAAGGCCGAGCCTGCCGTCGTGGCGGGCGCGGGACGCTGGGCCGACGAGCGCAACTGGAACTACGATTTCGAGCGCGACTTGCCGGCCGGCGTGGCCTGCAGCTTTACCTTGAAAGCGGGGTTGAAGGACGTGGCGGGCCAGGTCTTGCAGGGCACTGGCGCTTACCGCTTTTCCACGGGCGGGCCGGCCATCGTCGAGGCCGTACCATATGACGGCCAGCCGTATATCGATGAAAACCAGGTCTTCGTGCTGGGCCTGGACGCCGCGCCGAACGAGGCCAGCGTGGCCGCCAACGCGTATTGCCGCGCCGATGGCATCAATGAAAAGATTCCCGTGCGCTTGCTCAAAGGCAAGGAATTGGAGCAGGTATTGACCCTGCGCAAGAGTTTTCTCGACCGCTACCTGACCGTGTATTTCAAGAAGCGGGGCACGCTGTGGAAGGTGGGCATGCCCGTCGCCAGCAAGGGCGCGCCGCCGCTGCCCGTCACCGTGCTGCAATGCAAGCGCAGTTTCCCTGCCAACGCCAAGGTGTCGCTCGTGTGGGGCGAGGGCATTGCCAGCGCCAGCGGCATCGCCACGGACAAGGCGCAAACCCTGCAGTTCAAGACGCGGCCCGATTTCACGGCCAAGTTCAGCTGCGAGCGCAGCAATCCCAAGGAGCAGTGCATTCCCTTCCTGCCCATGCGCGTGCAGTTTTCCGCGCCCGTGAGCGCGGCGCAAGTGCGCGCCATGACCCTGAGGGGGGGCGGCAAGACGTATGCGCCGACGATATCAAAAGACGAGGAAAAGGCGGAATTCCTGTACGGCGCCACCTTCAACGGTCCGTTTCCCGTGCAAGCCAGCTTCGTGCTGAATTTGCCGCCGAAATTGACGGATGACGCGGGCCGCGCCTTGCTCAACCGCGCGCGCTTCCCCATGACGGTGCGCACGGGCGAACAGCCGCCGCTGCTCAAGTTCCCGGCCCCGTTCGGCATCATCGAAGCGAAGGGCGACGGCTTGCTGCCCGTGACGGTGCGCAATATCGAGCCCGTGCTGTCTGGCAAGGAAATCGCCCAGCCAGCCGCCGCCACGGGCGCCACCTTGCGCGTGCCCGACAATGACGACAAGTTCATCATCGAGTGGATGCAGCGCCTGGCCGGCAATGGCGACGGGGGAGAGTACTGGCAGCCGTACGCCCAATATGCGGGCAACATGAGCAAATCCGTGCTGGCGGACGCGGCCGGCACGCGCCCCCTCAGCCTGCCACGCCCCGATGGCAAGAAAACCTTTGAAGTGATCGGCATCCCGTTGCAGAAACCGGGCTTTTACGTGGTCGAGCTGGCCAGCCCCATCCTGGGCAAAGTGCTGCTGGGCAAACCGACGACGGCCTACATCCGCACGGCCGCGCTGGTGACCAACCTGGCGGCCCACTTCAAGCATGGCGCGCAATCGTCGCTCGTGTGGGTGACGTCGCTGGACAAGGGCGCGCCTGTTGCGAAAGCGCAAGTGGCCGTGCGCGACTGCGCCGGCAAGCTGCTGTGGCAAGGCGCCACGGGCGCGGACGGCGTGGCGCACATTTCCGGCGAGCTGGCCAATTCCAGCTGCAAGAACAATGGCCGCTATTTTATCAGTGCGCGCAGCGGCGGCGACATGACGTTCACCCTGTCGGACTGGGTGGGCGGCATCGAAGCCTGGCGCTTCAATTTGCCCACGGACGACACGCGCGCCGACAACACCTTGCTGGCCACGGTATTCGACCGCACCTTGCTGCGCGCCGGTGAAACCGTGCACATGAAGCATTTCATCCGCAAGCACACGGGCGAAGGCATGAGCCTGGTCGACAAGAACAACGGCCCCGGCAGCGCGACGTCCATCGTCATCACGCACCAGGGCCGCGACCAGAACTACCAGTTGCCCCTGCGCTGGTCGGTCAGCGGCACGGCGGAAAGCGACTGGGTCATTCCCGCCGACGCCAAGCAGGGAGAGTACAGCGTGACGATGGCGGGCCGTCCTTCCGGCAGTTTCCGCGTAGAAGCGTTCCGCGTGCCGACCATGAAAGCCGTGCTGCAGGGACCGAAAGCCCCCGCCGTGCAGGCGAAGCAGCTGGCCCTGGATGCGCAAATCACCTATTTGGCCGGCGGTGCCGCCACGAATGCGCCCGTCAAGCTGCGCACGGTGCTGCAAGACAAGAGCGTGACGTTTGCCGACTATCCCGACTATAGCTTCAGCAATGGCGACGTAAAGGAAGGCCTGGTGAAACAGGGCACGGGCTATGACGACGATGAGGGCGAATGGCAGGACGAAGGCCATGGCGCGGCCGGCGCCGGCGCGGCGGCTGCGCGCACGCAAAGCTTGACCCTGGACAAGGCGGGCGGCGCACGCATCGTCATCGACCAGCTGCCGCAGCTGTCCACGCCGCGCGACCTGGTGGCGGAAATGGCTTTCCAGGATGCGAATGGCGAGACAGCCTCGGTGGCTGCACGGGTGCCGTTGTGGCCGTCCAACTATGTGATCGGCATCAAGCCCGACGCCTGGGCCCTGAGCAAGGATGCGTTCAAGTTCACGGTGGCCGTGCTGGGCACCAATGGCAAGCCCGTGGCGAACGCCCCGGTCGCCGTGGATTTCTTCCAGCGCAACAGCTATTCGCACCGCCGGCGCCTGATCGGCGGCTTCTATGCATATGAAAACAGCAGCGAAGTGGTCAGGCTGGGCCCCGCGTGCTCGGGCAAGACGGACAACAAGGGCCTCTTGATCTGCGACGTGAAGGCGCCCGCCAGCGGCAATCTGATACTGCGCGCCCGCACGCAGGATGGTGCCGGCAATGCGGCCGTCGCCAACCGCGAAACGTGGGTGGCCGGCAGCGGCGACTGGTGGTTCAACGCCAGCGACAATGACCGCATCGACGTCTTGCCTGAAAAGAAACGCTATGAGCCGGGCCAGGAAGCGAGCTTGCAGGTGCGCATGCCCTTCCGCTCGGGCACGGCCCTGATCACGGTCGAGCGTGAAGGCATCCTCGACACCTATGTGCGCCAGCTCAATGGCCGGGAACCGGTGGTGGCTATCCCTGTCAAACCGAACTACGCGCCGAATGTGTATGTATCCGTGTTTGTCGTGCGGGGCAGGGTGGACGGCGTGCAGCCGACGGCCCTGGTCGACCTGGGCAAGCCAGCTTACAAGATGGGCATCGCACCGCTGAACGTGGGCTGGCAGGCGCATGAACTGAACGTGATGGTCGTGTCCGACAAGGAGGTGTATAAAACGCGCGACAAGGCGGAAGTGTCCGTGCGCGTGCGCCGCGCCGACGGTAAAGCCTTGCCGGCCGGCGCGGAAGTGGCGCTGGCGGCCGTCGACACGGGGCTGCTGGAATTGATGCCCAACGATAGCTGGAAGTTGCTCGATACCATGATGGCGCAGCGCAGCCTGCAGGTGGAAACGGCAACGGCGCAGATGCAGGTGATCGGCAAGCGCCACTTCGGCCGCAAGGCGTTCCCGGCCGGCGGTGGCGGCGGCAAGGGCGCCAGCCGCGAGCTGTTCGACACCCTGCTGTTCTGGAAGGGCACCGTCAAGCTCGACGCCAAGGGCGAAGCGACCGTGCAAGTGCCGCTCAACGATTCGCTGACGGGCTTCCGCATCGTTGCCATCGCCAGTGCCGGCAAGGAATTGTTTGGCACGGGCAGCACGGACATCCGCAGCTCGCAAGACTTGATCCTGCTGTCGGGCTTGCCGACCCTCGTACGCGAAGGCGATCAGTTGCGCGCCGGCTTTACGGTGCGCAACACCTCGGCCGCATCCTTGAGCGTGGATCTCAATGCCACGGCGGCCGGCAAGGCCTTGCCGCGCCAGAGTGTGACCCTGGCGGCGGGCGAGGCGCGCGAAGTGGGCTGGGATTACCAGGTGCCGCTCGGCGCGGCCAGCATTGTGTGGGAGATCGGCGCGAAAGCAGGAAACCATACGGACAAGCTGAAAATCACGCAAAAAGTGGGCCAGGCCACGCCCGTGCGCACGTATCAAGCCACCTTGCAGCAAATCGACAAGCCCGTCAATATGTCCGTGCAAATGCCGGCCGGCGCCTTGCCGGGCCGGGGCGGCATCCAGACGAGCTTTGTCGCCAAACTGGGCGGCGAACTGCCCGGCGTGCGCGAGTACATGGCTGCGTATCCGTACACCTGCTTCGAGCAAAACACGTCGAAAGCCATCGCCCTGCAAGACCAGGAGGCGTGGAACAAGCTGGCCGCCAGCCTGCCCGCCTACCTGGACAGCGATGGCATGCTGAAATACTTCCCCATCATGGAGCAGGGCAGCGACAGCTTGACGGCATATGTGCTGTCTGCAACGAGGGAGGCGGGCTATGCGATTCCCGAACAGACGAAGAACCGCATGGAAGAAGCCTTGACGGCCTTCGTGCAGGGCCGCATCGTGCGCCGTTCCGCGCTGGACACGACCGACTTGGCCGTGCGCAAGCTGGCCGCGCTGGAAGCGCTGTCGCGTTCGAACAAGGTGCCGCCCGACGCCTTGGAGAGCATCAGCATCAATCCGAACCTGTGGCCGACGTCCGCCGTCATCGACTGGAGCTTGTTGCTGCAACGCACGCCAAGCCTGGCGCGCCGCGATGCATTGCTGGCCGAGGCGCAGCAGATCCTGCGTTCGCGCCTGAACTTCCAGGGCACGACCATGGGCTTTTCCACCGAGCGCAAGGATAACTGGTGGTGGCTGATGGTGTCCGGCGACGTCAATGCCAACCGCCTGCTGCTGGCCGTGATGGACAATCCGGCGTGGAAGGACGACATCGGCCGCCTCGTGCGCGGCAGCATGGGCCGCCAGAAGAAGGGCCGCTGGGATACCACGGTGGCCAACGCCTGGGGCACCCTGGCGATTGCCAAGTTCTCGGCCAAATTCGAATCCACCCCCGTGACGGGCGCCAGCGCCGTCAAGCTGGGCGGCGATACGCAAGCGCTCGTGTGGAATGGCGCGGCGAAAGTGGGCCCCGTGCTGCAAGCGTGGCCGAAGGGTACGGACACCCTGGGCCTGGCGCACAGCGGCACGGGCAAGCCGTGGGCCACCGTGCAAAGCCTGGCCGCCATCCCGCTCAAGGCGCCCGTGTCCAGCGGCTACACGATCAAGAAAACCATTACGCCAGTGGAACAGAAGACAGCGGGCGCCTGGTCGCGCGGCGACGTCTACCGCGTGCGCCTGGACTTGTCCGCGCAGGCGGACATGAGCTGGGTGGTGGTCGACGACCCGATCCCCGCCAGCGCCACGGTGCTGGGCAATGGCCTGGGCCGCGATTCGCAGCTGCTGACGGCCGGCGAAAAATCCACGGGCTGGGTCTGGCCCACGTTCGAGGAGCGGGCCTTCGACGCCTTCCGCGCCTATTACGCCTTCGTGCCGAAGGGTAACTGGAGCGTGGAATACACGGTGCGCCTGAACAATGCCGGGGATTTCAGCCTGCCCGCCACGCGTATCGAAGCGATGTATTCGCCGGAAATGTTTGGCGAGTCGCCGAACGCGAATGTGAAGGTGGGGCAGTGAAGAGTTTGATTTTTGTCACGGGTTGCCTGTTGGCCGGCCAGGTTTTCGCCGAGGTGGTCCTGACCCCGGCCCAGGTGCAGGCCGCCTACCGCAGTTCGGAAGCGCAATTGCTGGACCGCAGCGGCGCGCCCCTGCAATCCTTGCGCGTGGACATGAAGGTGCGGCGTTTGCCGTGGGTGCCGCTGGCCGACATCTCGCCCGCCGTGCAGCAAGCCGTGCTGCTGGCGGAAGACCAGCGCTTCATGCGCCACGGCGGCGTGGATGTGTCCGCGCTGGCCACGGCCGCCTGGGACAATCTGTTTTCCAAGAAACCCCGGGGCGCTTCCACCATCACCATGCAGCTGGCGGGCCAGCTGGATGCGGACTTGCAGGCGTCCTCGGGCGGACGCAGCCTGCGCCAGAAGTGGGACCAGATGCGCGCGGCCCAGGCCATCGAGGATAGCTGGAGCAAGGCGCAGATTTTCGAAGCGTATCTGAACCTCGTGTCGTTCCGCGGCGAATTGCAAGGCATCGCGTCCGCTTCGTACAGCTTGTTCGGCAAGGCGCCGTCGGGCCTGAACCAGACGGATGGCATCATTTTGGCCAGCCTCGTGCGGGCGCCGAACGCGCCGCCGGCCACCGTCACGCGCCGCGCCTGCGCGCTGGCGAAGGAATGGCGCATGGACAGCAGTTGCCAGCTGATCGGCCAGCGCGTGCAGACGGCCTTGCAGCGCAACGCGCTGTACGCGGACCTGGCGCCGGCGCCGCAAGTGGCGCAGCAACTGTTGAAACAGCCGGGCGCGCAAGTGGCCAGCACCCTCGACGGTCCCTTGCAGCGTTTCGCGCAGGAAAACCTGCGCCAGCAACTGGCATCCTTGCGCGAGCGCAATGTCAACGATGGCGCCATCATCGTGCTCGACAACCGCAGCGGAGACATTCTCGCCTATGTCGGCAATGCGGGCGGCAGCCACGTCGATGGCGTGGCGGCCCTGCGCCAGGCTGGTTCCACCTTGAAACCATTCTTGTATGAACTGGCCATCGAGCGCCGGCTGATGACGGCCGCGTCCGTCATGGACGACTCGCCGCTCGACGTCGCCACGGCGTCCGGCATGTATGCGCCGCAAAACTATGACCGCAATTTCAAGGGCTACGTCAGCGCCCGCACCAGCCTGGCCAGTTCGCTCAATATTCCCGCCGTGCGCACGGTGCTGCTGACGGGGCAGGATGGCTTCTACAACCGTCTGAAGGACGTGGGCCTGTCCAGCCTGACGGAACCGGCCGAATACTACGGCCCTTCGCTGGCGCTGGGCTCGTCCGAAGTGACCTTGCTGGAACTGGCCAACGCCTACCGCGCGCTGGCGAATGGCGGGCTGTACAGCACGGCCAGCCTGCAGCCGGGCCAGGCGGGCAAGGACAAACGCCGCGTGATGGAATCGGGCGCCGCCTTCATCGTGGGCGACATCCTGGCCGACCGCGCCGCGCGCAGCATGACCTTTGGCTTGCGCAACGAACTGGGGACGAATTTCTGGAGCGCCGTCAAGACGGGCACGAGCAAGGACATGCGCGACAACTGGTGCATGGGCTACTCGGCGCGCTACACGGTGGGCGTGTGGGTGGGCAACTTCGACGGCAAGCCCATGTGGGACGTGTCGGGCGTGACGGGCGCCGCGCCCGTGTGGCGCGACGTCATGGATTACCTGCACAAGAACGTGCCCAGCCATGCCCCGAAAGCGCCGCCCGGCGTGCTGCAGCAAATGGTGGCGTACCAGCCCGCGCTGGAAGCGCCGCGCCGCGAATGGTTTATCGCGGGCACGGAAAGCCCCGTCATCGCCGTCGTGGGCGACACCGTGAAGCCGCCCACCATCGTGTATCCGGCCGACGACAGCATCCTCGCCATCGATCCCGACATCCCGCCCGCCCTGCAGCGCGTGTTCTTCCAGGCCCAGGGCAGCCACGTCTTGCGCTGGGTGCTCGACGGCAAGGACCTGGGCGGCGCGGCGGAGAGCATCAGCTGGCGCCCCGTGCCCGGCAAGCACGCGCTGGCCCTCGTCGACGACGCAGGCAAGACGGTGGCGCAGGTGGCGTTCCAGGTGCGGGGGAATGCGCTGGCGCAGCTTGCCGCACAGGGTAAGTAATCAGTTCGATGGATAGTTCGCCGGGTCGATGGCTGGCGTGACGTAATGTCGCAGCACATCGCCGCCGTGCGGGTGTTTTTGCGTGCGGCGTTTTTCGTCCGATGGCGGACTGACCAGCACGATGGTCGCTTCTTCCGGATTGCGCAAATTCACCACGGCGCTGACGCCGCCGTCGCGGTAGCTGCCCATCACGCCGACGGCCATTTGCACGAACAGAGTGGCCGCGCCCGTGTTGCCCAGGCGCTGGTCCGTATCGATCCACTGCTGCGGCTTGCCGCTGTCGAGTTCCGTGCCGCCATCTTCCGCATGCTTGAGCAAGGTTTTGTGTAGCGCCACCAACTGTGCCTGATTGCCGCCCGTGGCGGCGACCAGGCGCGCCGGCGCGGCGGGACGTTCGCTTTCCGGCAAGCTGCGCAGGGCCTCCTGCCAGCCCGCCTGCAAGGCCTGTTCGCGCTGGTCGCGGCGCGTGAGCGGCTTGCCGTGTTTATCCGTCATCCTGACGAACGTGGGCCTGTGGATGAAGCCGAAGGTCGGCAGGCGGTCCAGTTGCGCCAACTGTTCCTTGTTGAAGGGCACAGGAAACCAGGGCGTGGGCTGCCACTCTTTCGGCGGGTGATAGGTCTTGTGCTGGAGCCTGTCGAGCATGCTGAAGCTGCCCGTGCCACGGATGTCGGGACGCCGGGCGAATTGTGCGGCGACGGGCAGCCATTCGGCGATTGAGGGCTGGCGCTGGGTGAATGCGCTCGGGTCTTCTTTTTTGTCTGGATGGGGTACTGCCCGCTTCAATTCGTCATACGCCAGATACAGGCGCCGCGCCACGCCGTAGGTATTCAAGTCATCGACGCTATCCTCGGGCGGTGCATCGTCGTAGGCGAACTTTCGCACGGCATCGATGCGTTCGCGCCGGGCCAGCACGAACAGGGCCGAGGCGTCGGGCATTTCGGGAATGTAGCGGCCGTCATGTGTGAGCGGCGGAGAGTTGTCCGGGCTGTACAGGTTGCGCGTGGGCATGCTGTCTTCGGAATTGAGCACGATGTAAGGCACGTCGGGATGGGCATCGAAAAAGGCGAACACGTCTTCCAGGATGCGGTCCGGATGTTCGCTCAGGCGGCGTGGACCACTGGCGAACAGATGCCAGTGCAGACCGGATGACGCGGCGCCACCGGCCAGGCCTATGGCTGGCGAGTCGGGGCTGTCCAGCATGCGCGAATTAAAGATTGGTGGCTCAGCATTGAAAACGGGGACGCCAAAATACATGGGAGTATCCCTCGCCCCATTCTCCAGTGTGTCGCCACCGCGGCCACCTGCCATTCCCGCTCGCTCCATGGCATTCCAGGCGTATTTTTCCTTGTCCTGTTCACGGATGCTGGCATAGGCATTTCCCTGCTGCAGGGCTTCCCACAACTTGCCCTGCCGGTATTTGTCCAGGGTGACGCCGAGACCGATCACTTCCAGCACATATTCCCGTTTTTCCTGTTCGGTAGGCGCCGCCAGTTGCACTTGCGGCGTTACGACGGCCACGGGCTTGGACGCATGCAGCCAGCGCGAGCCAAGCAATGTGGCCGCCACAATGGGCGGGATCAGCAACAGCCATTGCAGATGTTTCCATATATTGCTGCGCATTGCGGACTCCAATAAGAAAGGTGATGGACTGGTCAGCAAGGATCCAAGCAGTGCCAGCACGAGGAGGGCTGCACCGAGTGGATATCGCAAGCGTGGAAATGAGCTTTTCATTTTGGGATATCGTCGCTTGGCTTGTGGACGACTGGCGTGACGACCGATTCGGTACGCCTGCCGTTGACTGTTTCACACACAACAGTGGATGGTAGACCCGCCTGCAAGGCAGGTAGGAAGGCTGGCAACACTCCCGAGCTGTAATAGTCGGCGTTGCCTTTGATAATGAGCTGGCGCTGCGCCGGTTCTGCCTCCAGGTAGATTGCAAATTTTTTCTTGAAGTCATTCCATCGGGGGATGGATGGTCGCACTGGATTACGGATATCGCCTTGTAATCGCCAGTCGGCAACGGCGCACAAATATTCATAAAATCTCGGATCACTGCTCGCCTTCCCGCTGCCGATGGCCACGTCATACGCCGTCACGTTGCGGTGGTTTTCCGCGTTGCCGATGATGGCGCCGTGGAAGGATTTGGGGCTGACCTCGTTCTGCCAGCGCTGGCGCGCCTCGTTCGGGGTTTCTTCGCGGTCCACGCGCAGCCTGTCGCCGCCGCCCGGGTGGCGCGAGACGCGGTCGAGCTTGCATTGGTCGCCCGCTTCCTTGTCCAGGTTCAGGGCCTTTTCCACTTGCTCGCGCTCGCCCGCGCCGAACATGCCGGCGCCGTACTCGGGAATGCGGTGTTTTAGCGGGCGCGGGTCGGCGATGATTTCCTGCTTGCGCATGCGCAAACCTTGCTTGCTGGTCACCGCGATGGCCGCGTCGATCGGGTCGACTTCCTCGCACGGTCCTTGCTGGTCGCGCGGCAGCCTGGCCTGGTCGGAATCCTTCGGGAATTGCCCAGGGCGGATCTCGCCGCCGTCCAACACGGCCTTCGTGGGTACGCGCAGCGCTTCGCCATTGATCGTGCGCAAGCCGTCGCGCCTTCCCGCTGCCGTGGAAAAGACATTCCATTTGCTGGGCTTGACGGGCGGCCAGGGCGCTTCGTCATGGCTGGCGCGGTGACCCCGGTTGGCGCCCGCCACGTGGGCATGGTCATCCTCGCCTTCCACGCGCAGGGCGAAGTCGTGCGGCGGCAGGCCCACCGGCACCGGCCCGCGGTTCTTGCCGGCCGCATCGGGGCGTTGTTTGTTGGTAAATACGCGCTGGTAAAACCCTTTGCCCAGTTCCGCCAGCGGCTGGCGGCGCTGGAATTCCTTTTCCCAGTAGGTGGGGCCGTCGCCCCAGATGCTTTTGTTCGTCTTGCCCCTGGTTTTGGACAGGCCATGGCCATCGATGTGGTCGGGTATGCCTTGCCAGCCTATGCCCTGCATATTATCCAGCGCCACAGTCATGTCTTCGGGGCAAAAGTACAGGTAAACCTTGCCCCGGTTGTCGCGGTCCGCCTCCGCGCGCCATGCGGCGCCCGCCATGCCATGGCAGATAGTGTGATCCTTGATGTGCGCAAAGGCGGGCGTGGCGTGCTTTTTTGCCACCACGCCCTGCACGATCTGTACGAGGGTTTGCAGGCGTGCATGCAGGGTCTGGCGGTTGTCGATGGCGTCGTACTGGCTTTCCATCGCAGCATCGCGGCCGCCGCCGAAGATGCGGCTCGCCTCCGCCGCGCCGAAAAACATCGTCGTGTCTTCCACCAGGCTGTAGGGCGGATGCGTGAGGATCAGGGTGTCGGCGGGGCGCTTGCCCTCATCGAGCAGGAAGGCTTGCGCCAGCAGCGAGATCAGACAGCCCTGGCTGTGCGCGACGATGGATACCACGTCGTCGCTGTCGTAGTCGCGGATCATGGCGATCAGCGCGGCCAGGCGCTTGGCCGCCAGCACCATGTACATGCGGCCCGGCGCCGTCATCAGCGGACGCACGGGGTCGCCGCCCACATCGTAGGGTGAAAACAGCCCCTTGTTCCACATGTCGGGCAGGGTGTTGGTGGCATTGCCGAACGGACCGCCGTTCTTCGACATGTCCTTGTCCAGGCGGTTGCCGTAGCGGTCAGTGTTTTGGCCGTTGATCACTTTGCTGGCGTTGCCGCGTTCGCGAAAGCCCCAGTAAAACGGAATGACGGGGCTGTACGTCGCCTCATCAGGCTTGCGCTTGAAATACACATCGTCCGGGTCGGCGATGGTTTCACGCTTGTCGGCCTCTTGCGGCAGGCGGTAGGCGGCTGGGGTGAAAACGTGGCCGCCGCCGTACATGCGCGCGTCGAGTCCCTGGCACAGCCCCTTTTCCACGGCACTGAAACTCGTGCCCACGTCATTGACGCCATGGATGACGATGACGTTGCCCGGCAGTTCGGGGCGGATGCGCACGATGGCTTCCTGCGTGCGGTCGCAGTGCAGCAGGGCGGTGCTCTTGCCGCTGATATACGGAAGTTTGGGATACGCCATCGCCGCTCCAGGCTGACCAGACAGGTCAGTGTAGAGGGGCGGGATGACTGATTAATTGCGTTTCCGCAAGCATTGCGGAAAAGAAGGCGTCCTTAGGGCGCGCTGATGATCTTCGTCAGCGCGATGCGGTACGCGGGCTGCACGTCGCCATCCTTGTCCAGCTTGTCCGTCATGATCGCGCCATAACCTTGCGCGTACCATACGTATTCACCGCTTTTACCACGGCTTTTGCCGCCCACGTCGCGCAGTTCGAACTTGCAGGCGTCGGGGAAGCGGCGGCCGCCCAGTTCCAGGCGTTCCCAGCCGAGGAAGGTGATGGAGAAATCGCGTTTATCCGTGCGCGTGGAGGTGGTGATCTTGTCGGACAGGCCCGCCAGCGGGTAGTGGGTGCTCGTTTGCGTGTCCGTGAACTGCACGCGCACTTCCTGGCCCGGGCGCATGTTGGCGGGGATGGCGGACTGCGGCGTGTAGACGTTCTTGCTGCGCACGGTGCCGTCTTCGTTGTAGTGGATGGCGCCCGTCAGGAAGACCTGGCCGTCGCGGATATCCTGGTAGGACGTGGCCAGCAGCACGCCGCCGTCGAGGATCAGCTGCGTGCCCTTTTGTTTCTTGCCTTCGAACATCTCTTCGACGTTGACTTGCGCATCGCCATTGTTCTTGCTGAACTTGATGCCTGTCGTCAATTCCATGCATTCGCCCACCGTGGGCGCCGCCTGTACGCTCGCGGCCGCGAATACGCTGGCCGCCGCCATTCCACACCATGCTGCTTTCATTGTCATCCTGAATATATTGCAAAGGCGCGATGATAACGTGCCTTGGAGCAATGTGGCGCAGCGCTGGAGGCAGACTTAGCGGGCCGGCGCGACTGGCGTCGCTGGCGGCGCGGTGGCCGGTCCGCTGGCGGCCGGGGTGCCCTGCGTGGCCACGGGCTTGCCGCGCCGCGTGCGCTTGTCCGTGCGCGTCTTGGCGGGCTTGGCGTCGTGGATCGGCTTGCCCTTGTTATCGAGCTTGTCGGACTGGTCCGATTGCTGGCCCGGATCCCTGGCATTGTTGGTGTGGTTGCCCGTCTGGTTCACATTCGTCGTCGACTGGGCTTGCACCCAGGCGCCGCCGACGGTCATCAGGGTGGCGGCCAGCAAGAGAGCGGCGGTTTTCATGGCGGTATCCTGTGAGAAATGAGGTTGAGCCTGCATTCTCACACAGGAGTCCGCCCGCACGGGTAGGACGCCGCCTCATGGCCGTGTCGGCTATTTGCTTCAGATCAACGGAACTGTTCCGTCGAGATATCGAAGCGCTTGAGCTTGTCGTACAGGGTTTTCTTCGGGATATTCAGGCTGGCAGCCGCGTCGATGACGTTGCCGTTGTGGCGGCGCAAGGCTTCTTCGATGATGGAAATCTCGAAAGTGTCCACTTGTTCGGCCAAGGATGCTTCGCGGCAGCCGGCCGGGCTCAGCGTGTCGTCGAGCAGGCCCAGCACGAAGCGGTCGGCCACATTGTGCAGCTCGCGCACATTGCCGGCCCAGCGCTGCGCCATCAGCGAGGCGATCAGCTCGCCGCTGACGAGGGCGGCCGGCTGGCCATAGCGCAAGGCTGCCTGCAGCACGAAGAATTCGAACAGCAGGGGAATATCCTCGCGCCGGTTGCGCAGCGCGGGCAAGGTCAGGCTGGCCACGTTCAGGCGGTAATACAGGTCGGGCCGGAATTTCCCTTGTTCGGCCAGCACATTCAAGTCTTCCTTGGCGGCGGCGATCACGCGGAAATTGACGGAAATTAATTTGTTGGAACCGAGCCGTTCCACTTGCCGCTCCTGCAGCACGCGCAGCAGCTTGACTTGCAGGGCCAGCGGCATGCTTTCGATTTCATCGAGGAACAAGGTGCCGCCGTTCGCATATTCGATCTTGCCGATGCGCTGGCGCTGCGCGCCCGTGAATGCGCCTTCTTCGTGGCCGAACAGTTCCGATTCGAAGATCGATTCGGGCAGGGCGCCGCAGTTGATGGCCACGAACGGGTGGTCGCGCCGCTCGCTGAAATCGTGCAGGCAGCGGGCGATGAGTTCCTTGCCGGTCCCCGTTTCGCCGAGGATGATGATGTCGGCCGACTTGGGCGCCAGGTTCAGCACCAGCTGGCGAACCTTGGCCATGGCCGCGCTGCGGCCCACGATGCGCGCCTCGATGCCGACCCGCTGTTCGAGCTGGCGGCGCAAGTTCATGTTTTCCAGCACCAAATGGCGTTTATCCAGGGCGCGGCGGCACACTTCCACCAGCAAGTCGGCGGAAAACGGTTTTTCGATGAAATCGTAGGCGCCACGGCGCATGGCGCCCACGGCCATCGACACGTCGCCGTGGCCCGTGACGAGGATGACGGGCAGGCTGGCATCCTGCGCCACGGCGATATCGAGCAGTTTCAAGCCATCCATGCCGGGCAGCTTGATATCGCTCAATAAAATGCCCGCAAATTCCGGCACCAGGTAGGGCAGTGCTTCCTCGGCCGTGGCGACGGCCGTCACTTGCAAGCCCGCCAGCTCCAGCGATTGCCGCGCGCCCTTGCGCACGACGGCGTCGTCTTCCACCAGCAGCACTTGCATGCCTTCAAAATTATTCTCGTGCATCGGGTGTTTCCTCTGTCTCTTTATTCTTTTCCCCCGGGGCGCAGCTGAGGGTGATGGTAAATTGCGCGCCGCCCCCTTCCTGCGCGCTGCGGTTGCGCACGGCCAATGCGCTGCCGGCCGCGCGCAGTATGCCAGCGCTGATCGACAATCCCAAGCCCAGCCCGTGTTCCTTGGTGGTATAGAAGGGGTCGAAAATCTTGTCCAGCGAAGCGAGCGGGATGCCGGGGCCATTATCGGTGATATGCAGCACGGCGAGGTCGCCTTCGCGGCGCACCTGGAACCAGATCTGCACGGGCTCGTTTTCCGGCACGGCATCCATGGCGTTCGTGATCAGATTGGTAAACACCTGTTCCAGGCCGATGGCGTTGCACAGGACGATGATGTCGTCCTCCAGCCAGCTTTCATGCAGGGTCAGGCGCTGCGAATGCTTGCGCGTGCGGATTTGCAGCATGGTTTGCGCAAACGCCTGGCGCACGCTGACGGGTTTGCGGGCATCGTCGCTGCGCCGCGCAAAGCCTTTCAATTGCGACGTGACGTAGCCGAGACGCTTGACGAGGTCGGAAATGGTCGACAGGTTGTCGAGCGCGTCGTCGATGCGCCCGCGCGCCAGGAACACCTTGGCATTGTCGGAAAAGGTCTGCAGGGCGGCCAGCGGCTGGTTCAGCTCGTGCGTGACGCCGGCCGCCATCTGGCCGATGGCCGCCAGCTTGCCGCTTTGCACCAATTCCGCCTGGGCATAGCGCAGGGTCTGCTCGGCCCGCTCGCGCTCGGCCACTTCCGCCTGCAGGCGGCCATTCGCATGCACGAGGTCTGCCGTGCGCTGCTCGACCTTGATTTCCAGCTGTTCATAGGCGCGTGCCAGCGTCTGTTGCGCATTGAGCTTGTCGGCGATGCGGCGCCGGCGCTGGCGCGCATACATCAGGGCCAGCAGCAGCAAGGCCCAGCCCAGCGCGGCGGCGATGGCAGCGTTGCGCGCCGCCTCGTCGACCTGGTCGAGCTCGGCCAGCACGGTGATCTGCCATTGCAGCGGGCCCAGCGCGCGGTTCACGGCCAGATAGTCGGCGCTGCCGGACAGGGCGGGCGTATCGCCCGTCTGCGGACGTTCCAGTGTCATCACGCTGGCGCCATCGGCGAACTGGCGCCGCAGCCGGTGCGGCAAGATGGGCAGATTTTCCTGCAGGAACTGGCGCTGCGCGCTGATATCGTTCTTCGCGGCCGGCGACAGGGGCGCCAGGGTCTTGAACTTGAAGGCGGGCGTGGTGGCCAGGATCAGCACGCCATTTGCATCCTTGACCCAGATCTGTTCGCCCGCGCCGGGCGTGCGCCACGATTGCTCGATCCAGTCCAGGTTGACCTTGGCGGCGACGATGCCGATGATGCGCCCGTTGCGCTGCACGGGCTGCGAAATGAAATAGCCGGCCTCGAAGGTGGAGGCGCCGATGCCGTAGAAGCGGCCGATGCCGCCCGCGATCGCATCCTTGAAGTAGGGCCGGAAACCGTAGTTGACGCCCACATACGAGCTGCGGTCTTGCCAGTTGCTCGACGCCAGAGTCGTGCCCTTGTCGTCGAGCACGTAGACGGCAAAGGCGCCCGCGCGGCGGTTCATGTCGACCAGGTAGGCGTTGATCTGCGTGACCTTGTCGGCGCTGGGCTGCTCCAGCAATTGCGCTACGGCATCGCTCTGGGCCACGGCCAGGGGCAGGAATTCGTACTTGTTGAGGGCGCCGCCGATGGACGCCGCATACAGTTCCGCGCGTGAATCGAGGGTGCGGTGCAATTCATCGAGCTGGCGCTGCTTGACCCAGGCATACGACGCCCACGTCAGCACGACCAGCGATCCCACGGCCAGCAGGGGGCCGAGCGCGGGTCTCAGGGTCCATTTGCCGAATGCCATGGTGCTCCGTGTGTCGGGTTGATGGGGCAGGCCAGACGGCACTGCCCCGGTGCTAACTAATCAGACATACTATCAGTCTGCAGTACTTGCCATGGTCTCGGCGTTATGGTGCCTTTGCTGCTCTTCCATCACCATCTCGCCCAGCATGCGCTTCAGGCGGTTGAACTCCGGGTCGCTCGGGTCGCGCGGGCGGGGCAGTTCGATGGCCACGTCGCGCTTGATGGTGCCGGGACGGTAGGTCATGACGATGGTGCGGTCGGCCAGGTAGATCGATTCCTCGATCGAGTGCGTGACGAACACGATGGTGGTGCCGAAGACTTTCCAGATTTTCAGCAATTCATCTTGCAGGTTGCGCCGCGTCAAGGCGTCCAGCGCGCCGAACGGTTCATCCATCAGCATGATCGGCGAATCGAGGGCCAGCACGCGGGCAATCGCCACGCGCTGGCGCATGCCGCCCGACAAGTCTTTCGGGTAGCGGGCACGGAATTCCGTCAAGCCCAGCATGCTCAGCAGCATGTCGACCCGTTCCTTGATTTCGGCTGGCGTCTTGCCGGCGATTTCCAGGCCGAAAGCGATATTGCTTTCGATGGTCATCCATGGGAACAGCGCGTATTCCTGGAACACCATGCCGCGGTCCGGTCCGGGTTCGGTGATCAGCTTGCCGCCGGCCAGGATCTGGCCCGAGGTCGGTTGCGAAAAGCCGGCGATGGCGTTGAGCAGGGTCGACTTGCCGCAGCCGGACGGTCCCAGCAGGCAGATGAACTCGCCGCTGGCGATTTCCAGGTTGATATCCTTCAGGGCGATGACGTCCGCGCCGCCCGTGGTGAAGATTTTATTGACTGCATTGATATTGATCGTGGTCATGGCCGTTCCTCTCAGTGTTCCAGGCCGCGATGCCACTGCAGCAAATGATTATTCAGGGCATTCATGGCCATGTCGATGGCCAGGCCGAACAGGCCGATGGTGAACATGCCGGCGATAATCTTGTCAGACCAGAAATATTCGCGCGCTTCCAGGATGCGGAAACCCAGGCCGCTATTGACGGCAATCATCTCCGCCACGATCACGACGATGAAGGCCGTGCCCATGCCGATGCGCGCACCGGCCAGGATGTAGGGCGTGGCGGCCGGCAAAATGACGCGGCGGAACATCGTCATCTGGCTGGCGCCCAGGTTGCGCGCGGCGCGGATGTAGATGCCGTCGACCTGGCGCACGCCGGCGATGGTATTCATCAGTACGGGGAAGAAGGAACCAATGCTGATCAGGAAGAAGGCGGGCGGGTTGCCCAGGCCGAACCACAGAATCGCCAGCGGAATGTAGGCGATCGGCGGAATCGGACGCAGCACCTGCACCAGCGGGTCGAACAGTTTATAGATGGTCTTGTTGGTGCCCATCAGCAAGCCCAGCGGCAATGCCAGGCCGGCGCCGATGGCGAAGCCGCCCAGCACGCGCGACAGGCTGGCCCAGGCGTCATGCGGCAACTCGCCGGAGAACATCCACACCAGGTAATTGCCCGTTTCGGGCGTGTAGGCTTCCATCGGCACCAGGTATTCATACCATTTCACCAGTACGGCCACGGGCGAGGGCAGGATTTGCGGGTTGATCCAGCCGAACGTCGACATGGCTTGCCACAGCAGCAGCACGGCCACGGGCACGGCGGCACCATGCGCGAAGCGTTTCATCATTTGAATATTCATCGTGATACTTTCAGATTAGCGTGGTCATGGTTAGCGTGGAACATAGGACTTCTTGGCTTTTTCCAGCAGGTCCAGCTTGACCCAATCCTGTGCTGCAGGCGGTTTGGCCATGCGGCCCACGCCGAATTTCACCATGTAATCGGTGGTCAGCTGCACGTGGCTTTGCGTGATGTCTTCCGTGAAGATGGCGTTGTCGATGGCGTCGCGGTAATCCTCGGTCGTGATCTGGTTCTTGAACATCGATTCGCGCACGTATTTTTCCGCCAGTTTCGGGTCGGCCAGGAAGGCGCGCGTGGCGGCGACGAAGCAATCCATGAAGCGCTGGGCCACGGCAGGTTTCTCTTTGTACATCTTTTCCGTCATCACGAGGGCGCGCACGGGCTCGCCCAGCGGCGTGTCGTAAGGCTTGATGATGGCCGCGCCGTATTTCTTGTGGATGGCCTGGGTCGAGTACGGCTCGGACTGACTCATGACGTCGATATCCTTGGTCAGCAGCGCCTGGTTCAAGTCCGGGTAGCCCATGTACAGGATCTGCACGTCCTTGCCCGGCTTGTCGGACCAGGTCAGCTTGGCCTTGGTGAGTTCGGCAAACAGCAGGATTTCCTGCGGGCCGCCGCGCGTGACGCCGACTTTCTTGCCTTTCAGGTCGGCGATGCCCTTGATGTTCAGGTCGGGACGGCCGACGATCTGCACGCCGCCCTTGGCGAAGCCGCCCACCAGGTACACGGGCAAGCCCGTGGCGCGGCCCGTGATGGCCGCTTCCAGCGCGCTGGCGGACACATCGATTTCACCGGCGATCATGGCCGGCACGATGTCGAGGCCCTTGGCGAAGATGCGCTCTTCAATTTTCAAGTCGTATTTGGGCGCGATTTCCTTCATGTAGGCGACGGCGCCGTAATGGGCGAATTTCAGGTTGCCCAGGCGGACCAGGTCGGCTGCATGGACGGCCAGCGGGAATTGCGCGGCCAGTGCGACGGCGACGGTCAGTGCCTTGGTGTTCAGGAAGGACGAGATGCGGAAGGTGCGTGCCATGCTGTTGTCTCCAAAAGGTAGATGGTTTTATATAGTGGGTCGGGCTGCCGCTCTGACGGCGGTTATGAAAATATAAAAGCATCTTCCGTGCCAGTGGAGCGCATTTTGACGTTTATTGCAAGTGATTGTTTATAAAGGTTTAATTTGAATCTAGTGAAAATGGGAAATGGCGAGATTCCGTCTTTCCGCACGACGAGGGGAAAGGCTGTGCGGATTGCCGCATTTTCGGGGCGGCCTGCCGGTGAACCTTCAGGGCGTGGCCGACTCCAATCGTAAAAAAACGCGTTGCAAACAGGCTGGCAACGCGTAACTCCCCCGTGGAGTAGGGATGGCGCCGCGCGGGCGCCCGTCTGAGGCCGTGCCGGCCTCGACTGTAGGCTTTACTTCGGCGCCGTGGCCGGCGGCAGGGCGGGCGCGGTGGCGGGATCGGTCAGCGGCGCAGGCGGCGTCGTGCTGCCGGCACCCGCTTCCGGCATGGCTGGCGCGACGGGGGCAGGCATCACTTGTGGGGTGGAAGCGGGATTGGGCGCCGTTTCGGGCAGGGGCGGCTCGGCCGGTTTTTTACAGGCGGACAGGGTGACAAGCAAGGCGGCGGCCAACAGGGCGGGCATTTTCATGATATTTCCTTTGCAAGAGTCGAAGATTCGCGATGCGGGCGGCAGGCGCCGCGCGCGAAGCTTGAATTTATTGCAATGGCGTTTCCGCTTCTGTTCGCTATTTCACTTTGCGCCACGAATGGCGGCACAGGCTCGTCATGCCGGTTTTTTAGATGTCTTTTTTAGATGCCACGAGAGAAAGAATTCAGTGGGGCAATATTTTTCACTTTCTTGCTTCTAATGTTCGTTAACGCACAGACCGCAGCCGCCGACACGGGCATTCTGTGCCCAGACGCTCAGGATTCGTGGTGTTCTGGTATAAAAATTGCCAAGAACTTAACAATCCGGGCTACCGGCAATCGTTTAAAAGGAGTATTCAAATGCATGCAATGACTCAGTCTCACGTGAAGAGCGAATTAAAGGCAGCGCACCAGGAACTTCGTAGCCCCGAAAAAGGCTCGCAAATGGTAGAACGCGCAGCACCGATCCCCCCGGAACGCATGAATCCCATTTCCATGGCACCGATCGAGCGCGTGCGTTCGACGTCGGCCACCCTGCGCCGCATCGAAAACATGCAAAAGCTGATCGGCGAATTGTCGCTGCACGAGATGCTGGCCGACGAAATCGCCTGGTTCCTCAAGTTTTCGCCATCGGGCGCCCGCAAATACATCCGCGACCTGCGCGAAGCGGGCGTGATCGAACTGGCCCGCTACATCGAAGGCACCGCCACCTACCTGGGCAAGGCAGTGTACCAGCTGACGCCAGACCCTGAGCGCGTGCGCGCCTTCCTGGCCGCCATCGTCCAGCCAAAACGCGAAGGCGCGCCACCGCGCAAGGATCGTCCAGGCTTGCGCGAGCAAAGCATGGCAGGCAGCGGCCGTCACTTCCACATCCTGGCCGATGACACGCATTACGCCATCCGCGTCAACCGTGGTCCCGTGACGCGCGATCCGCTGGTGGCAGCCCTGTTTGGTGCGCCGCAGCAGAAAGCTGCCGAGTAATAGTTACGGCGCCTGAACGGCCGCCTGGCGGCTGGCGGGCGTAATACTTGTGGTTCGTATTATCAGACGCATGTCGAAAGCCGGGTTGCGACCCGGCTTTTGGCGTTGCGCCGAACCATCCGAGGTGAGTCGATTGAACGTGGTCTGATTGAAAAGACTGCAAGCATCCCCATGTGGGCTGGACTGCTGCCCGCGCCGTGCGGGTTCACTTGAAGGAGCTTGTCCTTGTCTGCCTACGCCGTGTTCTCCTGCATCGCTCTCATTGTCCTGAAACGGGCCGCCGCATGAACCCGCTGCTGTGGATCGCCCTCGTCACGGCGGCCATCGTCTTTTCGCTGTGGTTCCCCCGCTGGCGTTTGAAGCGGGCCCTGGCGAAACCCTTGCCGGCAGAAGGCTTGGCCGTGCTGGAAAACAATATCCCCGTCTATCAGCATATGCCGGCGCCGCTGCAGGAGCAGTTGCGCCGCCTCGTCGTGCAATTCCTGTATCAAAAGAAATTCGTCGGCTGCGGCGGTCTGGAAATCACGGACGAGATGCGCTATACGATTGCCGGCCAGGCTTGCTTGCTGCTGCTGAACCGCCAGACGCAGGTGTATCCCGAACTCGACACCATCCTCGTGTATCCCACGGAATTCATCGTCACGCGCAATGAAGTGGGGCCGGGCGGCGTGGTGACGCCGTCGGCGAATGGCTTGCTGGGCGAATCCTGGGGCGATGGCCGCGTGGTGCTGGCCTGGGACCACGTGCAGCGGGGCGCGGCCGACTGGAGCGACGGCCACAATGTCGTGCTGCATGAATTCGCCCACCAGCTCGACAGCGAATCGGGCGCCGCGAATGGCGCGCCGTATTTGCCCAGCGTGTCGAGCTACCGCAGCTGGGCCACCGTGCTGTCGCGCGACTTCGACAACCTGCGCCACGACGCCATGTACCAGCAGCAAAGCGTGATGGACCATTACGGCGCCACCAATCCCGCCGAATTCTTTGCCGTGGCCACGGAAACCTTCTTTGAAAAGCCGTACCAGATGGCCGAACACCATGAAGAACTGTATGCGCAATTCTTGCAGTACTACAAGGTCGACCCGCGCGACTGGATGGCGTCGCCCGTGGAACCCGAACACATGACCTCGCCATTCCCCAATTACGCACCGCACTGGTAAGCGGGGACGTCAGCCCAGCAACCGATGTTTCAGCGCGGGATAGCTGCTGCGCGACACGGGGATGCCCGTGCTCGTCTGCGTGTCGAGCGCGTATTTGCCGCCCGCGCCGATCTGCAGCCGCTTGAAGCCCAGGCTGTTGACGATGTAGGAGCGGTGCACGCGCAGGAAGTGGGGCGGCAGCAGGGCCATGAGCTTGTCGATAGGCAAGTCGTGAAAGCATTGCTCGCCGCTGCACAACACGATATTGCTGTAGTGGCCATCGGCTTGCACGTGGTCGATGTCGGCCATGGCGATCCATTCCAGCGCCCCCCGTTTCTTGACGGACAGCGAAGCCGCTTCCGTGTGCCGCCCCGTATAGCGTTGCAGCGCCTTGTGCAGGCGTTCGCGGCTGAAAGGCTTGGCGACGAAGTCGAGCACGCCGAATTCGAAGGCCGTGATCGAGCGTTCCGCGTGGGCCGAGACGATGATGGTCTGGAAGCGCGCATCGGCGGCCAGACGCAGCAAATCATAGCCGTCCGCGCCGTGCAGGTGCAAATCCAGCAGCAGCAAGTCGATCTGCTCCTGCCCTTGCTCCTGCGCCAGGGCGGCCAGCGCTTGCGGCACATTGTCATGCAGTACGAGATTGCTGAGGCGCGCGCCGAAATGCGCGCGCACTTCGCGTTCGAGGCCTTGCGCGATCAGCGGTTCATCTTCCAGTATCAACACATTCATGGCGCCGCCGGCAAGGTAAAGGTGAGGCGCCAGCCTGCCGGATGCTGTGTGCAGGCATAGTTGGCCGCATCGCCAAACACGGCGTGCAGGCTGGCGCGGATGTACTGTTCGCCCACGCCGCTGCCCGCATGGGGGCGCGCTTCGCCTTCGGGCAGCAGCAAGGTAAGTATTTGCGTTTGCGCATGTTTTTTGATGCGCAGGATAAAGGACGCGCCGTGGCGGTAGCGGTTGTGGCTGAACGCATTTTCCAGCGCCGTCAGCAACAGGGCGGGCGGCACGGTGATGCCCGCCGCCTCGCCGTCGAGCTGCAGGCGGCACGGCTGCTGCAGCCGCGTGCCCATGATGCTCAGGTAATTCTCACACAGGGCCAGTTCCTGCGTCAGGGCAATGCTGGGTTGCTGCGCGAATTCGTTGAGCATGCGTAATTCGGCCCCCAGCGCCTCGATGAAGGTTTCGGCCGCCTGCGGCGATTGCGCGTTGAGTTCGCTGATCAGGCTGAGGGAATTCATCAGGAAGTGCGGTTGCATGCTTTTGCGCAAGAGCTGGTTTTCCAGCTGCTGGGCGCGCGCCGCCTTGCTGCGTTCGCGCAATAGCTGCGCCAGCAATTGCGCGCATACAGGCAGCAGCAGGAAGCACACGACGAGGGCGAAGCCGCCTTCGGCAAACTGGCTGCCCGTCAGCAGGAACAGGGCGCACGACGCCAGCGCGATCAAGGTGCCGCCGCGGCTGCCCGGCAGGCGGCGCCACAGTGCGCCCAGGTTGAGCGCCAAGCTCGCCGCCAGGCCCGTCAGAAACATCAGCCAGCAGCGCGCGTCGAAATGCGTGGGCAGCGCGCCGGCCAGCGCGATGCCCGCCAGCAGCACCGCCGCCGCCAGCGGCCAGCGGGGCAGGCGGTAAGCCGTATAAAAATACAGGGGCAGCAAGGCGGAAAACAGCCACGTCAGGGCGCTGACGGCGTACAGGCGCGGCATGTGCGAGGGATAGGCATAGCCGGCAAAGCTGCGCCACAGTTCCGCCACCAGCAGCAGCGCCGCCGCCAGGCACAGCGCCGCAAACATGGCCCAGTGCCGCTGCCCCTGGTACAGTACCGTCAAGGCGAGAAACAGCAGGGCGACGGCGCCCAGCGCCCCGGCCAGCAGCAGTGGCGGCAACCGGTACCAGGCCAGCGCCGCGCGGTAATCTTGCCGGTCGACCAGGTACAGCGCATAGAATGGCGATGCCAGGTGGGCCGGCACCTGCTGCGTCGACAGCAGCAGGCGCAGGTGGTGCGTGCCCATGGCCAATTGCTGCGGCCTCAGGTGGAGGGCGAAATCGACGTCGCCCGCGCGTTCCCCGCTGGCCTGGCGAGCCGGCTGGCCATTGCTGCCGATCAAGACCCCATCGAGCCACAGCTCGCTGGAAGCCAGCGCCGACAGCACCAGCAATTGCGTCGACGACGGCGTGGCGGGCAGGGCGACATCGCGCTCGACGCACAGCAGCTGGCCCGGCCGGACCAGCCGCTGCAGCGAGGCGGGCGCGGAAGCCGTGTTGCCGCAGGTGCGCCAGCCGTCGTCCAGCGAGAGCGGATGCATGGCGCAGGCGAAAGAGGGCAAGGCCAGGCAGCACAGCAACAGGTAGCGGAAGAGGGAGGGCATGGCGGGCATTGTAGCTGCTCATGTGCTACTCCTTTGCAACATTTTCATCGACGCCGGTGCCGTTCGTGCGGGCCACGTGCATTTCGTGCACGGCCCGCCAACGGCGTGTGAAAGACACATACCATGCATCAGCGCCGTGCTGTGCACACGGCCCTCACCATGGAATCATGACTATGCAAAGCAGCAAATACTACGGTTTCGCCGGCGCGCTGGCGCTGTGCTGCGGCGTGGCGCAGGCCGCCTCCGCCCCATCCTCTGTTTCACCCGCTGCTCCGTCCGCCGCGCTGGCCGCGCGTCTGGCCGATTTCGACGGCTGGGCGGCCCGGCGCATGGGCGCGGAGCGCATCCCGGGCGTGACCGTCGGTTTCAGCCAGGGCGACGTGGAATGGGTAAAAGGCTACGGCTATGCGGACCTGGAAAACCGCGTGCCGGCCACGGCCCAGTCCAGCTACCGGCTGGCGTCCGTCACCAAGCCCATGACGGCGGTGGCCATTTTGCAACTGGTCGAACAGGGCAAGATCGACCTGGATGCGCCCGTGCAAACCTATGTGCCGTATTTTCCCGTCAAGCCGTTTCCCGTGACGGTGCGCCAGCTGCTGGGCCACTTGGGCGGTATCGACGCCTACCGCGACAGCAGGGTGGAACAGCATTTCAAGGAGCACAAGGATACGCGCCAGTCGATCGCCGTCTTCGAGCAGTTCGACCTGATCGCCGAACCGGGCACGCGCTTCCGCTATACCAGCTATGGCTACAACTTGCTGGGCGCCGTCATCGAGGCCGCCTCGGGCGAAAGCTATGGCGGCTACATGCGGCGCCACGTGTGGGGGCCGCTGGGCATGGACGCCACCGTGATGGACGACCCGGACGCCGTGATCGCGCACCGCGTGCGCGGCTACCGGCTGGCCGGAAAGGAGTTGAAGAATTCGGAATTCGTCGACATCAGCAGCCGCTTTTCAGCCGGCGGCACGCGCGCCAGCGTGCCCGACATGCTGGCCTTTGGCCGGGGCGTTCACGCAGGCAAGATCTTGTCGGCGGCCAGCGTGGCCGTCATGGTGCAGCCGATGGCCACGCGCGCGGGCCGCTTGACGAATTACGGCATGGGCTGGGAAATCCTGCCGACGGGCGGGCGCTACGCCATCGCCCACAGCGGCCAGCAGCCGGAAACCGTTACCTACCTGTACAGCTTTCCTTCGCGCAAGCTCACCATTGCCGTCGCCGCCAATCTCGAGCGCGTCAATCCCGAAGCTTTCGTGCAGCGCCTGTTCGAAGTGGTCACGGGCGAACCGTGGCAGCTGAACACGTATATCGCCGACGCGGGCGCGCAGCGCGCCTACCAGGTGGCGCAAGGCCTGTTCGAGGAGGGCCGCGCCTACGCCGAACGCACGGATCAGGCGTATGCCGATGCGGCCGCCACGCGCGCAGCCTTCACGCACATCAACCGCCAGGCGCTGGCGCCCGACGCCCAGGCGGCGCGCGCCTACATCGAGGCGGCCCGCCATCCCGCGGGCGGCCGCGTGTTTCTCGTGGCCGGCGCCAGCATGGCCTGGGCATTGCGCGAATCGGGCGTCGACTTGAATACCTACTCGCGCGGCGGCGCGCTGGCGTTTGCGCGCGACTATATCCGCTTGTCGCAAGATGCAAAGGCCGGCACCGTGCCCCGTTTCGACCCCGCCTTCGAGCAAGCCATCGTGGCCCTGGCCGCCAGCTGGGACCGCACGGCCGCCATCGCCTGGCCGGCCGCGCCCGCCTCGGCATCCATCGCCGCCCTGGATAGCCAGTTGCGCACGGCCTTCCGCGGCCAGCGCGCCTATCCCGATTTCGTGCCCGAGCTGCTTGATCTGGCGCAAGCGTCGGCCGCGCGCGGCGAGGCGGATTCGGCGCTGGCGGCCAGCCGCCTGGCCGTGGAACTGTATCCGCTCAGCGACCGCGCGCATGCGCTGCACGGCTTGACCTTGTTGCGCGCCGGAAAGACGGAACCCGCCCTCGCGGCCCTGCGCCTGGCGCTGGCCCGCGACCCGCTGGGCGCGGCCAGTCCGGCGGCGCTGAACGGGGAAGCGTACCGCTTGAAAGGCGGCGGCGCCGTGGCGCAAGGCATGGCCGTGCTGCAGGCGGCCGCCAGCCTGTATCCGCGCGACGCGAATCTGCAGGATAGCCTGGCCGAGTTTTATGTGGAGCAAGGCTTGCGCCCGCAAGCGCTCGAGGCGTACAGGCAGGCGCTGCAGCTCGACCCCCGCTATCCGGGCGCCGTGGGAGCCAGGGCGGCGATCATCCGCCTCGGCGGCGAGACGAAGGCGCTGGCGCCTTAGATGACGCCTTACAACACCTAACAAAACCGTAGCGAGCGGAAGGAAGGCTCGGCGCCCCCGTTGGCTTGAGAAGCGCAACTGTACGAAGGTACGGGGGCGCCGAGCCAGTGAGCATCGCAGACCGCAAATTACGACGCGCAGTAGGTTTTGATAGGTGTTCTTAGATGAATTCTGCATAAGCAAGGGTGAAAAGATTCCTTTTTGGAAATAAGAGCGCTGCGGTCTAATGGCGGCATTCATTGTCCACCAGAGGAATTTCATGCAGACCCGCCTACACTTCGCCGCGCTTCTTTTCACCTCCATCGCCTTCACGCAGGTGGCGCAAGCGGACCAGCTGGCCGCCATCAAGGCGAAGGGCGAGCTGGTCTGCGGCACCCTGGGCACGGACGAGCCGAACAGTTTCATCGACGCCAAGTCGCGCCAGCTGGTCGGCTATGAAGTGGACCTGTGCCGCGCCATCGCCCAGGGCCTGGGCGTCAAGCCGGTGATCAAGCAGCTGGCCGTGGCCGCCCGCATTCCCGAACTGCAGCAGGGCCGCATCGATATCCTGACGGCGTCCTTGACGCACAACAAGGAACGCGAAGCGCTGGTCGATTTTTCCCTGTCCACGTTTTACACGGGCCAGCGCGTGCTGGTGAAAAAAAGCAGCAATATCACGACGGTCGCTGGCCTGGCCGGCAAGAAAGTGCTGACTGTCAAGGGCGGCACGCAGGAACCGAATATCCGCAAGGCCGTGCCCGGCGTGGACGTGGTGACGTTCGAGACGGCGGGCCAGGCCTATCTCGGCTTGCAGCAAGGCAAGGGCGTCGGCTATGTCGACGATGAAGTCTCGCTGCTCAACAACTACGCCAAACTGGGCGCTGCGCAAAAGGATTACATTGTGCTGCCGCAAAATATCAGCCAGGAAGTGTTTGCCTTCGGCATCCGCAAGGGCGAGACGGGCGTGAAAACCGCCGTCGACAAGGTGCTGCGGGAGCTGGAAAAGTCGGGCGAGGCGGAAAAACTGTTCTTCAAATGGTATGGCCCGACGAGCAATGTGAAATTCCAGAAACGCACATTTAAAATTGAATCGGACAAGATCGACGCCTGAACCTTGCCTGACTCTTCCGCATGTTTGATCTGAATTTTTTGCTGGCCGGCGACTACCGCGACTGGTTGCTGTCCGGCTTGCTGCTGTCATTGCAACTGATGGGCATCACCTTGCTCTTGTCGCTGCCGCTGGCGTGCGGCGTGGCCATGCTGCGCCTGGCGCCGTCGCGCCTGCTCAACGGGCTGGGCGCCGCGTATGTCGAGCTGATCCGCAACGTGCCCTTGCTGGCCCACTTCCTGTTCTGGTATTTCGGCGCGCCCGAACTGCTGCCCGACGCCTGGAAGGAGCGCTTGTATGCCGGCAATATCGAAGCCGTCAGCGCCGTCACGGCCCTGACTTTATATACGGCCGCCTACATGGCGGAAGACATCCGCAGCGGCATCCGCGCCATTCCTGCCCAGCAATTCGAGGCGGGCCGGGCGCTGGGTTTCGGCTTTCTCGCCACCATGCGCCTGTGCATCGTGCCGCAAGCCTTGCGCCTGGCCGCGCCGCCGCTGCTGTCGCAAACCCTGAACCTGTGGCAAAACACCAGCATCGCCACCGTCATCGGCGTGGCCGAGCTGATGTACCAGACGCAGCGCGTGGAAGCGGCTTCGTTCCGCAGCGTGGAAGCGTTCGTCTTCGCCAGCGTGGCTTATCTGGCCGTTTCCCTGGTGATCGCCAGCCTGGCGGCCTTGCTGCAAAAGAAGGTGTCCTGATGCTGGAACTGATCCACGATTACTGGCTGTATTTCCTTGTGGGACGCTATCCCGAGGGGCCGCTGGGCGGCCTGGCGTTGACGGTGCTGCTGGCCAGCCTGGCGTTGGTGCTCAGCCTGCCATTCGGCTTGCTGCTGGGGCTGGCGCGCCTGAGTCCCTGGCGCCTGCTGCGCTGGCCCGTCGCCGCGCTGATCCACGTGGTGCGGGGCATCCCCTTGTTGCTCGTCATCTTCTGGGCGTATTTCTTCCTGCCCAGCCTCACCGGCCATGAAAGCGGGCAATTCGGCACCATGCTGGCAGCCCTCGTCATCTTCGACGGCATTTATCTGGCGGAAATCGTGCGCGCCGGCGTGCAAGCGGTGCCGCGCGGCCAGGTGGAGGCGGCCCGTTCGCTGGGCTTGAACTATCTGGACAGCATGCGCACGGTGGTGTTGCCGCAGGCGCTGCGCCACATGCTGCCCTCGCTGGTGAACCAGTTCGTCTCGACCATCAAGGAAACCTCGCTCGGCACCATCATCGGCCTGGCCGAAGTGTCGTTCATCGCCTCGCAAGTCAATGGCCTGGTGCTGACGAAACCCGTGCAAGTGTATTTCTTGCTGGGCATGACGTACTTTGTTTTATGTTTCAGCCTGTCGCGCGCCGCCTTCTGGCTCGAGCGGCGCCAGGCGCGACTCTTGAAAGCGGCTGCATGATTACCTTTGACAACGTCAACAAATACTATGGCGAGTATCACGCCTTGAGCGGCATCAATGAACACGTCGCCAAGGGCGAGGTGCTGGTGGTGTGCGGCCCGTCCGGTTCCGGCAAGTCCACCCTGATCCGCACCATCAACCGGCTGGAACCGATCGCCTCGGGCCGCATCACGGTGGCGGGCCAGGACATCCACGCGCCGGGGCTGGACGTGAACGCCTTCCGTTCGCATATCGGTTTTGTTTTCCAGCAATTCAACCTGTTTCCGCACCTTTCCGTGCTGGACAATTGCGCGCTGGCGCCGCAGCGCTTGCGCGGCCTGAGCCGCAAGGAAGCGGAAGAGCGGGCGCTGGCCCTGCTGGAACGGGTGGGCCTCGCGCACAAGGCGCGCGCCATGCCGGCGGCCCTGTCGGGCGGGCAGCAGCAGCGCGTGGCGATTGCCCGCGCGCTGGCCATGCAGCCGCCGCTGATGCTGTTCGATGAACCGACCAGCGCGCTGGACCCGGAAATGGTGGGCGAAGTGCTGCAAGTGATGCGCGACCTGGCGCAGGGCGGCATGACGATGGTGTGCGTGACGCATGAAATGGGCTTTGCGCGCGAAGTGGCGGACCGCGTGTGGTTCATGGATCACGGGCAAGTGCTGGAACGGGCCGCGCCCGAGGATTTCTTTGCGCGGCCTCAACATGCGCGCGCGCAACAATTCCTGTCGGATATCCGCAGCCCCTTCAGCGCGTCTGCTTGAGTGAGCATATGATTGGGCATGGGAGTAAGCGGCTGTGTGCGTAAGCGAACGGTATCCTGGCGTTGTCTGGCGCACGCTATCGAGGCGGCGCATGGTGCGCCAGCAGCCGACGAGGAGGGCCGTATCATGTCACGCATCATCGCAGGTCATTTTCAGTTGCAGGAACAGATCGACGTCGCGCGCGCCGCGCTGAACCAGGCGGGCTTTTCCGACAGCCGCATCAGCGCCTTTTTTGTCAACCAGCCGGGGCAGCATGATCTGCACGCGCTGGGCGGCGACCGCGACATGTCGCCGGGCGCGAAGGAAACACCGGAGGGCGTGGTGGAAGGCGTGGCCGTCGGGGCCGCCTTGGGCGCGGGCATCGGCGCGGCCACCGCCCTGGCGACAGGGCCGCTGGGTCCGGTCGTCGGGGCGCTGGTGGGCGCCCACGTGGGCTCGCTCTACAGTTTCAACAAGATGAAGGAAGCGGGCGAAGCCGAGAAGAATGGCGAAGACAACGGTGAAAACCGCCGCCAGCCACGCCATCCGGGCATGCTGATCGCCGTCGCGCTGGGCGGCCTCGACGAGCGCGAACGGGCGCTCGAGGCGCTGCACCGGCTGGGCGCCGAGCATATCGAGGAAGCGGAAGGCACGATCGCCAATGGCGACTGGCATGATTTCGATCCGCTCAGCATTCCCGTGCTGGTGGCGTGAATTGGCGCTTCTGTGGCGCAAGATGCATAAATTCCGCGCTGCATGAAATTTAGGTATGATCCTTGTTAGTATGAGTAATTATTGGTAAACAATGCCGACAGGGATAGTTTCCGCGCGCCCGGAGTGACACTGGACCAAGGTGACTGCCCGTAGTACTTGCCTCGCATGCTAACGAGTATGGATAGGAGGGCGCGTCATGACACAGGCATGGTTCATTCTGACACGGGCCGATGGGCGCGACATCTGCGCGCCCTCGCCGGCACAGCTGGCCGATGCGCTGGCCGAGGTGTACCGCGGCGGCGCCGTCACGCCGGACGGCAGCCCGGCCGCCGTCCTGTTGCGCTTTGGCTACGACGATGGCTTGATGTATCAGGTCGAGGTCGCTAGCGGAGGCGAAGTCACTTTCGAGGAATGGTCGGACCGCGATTGTGAAATCGCCCTGGCCACGCCGCGCCACATGTCGGCGCTGCCGCAGGACGCCGCCCTGCAGCTGTGGCAGTGGCTGGCGCAGCGCCAGGTGGCGAAGATCCGCAGCCAGCCCTGGCAGGGCGGCTAGTCCTGCCATCAGTCCGCCCGCCTAGTGCGCCATCAGCACGGGGATCGTCATGCTTTGCAAGATCGTGCGCGTGACGCCGCCCAGGATGGTTTCGCGCAGGCGCGAATGTCCATACGCTCCCATCACCAGCAAGTCGGCCGACAGGTCGGCCGCCTGCGACAGCAGCGCTTCGCCGATATCGCCGCGCCGCACGCCACCGCCATCGAGCAAATGCAGCCGCGCTTCCACGCCGTGGCGCGCCAGGTAGTGCGTCAGTTCCGCGCCCGGCTGTTCGCCGTGCTCGGCGGCATGCACCTGGGCGTCGAAGATGGCCACGTGGACTTGTCCGGCGCGCTGCAGCAGGGGCAGGGCGGCGCTCACGGCGCGGCTCGCTTCCTTGCTGGCGTTCCAGGAAATGAGCACATTGCGCGCGGCCGCCGGCGGCGCCAGCCGGGGCAGCGGCGGCGCATACGGCACGATCAGCACGGGGCGGCCCGAATGCAGCAGCACGTACGCGGGAAAGTCGCGCATCACGGACGGCGATTTATCGCTGGCATTGTATTGGCTGATGACGACCAGGTCCGCATAGCGGGCCAGCAGGCTGATGCCGCCCGCCGCCTCGTCGTCGAGCACGCGCTGTTCGAACGAAGCGACGCCGGCCGCGCGCACCTGCGCCTCGAAACCGTCGAGGGCGCGCGTCGCCCGCTCGCGCAGAAAATTGAGGTGCAAGCTCAGGTTCGGGTCCGCATCGAGGTCGGGCTGGTTCTGGTACAGCAGGCGCGACACGCCCGTCAGCGCCACGCCCGTCAGGTGGCCGCCGCACGCCTGGGCGATGCTGGCCGCCGCGTCGATACGTGCGGCGCGCCCGGCGCTGTCGTCGATGTGGAGCAATACGGTCTTGTAGGTCATGGCCTGTCCTCTCGCTGTGCAGTAGTGGCCATTCTGGCACAGTCCCGGGTGCCGGCCGCGCACGACTGCGGCCGGTGCTTGTTGCCTCAGCTCATGGCGATGATGATGATGTCGGCGTCGCAGTTGCGGTAATGAATCACGATGACGATGACGCGCCGCAATTGCGCCGCCTTTTGCGCCACCTCCAGCATGGCGCGGCTGGCGCGGTTCTTCATCGTCACCTGCACTTGCGAGGCATCGCTGACGGGGATGCCCATGGCTTTCAGCGCCGCTTTCGGGTTGGCCATTAGGGCCAGCGCATGCTGTGGATCGAGCTCCGCCTGATGCACGGATTCCACGTCGCTCATGCCGGGATTGATATCGTTGAACAAGTCCCTCAATGCTTCTGTGTCGTCCTGGATTTCCATCGCGTTCTCCCTGTGAATCTTACCGTCAAGCAAAGTCCGCACGACTTGCCTGTCGAGGTGCCATCACCTCTCCAGGGAGTATAATTTTGATAATTGTCTCTGCATGGATGCAGCGCAGACGGACGCTGCAATACGCAGGCTCAGCCTTTGATCTGGCGCAATGCCCGCTTCAAAAGTGCCACCTACACTTGATCCCACGCAGAACAACCATAACAAGCGGGGAGAGACAGCAATGAAGGAACAAAAGGTAGCACTGGTCACGGGCGGCATGGGCGGCCTGGGCACGGCCTTGTGCCGGCGCCTGCATGCGGCGGGCTTTGCCGTCGTGGCCGCGCATACGCCGGGCAATGCGCGGGTGGGCAGCTGGCTCGACGAGCAGCAGACGCAGCAGTATTATTTCCACCCGCTGGCCGTCGACGTGAGCGATTTCGATGCCTGCAGCAAGGCCGTGGCAAGCGTGCTGGCAAAGTTCGGCCGCATCGACGTGCTGGTCAACAACGCCGGCATCACGCGCGACCAGAGCATGCGCAAGATGGAATTGCCGCACTGGTCCGAGGTCATGCGCACCAATCTCGACAGCCTGTTCAACATGAGCAAGCAAGTGCTCGAACCGATGCTGGCCAACCGCTGGGGCCGCATCATCAATATCTCGTCCGTCAATGGGCAGAAGGGCGCGTTTGGCCAGTGCAACTATGCGGCCGCCAAGGCGGGCGTGCACGGCTTCAGCAAGGCGCTGGCGCTGGAAGTGGCGCGCCACGGCATCACCGTCAACACGGTCTCGCCCGGCTACCTGCGCACGCAGATGGTGACGGCCGTGCCGGCCGATATCCTGGAAACGAAGATCCTGCCGCAGATTCCCCTGGGCCGCCTGGGCGAGCCGGACGAGGTGGCGGCCCTGGTCGCTTACCTGGCGTCCGACGAGGCGGCCTTCGTCACGGGCGCGAATATCGCCATCAATGGCGGGCAGCACATGAGTTAGGCAAGCTGGCAGCTTGCAGGAGGGCAATGGCAGTAGAGGAGACCCGTCCACCCAGCCGGCGCACAGAAGCTGGCGGGGGACGCAAGGCAGCAGCAAGGAAGGAAAGCAGGGGGCAGGGCAGCGATGCCTTGCCCTTTGTCATGATGCAACGGCTGGTGACATGCGGCACCGCTGCCCGGCCTAGCGCTGGGCTTTTTCCAGCCGCGTCTGGCAATCGATGCACAGGCGCGCTTCGGGACGCGCATTCAGGCGCGACAGGCCGATGGCTTCGCCGCAGTTGTCGCACAGGCCGTAGCTGCCGTCGGCAAACTTGGCCAGCGCGTGCTTGATGATGGCCAGCTGCGCCACGTTGTGTTCGGCCGCTTCGCTGACGAGGGCGTTCAAGGTGCGCACGCTGGCGTTGTCGGCCGGCGAGGCTTCGATTTCATTGAGCAGCGAGGCGCGCGCGTCCGCTTCGGCCGCTTCATTCTCGATCTGTTCCAGCAACGCCAGCTTGCGTTGCTCCAGCACGCCCTGCAGGCGCTGCAGCTGGTCTTGCGGCAATCCATTCATGGCCATCACCCGTTAAGAGTCTGTCCTATATGGTAGTCCAGGATGGGCGACTCTGCTTGCGCTACCACCCGCGCCGCGTTTGACGCGGCGCAGGCTGGCAGCGGCCGTTCTATGCTGGTTCTTTCAGGCAGTTGATCATCCAGGCGACGCCGAACTGGTCTTTCAGCATGCCGAAGCGCTTGGCCCAGAATGTTTCCGCCAGGGGCATCTGGATGGTGCCGTCACGCGCCAGCGCGTCGAAGGCCCGTTCCGCCTCTTCCGGCGTGTCGACGGTCAGGCAGATCGCGCTGCCGCTCATGCCCTTGGCGCCCTCGTCGCAGCCGCCGTCCGAGCCCATCAGCATGGTCGGCCCCAGTTGCACGGAGCCGTGCATGATCTTGTCGTACCAGTCTTCCTTGACTTGCTCCTGGGCCGGCGAGCCCCGATACGGCATCAGGCACAGGTCGCTGCCATGCAGGTGCTGGCGGTAATATTCCAGCGCTTGCGCGCAGTTTCCATCGAATTGCAAATACGGTTCGATACGCATGTTGGTCTCCTCTGGTCATCGTCCCGCAGGCACGATTGCCAGGCGGGGACGTCCCAGTATAGGCGCTTGCCAGCCGATTTCAATCAGTCCGGCGCCATCTCTTGCAGCCGCTCACGCACCTTGCCCAGGGCGCCGAGGATGCGCTCGGGATTGCCGGCGAGGACGGCGCTGCCCAGGTGCAACAAGCTCGTCGCCAGGCTGATCCAGTGCCGCACGTCGTCGTTGCGGGCGATGCGCAGGCGCACCGTGTCGAGCAGGCCGCTGAGCTGGCGCTGCGCCGTTTCCAGGCCCGCCACCGTGTGCCCGGCCGCATCGGCATACAGCTGGTTGGCTTGCTGGCGCAAGGCCACTTCCAGGGCGAAGACGGCTTGCGCCTGGCTCAGGCTGATGCCGTTTCCCCCCTGGCTGGCGCGCTTGCGGATGGCGCGCATGACGGCGCCGTGCAAGGTGACGGCCGCCTGCGACAGGCTGTCGGCCAATTGCTCGACGCGCATGGCACTGCTGAGAGCCGCTTCGCGGCGTTCGCTGCCTACCGATCCGTCCATCTTGCCTCCGTGGTGGTGAGGGCGGCGGCGAGCTGGGCGTGTTCGCGCCCCAGTGCCGCCAGTTGCCGGCGCGCCAGGGTATGGCGCAGGCCAGCCAGGCGGTATTCCTCGATCTTGCTTTGCTGCATGTTTTTCGCCAGCACGGCCAGCAGGCGCTGCTGCGGCGTGTCCGCATACGCGATTTCCACGTCGAGCAAGCCGAGCACCATGTCGCGCTCGTTATCGCCGCTCTTGTCGTACAGCGCCAGCAAGCTGTCGAGCGCGGCCAGCAGGGCTTGCAGCGGCGCATCGCCCTCGTGCAGCACTTGCGCCAGGTGCGCCTGCTGGCTGGCCGCGCCGCCCAGGCGCGATAGTTGCTGCAGCAACAAGGTGTAGGCGCTGACATGGCGGTCGTCGATGCCGCTGCCCGGCCAGGCGCGGATGGCGGCGCCGGCGCCGGCCAGTTCGGACTGCACGTCATACGCATCGGCATCGGCCAGCCGGCCCAGCGCCTGCAGGTACAGGCGCACGGCTTGCGCCAAACGCGCCACGTCCGCCTGCGCGGCGCGGCGCTGCGCATCGAGCAGGCGCTCGCGCGCGTCTTCGGCCGGCGACAGATAGGGGCGGGCGCGCTGGTAAGTGTCCACGTGGCGCTGCGCCAGTTCGTTGAAGGCGGTCAAGGCATCGGTGCCGGCAGCCAGGGCGCGCACTTGCGCCAGCTCGGGGCGCGCGGTGGCGCAGCCGCACAGCGCGGCAGCCAGGAAGAGGCTCAGGCAAAGGGCGCGGCGATGGCGGGCGGGCAGGGTGGACACGGCACCTCTCGACAGGAAATACTGTATGGAAAGGTATTGTCGTGCCGGCTTGCGCCGGCCGCCTTGTGCGGGCGCAAGCGCGCTGCGATCAGGCGCCCGGCGTGCCCGCTGTGCCCGTCAATTGCTCGCGCCAGCCCAGTCCCGCGACGGTGTCGCTGGCGGGGCGGTATTCGCAGCCGACCCAGCCTGCGTAGCCGACCTGGTCCAGCAGTTTGAACAGATGGCGGTAGTTGATCTCGCCCGTGCCCGGTTCGTGGCGGCCCGGCGTGTCGGCGATCTGGATGTGGCGGATCAGGGGCAGCAGGGCGCGGATGGTGTTGCTCAGTTCACCCTCCATGCGCTGCATGTGATAAATGTCGTATTGCAGGAAGACATTGCCGCGCTGGCAGTCGGCGATGATGTCGGCCGCCTGCTGGCTATGGTTCAGGAAGTAACCGGGCATGTCGTAGCGGTTGATCGGCTCGATCAGCACGTTGATGCCATGCGGACGGCATGCGTCGGCCGCATATTGCAGGTTGCCGATCAGGCTTTGCCGCGCCCGCTCCAGGCTCATGCCGGGCGGCACGATGCCGGCCATGCAGTGCAACTGCTTCGCCCCCAGCGCCAGCGCGTAATTGAGCGCCAGTTGCACGTTGCCGCGAAATTCTTCGCCCCGGCGCGGATCGCAGGCGATACCCCGCTCGCCGTGTTCCCAGTCGCCGGGCGGAAAGTTGAAGAGGGCCAGATGCAGCTGGTGGCGTTCCAGCCGCATGGCGATCTGCCGCGCCTCGACGGCATAGGGGAACAGGAATTCGACGGCATCGAAGCCCGCTTCCCTGGCGGCGGCAAAGCGGTCCAGGAAGGGCAGTTCGGTAAACATCATGCTGAGATTGGCAGCGAAGTTCGGCATGGCAGCACGCAGGTGAGGATGATGGGCACTATCCTAGCCCAAATCGGCAAATGGTGGCGTGCATAAAAAAACCGTCCCAGGAGCAAGTCCTGGAACGGTTTTTAGCGTTGCGTTCAATACATGGTTGAAAACCGTAGCGAGCGGGAGTGATATCGGTTCGAGTAGCACAGCCGTACTGAAGTACGGCGCGCAACGGAGAATCGATAGCGCCCCGCGCAGTAGGTTTGCAACCGTGTATTAACGGCCGCGGCCGCCGGAGCGATGGTTCGCCGCCGAACGCGGCGCATTGCCCGAACGGTTGCCGCCGCCACCGCCGCCCGTTGGGCCGGCGCTGCGTGGCTTGGCGCCGCTGCCACCCGTTTTCACGCGCACCACGGCGCCCGCTGGCGCGCGGCTGTTGTTGCGGTGACCACCGGTGCCGCTGCGCAGTTGCACAGGCTGGGCGCGGGCGTTCAGGTCCGGCTCGAAGCCTTCGATGACTTCGCGCGGCAGGGTTTGCTTGATCAGCTTTTCGATGTCTTTCAACATTTCGTGCTCATCCACGCAGACCAGCGACACGGCTTCGCCCTTGGCGCCGGCACGGCCCGTGCGGCCGATACGGTGCACATAGTCTTCCGGAATGTTCGGCAAGTCGTAGTTGACGACGTGCGGCAACTGGTCGATATCGATACCGCGCGCGGCGATGTCGGTGGCGACCAGCACTTGCAGGGTGCCATCCTTGAACTCGGACAGCGCGCGCGTGCGTGCCGACTGGCTCTTGTTGCCGTGGATGGCCAGGGCGCCGATGCCGTCCGCGCCCAGTTGCTCGACCAGTTTATTCGCGCCATGCTTGGTGCGCGTAAATACCAGCACTTGCGTCCAGTTGTTCGACTTGATCAGGTAGGACAGCATCGGGTGCTTCTTGTCGCGGTCGACGGGATGGATCTTTTGCTTGATCACTTCCACGGTCGAATTGCGGCGCGCCACTTCGATCATGGCCGGCTTGTTCAGCAAGCCGTCCGCCAGGGCCTTGATCTCTTCCGAGAACGTGGCCGAGAACAGCAGGTTCTGGCGTTTTGGCGGCAGCACGGCCAGCACTTTCTTGATGTCGCGGATGAAGCCCATGTCCAGCATGCGGTCGGCTTCGTCCAGGATCAGGATTTCCACTTTCGACAGGTCGACGGTGCCCTGGCCCATGTGGTCCAGCAAGCGGCCCGGCGTGGCGACGAGGATGTCGACGCCGTGTTTCAGTTGCTTGATTTGCGGGTTGATGCCGACGCCGCCGAAGATCACGGCCGAGTTCAATTTCGTGTACTTGCTGTAGGCGCGCACGCTTTCCTCGACCTGCGCGGCGAGTTCGCGCGTCGGTGCCAGGATCAGGGCGCGGATCGGGCGCGTCGAAGTGTTGCTGGTGATGGCCGCGCCATTGGCGTCGGTCGACAGGCGGTGCAGCACGGGCAGGGTGAAGCCGGCCGTCTTGCCGGTACCGGTTTGTGCGCCGGCCAGCAAGTCGCCGCCAGCCAGCACGGCGGGAATCGCCTGCGACTGGATCGGGGTCGGCACGGTGTAGCCGTGTTCGGTAACGGCACGTACGATAGCGTCGGACAATCCGAGGGAGGAAAAGGACATGGTAACTTTATTGTGAGATCGGCCTGTCGCCATCGTGGGGCGCCAGTCGCAGGCAATCAGATTAGGGGTCGAAAGACAGCGGCAAGGGGACTGGTCATATGTGCCGCACACGCGAAGTATAACAGCATGGCAAAAACGCGCCTGTTTTGTTTCAGGTTTGCAATGCCGCAAGTAAAGAAATATGCGGCAAGGGGGCGCTGCCCCGGCGTAAATCTGGGTAGAATTCCCGCCTGCACCCCTTGCGCGGGGGGATCGCCGCGCTGCCGGGGTTCTTGTTCCTGGAGGATACCATGCGCATTGCCGACCTTCGCATCGCCACCCGCCTGTACGGCGGCTTCGGCGCCATTGTCTTGCTGCTGGCCGTCCTGGTCGCAGTAGCCACCTTGAATTTCTCGAAACTGGCCGACGCCAACGCCATCAATACCCACACCTACCAGGTGCTCGGTGAAAATGACGCCATCCTGGAAAGCCTGATCAATATGGAAACGGGGCAGCGCGGCTACGTGATCACGGGCGCGGAGGCGTCGCTGGAACCCTACACCGTGGGCAAGACTTCGTTTCGCAGCCACCTCGACAAGACGCGCGCCTTGACCAGCGACAATCCTGTCCAGCAGCAGCGCCTGGCGAAACTCGATGCCGCCCAGCAAGCCTGGCTGGCCGGCGCGCTCGACCCGGTGATCGCGCTGCGGCGCGCCGTGGCGCAGGGCACGGCCCCCATCGAGCCCGTGCTGGCGCTGGAAAAAGAGGGCCGGGGCAAGTAGGGCATGGACGCCATGCGCGCGCTGCTGAAGGAAGTGGGCGATGCGGAAACGGCGCTGCTGGCGCAGCGTTCGCAGGCGCTGGCGGGCTTGCAGGCGCAGACGCGCTGGGTCTTGCTGGGCGGCGGCGCGGTGGCCGTGTTGCTGGCCGGCATGATCGCCATGTGGCTGGCCAGGAATATCAGCCGGCCCCTGCGTTCAGCCATCGAGGTGGCCAGGCAGGTGGCGCAAGGCGACTTGACGGTGCCGGTGGCGGTGGGCTCGAAGGATGAGACGGGCGAGTTGATGCAGGCCTTGCAGGACATGACGGCCAGCCTGCTGCGCATCGTCACCGAGGTGCGCAGCGGCACGCAAACCATCGCCACGGCCTCGCGCCAGATCGCTTCGGGCAACCTCGACCTGTCGGCGCGCACGGAACAGCAAGCCAGTTCGCTGGAAGAGACGGCGTCGTCGATGGAAGAACTGACGGGCACGGTCCAGCAGAATGCGCAGAACGCCCACGAAGCCAATGGCCTGGCCGCGTCGGCCGAGTCCGTGGCGGGCAAGGGCGGCGCGGTGGTGGCGCAGGTGGTCGACACCATGGGCTCGATCAACGATTCCTCGCGCAAGATCGTCGACATCATCGGCGTGATCGACGGCATCGCCTTCCAGACGAATATCCTGGCCTTGAACGCGGCCGTGGAAGCGGCCCGGGCGGGCGAGCAGGGGCGCGGCTTTGCCGTCGTCGCCACGGAAGTGCGCAACCTGGCACAACGCTCGGCCAGTGCCGCCAGGGAAATCAAGGCCCTCATCAACGATTCCGTGGCGCAGGTGGAAAGCGGCGCGCGCCTGGTCGACGAGGCGGGCCGCACGATGCACGAGATCGTCGACAGCGTGCACAAGGTCAGCAGCATCGTCGGGCATATCTCGGCCGCCAGCGACGAGCAGCGCTCCGGCATTGAGCAAGTCAACCGGGCCATCGGCCAGATGGACCAGGTGACGCAGCAAAATGCTGCGCTGGTGGAAGAGGCGGCCGCGGCGGCCGAAGCCATGCAGGAGCAGGCGGCCCGCCTGGCCGACGCCGTGGCCGTGTTCAAGACGGCGCAGGCGGCCGCCACGCCGGCGCTGGCGTCCCGTCCCGCCGCGCGCCGTCCAGTGCCGCTCAAGGCGGCGCGCGCCGCCGTCCGCCTGCCCGCCAAGGGGGCGGCGCCCCGTGCGCCGCAAGTTTCAGCCAGGAAACAGCGTCCGGAGGACGATGCGTGGGACGAGTTCTAGGGCGAGCGCCGCAAGCCTAGTCGTCGATTTCCGCGACGGCGTAGTCCACGCCCTGCGCATCGAGCCAGGCGCGCACGGCGTCCAGGCCGTGCCACGGTTCCGGGCGCAGGTACTGGCATACATACAGGCCGGCCTCCGTCAGCCTGGCGTCCGTGCCGGGCATGCCGTCGGCCGCCTGCGGCAGCGCCGCCAGCAGTTGTTCGATGTGCTGGCGCTGGCCGGCCGTCAGGCTGGCCGCGATCCTGAATTCAAATCCCATGTTTCCTCCGTGCGATTGGTTGCGGTGTGCTTATTTTATATCATCGAAAAAATCGAATATAGCTTGGCATTCTTTCCGTTTTTGTTTTCCTTTTTGTGCGTGCATACTGCCTATCACTGACACGCAACATGGCAGCGCAAGAAGGAAAGCGCAAGATTGTGCGGGCCGGATACCACTACTTTGATATTCAATTATTTTCACTGAGGAAAACATCATGCCTATCGCTACCGCCCAAGCCGCCCAAAAACTGCTGACCCCGAACGACCATACCCTGATCATGATCGACCACCAGTCGCAGATGGCGTTCGCCACGCGCTCCATCGACCTGGCCTTGCTGCGCAACAATGCGGCCCTGGTCGCCAAGGCTGCGGCGGAATTCAAGGTGCCGACGATCCTGACGACGGTGGCGGCCAAATCGTTCTCCGGCCCTATTTTTGACGAAATCCAGTCCGTCTTCCCGGAGCAGGCGCCGATCGACCGCACCAGCATGAATACCTGGGAAGATGCGCGCATCGCCGACAAGGTGAATGGCTACGGCAAGGGCAAGATCGTGCTGGCCGGCCTGTGGACGTCCGTGTGCATCGTCGGCCCCGCGCTGTCGGCGCTGGAGCAGGGCTTTGACGTGTACGTGATCGCCGACGCCAGCGGCGACGTCTCCGACGAAGCCCATGCGATGGCCATGCAGCGCATGATACAGGCGGGCGCGCAGCCGATGACGTCCGTGCAATACTTGCTGGAACTGCAGCGCGACTGGGCACGCGGCGAGACCTACAACGAGACGGTGGCGACGGCCGTGGCGCACGGTGGCGGCTATGGCCTGGGCTTGATCTACGCCAAATCCATGTTCAATGCCAGCGAAGGCCATTGAGATTTTATTGATATCGCGCCACCGCCGCCCGCCGGCGGGGGCGTATCCTTCACCTGAATCGGGAGTTCCCATGCATGCACACACGATCTTGCTCAATGGCCGTTTCCACACGGTCGACAGGGCGCAGCCGCTGGCGTCCGCCGTCGCCATCGCCGATGGCAAATTTCTCGCCGTGGGCGACGTCGAGGACGTGATGCGTCATCGCGGCCCCGCCACGCAAGTGATCGACCTGGCTGGCCGCACCGTGATTCCCGGCCTGAACGACTCGCATTTGCACCTGATCCGCGGCGGCTTGAACTACAACCTGGAATTGCGCTGGGAAGGGGTACCCTCGCTGGCCGATGCCTTGCGCATGCTCAAGGAACAGGCGCTGCGCACGCCGAACCCGCAGTGGGTGCGCGTGGTGGGCGGCTGGACGGAATTCCAGTTCGCGGAAAAGCGCATGCCGACCCTCGATGAAATCAACGCGGCCGCGCCCGACACGCCCGTCTTCATCCTGCACCTGTACGACCGCGCCCTGCTGAACCGCGCCGCCCTGCGCGCCGTCGGCTACGACAAGAACACGCCGAACCCGCCCGGCGGCGAAATCGTGCGCGACGCTGCCGGCAACCCGACCGGCCTGCTGATCGCCCGGCCGAACGCCATGATCTTATATGCGACCCTGGCGAAAGGCCCGACCCTGCCGCGCGAATTGCAAGTGAACTCCACGCGCCAGTTCATGCGCGAACTCAACCGTCTGGGTATCACCAGCGCCATCGACGCGGGCGGCGGCTTCCAGAACTATCCCGAGGATTACGCCGTCGTCGACGAGCTGGCGCAAAAGGAGCAGCTGACCATCCGCATCGCCTACAACCTGTTCACGCAGAACAAGGGCGCCGAATTGCAGGACTTCCAGAAGTGGACGGGCATGGTCAAGCCCGGCGACGGCACGGACTTTTACCGCCACAACGGCGCCGGAGAGATGCTGGTGTTTTCCGCCGCCGACTTCGAGGATTTCCTCGAACCGCGCCCGGAGCTGGCGGCCGGCATGGAAGACGAGCTGGAAAAGGTCGTGCGCCACCTGGTCGAGCAGCGCTGGCCGTTCCGCCTGCACGCCACCTATGACGAATCGATCGGCCGCATGCTCGACGTGTTCGAAAAGGTCAACCGCGACACGCCGTTCGGCGGCTTGCACTGGCTGTTCGACCACGCGGAAACCATCAGCCCGAAAAATATCGACCGGGTCAAGGCGCTTGGCGGCGGCCTGGCCATCCAGCACCGCATGGCCTTCCAGGGCGAGTACTTCGTCGAGCGCTATGGGGCCGAGGCGGCGAAGGCCACGCCGCCCGTGCAGCGCATGCTGGACGCGGGCGTGCCCGTGGGCGGCGGCACGGACGCCACGCGCGTGGCCAGCTACAACCCGTGGACGGCGCTGTACTGGCTCGTCTCGGGGCGCACCGTGGGCGGCCTGGCCCTGACGGATGCGGCGGGGCGCCTGTCGCGCGACACGGCGCTGGAACTGTGGACGGCGGGCAGCGCCTGGTTTTCCAGCGAGCAAGGCAAGAAGGGGCGCATCCGCGAGGGCATGCTGGCCGACCTGTCCGTGCTGTCGGCCGATTATTTCACGGTGCCGGAAGAGGCGATCAAGTCCATCGAATCCGTGCTGACCATGGTGGGCGGCAGGGTCGTCTACGGCCAGGCGGAATTCACGACCCTGGCGCCGCCTCCGATTCCCGTGCTGCCCGAGTGGTCGCCCGTGCGCGCGGTGCCGGGCCATTACCGGCCCGTGGCCAGGCCGGCGCAGGCGGCCATGCCGCACCAGTGCGCGGGCGCCTGCGGCGTGCACGCCCACGCCCACGACCGGGCGCGCAAGTCGGCCGTGCCGATCAGCGATTTTTCCGGCTTCTGGGGCACGCTGGGTTGCAGCTGCTTCGCTTTCTAGTAGAGGACAGAGCCATGCGCTACAAGAAAGTCATCCTGGGCCTGCTGCTGGCCTTTGTCGTGGGATTCGTCTGCCAGCTGGCGCACATCCCCGTGCCGGCGCCGCCCGTGCTGGGCGCCGCGCTGCTGGTGTTCCTGACCAGCTGCGGCTACTGGCTCACGGGCCTGTATTTGCAGCGCCGTGAAACGCAAGGGGAGGCGCCATGAATGTCATGCTGGCAGGATCGGTACTGGGATTGCTGGTGGGGGCCGTGTGCCGCTGGTTCGACCTGCCGTCGCCCACGCCGCCCACGCCCACCGGCGCGGCGATGGTGGTGGCCATGACCCTGGGTTTTGTCGTGGCGGGGCAGTGGCAGGGTTAGGCGCTTATTTGGACAGGCGCAGAATGGCCGAGGCGAGCCGGGTGAAGCAGGGACTCAGGTCGCTGTCGCTGGCCGCATAGCAATACAGGCCCACGGGTTCGGCCGGCTTGCGGCAAGCCGCTTTCGCATCGGTGGTATTGGCCAGGCAGCGCAGCAAGTCTTCGCCCAGCTCGTTGTCCGGCCCTTCCTTGGTTTTCAGCGATGCGCCCATGCCCAGGGTAAAGACGAAAATGCCTTCCTGGCGCGCCTTGGCCGCCATCGCTTCGACCAGGTTGCGCGAGGCGCGGTGCACATTCGTCCATTGCGCCTGCGCCGTAGCGGTGGACGCGGTCACGACGCGGGGCGAGTTGGTGACGATGGGAAACTCACGCAGCGCCGCGTCATTCGTCGCGTTATACCATGCGGGAAGCGCGGTGATCTGGCTGGCGGCGCAATCGCCGTATTGGAGCGAGTCGCTCACTTTCATCCTGTACAGGCCCGCCAATGCCGGGTTTTGCAGTTTCGGAAAGGTGGCGAGGCCGCCTGCGTCCTTGCATTTGTTGTCCTTGTTGGGGAAGTACGAGGAAAACGCCGCCGGCGAACCGTCGGAGAAAAACACGATGACGCGCAGGCTGGAGCGGTCGACCTGCGCGATATCGTTCAGCTGCTTGCGCGCCTGGAACATGCCGGCGGACGAGTTGGTGCCGCCGACAAAGGCGAATTGATCGATCTTTCCACCTTTCATGGTCATGCCGCCGCGGTCGAAACCGCGGTCGATCTGCCTGATCGGGACGTCGATTTGCGCTTCCGAGGCGAAGTGCAGCAAGCCGACCCGGTCGACCGTGGCGTTGAACTTGTTCAGGAAGGACTTGCCCGCCGCCCGCACGGCGTCCGCATTGTGTTCCAGCGAACGCGACGTATCCATCACCAGCACCATGTCCAGGTCCTTGCGGATGGTTTGCGCGCTGGCGGCCACGTCCAGGGTCTTGAAGCCGAGTACGCCCATCAGCGAGACGGGCAGCGAGGCGCTGGCCGAGACGTCGATGGTGACGGTACCCTTGTCGAACGTGACGTCGACGGGATGGAGGGTCGGCGTCGACAGCAGGAAGTGGTCCGGATAATTGACGTCAAAAAAATCCTTTGCCGACTGGCGCGCCCTGGTCCGCTGTTCCTCTTCCGAGTTGCCCGCGGTGACGCCGCGCGCCGCCGCCAGGCTGGCCGAGTCGACGGCCGCGTTGAGCTTGGCCTTGACGAAGTAGCCGAGGGCCGAATCGATGGCCAGGCCCACGGAGGCGATCAGGACGACGGCCGACAGCGCCACCATGACCAGGACTTGCCCGCCTTGCCGCTTGTGTGGAATGCGCATCAGAATACCGTCATCGAAGTCAGGTTGGGCGCCAGCACGGGCGTCGTGCTGTTGCCAAATTTCAATGTGCCGAACAGCATGTCGAAATTGTAGAAAGTTTCCACGGCGTAAATCAGTTCGCCGTCGCCCAGCTGGTTCTGCAGCAATGACACCGTGGGGGCGTATTCGTCCTTGGCGATGCCGGTGCACGTGCCATCGCGCCAGCTGCCGCATTGCCACACCTGGCTGGCGGGCAGGTAGCCGCTGGCCTTCGCGCCGGCGTCCCAGCGGTATTGTTCCAGCACGATATTGCGCAAGCCGCTCTGCGCCGTGTAACCCATGATCTTGGTGATGTAGATCATGCCGCGCCCGTGCATGTCCAGCGGCGGCGTGCTGGCGGCCAGCGCATTCATGATGCCCTGGCTGGAGCCGCTCAGGTCGGACGTGGCGCGCGCGGACAGGTTGGCGCCTTCGCGGCTGATATTGAGCAGGATGGTCTTGGCCTGGATGGCGCGCGACAGGTCGGCCAGCATGAACAGCAGCAAGGCCAGCAAGGGCAGCACGATGGCAAATTCGATGGCGGCGATGCCGCGCGCGGCGCGGCGCGGAAAACGGGGAGTGGGCGCGCGCATCACAGGCCGCCAAAGCTTTCATTGCGCATGGTGGCCGCCACCACGAAATGCGCCTGGCCATCGCGGAACAGGGCACGGATCATGGGCGTGGCAAACGCCCAGCGGCAATCGACGGAAATGACGACGATATCGCCGGCCTGGCCGAACATGGCGGCGCCTACCGCATCGCTGCCGTTGACGGAGATCACGGGGCTGACCTTGTCATACATGCCCATGGAGCTGTCGCGTATTTTTTGCATGACGGCGTGGTAGCGCTGCTGGTTGGCGCTGTCGGGGTCGAGGTCCTTGGCCCCCGTGACGGCATAGCGCGCCCCTTCGCGCACCGCGTGCTGCATGGTCATATTGGCAAAATAAGCCATGCTCAATTCAATGATGCCGATTATCAGCATGAGAAAGACCGGTGTTATCAGGGCCAATTCGACCAGGGTGGCGCCACCCTGTCCGCTTTGCTTGCGGAATATGCGGGAATCGGCCTGTTTTAAGCGCATGGGAATAATCCGGTTAAGTTCCGCGATGACGAATGTCGGGCGGATGGCATTGCGCCATTTGACTGGCAATTATTCTATATCGATTTTCAAGGGTGTGTCCGCCATTTAAATTATTACAGGTCAAGATAATCACAATTAACTGCGTTATTTCAAACGTGCCGGCCCCGTCGCTACAGGGCCGGGAGTAATATGCGCGGGTATGAAAACAGGCCTGGTGTCAGGATTGTCCTGCGTGCAGGCAAGGACTTGTTTTGCAAGGTGATGCAACAAAAATGCTGCAATGTAAGCAACAGCAGCGGTGGCAGCAGCGATGGCGCGCCCGTGGCGCACCCGCCCTGGCCACGCTGCCCATCCATCGGCTCACGCCCGCTATGCGGCGACCGCTGCCCTGGGGCACGCACCGCGTTGGCGCGTGCCGGCCCAAGGCCTCTTCCTTTGTGCCCCCATGACTTCTTTCCCCCGCGTGCGGCAGCAGAAGGCGCGCGCGGACGAGGCAGGCAAGCCGATTCGGATCAACAGCATTCCCCGATGGGAGTGGGCTACAAGTAAAGAGGTAAAGCATGTCAACAAACAATGTCATACGCGTCATGCTGGTGTCGGACCACAAGACCTGGCTGTGGGGCCTGGAGCAGTTGCTCGCCGGCGCCCAGCCGCCGATGCAGGTGGTGGCCAGCTCCACCGAGATCGACAGCGCGCTGCTGCTGGCGCGCACCCTGTGTCCCGACGTCATCGTGCTCGACGCCGATCTTGGCTGCGGCGGCGCCTGCGCCATCGATTATCTGCCGCAGCTGCTGGGCAATGGCGTGTCGCGCGCATTGCTGTTCAGCGGCACGCAGGACCAGGCCGCCTGCGGGCGCGCCGTGCGCAGCGGCGCGCGCGCCGTGGTGGGCAAGGAAACGCCCGTCAAGCAAATGCTCGACGCCATCGCCCGCCTGCATCACGGCGAATTGTGCCTGGATCCGGCGCTGCTCGACAGCATGCTGGGCGTGCTGAACAAGCCGGAAGCGGCGCCCGACCCGGAAGAGCAGCGCATCGCCAGGCTGACGCTGAAGGAGCGCAAGATCGTGGCCATGATGGTGGAAGGAAATGGTGCGCTGAACCGTGCGATCGCCCAGCGCGCTTTTATCTCGGAGCAAACCTTGCGTAATCATTTGACATCGATCTACAGCAAGCTCGATGTCACCAACCGCCTGGAATTATATGTGTACGCCACCCGCAACCGGCTGGCCGAACCCGTCCATGCGGAGTGACAGTACATATGTCCTGATTATAGACAAAAAATTAAGATGGTTTGTACTGCGCATAAAATGACTTTTCTCTGATTCGATTTAATGTTTGTTTATATAAAATACACGCATCAGAAATTGGCAAATAAAAACAAAGAGAATGTTTTTATTTTCAGACTGTATTTTCAGTTTTTATCATGTTTAAAACTTGACCTGAAAGGGAATAATATGAATTTCATTAAAAACTTTATCGCCGAAGAAGATGGCGTGACGGCCATCGAATATGCGCTGATCGCTGCGCTGGTGGCTGCGGCGCTGGTCACGGCCGTCGGCTATTTCACCACCGGCCTCGATGGCGCCTTCAAGGCGATCGGCACCAAGCTGACGGGCGCGGCGATCTAAGGCGCCTGCCCACCGCGCTGCACCCCGACAGGCCGGCTGCCCCTGCGCACCGGCCTGTCGACTTCCCGCCCAACGATGCGCATGCCGTCATGCCATCGGCTTGCATCAGGTACACGATGGACCCTCATTCTTTCTGGACGTTCAGCCCCGCCTTAGTCTTGTGGGGGCTGCTTGCCGCGGCTGTCTGGCATGACGTGCGCCGCCGGCGCATTCCCAACCGGCTGGTGTTTTCCGGCGCCTTGCTTGGGGTGCTGCTCAACAGCGTGGCCTGGCCCGGAGCGGCGCCGGCCGGGCCGTGGCTGGCGCTGGGCGGCCTGGCCGTCGGCCTGGGCTTGCTGCTGCCCATGCATGCGATGAAGGCGCTGGGCGCGGGCGACGTCAAGCTGATGGCGATGGTGGGGGCTTTTCTTGGCCCGCGCCCCGCCGTGTTTGCCGTGCTGTGCAGCCTGCTGGCGGGCGGCGTGCTGGCGCTGGCCGTCGCCCTGTGCCAGGGCACGCTGCGCCAGGCGATGAGCAATGCCCGGCAATTGCTGCTGCAAGGCTGGCTGCGCGCCGCCGCAGGCGAAGTGCCGCGGGTCGATGCGCCCGCCGTGCCGGGCGGCAAACTGCCGTACGCGATCGCCATTGCCGCCGGCACCGCCATCTGGCTGGCCCTGGCGGCCGGCGGCTATGCATGATGTGCTTGTCCGGAAACCCAAGTTTTACCAAGAGGAAAAATCATGAGAAATAGCCGCGTTGCGATCGTGCTGCTGCTGGCGCTGCTGATGGCGGGGGGCGCCGTGCTGGCGGCGGCGCGCTGGATGTCGGGACAAGGCGCGCCGGCCAGCCAGACGGTGATGGTCGCGCTGGTCGATATCGGCGTGGGCGCGAAGGTGACGCCAGCCATGCTGCGCGGCATGGACTGGCCGGCGGGCGCCATGCCGCCGGGGGCGTTTGGCGAGGCCGGCGCGCTGGACGGGCGCATCACGCGCACGGCCGTCAGCAAGGGCGAGCCTGTGCTGGAAAGCAAGCTCGCGCCGCCCGGCGCCACCGGCGGCCTGTCGGCCATCGTGGCTGCTGGCAAGCGCGCCATGACCGTGCGCGTCAACGACGTGGTGGGCGTGGCCGGTTTCGCCCTGCCGGGCAACTTCGTCGACATTCTCGTGCATACGCAGGATGACCGCGCCAGGCCGGCGGGCGGCGGGCCGCTGGCCATTTCCAAGATCGTGCTGGAACGCATCCTGGTGCTGGCCGTGGCGCAAGAGTCCGGCCGCGACGACAACAAGCCCAAGGTGGTCAATGCCGTGACCCTGGAGCTGACGCCGGAGCAGGTGGAAAAGCTGGACCTGGCGCGCAGCGTGGGCAGTCTGTCGCTGGTGCTGCGCAACCAGGTCGATCCGGCGCCCGTCACCACGGGCGGCGCCACCAAGGAGTCGCTGCTGGAACTGAAGGCGCCGGCGGCCGCGCCGGTGCGCGCGGCGCGGCGCCAGGCGGCCTCCCCACGCGCTCCAGCGCGCGACAGCATCACCGTCATCAAGGGCATGGATACGAGCGTCCAGCAATTTTAAAAATCAGCAGGCAAGCGAGCAAGGATGATCGATGAACAAATTTCGTAAGCACGCCGCGAGTGCGGGCATGCGCCTGGCCCTGACGCTGGGCGGCGCGGCGGCAAGCCTGGCCTGGCCAAGCGGCGCCAGCGCGGCGGCGCCGGCCAGGCAGGCCGTCATGTCGCCCGTCGCGGCGCCGGCCATGTCGCTGGGCGCCGATATCGCCCGCCTGGGCGCGCCCGTGCGCATCGCCGTGGGCAAGTCCACCTTGCGCAGCCTGAGCCTGCCGGTGTCGCAGATCGCCGTCAACGATCCGCGGGTGGCCGGCGCCAGGATGCTGGGCTCGTCCAGCCAGCTGTTCGTCTGGGGCCTGGCCCCGGGCAGCACCAACCTGATCCTGTGGGACCGGCAGCAGCGCCCCGTGATCGTCGATATTGAAGTCGAGATCGATGTCGAGGGCTTGCAGGCGCAGCTGGCCTATGTCTTCCCTGGCGAGCGCGCCGTCAAGGCCGGCGCGGCCGGCGGCAGCATCGTGCTGTCGGGGCAGGTGAGCGACAGCGTCAAGGCCAGCCAGATCCTGGACATGGCGCAAGCCTATGCGCAGCGCGGCGCCGGCGAAGCGGCAGCGCCGGCCGACGGCGCCGCCAGCGCGGCCGGCGGCGTCAAGGTCATCAACATGCTGACGATCGCGGCGCCGCAACAGGTCATGCTGGAAGTGAAAATCGCCGAAGTGTCGAAGACGCTGGTCGACCAGCTGGGCGCCAGCGTGGGCATCAGCGGCACGCGCGGCAACTGGAGCTACGGCTTGCTGTCGAACCTGCTCAGCGGCAACCCCAGCCAGCTGGGCGCCGTGCACGGCAAGAATGGCAACGGGCTGACGCTCGACGCGCAAAAGCGCGACGGCCTGGTGAAGGTGCTGGCCGAACCGAACATCATGGCCATCAGTGGCCAGGAAGCCAGTTTCCTGGCGGGCGGCAAGATTTTCATTCCGGTCGCGCAAGACAGCACCACCAACAAGATCACGCTGGAGGAAAAGGAATTCGGCATCGCCGTCAAGTTCACGCCCACCGTGCTGGAGGGCGGGCGCATCAACCTGAAGGTGGCGCCGGAAGTGTCGGAGCTGAACCGCGAAGGCATCGGCATCACCACCGGCGGGGGCGCCGCCGCCAATGCCGTGCTGCCGGCCTTTACCACGCGGCGCACCACCACCACGGTGCAGCTGTTCGACGGCCAGAGTTTTGCCGTGGGCGGTTTGATCAAGAACAATGTGACGACCAATATCAAGGCGTTGCCCTTCCTGGGCGAGATTCCCGTGCTGGGCGCGCTGTTCCGCAGCAGCGATTTCCAGACGGACCGTACCGAGCTGGTGTTCATCATCACGCCGCACCTCGTCAAGCCGCTCGACGGCACGCTCGACGGCGATATCGTCTTGCCGACCGACGCCTATGTGGCGCCCAGCCGCGGCGAGTTCTTCTTGCAAGGAAAAATGGAAGGCGCTGGCGCGCCACGGCCACGGCAGGAAGCGGCCACGCAGACGGCGCCCGCCGGCCCGGACACTCACTAGGAGCATTTCATGCAGCATTCCCTTTCCCTCTCTGTGCTGCTGGCCGCCCTGGCCGCCAGCGGCTGCGCCGCTACGCCGAACCTGGACCGCCAGTTCGGCCACAGCGTCGAGCAGCTGCGCCTGCGGCAAGTGCTGTCGCCGCAGGCGGGCGCGAACCGCGATCCCGTGGCCGGCATGGACGGCAAGGCCGCCCAGGCCGCCTACGCGGCGTACCAGAAAAGCTTTGCCGCACCCGCGCCGCAAGGGGCCGCCTTCACCATCGGCGTCGGGGCGCGCCAGTGAAGCTGGCACCGTCACCACAGAACCAGCAAGGCATATCGTGAAAATCGCCATCCATTCCACGGATCAAAAAACCCTGTCCGAACTGGGGCGGCTGCTGCGCAGCCGCAACCGGCTCGACGAGATCAACGCGGGCGGCGAAACGCTGGAACCGCTGCAGGCGGCGCAATCGCTGCCCGACGTGCTGATCTTCGACCGCCCGTCGAACGACGGCGCCGACCTGGCCGCCATCGAGCGCCTCAGCAACCAGCATCCGCGCATGGCCTTCATCGTGCTGTGCCACCAGCAGGCGCCTGAATTCCTGCTGCAAGCCATGCGCGCGGGCGTGCGCGACGTGCTGCCGTTTCCCGCCGCGCCGGCCAGCCTGTATGCGGCGCTCGAACGCATCGAGGAAAAGCTGGAGCGGCGCGAGCATGGCAACGGCAAGGTGCTGGCCTTCATCTCCTGCAAGGGCGGCAGCGGCGCCACCTTCATCGCCAGCAACCTCGGTTATGCGCTGGCCGCCGGCGGCCAGCAGCGCGTTGCCCTGATCGACATGAACCTGCATTTTGGCGACGCCTCGCTCTTCGTGTCCGAGAACAAGCCGCTGGCCACGCTGTCCGACGTCACGCGCGATATCCACCGGCTCGACGCCTCGTTCCTGGCATCGAGCATGCTGCACATCCTGCCCAACTACAGCGTGCTGGCCGCGCCCGAGGATCCGGCGCACGCCAGCGAAGTGGCGCCCGAGCACATCGACGCCGTCATCCGGCAAGCCAGGCGCCAGTACGATTTCATCGTGCTCGACGTGGGCCGCAACCTCGACGCCGTCAGCGTGCGCGCGCTGGACCACGCCGACATGATCTTCCCCGTCCTGCAGGCGACCTTGCCGTATATCCGCGACGGCAAGCGCCTGCTGGGCATGTTCCGCTCGCTCGAATACGCGAAGGACAAGGTGCATATCATCGTCAACCGCCACGACAAGGGCGGCGAAATCCGCCTGCGCGACCTGGAAGCGGCGTACGGCACGGCGGTCTACCGCACCGTGCCGAATCACTACGCCTCGGCGGCCGCCTCGGTCAACCAGGGCGTGCCTATCCTGCAGCTCGACAAGGCCAGCCCAATCACCCGCTCGCTGCAGGAGTTCGCCGCCAGCCTGGCCGGCGGCGCGGCCAGCACGGCGCGCCAGGGTTGGCTCGGCCGCGTCCTGCGGCGCGCTTGATCCAGGCGCTTGCCCCCCATCCCAGAACAGGAGCATTTCATGGCTACTTCCCCCATCGCCGCCTTGTCCATCCGCGAACGGCTCGGCAGCGCCAAGATCGCCGCGCTCGCGCCGCAACGCATGGCCGTCATCGACAACCACGGCTACCGCGACCTCAAGCTGCGCATCCATGGGCTGCTGCTCGAACGGGTCGACCTGGAAAGCATGCAGCGCCTGTCGCAGGAGCGCATCCGCGAAGAATTGCGCGGCCTGGTCGAGCGCCTGCTGGACGAAGAGGCGGTGGTCATCAACGACGCCGAGCGCCGTAGCCTGACGCGCGACATCCAGCACGAGATGCTGGGCTTCGGGCCGCTTGAAACGCTGCTCGCCGATGCCAGTGTGTCGGACATCCTGGTCAACGGCCACAAGCAGGTGTATGTGGAGCGCGGCGGCCGCCTGGAGCTGACCGACGTCAGCTTCGACGACGATGCCCATCTGATGAAGATCATCGACAAGATCGTCTCGCGCGTGGGCCGCCGCATCGACGAATCGAGCCCCATGGTCGATGCGCGCCTGCCCGACGGTTCGCGCGTCAACGCCATCATCCCGCCGCTGGCCATCGACGGCCCCGTGATGTCGATCCGGCGGTTTTCCGTCGATCCCCTGCGCCTGGCCGACCTGGTCGCCTACCACAGCATGACGGCCGAGATGGCCGAGGTGCTGCAGGGCCTGGGCAAGGCGAAGATGAATATCCTCATTTCCGGCGGCACGGGCAGCGGCAAGACCACCATGCTGAACGTGATTTCCGGCTTTATCGGCCAGACGGAACGCATCGTCACGGTGGAAGATGCGGCCGAGCTGCAATTGCAGCAGCCGCACGTGGTGCGCCTGGAAACGCGGCCCGCGAACATCGAAGGCAAGGGGGAAGTGAGCCAGCGCGCGCTGGTGCGCAATGCGCTGCGCATGCGCCCGGACCGCATCATCCTGGGCGAGGTGCGCGGCGCCGAGGCGCTCGACATGCTGGGCGCCATGAACACGGGCCATGAAGGCTCGATGGCCACCATCCACGCCAATACGCCGCGCGACGCCATCACGCGGCTGGAAAACATGATCAGCATGGCGGCGGCCAACCTGCCCAGCAAGGCCATCCGGCAGCAGATCAGCTCGGCCGTGTCGGTGGTGGTGCAAGTGTCGCGCCTGATCGACGGCAAGCGCAAGGTCACGTCGATCCAGGAAATCACGGGCATGGAAGGGGAAGTCATCACGATGCAGGAAATTTTCAGTTTCCGGCAGACGGGCGTGGCCGAGGGCGGCGCGGTGGTCGGGCATTTCTCGGCCAGCGGCATCCGCCCGCGCTTCCTCGATCGCCTGAACAGCTTTGGCATCGGCGTGTCGGCCGCCCTGTTCGAACCCACCGCGGCGGGGCGCTGACCGGCCATGCTTTCCTACCTTGTCTATCTGTTCCTTTTCCTGGCCGTGCTGCTGCTGGTGGCTGGCGCCTGGCTGGCGTGGCAAGCGGCGCGGGGAGCGGGCGCGGCGCGGGTGGCGCGGCGCCTGCAAGCCATGTACACGGCCAGCGATGGCGAACAGGCGCTGTCGATCACCAAGCAGCGCCCGCTGAGCGCCCATCCCTTGCTGCACGGCGTGCTGGAAGGCTTGCCCGGCGCGCGGCGCCTCGACCAGCTGCTGTTGCAGGCGGGCATGCGCTGGTTCGTGGCCACTTTTCTGGGCTATTGCCTGCTGGGCGGGACGGCCGGCCTGCTGCTGGCCGGCGCGCTGCCGCTGCCATGGTATGTGCGCCTGGGCCTGGGCGCGGGCGGCGCCGCGCTGCCGTATCTGCTGGTGCGCCGCGCCAGGAGCAAGCGGCTGGTGCGCATCGAGCAGCAACTGCCGGACGCGCTCGACCTGATGAGCCGCGCCATGCGCGCCGGCCATGCCTTTCCCACCGCGCTGAAAATGGTGGGCGAGGAAATGACGGGACCGCTGGCCGACGAATTCCGCGCCGTGTTCGACGAAGTCAGTTTCGGTGTCGCCATGGCCGATGCGCTGGGCAACCTGGCCGCGCGCGTGCCCAGCACGGACTTGCGCTATTTCGTCATCGCCGTGCTGATCCAGCGCGAAACGGGCGGCAACCTGACTGAATTGCTGAGCAGCATCAGCGCCATCATCCGCGACCGCCTGAAATTGCTGGGCCAGGTGCGCGTGCTGTCGGCCGAAGGGCGCATGTCGGCCTGGGTCCTGGGTTTGTTGCCATTCGGCGCGGCGTTGATGATGCATTTGATGAATCCGCAGTTTATTGCCGTGCTGTACACGGATGGGGGCGGGCGCAAGATGGTTGGAGTATCGCTGGGCTTGCTGATGCTGGGTGTGATCTGCATCAGAAGAATTATCAATATCCGGGTGTAAGATGAAAGAACAGACACGATGAGCACGATGAGTACGGCGCAGCTGGCCTTGCTGGGCCTGCTGTTCCTGATTGTTTTCGCGCTGGCCTTGCTGGTGTTGCGCCTGTGCACGGGCAGTGCCGTGCAGGAGCGGCTGCAGGCGCTGGGCGATGCGGGCGCCGGCGGCGACAGCGGGCGCCATGCCAGGCGGCGCTGGCTGGCGCACGCCGTCAGCCTGACGCGCCCGCTGGCCAGGCTGTCGCTGCCGGACGAGGGCTGGGAAAGTTCGCCCATCCGCAGCCGCTTCGTCCATGCCGGCTGGCGCAGCCAGGCCGCGCCTGCGCTGTTTTACGCGGCCAAGACAGGCTTGTTCGTGGGCTTGCCGCTGCTGGCGTATTTTCTGCTGCGCCAGGGCGGACACAATATGCTGTTGTGGCTGGTCGCGGCCGCCGCCCTCGGTTACTACCTGCCCAATGCCTGGCTGTCGCACTGCCTGAAACAGCGTCAGCGCGAAGTGTTCGAAACCTTTCCCGATGCGCTGGACCTGATGACGGTGTGTGTCGAAGCGGGGCTGGCGATGGATGCGGCGCTGGCGCGCGTGGCGCAGGAAATCGGCTTGAAAAGCGCCGTCCTGGCCGAAGAGCTGCAACTGGTGACCTTGGAATTGCGCGCCGGCAGCGCCAAGGACAAGGCCTTGCGCAACCTGGCCCTGCGCACGGGAGTGGAAGACGTGGACGCGCTGGTGACACTGCTGATCCAGGCCGAGCGCTTCGGCACGAGCATCGCCGCGTCGCTGCGCGTGCAGTCCGACCAGCTGCGCACCAAGCGGCGCCAGCGGGCCGAGGAAACGGCGGCAAGGATCGCCCTCAAGCTGCTGTTTCCGTTGATCTTTTTCATCTTCCCGTCGCTGATGGTCGTGCTGATGGGGCCGGCGTTCCTGCAGATCTACCGCGTGCTGCTGCCGGCCATGCGCGGCAGCTGAAGACTGGCCGGGGCGAAAAAAAAGCTGCCGGAGTCGCCTCCGGCAGCTTTTTTACGTCAGACCGCGCCTGGCAATCAGGCGAATGGCGTCAGCAGGGTGATCATCTGGCCAAAGATCTTCGGGCTGGCGGCGATGACGTCGCCCTTGTACAGGTAGTCCGATTCGCCGGAAAATTCACCGACGATGCCGCCCGATTCCGTGATCATCAGGGCGCCTGCGGCGATATCCCAAGGCTTCAAGCCTTTTTCGTAGAAGCCGTCCAGGCGGCCGCAAGCGACGTAGGCCAGGTCCAGCGCGGCCGAGCCGGCGCGGCGCACGCCCTGGCTGCGTTCGCCCATGATCGCGTACATCTTCAGGTATTCGTCCAGCGCGCGGGCGCTGCCGGCCACGTAGCCGGTGCCCAGCAGGGCGTTCGAGATACGGTCCAGCTTGGTGACGCGGATGCGTTTTTCGTTCAGGTAGGCGCCGGCGCCCTTGGTGGCCGTGAACAGGTCGTTGCGGACCGGATCGTAGATGACGGCTTGCGTGACGACGCCGCGATGCGCGAGGGCGATCGAGATGCAGTATTGCGGGAAACCGTGGATGAAGTTGGTGGTGCCATCGATCGGGTCGATGATCCACTGATATTCATTCTCGTCGTGCGAGTTGGCGGAAGCTCCCGATTCCTCAGCCAGGAACGCGTGGTCCGGGTAGGCTTTGGACAGCACCTCGATGATGGCTTGTTCGGCCGCCTGGTCGACGTCGGTGACGAAATCGTTATGTTGTTTTTCCGTGACGACGACGCGGTCGAGGTCAAAAGAGGCGCGATTGATGACGGCGGCGCCGCGGCGGGCGGCTTTGATCGCCGTGTTGAGCATTGGGTGCATGTGAGCTTCCGTTAAAAGCACGCGACCGCCCAGCGTCGCCTTTCGGCGCCGGTACGATAGAGTGCAAGAATGAATTAAAGAGCGGAGCGGTGCCGAAGTGGTTAAAATCCCGGCCTGGAGTCAGCGTTTTGTGACTCCGTTTCCCGAAATTTCCTGTATCGATACCGCGCAATAGCGCTATTTTAAATGAATCTGCCCGAAATCAACACGTCTCTTTTCAAACGCCTGCGATTTATTCTTGTCGAAACTAGTCGATCCGGCAACATTGGCGCCGTCGCGCGGGCCATGAAAACGATGGGTTTTTCCGATCTGGTGCTGGTCAATCCCCGCTTTCCCGATGCCTTGACGGATGCGGAAGCGGTGGCTTTCGCCAGCGGCGCGCAGGATATTCTGTCCGGCGCGCGCATCGTCGGCTCCATCGCCGAGGCGCTCGAAGGCTGCAATTACGCGGCGGCCGTCTCGGCCCGGCTGCGCGAATTTTCGCCGCCCGTCACGGCACCGCGCGCCATCGCCGCGCAGCTGGCGGCCAGCGAGGACTTGCACGCGGCCGTCATCTTCGGCAACGAACGCTTCGGCTTGCCCAACGAGATCGTCGAGCAGTGCAATGTGCTGATCAACATTCCCGCCAATCCCGAGTATTCCTCGCTGAACCTGTCGCAGGCGGCGCAGGTCGTCGCCTACGAATGCCGCGTGGCGGCCCTCGGCGACGGGCAAATCGCCAGTCCCGTCGGTTTCCACGGCGACGCGGCCAGCCTGGCGCAGGTCGACGGCATGTACGCGCACCTGGAACAGGCGCTGGTGGCCATCGATTTCCTCGACGCCGACAACCCGAAAAAACTCATGCCAAGGCTGAAACGCCTGTTTTCGCGCACGGGGCTGGAAACGGAAGAAGTCAATATCCTGCGCGGTATCGCGCGGCATATCCTGGCGGTGGCGAAAAAAGGCCCATGATAGAAACCCGGCTGCTGCGCCAGTTCATTGCCGTCGCCGAGGAACTCAATTTCCGCCGCGCGGCCGAACGGCTGCACATGGCGCAGCCGCCGTTGTCGCAGGCGATATTGCGGCTGGAAGAAGCGCTCGGCTATCCCGTATTCGAGCGCACCAACCGCAAGGTCAGCCTGACGCCGGCCGGCACGGCTTTCCTGGCCACGGCCCGCCAGGTGCTGGCCAGCCTGGAAGAGGGCGTGGCCGCCACGCGCCGCGTGGCGCAGGGCATCGAGGGCCACTTGCGCCTCAGTTTCATCCACATCACCCCGTATGCCCACGTATTGACGGCATTGCGCGCGTTTCGCGCCGCCTCGCCCGCCGTGCAATTCACCTTGCGCGAAGCGTCGACGCAGCAGCAGGTCGAGTGGCTGGAACGGGGCGAGGTCGATGTCGCCCTGCTGCGCGCGCCGGGGCGCAGCACGCCGGGACTGCGCCTCGAGCGCCTGTCCGGCGAAGACATCGTCGTGGCGCTGCCGTTGAACCACCGCTGTGCGGGCCAGGCGCGGGTGGACCTGGCGGACCTGGCCGCTGACGATTTCGTCGCCTCGCCGCGCGAGCTGGGCCAGGGTTTCCACGACCAGCTGGCCAGCCTGTGCCTGCATGCGGGCTTCGTGCCGCAGGTGGCGCAGCAGGCGCGCCGTTTGCAGACGGTGCTGGGACTGGTGGCGGCCGGTTTTGGTGCGGCCCTGCTGCCGGCCAGCTTGGCGGCGTCCATGCCGGCGGGCGTCGTCATGCTGCCGCTGGCAAGCAGCGCGCCCGCGCCGCTGCGCCAGCTCGACCTGTACATGGCGTGGGACCCGCAGCGCACATCCCCCGTGCGCGAGCGGTTGCTGGCGCAATTGCGGCACTTTTCCCCGCATTGAGACTCTGAACGTCTCGTTTCAAGATAAATAAGATATTTTACAGATGGTCATCGCGGGGCCAGCATGGCGTTTTGATTGTCAGGAACTGCCATGTCCACCATGTCCTCGCGCACTGCGCTGCCGTCCGCCGCGCTGCCACTCTCCATTTATCTGCTTTCCCTGTGCAGCTTCGCCTTCGGCTTGTGCGAATTCATCGCCGCCGGCCTGTTGACGCCCATGGCGCGCGACTTGCACGCCAGCGTGGCGGCGGCCGGCGGCGCCATCGCCGCATATGCGCTGGGGGCTGCCATCGGCGCGCCCGTGCTGACGGCCCTGCTGGCGCGCCGGCCCGTGCGCCAGGTGCTGGTGGCCACCATGCTCGTGCTGGCGGCCGGCAGCGTGGCCATGGCGGCCGCGCCGGCGCTGGGCGCGCTGCTGGGGGTGCGCTTTGCCGTCGGCCTCGCGCATGGCGTGTTCATGGCCATCGCCTCGCATGCGGCCACCAGCCTGGTCGACCCGTCGCGCGCGGGCCGGGCGCTGTCCATCGTTTGGCTGGGCCTGACCCTGGCGCTGGCGGGCGGCGTGCCGCTGGGGACGTGGCTGGGCGCCGTCGCGTCGTGGCGCTGGGTATTTGCAGTGATCGGCGTGCTGGCTCTGTGCGGCGGCGCGGGCTTGCGCCTGGCCATGCCGGCCGCGCGCCAGCAGGCCGCGGCCGTATCGGCCCTGGCCAGCCTGCGCGCCATCCTGCAACCGCCCATGCTGCTGGCGGCCGGCGTGGCGGCGCTGGTCAGCGTGGCCACCTTCAGTTTTTTCACGTATGTCTCGCCCTTCTTGCTGCAGCTGGGCGGACTCGATGCGGGCTGGCTGGGCGCCGCCATGCTGTGCTTTGGCGCGTGCGCCATCGGCGGCAACCTGCTGGGCGGCTGGTGCGCGGACCGCCCCCACGCGCTGCGCGCCACCATGCTGGCCCTGGCCGCGCTGGCGCTCAATCTGCTGGCCTTTTATCTGCTGCGCGCCCATCCCCTGGCCATGCTGGCCCTGTGCGGCACTTTGGGCTTGCTGTTCTTTGCCCTCGTCACTCTGTCGACCATGGGTTTGCTGCGCCTGGCGCGGCGGCATTGCCCGGGCAGCGACGCCGTGGCGGCGGGCTTGAATATCGCCGCCTTCAATGCGGGCACGGCGCTTGGTGGCGCGCTGGGCGGTGCGCTGATCGTTGCCTTCGGCTTGCCCAGCATCGCCATCGGCGGCGCGCTGGCGGCGCTGCTGGCCATGCTGCTGCTGTGGTTTCAGTCGCAAAAACTAGACTCTCCGCTCTAGTTTTTGCGTTCAAACGCCCACTGCCTTTGGCGTACACTGGCCTGCAAAAGGCGGTATAAAACAAGGGGAGACATGGCAATGCAACGCAGATCGTTTCTGAAACTGGGTGTGCTCGGCGCCTGCGCGCTGGCCGCCGGCGGCGCCGCGTACCGGCTGGTGCGCGGACCGGCGCCCCCTGGCCGCTTCGTGCTCGATGGCGCGGCGCGCGCGGCGCTGGCCGCCATCGTGCCGGCCATGCTGGGCAGCGCGCTGCCGCGGGAAACCCCCGCGCGGGCCGCGGCGCTCGATGGCGCCATCGCCGGCGTGGACACGGCCATCCGCGGCTTGCCGCTGGCGGCGCAGCAGGAAGTGCAGGATTTGTTCGGCCTGCTGGCGCTGGCGCCCGCGCGGCGCTTCGTCGCCGGCGTAAAAGATGGCTGGCGCGAAGCCGACCCCGCCCAGGTGGCGGCCTTCCTGCAGGCGTGGCGCACGCACCGCCTGGCCACCTTGCAGACGGCCTACCTGGCCCTGCACGACCTGATCCTCGGCGCCTGGTATGCCGATGCCGCCCACTGGGCCGCCATCGGCTATCCGGGACCGCTGCCCGAACTGAGCGCATAAGGCATCCATGAGCACATCCCCCATACCCGATCCCATCGCCATCGGCGTGGCCGGCGGCTGGAACGTCACCGACGCCAGCACCCTGAATGCCGACCGCACCCTGGAGGCGGATGTTGTCGTCATCGGCAGCGGCGCCGGCGGCGGCGTGACGGCGGAAATCCTCGCGCTGGCCGGCCTGAAGGTCTTGATCGTCGAAGAGGGCGGCTTGAAGTCTTCGCGCGACTTCAAGATGCGCGAAGCGGACGCCTATCCCGCGCTGTACCAGGAATCGGCCGCGCGCAAGACGCGCGACAAGGCCATCAACATTTTGCAGGGGCGCACCGTGGGCGGTTCGACGACCGTCAACTGGACGTCGAGCTTCCGCACGCCGCCCGGCACCCTCGATTACTGGCGCAAGCATTTTGGCTTGTCCGGCTATTCCGTGGACGCCATGGCGCCGTGGTTCGCCATGATGGAAAAACGCCTGCACGTGAGCGACTGGGCCGCGCCGCCGAATGAAAACAACGACTTGTTGCGGCGTGGCGCCGCGGCGCTGGGCATTCCCACGGCCGCCATCCGGCGCAATGTGAACGGCTGCTGGAACCTCGGCTACTGCGGCATGGGTTGCCCGACCAACGCCAAGCAATCGATGCTGGTGACGACGATCCCCTCGGCGCTGGCGCTGGGCGCGGGCCTGCTCGTGCACGCGCGCGCCGAGCGTTTCAGCTTCAAGGGCGAGCGCATCGACAGCCTGCAGGTGACGGCGCTCGATGCCGCCGGGCAGGCGCCCACGGGCGTGCGCCTCACCTTGCGCGCCAGGCACTTCGTGCTGGCCGGCGGCGCCATCAACTCTCCCGCGCTGCTGCTGCGTTCGCAGGCGCCCGATCCGCACGGCTTGCTGGGGCGGCGCACCTTCTTGCATCCGACGGTGATTTCGGCGGGTTTGTTCAAGCAGCGCGTCGACGCCTATGCGGGCGCGCCGCAGACGATTTATTCCGACCATTTCCTGCACACGGCGCCCATCGATGGCCCCATCGGCTACAAGCTCGAAGCGCCGCCCCTGCATCCGCTGCTGATGGCCACCACCATGGGCGGCTTCGGCGACGAGCATGCGCGCACCATGCGCGACTTCCCCCATGCGCACGCCTTGCTGGCGCTGCTGCGCGACGGCTTTCACCATGAAGCGGCGGGCGGCAGCGTATCGATCGACAGCTTCGGCGCGCCCGTGCTCGACTATCCGCTCACGCCCTTCATCTGGGATGGCGTGCGGCGCGCGCTGCTGTCGATGGCGGAAATCCAGTTCGCGGCCGGCGCGCGGAGCGTGTATCCCGTGCACGAGCTGGCCAGCCATTACACCAGCTGGGCGCAGGCGAAACAGGCCATCGGCGCCTTGCCGATGAAGGCACTGCTGGCGCGCGTGGTGTCGGCCCACGTGATGGGCGGCTGCGCCATGTCGGACGATGCGCGCCTGGGCGTGACGGGCGCCGACGGCCGTTACCACGGCGTGCGCAACCTGTCCGTGCACGACGGCTCGCTGTTTCCCACCTCGATAGGCGCCAATCCGCAATTGACGCTGTATGCGCTGGCCGCGCGCCTGGCCAGCGGCCTGGCGCGGGAGCTGACGGGCAAGCCGGCGCCCGTTCCCGTCGCAGGCACGGCATGATCGCGCGCATCCTCAGGTGGCTGATGCTGCTGCAAGTACTGGCCGTGCTGGCGGTGGCGTACCTGGCCATGCATGCCTGGGGCGTCGCGTCGCCGGTGCTGGCCCTGCTGCTGGCGGGCGCCATGCTGCTGGCCGTGCGCGCGCTGGTCGTGGCGCGCAATTTCCGGGAAAGCCGGCATCTTGGCAGCCCCGTGCCGGCGGAATATCAATTGGGTGCCGGGGGCGCCGCGCGGCTGTTCCTGGGCGAGCTGCGTGCCACCCTGTGGACGTCGTCGTGGGGCATGCTGCGTCCGCGTTTGCATGCTGCCGACACCGTCGCTGGCCAGGGCTTGCCGGTGCTGCTGATCCACGGCTATGTGTGCAACCGCGGCTACTGGGCGCAGCTGAGCCGGCAGCTGGCGCGGGCCGGCATCGCGCACGACGGCGTCGACCTGGAACCGATAGGCGCCGATATCGAGGAGTTCGTGCCGCAGGTCGAGCAAGCCATCGCGGCGCTGTGCGCCCGCACGGGCAGCGACCGCGCCATCATCGTCGCCCACAGCATGGGCGGCCTGGTGGCGCGCGCCTGGCTGCGCCATTACGGCGCGGCCCGCGTGGCGCGCATCATCACCATCGGCACGCCGCACCACGGCACGGCGCTGGCCAATGTGGCGGCGGGCGCCAATGCGCGCCAGATGAGCCGTATCCATGGCGCGCCCAGCGGCTGGCTGGCGCAGCTGGCCGCCAGCGAGACGCCGGAAACGCGCGCCCTGATCACCTCGATTTACTCGCACCACGATAATATTGTCGCGCCGCAATCTTCCGCGCATTTGCCCGGCGCGCGCAATCTTGCCTTCGGCGGCATCGGCCACGTGGCGCTGGCCAGCGATGCGCGCGTGCTGCGTCAGCTGTTGGAGGAAATTACTATCAAGACCGAAGTCGCCCAGCCCCCATCTTCCCCCCGTTTTGCCTGAATCCTGTTGTGTTTTATCTGCATGGCAAGACTGTCTCTTTTGACTCTGCTGTTGCCCGTGTTTAACAGCGTCACGGGCAGAAAATGCTGTTTTCCACTGGCGTACTGTATTAAGCTAACGTCAGAAGACCGCTGGCGGAAATTTGTTCCCGAGGCCGCTTGCGAAGCTCTGCAGGTACCCTGCGCACAGATATTTTTCTGGATGTATGGCAAGATGTTATAGGATTGTTATGTTAGCCGCGCATGCGGAAAGTTGAACGCAGGCGGAAAATGAGTCCATGCAGTTTTTATTGGGGGCGCTAATTGTCCGCACGTATCCTGATTATTGAAGATAACGCCACCAATATGGAATTGATGGTGTATTTGCTGCGTGCCTTCGGGTACACGCCGCTGGCAGCCTATGACGGCGAAGAGGGCGTGCGCATGGCGCGCAGCGAATTGCCGGACTTGATCATTTGCGACGTGCATTTGCCCAAGCTCGATGGCTACGGCGTGGTGGCGGAGCTGAAGAAAGACCCGCGGCTGCGCGCGATCCCGGCCCTGGCCGTGACGGCGCTGGCCATGGTGGGCGACCGCGAACGCCTGCTCGAGGCGGGCTTCAATGGCTACATCGGCAAGCCGATCGAGCCCGACCTTTTCGTCGCGGAGCTGGAGTCTTTTTTACCCGGGGCGCCGTCGACGCCAGTTAAAAACGACATAGCCACCATCCTGATCGTCGATGATCATGTGCTGAACCGCGAGTTCCTGACCGCGCTGCTGGGTTACGGCGGCCACCGCCTGCTGGAAGCGGCGAATGGCGCCGACGCGCTGGAAATCCTGCGCACCGAGCGGCCCGACCTGATCATTTCCGACATCCTCATGCCGAACATGGACGGCTACGAATTCGTCACGCGCGTGCATGCCGACCCCGCGCTGACCGACGTGCCCATCATCTTCTATACGGCCACCTACCGCGAGCAGGAAGCGATCCTGCTGGCGCAGGCGTGTGGCGTGCGCTGGGTGCTGCCCAAGCCGTCCGACCCCGAGGTCATCGTGCGCACCGTCAACGAGGCGCTGGGGCTGATGCCGGCGGCGGCACAGGTGCCGGCTGCGCCGGACGCCGGCGGCGCGGCGCTTCCCGCCGCGGGCAAGCTGGCGGGCATCGAGCACCAGGTCAGCGGCTATCTCGATGAACTCGAATCGAGCAGCCAGCAGATTTCGCAGCTGGCCAGCCAGCGCGAGGGCCAGGCCGCCATCCCCGAAGACCTGGGCGTCATGACGGAGCGCCTGTCGCGTTCGCTGTCGAGCCTGCAGGCGGTCAGCCTGCGCCTGACGGCCTTGATCGAGCTGGGCATCGAGCTGGGCGCCGAACGCGATCCGCGCGCCCTGATCGAGGCGGGCTGCAAGGTGGCGCAGAATATCTGCGTCTCGAAGTACGCCTGCATCGGCGTGCTGGAAGAGGGCGCCGAAAAGCTCAGCTATTTTTCCTCGTGCGGCGCCGAGAAAAACCTCGAGCGCATCGCCAGCGCGCCGCGCACGGGCATCCTGAACCGCTTGCTGGAGCAGCGCCAGCCCTACCGGGTCAATGGCTTGAAGGGCGACCCCGGCGCGCTGGGCTTGCCCGACACGCACCCGCCCGTGCACTCCTTCCTGGGCGTGGCCATCGCCTCGCGCGAACGCAGCCACGGCTGGCTGTACCTGGTCGACAAGCTGGGGGCGACTGAATTTTCCGAAGTCGACGAGCGGGTCGCCGCCACGGTGGCGGCGCAGATCGCCGTCGCCTACGACAACCTGCTGCTGTACGACGAGATCAAGCGCCATCACGAGCAGCTGACCCTGGACATGGCGGCGCGCATCCGCCTCGATGAAGACTTGCGCCGCTTCCGCCTGGCAATGGACGCCACGGCCGACGCGATTTTCCTCGTCGACCGCGCCGGCATGTGCTTCGTCGACGTCAACCAGACGGCTTGCCGCATGCTCGGTTTCGAGCGCGAGGATTTCCTGCGCGTGGGGCCTGGCCGCGCGCACGACGGCGAATCCCAGCTGGAAGAGCTGTACAACAAGCTGCTGGCCGGCGACCAGGGCGGGCCGATGACGGAATTGCAGTTGCAGCGCAAGGACGGCTCGCCGCTGTCGGTGGAAGTGCAGCGGCGCACCCTGCGCTCGGGGCAGAGCTGGATCCTGGTGGCTGTGGCGCGCGACATCACCGAACGCAAGGATGCCGAGCAGCGCCTGATGAAGCTGGCCCATTTCGACACCTTGACGGGCTTGCCGAACCGCAGCCAGTTCTACGTCTCGCTGACCCATTCCCTGGCCCAGGCGGCCGAACACCAGTGGGCCGTGGCCGTGCTGTTCATGGATATCGACCGTTTCAAGAATATCAACGACACCCTGGGCCACACCATCGGCGACGACCTGCTGCGCCAGTTTTCCAGCCGCCTGGTCGATTGCCTGCGCGTGCGCGATACCATCGGCCGCTTTGGCGGCGACGAATTTGCCACCATCCTGGTGCTGCCCGACGGCGCCCAGCATGCCGTGGGCGTGGTCCACAAGGTGCGCGAGGCGATGCGCAAGCCCTTCGACTTGCAGGGCCATGAAGTGACGGTAACGGTCAGCATCGGCATTTCCGTGTACCCCGACGATGGCGTCGATGCGGACACCTTGATTCAATATGCCGACACGGCCATGTACCGCGCCAAGGAGGCGGGCCGCGACGCCTTCCGCTTCTTCACGGCGGAAATGAATGCGCAGTCGATGGCGCGGCTGGACATGGAAAACGCCCTGCGGCGCGCCATCGACAACGAGGAATTCGTGCTGTTCTTCCAGCCCAAGGTGAATATCATCTCGGGGCGCATCAGCGGCGCCGAAGCGCTGATACGCTGGCGCCGTCCCGGCCACGGCATGGTCTCGCCGGCCCTGTTCATCCCCCTGCTGGAAGAAACGGGACTCATCGTGCGCGTCGGTAACTGGGTGCTCGACGAAGCGTGCAAGAAGATCAGCGAGTGGGGCGCCAGCAGCATCGGGCCCGTGCACCTGTCGGTGAACGTCTCGGGCATCCAGTTTTTCGTCGGCGGCCTGGAAGAGGAGGTGCTCAAGGCCATCCGCAAATACGAAATCGCGCCCGAACTGCTGGAGCTGGAACTGACGGAAAGCTCGCTGATGTCGAACGCCGAGGAAACCATCGCCGTGCTGCGCAACCTGAAGGCGTTGGGCATCCAGATTTCCATCGACGATTTCGGCACCGGCTATTCCAGCCTGGCCTACCTGAAGCGCTTTCCCATCGACAAGCTGAAGATCGACATCGCCTTCGTGCGCGAAGTCACCAGCAATCCGGACGACGCGGCCATCGTGCTGGCCATCATCAGCATGGCGCACAGCATGAAGCTGGAAGTGATCGCCGAAGGCGTGGAAAACGATGCGCAGCTGGCTTATTTGCGGCGCCATGGCTGCGACGAGATGCAGGGGTATTATTTCAGCCGCCCCGTGCCGCACGAGGAATTCGAGCAGATGTTGATGGGCGGCAAGTTGCTGCAGGCGCCTGAGGATGCCGCCGGCGAAGAGCAGCAAACTTTGCTGATCGTCGACGACGATGTGTTCATGCTCGACGTGCTCAGCGACTTCCTGGCGCAGGACGGCTACCGCATCCTCACGGCGCAGACGGCCGCCGAAGGCTTCGACATCCTGGCGCGCCACAAGGTGCAGGTGATCCTGTGCGACCAGTGCATGCCGCTCATGAGCGGCACCGAATTCATGGAACGGGTCAAGCACCTGTGTCCCGACACCTTCCGCATCATGCTGTCGGCCTTTGCCGACCTGACGCCCATTATGGCGGCCATCAACCGCGGCGCCGTCGACCGCTTCTACACGAAACCGTGGAAAGGCGCCGTGCTGCGCGAGAATATCCGCGAAGGCTTCCGCCTGCACAAGCTGCTGCATGGCCAGGTGAAGGCGGCGGCCTAGGCGCTGGCCACTGCGTGCGCTGGCGCACCTTCCGAGGCAGCTTTCTATCGGATTAGACTCCCGTCTCTAGTTTTGCTCACTAGAATAAAAAGTATCCATGAAGTGGCATGGCCTTTCATATGACGGGAGCTGGCGATGGTGAAGAAATTGAAGGAATTGGCGGAAGACAAGGAATTGGCGAACGCCGTGCGCTCGTCCGCGCAGCAGATCTGGCAAGCGGGTCTGGGCGCCTTCGCCAAGGCGCAGGAAGAGGGTGGACGCGTGTTTTCCCGGCTGGTGAAGGAAGGCACGGAATTCCAGAAGCGCGCCGAAGACAAGGTTTCCGGCGTCAGCGACAGTGTCAGCAAGCTGGCCGATGGCGTGGGCAAGCAGGCCAGCGGCTCCTGGGACAAGCTGGAACAGGTGTTTGAAGAGCGTGTCGCGCGTGCGCTGGCCACCATCGGCGTGCCCACGCAACAGGATATTTCCGCACTGCATGCGCAGATCGAGGCCTTGAGCCGGCAAGTGGCGGCGCTGTCGGCCCAGGCCGCGCCTGCGCCCAAGCCGAAGGCCGCGGCCAAGCCCGCCGTGAAGGCGGCGCCGAAAGTTGCACTGAAAACCGCGCCGAAAGCGATCGTCGTCAAGGCCCCGGCCAAGCCGGCAGCCCGGAGCGCGCCGCGGGCCGCGGCCAAGCCGGCCAGCAAAGCGGCAGGCAAGCCGGCAAGCAAGCCGGCGAGCAAGCCGGCGGCGAGACCGGCGGCGAAGAAAAAAGCGCCGGCCGCCTGAGCCGGTGCCGCATCCCTCCAGCCTGCGCGAGCAGGCTTTTTCTTGCCCGGGCTTTTCGCCGGCGCCCGGGGGCGGAGTGTTTCATTACAGCTATCTTAGGTGGTATGCTTGAGGCAGAACACAGAGAGATTGCCCGCCATGCTACAAAAAGCACCACGCCGTACCCGCGAACGCATCCTGGAGTTGTCGCTGCGCCTGTTCAATGAGTTTGGTGAGCCGAATATCACGACGACCGTGATTGCGGAAGAGATGAACATTTCGCCCGGCAACCTGTATTACCACTTCCGTAACAAGGACGACATCGTCAATTCCATCTTCGTCCAGTTCGAGGCGGAAATCGAACGCATCCTGACCGTGCCCGACGGGCGCCGCTCGAATATCGAGGATGTCTGGCTGTATTTGCACCTGATGTTCGAACTGATCTGGCGCTACCGCTTCTTCTATCGCGACCTCAACGATTTGCTGTCGCGCAACCGCAAGCTGGAATTGCACTTCAAGCTGATCCTGGCGCACAAGATCAAGGTGGCCACGCAGCTGTGCGAAGACTTGCGCAGCGAACAGTCGCTGGAAGCGTCGGACATGGAAGTGGCCGCGATGGCGACGAATATGGTGGTCGTTGCCACCTACTGGCTGTCGTACGAATATGTGCGCAACCCGCGCAAGTACAGCGAGCAGCAATCGATGTCCGATGCGCTGGCGCGCGGCTGTTACCAGGTGCTGTCCCTGATCGGGCCGTATTTGCGCAATGAAACGCATTTGCTGTTTCGCAAACTGTCGGAAGAGTATGTGACCAAACTCAAGAACGACTGACGCGACTGCTGGCGCCACGTCGTCATTTACAGGAGAGATATATGGCTTGGAAACAATTTCCTTATCCGGACGAAGCATATGTCTACACCCCGCAAACCCTGGAAGCGGCCTGGGCGCGCCTGCATGCGGGCGATGTGGAACCCTTTCCCACGCACCCGGCGCTGGTGCAGGCGTGGCTGGCCTTCCATGCGGGCGACTTCGAGCGGGCCGTGAAACTGGGCCTGGCTGTCGGCGTGCCCGGCTATGCGGTGGCGCACAAGGCGACTTGCATCTATGCCACGCACCTGGAAGTGGATGACAGCCGGAAACTCGACATGTACGAGGAAGTGGCGGAGCGCTGCGAACGCCAGCAGAGCGAGCAGCCGGACAACCCGGCCGGCTACTACTGGCACGCCTACAGCCTGGGCCGCTATGCGCTGGGCACGTCCGTCGTCAAGGCCCTGGCGCAGGGCATGGGCGCGCGCGTGCGCAATAGCCTGGACCGCACGATGACGGTGGCGCCCATGCATGCGGAAGCGCATATCGCGTTTGGGATTTATCATACGGAAATTATCGACAAGGTCGGCGCCATGATAGGCGGCCTGACCTACGGCGCCAACAAGGAAGATGGCTACCAGCACTTCAAGACGGCGCTGGCCCTGACGCCGTATTCGGCGCTGGCGCACAGCGAATATGCGCGCGCCTTGAATATGCTGGACGGAAAGAAAAAGCTGGCGGAAGCGCTGGCCCTGTATGAAAAGGCGGCCGAGTGCGTGGCACTGGACGCCAAGGAGCGCCTCGAGGTCGAGGCGGCGATCGATGAATTGAAAGGGTAGGGAATACTGTGATCAAGGCTTTATGTGTGTATTGCGGCGCCAACGCGGGCGTCTCGCCGGACTATGCCGTGGCGGCGCGCGAACTGGCGCGCGTGCTGGTGGCGGAAAATATCTCGCTCGTGTATGGCGGCGGCAAGGTGGGACTGATGGGCGTGATCGCCGATGAAGTGCTGCGCCTGGGCGGCGAGGTGACGGGCGTGATTCCCACCCAGCTGGTCGAGCGCGAAGTGGGGCACACGGGCTTGACGCGGCAGTTCATCGTGAAGGACATGCACGAGCGCAAGGCGATGATGGCCAGCCTGTCCGACGCCTTCATTGCCATGCCCGGCGGCTATGGCACCCTGGAAGAGCTGTTCGAGATGCTCACCTGGGCCCAGCTGGGCTTGCACGCCAAGCCCATCGGCTTGCTCAATGTCGACCGTTTTTATGACGGCTTGATCGCTTTCGTACAAAACGGCAAGGAGCAGGGCTTCATCCGCCCGCAGCACGCGGCGTTCCTGAACGCCGACGCCGATCCTGCGGCCCTGGTGCAGCGGTTGAAGGATAGTGCGCCGTAAATCTTCTTTGTGAAGTCTCATCCAGAGCCATGCATTGTGAAATGCATGGCTTTTTTATTTCTGTGCGGGAAAATTGATCAAGATCAATTAATTAATTAATATAAATATAGCCAGAATATTTCTCTAATAGCATGTTTTTTTGAAAATGAAGATGCTTTTTATGCATGAATGTGTTCTACTGCAATTGTTCAAAAGACAGGCATGTCGGACACCCAGCGAGGCGCCTCCCGTTTCCCGCTACGACGCCTAGATATTGCAAGTTGCCACAACCTCGCTACTTCATCATCTTGAAAGGATACTATTGTGAAACCAATGACTCTCTTGCGCGCGACTGCCGTCGCCGCCATTCTCGCCGCCGGCGGCGCCCATGCACAAACTACCATCATCGGATTTGATGCGCTGGAGCAACCCGGCATTCTCGGCTCCGTCTTCGATTCCTATTCCGAAGGCGGCTACGATTTCGACAGCAGCTTCCTGGGCCTGTTGAGTTCCGCACATCAAAGCAACTTTGCCTATGCCGGCTCGGCCGGTCTTGGCGCCACCGTGCTGACGACGACCACCTTGAGCCGTACCGATGGCGCCGCTTTCTCGCTGAGCTCGATCCGTCTGGCTGACTTCGTGAGCTTGCCTGGCCCCTACGACGTGACGTTCTTCGGCCATCAGGTGGGCGGCGGCACGGTGACCCAGACCTTCAGCCTCGATGGCAGCCACAACTTCAGCGATTACACGTTCACGGGTTTCAACAACCTGCTGTCGGCAACGTGGCAGGAGGGCGCCTTGCACACCTTCCAGGTCGATAATATCGCCGCCAGCGTGAGCGCCGTGCCGGAACCGGCCACCTACGGCATGATGCTGGGCGGACTGGGCTTGCTGGCCTTCCTGCGCCGCCGCAAGAACGCCGCCTGAGCTTGAGCACGCTGCCGGTCCCGCCGGCACATGCGTCATGAGCCGCCCGTCTTGCCGGGCGGCTACTCTGACCCACACCAACAATGCCGCCCAATGGATGTCCGGGGCGGCATTGTTGTTATGTGGATGTCATGACCACAGGCGCTGGCCGGACAGGTCGAGCTGGGTCAGGTACAGGCGCACGTCGAATTCGTACTGGTGGTATTGCGGTTCCATATACGTGCACAGCTTGTAGAACGCCTTGTCATGCTGCTTTTCCTTCACGTGCGCCAGTTCGTGCACGGCGATCATGCGCAGGAATTCCAGCGGCACTTCCTTGAACATGGTGGCCACGCGGATTTCATGCTTGGCCTTGAGCTTGCCACCTTGCACGCGCGAGATCGAGGTATGCAAGCCCAGCGCGTGCTGGATCACATGGATCTTGCTGTCGAACGCCACCTTGTTGATGGGCTCGGCATTGCGCAGGAACTCATTCTTCAAGTCCTGCACATACTGGTATAAAGCCTTGTCGTTGCGTACATCGTGCGCGTTCGGATAGCGTTTCAACAGGACGTCGCCCAGCTTGTCTTGCGCGATCAGTTGCTGCACTTGCGCTTGCGTTTGTTCGGAATAGGCGCTCAGGTATTTCAGGGATGGCTGCATGCGGGGAAGGGCGGGGCGTGGCGCGGAGGTGTCGGTAAGGCGAGAATGTACCATACCGCCGCCCCCCGCGCTGCGCCAGCCCTTGCGCGGGGCTACCCGGGCTGCCAGGGCCGCCCCTGCCTACCTGCCTGCATCAGGCCGCGCGCCGCAGGGGCCGCCCGGCCTGCCCCGCTCAGCCCGCTCCGCCTGCTCCGCCCTTGTCGTCTTCGTCCTTGCCGCCTTGCCGGCCGGGGCGGCCCTGCTCGGTGCCGCCGCTGCGCGCGGCCGTGCCGCTGCGGTTTTCATTGGCGCGCTGGGCCGATTGCCGGCTTTCGCCGCCCTTGCGGCCGATTTCCGCCATGTGTTCGCGGTTGCGGCTGACGGCTTCGCCGCCTTTTTGCCCGGCCCGGCGCGCTTCTTCCGAGTCGAATTCATGCGCCGTGCCCTTTTGATGGGCTGCCTGGCCGCCCTTGCTGGCGATTTCGCGTTGCTGTTCCTCGTTCATGGCGGCGAAACCGCGCTTGCTCGGGCCTTTGCCGCTGCCCGATTCGCCGGCTTTCTGGCTGCTGCCAGCGCCTTTGCCCTGTTCATTACCTTGATTGCTAGCCATGTCGCTCTCCTTGCTGTCGAGTGGGGTCAAGTGGTCAATTCAAGTGCTCAATGCGCCTGATCGGATGGCCTGCCGGTATCGCGGCTGCGGCCGGCGCCATTGCTGGGGGCCGTGGCGTGCATCTTTTCGATCATTTCACGCTGGCGCTGCGTGGCTTTTTCCGTTTCCTCGGCCGTCTTGCGCACCACTTCGTCAGCGAAGGCTACGGCCGTGCGCCTCGCTTCGGGCAGGTGGTTCTCTGCCGTGCGGTTCATTTCGACATTGGCGTTGGCGACGAGGTTGCCGAGCTGCTGCTGGTACTGCTGCAGCTTGTTGCTGCTCGGCTGCAACTGGGCCGCGGCCAGCGACATGAACTCGCCCGTGTCGCGCGCGCACAGCAGTTGCTGGCTGGCGCTGCTCCATTCCTGCAGCAAGTCTTGCGCCAGCCGCAGATGCAGCTCGCTCAGTTGCTGCGCCGTATCGACCAGCTTGCGCGATAGTTCCGTGGCGAAATTGCACTGGGCCTCCAGGTGGGACTTCAGGGCGGGGCTGAAACTGGGGGAAATACTGTTTGTGAACATGTTCTACCTCAATGAAAAACGGATCCAGGAAACACCCGGTGCACCGGATGCGGCGTATGGTGAAACAAGCAAAGGGATAGACGCCGGATGGCGTGCCAGGTTCCACGCCAGCTGCCTGTTTGGCGGGGGAATGGCGCCTGGCAGGCGGAAAAATGCGATGACTTTGTGTTAGATCAAATGAACGTGAATCGGCTTGCCGCTGCCGGCAGCCATGCTGCTTGTGTGGAAAATGCGGGTTGACTGGCCCGGCCGTGCGACAATAGCCGGCTCGCGGCAGCGCAGCCGATGGCCGGCGCGCGTGGCTGAGCCGAGCATAGCCCACTTTTTTTGCTTTATTCCGCGACCATGACGCATCCCGAATACATCCTGACCCTGTCCTGCCTGGACCAGCGCGGCATCGTGCACCGCGTGTCCGGCTTCCTGGCCGAACGCGGCTGCAACATCCTCGATTCCGCCCAGTTCGGCGACCAGGAATCCCAGCTGTTCTTCATGCGCGTGCATTTCGCGCTGGAAGACGGCGCCGTCAGCGACGCCCAGTTGCGCAGCGACTTCGCCGATCTGTCGCAAGCCATGCAGTTGAACGGCCCCTTCCACGGCCAGCTGCACGATGCGCGCGTCAAGCCGCGCGTCATGCTGATGGTGTCGAAGATCGGGCATTGCCTGAACGATTTGCTGTTCCGCTACAAGAGCGGCTTGCTGAACGTGGAAATTCCCGCCATCGTGTCGAACCACATGGAGTTCTACCAGCTGGCGGCCAGCTACAATATTCCGTTCCACCACTTGCCGCTGGCCACCGGCGCGCCGGAAGCGGCCAAGCTGGCGCAGGAAGCGAAGATCATCGACTTGATGGACACGCACAAGATCGACCTGGTGGTGCTGGCGCGCTACATGCAGATCCTGTCGCCCGGCCTGTGCCAGGCGCTCGACGGCCGCGCCATCAATATCCACCATTCCTTCCTGCCCAGCTTCAAGGGCGCCAAGCCGTATGCGCAGGCGCATCACCGCGGCGTCAAGCTGATCGGCGCGACGGCCCATTTCGTCACGGGCGACCTGGATGAAGGCCCGATCATCGAGCAGGACGTCGAGCGCGTCGACCATGCGATGGATGCGGAAACCCTGACGGCCATCGGCCGCGACGTCGAGTGCGTGGTGCTGGCGCGCGCCGTGAAATGGTTCGTCGAGCACCGCATCCTGAAAAATGGCGACAAGACCGTGGTTTTCCGCTGATACCGACTTCACAATTCACTTTACCGAGACAGAAACACGATGGCCCTCAAAGCAACAATTTTCAAAGCCGATCTGCAGATCGCCGACATGGACCGCAATTACTACCAGGATCACGCGCTGACCCTGGCGCGCCACCCGTCCGAAACGGACGAGCGCATGATGGTGCGCCTGCTGGCGTTCGCCATCCACGCCGACGAGGCGCTGACGTTTACCAAGGGCCTGTTCGACACGGAAGAGCCCGACCTGTGGCAGAAAGACTTGACGGGCGCCATCCAGCTGTGGATCGAAGTGGGCCAGCCGGACGAAAAGCGCATCCTGAAGGCGTGCGGCCGTTCGGAACAGGTCATCGTCTACAGCTATGGCGCAACCAGCCACATCTGGTGGAAGCAGATCGCGAACAAGCTGGAACGGGCGAAGAACTTGACCGTGATCAACTTGCCGTCGGAAGCGGCGCAAGACATGAGCAAGCTGGCGCAGCGCACGATGCAGCTGCAATGCACGATCCAGGATGGCCAGATCTGGCTGACGGACAGCGTCAACACGGTCCTGATCGACCGCGAACCGGTGAAGCCGGCCCGCTGATGTAGCCTGGCTGAAACGCAAAAAGCCCGGATCGCTCCGGGCTTTTGTCATTGCGGGGGCTTAATTCGGCGCCGCGCCCAGCCGCTTGATGCTGCTCGAACGCTGCATGCTGCGGCTGATGCGCGGGTCGCCGTAGTAGCTCACTTCGCCCGAGCCGCCGATGCTGATGGTCAAGTCATCCTTGGCCCACACTTGCGCCTCGCCCGAGCCGCCGATGCTCACCTGCACGTCGCGCGCGGCCAGCTTGCCCGCCTGGATATTGCCCGAGCCGCCGATCGAGGCCGTCAGTTGCTCCGTCTTGCCGCTGGCCTTGAAGTTGCCGCTGCCGCCGATGGCGATGGAAACCTGGCGGCTGTCGAGGTCGCGCGCGTGGATCGAGCCGGAGCCGCCCACGTCGAAGCGCAGATTCTCGGCGCGCAAGCCCGTGGCCGTGATGTTGCCCGAGCCGCCCACGCTGATGCGTTCCACCTGACGCGCCTGGATGACGATGTTCAGGCTGCTCTGGCGGAAGTTGGCGTTGCGCTTGGCGGGGCGGATGCGCAAGGTGCCGTTTTCCACCGCCGTCTCGATCAGCGGCAGGATATTGTCGTCGGCCTCGATGGTGATGCTGTCCGTGTTGCCGATACGCAATTCGACCGTGCCCGGCACGTTCAGCGCCACGGCATGGAAATTGCCGACTTCGCGCGTCTGCTTTTGCAGCTTGCCGCTGCCCTGGATGCTGTTGCCGGAAATCCAGTCGAGCGGCGAGGCCAGCGCCGGCACGGCCGGGAGGGCCAGCGCGCAGGCGGCCAGCAGCAGGACGGTGGCGGCGCGGGCATGGCGTGGGTGGAAAAGTGTCGGTGTCATTCTTGCTCCCTGTTTGGAATTGGTATACTTGCATGGTATGCCAGCCGGCCGCGCCTGCGTAGCGCGCTGCGACAGACTGCGCCAGCAGCGGCATGGAATGCAGGAGGATGCGACAGGATGGCATGAGGTATCATGCCGGTATTGGATATACGACGACCGGTACGCGCCGGTCACACTACTGGAATTACATGCTGATCATCACCATCAAACAGGGCAAGGAAAAGAGCTTGCTGGGCCAATCGTGGATTTACGCGTCCGCGATTGAAAAAGTCGAAGGCAAGCCGCAGGAAAAAATGAAGCCCGGCTCGACGGCCATCGTGCAAAGCTCGTCCAAGCAATTCATCGCCCGCGCCGCCTACAATTCGAAGTCGCAGATCCGCGCGCGCATCTGGAGCTTCAAGGAAGACGAACCGGTCGACCACGCGCTGATCAAGCGCCGCGTCAAGGCCGCCATCGAGAAAAAATTATCTGCCATCAAGAAGGCGGGCGAAAACCAGCTGTTGACCCTGATCAAGGGCGAAGACGAGGGCTTGCCCGGCCTGGTGGTGCAGCTGTTCGGCGGCGTGCAAGGCTATCTGATCTGCGAATTCAACGCGGGCGGCGTCGATGCGTGGAAAGTGGCCATTGTGCAATCGCTGATGGCGTCCACGGGGTGCGTCAACGTGTACGAGCGCTGCGACGACCTGATGCGCAAGGGCGAAGGCTTGCCCCTGATCGACGGCGCCCTGGCCGGCGAAGAGCCGCCCGATGAAGTCATGCTGACGGACAACGGCGTGCGTTATGCGCTGGACCTGAAGACGGGTCACAAGAGCAAGTTCCGCTGAGAACTGCTGCGTGACGTGAAAAAACCGGCGCTGGCCGGTTTTTTTCGTATGCGCGCCGGCAAAACGTTCAGGGCAAGGAGATGCAACGCCGCCATGGACGTTTTTCAGGCGCGCTACTCCAGCGGCACGCTGCGGTATTTATTGACTTCCAGGGCCGACACGGCCGGCGCGTCATTGCCCCACGAGGCGCGCAGGTACGTGACCACGGCCGCCACTTCCGCATCATCCATGACGGGGCCGAACGGCGGCATGCTGTAGGGGCGCGGGTTGCCTTTTGTTCCGGGCGCGAAGCCGCCGTTGAGCACGAGCCGGATGGCGTTGACGGCCGACTCCGTCGTCAGCGCGCGGTTGCCGGCCAGCGGCGGGTAGCCGGGCGGCACGCCCTTGCCGTCGGCCTGGTGGCAGCTTGCGCATTGCGCCTCATACAGTTTCGCGCCCAGCGCCAGTTGCTGCCGGGCTTGCTCAGAGGTGTCGCGCGGCGCCTGTTGCGCGGGCTGCGCGGGGCCGGGCAGGCTTTTCAGGTAGACGGCCATCGCTTGCACGTCGGCATTGCTCATGTGCTGCAAGCTTTGCCGCACCACTTCCGCCATGGGGCCGAAGACGGTGGCGCGTGGCGACACGCCCGTTTGCAGCAATTCCACGATATGCGCCGTGTCCCAGTCGCCCAGGCCCGCTTCCGCATCCGACGTCAGCGACGGCGCATACCAGCCCAGCACGGGGATCAGGCCGCCCGACAGGCCGTCGTCGCTGCCGCCCAGGGTCGTGCGGCTGCTATGGCAGGCGCTGCAGTGGCCCAGGCCCTGCACCAGGTAGGCGCCGCGGTTCCATTCCATGCTTTTGCCCGTCAGCGGCTGGTACACGCCCGGTTTGAAATACAGCGCGCGCCAGGCGGCCAGCGCGATCTGCTGGTTGTAGGGGAAGCGCAGCGCGTGCGGCTGGTTGGCTTGCCGGTGCGGCGGCACGCTCTGGAAATACGCGTACAGGGCGTCGCTATCCTCGCGCCGTACCTTGGTGTAGCTGGTGTAGGGAAAGGCCGGATACAGCAGCCGGCCATCCTTCGACTTGCCGTTGTGGATGGCGCGCCAGAAATCGTCGGCCGTCCAGCTGCCGATGCCTGTTTCCCTGTCGGCCGTGATGTTGGGCGAAAGCACCTTGCCGAACGGCGTCTGCAAGGCCCGGCCGCCCGCGTAGGGCACGCCGCCGCGCGTCGTGTGGCAAGCCATGCAGTCGCCCGCCTTGGCCAGGTAGGCGCCGCGCGCGACCAGCTGTTCCTGGCTCAGGGTGCTGGCGGTGGCCGGCGGTCCCACGTCGTCCGCCGGCCACAGCAGGAATTTGGCGCCGGCCGCGCCGATGGCGACGATGGCGGCCGCGAGCATCCATTTTTTCATGGCGCCACCTGCGCGCTGGAGCCGGGCACGCCGCCGCAATGCAGCGGCAGGGGCAGGGCGATGCTGGCGGCCGGACGCGCGTCGGCGCTGGCCACTTGCGTGCCGAGCCAAGCCGAGACGGCGCCCACGTCCGCGTCGGACAGGCGCTGCGCCACTTGCGCCATGCAGTCGGGCGCGTGGGCGCGGCGGATGCCGTTCTTCCACGCGCCCAGCTGGGCGTTGATATAGTCGCGCGGCAAGCCCAGTAAGCCGGGGATGGCGGGCGCCACGCCGGCCAGCTGCTGGCCGTGGCAGGCGATACAGGCGGGAATTTTTTTGCCGGCATCGCCATGCAGCACCAGCTGCTTGCCCCGCGCCAGGGCCGTCGTGCCGGCGCTGCTGGGCTGGGCAGGCGGCGGGGCAGGGTGCTGCGCCGCAAAATAGTCGGCAATCTCGCGCAGGTAATCGTCAGGCAAGTGTTCCACCATATAGTTCATCATCGGATACTGGCGCCGTCCCTCGCGAAAGTTCAGCAGCTGGTTGTACAGGTAGCCGGCCGGCTTGCCCGCGATGCGGGGAAAGAAGGCGTCGTGGCGTTCCTTTTGCGCATGACAGGCCGTGCACGCCTTGATGCGCTGTTCCAGGCTGTCGTGGCTGGCTGAAATGGCGGCGGGCGCGGCCAGCACCGTGCCGGGCAGTGCGACGGCCAGAGCCAGGGTCAGCACCGGCACGAGGGGGGAATGCAGTAGCATGGAGAGTTGCATGGAAAAGTAACCTGTCTCGTCGGTCGATTATGGCGTGCCGGTGTTGCTGCCCGGATGTTGTTACCCTAGCATATAACGGGTGCTGTCACTGTGACAGGATCAGTTGTGCAATAAAACTACGGATCAGTTTGAGGAGCAGGGTTGAAACGATATGAGGAATTGGCGGAAGAAGTCGCCGCCATGATCAGCACGCAGCTGTTGTTGCCTGGTGATAAGTTGCCTTCCGTGCGCCAGCAGCATGCGCGCAGGGGCGTGAGCCCGTCGACGGTGTTCCAGGCCTATTATTTGCTCGAAGCGCGCGGCATGATCGTCTCGCGGCCCCGCTCCGGCTACTACGTGGCGCCGCAGCGCGCCGCGCTGGCCCCCGAGCCGGACAGTTCCCGCCCGCTCGACGCCAGCACCACGGTCGATGTCAGCGACCTCGTGTTCGAAGTGCTGGGCGCCGTCGGTGCGCGCGATATCGTGCCCTTCGGCTCGGCGTTTCCCAGCCCGCATCTGTTCCCGATGGAACGGCTGGCGCGGGCCGTGTCGGCCAGCATGCGCCGCCTCGACCCGTGGAGCACGGTCACGGATTTATCACTGGGCAATGCCGAACTGCGCCGCCAGATCGCCCTGCGCTACCAGCTCGACGGGGTGCTTGTTTCCAGCGACGACATCGTCATCACGAATGGCGCGCTGGAAGCGCTGAACCTGTGCCTGCAAGCCGTCACGCGGCCCGGCGACACGGTGCTGATCGAGTCGCCCAGCTTCTATGCGTGTTTGCAGGCGCTGGAGCGGCTGGAACTCAAGGCAGTCGAGATCGCCACCAGTCCCCGCGACGGCGTCGATCTGGCGGCGCTCGAGGAATTGCTGCTGCGCCACCGGCCCAAGGCGTGCTGGCTGATGACGAATTTCCAGAATCCCCTGGGCAGCCTGATGTCGCCGGAAAAGAAGCGCGCGCTGGTCGAACTGCTGGCGCGCCATGGCGTGCCGCTGATCGAGGATGACGTGTATGGCGAGTTGTATTTCGGCAAGCAGCGCCCCGGCTTGACGAAAAGCCATGACAGCGCGGGTCTGGTGATGCATTGCAGTTCGTTTTCCAAGACTCTGGCGCCCGGCTTTCGCCTGGGCTGGGCCGTGGCGGGCCGCTACGCGCGCCAGGTCGAGCGCCTGAAGCTGACGACCAGCCTGTCTGCGCCCATCCCGCTGCAGATGGCGCTGGCCGATTACCTGGCGGCAGGCGGCTACGACCGCCATTTGCGCCAGCTGCGCCTGACCCTGGCGGCGCAGCAAAATACCATGCTGCAAGCCATCGCCGTGCATTTTCCGCCCGGCACGCGGGTCACGCGGCCGCAGGGCGGTTATTTCGTCTGGGTGGAGATGCCTGCCGGTATCGACGCGCTGGCCTTGCACCGCAGCGCGCTGGCGGCCGGCATCAGCATCGCGCCCGGCCCCATTTTTTCCGCCACGCGCGCGTTTCGCCACTGCATCCGCCTCAATTACGGCCACCCGTGGAACGCGCAACTGGAAGAAGCCATCGCCACCCTGGGGCGGCTGGCGCTGGCGGCGGCATAGCGGCGAAAAAAAAGTCCCTTGCGGCAGCAAGTGTTCCATTCCAAAAAGAAATATTACTGTTATATTGATGTATCTATAACTAATGATGGGAATCATAATGGATAACACGCAGCCGGAAGTGGGTCGTACGCAAGATACGACGATCGCCATTCTGTCCCACGTTGGCGGCCTGTTCACCAGCTGGGTGGCGCCGCTGATCATTTATTTGATCAAGAAAGATGATGCGGATAAATTCTCGGCCGAGAACGCCCGCGAAGCGCTGAATTTCCAGATCACCCTGATCATCTGGTATTTCGCCTGCTTCATCCTGTCGTTCGTGCTGATCGGCCTGTTCCTGTTCTGGATCGTGGCGCTGGCCAACCTGGTGTGCTCGATCGTCGCGGCCGTCAAGGCCAGCAATGGCGTCACTTACCGCTATCCCTTGACCTTGCGCCTCGTCAAATAGGGCTGTGCCGGCCGCCGGGTGTCAGCCCGGACGACCGGGCAGCGCGAGGAATGCGGCAAAGCCGGGCGCCACCGCGGTGGTGGCGCCTGTTTCGTGCGACCACAGCACGACCACGGGTTCGCCCGATGGCCCCGTTTGCGCATAATCAAAACAGTAGTAATCGCCCGTGCCGAACTGGGCGAAGGGCAGCAGGCTGCCGGCCTCGTCGCCTGTCCCCGCATTCTCCAGCCATTCCTGCCAGCCTTCGCGGTAATGGCGTGCTATCGATTCCCACGTCTTGCGCGCATTGGCCGCGTCGTAGACGGGAAACACGCTCAAGGCGCCCAGCGCGCGGCCATTGTTCTCCAATAACCATTGCACATGGGATGCGGGCAGCTGCCGCCCCAGCGCCTGTTCGGCGGCGGCGATCGCGTCAAGCGTGGTGCCGATGGACTTGCTCTTGCTCATGCTGCAGGAAGGCGCACCGGCTCAGGCGGCGATAGGCGGCGGGGCTGGCGGCGTGCTGGCGCGCGGGGCTTTTTGCGGCGCGACCTTGCCGCCGTCGGCGATCCAGCGGCGGTACACGCGCAGGGCCACTTGCGCATCGTCGGCCGCATACAGGATCTGCTTTTCCGTCAGGCGCGACGTGGCCCAGTTGGTGGTGGAAATCTTTTTCGATTTCTGCAGGTGCAGGCCGAAGAACTTGGCCACGGCCGTCTTCGCGCCCAGATCGTTGCGCTGGCCGCCGCGCAGGGCGACGGACAGGTCGAGCACCTGGGCCGGGGCGATGCCCAGCTTGTTGCGCAGGCGCTTGACGTCGTCGGACAGGCCGAAGCCCACCTTCAGGGTGGTGGTCGATTCGAGGATGGCCTTGAGTTCGGCCAGGGCCGGCGCCGGCGTGCTGCCCACCTGGAACAGGTAGGCGATGTCGTCGGTGGCCAGCTGGATCAGGTGCGGTCCCGTGGAGGATTCGCCCTTCACAAAGGTCGGCTTCGATTCCGTATCGAAGCCGATGGCGTCCGCTGCCAGCAAGGCGGCCATGGCCGCCTGTGCATCATCGCTGGTGCGTACCAGCTTGACGTGGTCGAGTGCAATGCCTTGATAGGGGGGCAGTGGCGGTGCGGCAGCTGTGTCCATGAAACCGGATCAGCCTTTGCGCGAGAATTTCGCGGTCAGCTGATTCAGTTTTTCCAGGCGCAAACGGTTCGCTTCTTCGGCGGCCGCGGCATCGCGCTCGGCTTTCTTGCGCTCGGCTTCCTTCTTGAAGCGCTGCTGCAATACTTGCGTGGCGTGGTCGCGGTGGGTTTGCGTCACTTCCGCGCCGGCGGTGCCGTCGAGGTCGTAGCGTACCTTGGCTTTTTCCATCACGCGCAGGTAGCGCAGCGAACCCGTGTGGATGCCCAGCGCCGTGCGCATCAGCTTGCGGTCCAGGTCCGGCAGGCGCGCGAGGATCTGCTTGTCGATACCGATCGACAAGGGCAGGCAATCGCGGAATGGCGGGAATTGCTCCTGGAACTGTTTCAGCAGCGCGCGCGCGGTCAGGCCGGCAGGCGCCGGCGTGGTCGCTGCGGCCGGTGCCGCCGCTGGGGCTGCATCGACTGGCGTGTCAGGAGTGGTGGCTTGCTGGTCTGGCGTGGAGCTGGTCATCGACATCATTGGTTGGGCTATAAAAGGGGAGCATAGCACGCGCCACAGGCAAGTGCATTGTCTTTTTTGGCAACTTGACCTGCGATAAGCGGGTTCGCACTACAGCCGGCACAGCGCGAAATACGGGAAATGTGTATAATGTCGGCTTGCGCTGATGACTGGACCCTGTTTTTGAAGGTCTGGCTCAGGTGTGCAGGGGATAGGAGCAGTGCGGCGCAGGGCCACCATTATTGATATTTTTGATATCGGTTATTCCACTTATCAATTATTCAGATAACGGGCCTTCGTGCATAATCTTGCTCTCCGCTGTGTCTTCACTGAACAACAATAGATTCAAGCCCGTTCTGGTACGGGCTTTTTTTCATTCCGCAATGTACATCGCTTATTTATCTGACCCGGCTTCGGCCCCGCGCTCCTCATGCCGGATGCGCGGGCTATGAACGTCACGATAGACAGGCGCCGCTGCCCTTGACGGCAGCCGCAACAATACGCTCCATCGAGTCCGGTTTCGCAGGCTTAGGTGGAATCATTCACTTCGCGCCGACACCATCTGGTCTCGCATTAAGAGATATCTCATGAAGAATACGCCAAAAACTTTAACGTTGTCCGCCAAGGCGCCACGCCCAGCCGCGGCGCCGCTTGCCGTACCCAAAACGACTTTATCTTACTTCATCGATAATGCGCAAGCGAATCCGGAAGCCACCGTCACGACGGCGCCGACCGTCGTCACCGTGGTGAAGAAAAGCCGCTCGCGCCTGGCTGCCGTGCCGCCGGCCGAAACGGTAGCGGAAGCCGCTGTTGCCGCGCCCGTGGCCGACGCCGCCGAAGCCGTGGAAGCTGCGCCCGTCAAGACGCCGAGCGTCAAAGTGGCGCCAAGCGCCAAGGCGGCGCCTGCGCCGCGCAAGGTCAGCGAAAGCGCCGCCACGAACAAGGTAGTGACGGCAGCCCGTTCGAAAGTCGTGCGCGCCAAGCCTGAAGCGGCGCCCGTGACCATCATCACCGGCGCGCAAGTGGTCAGCAAGACCACGGACGCCGATGCCCTGGCCGCCATCGATACCTCGAATTACTTCTTGCCGACCGTCAAGGTGCCGGGCCGCCGTGGCCGCAAACCGAGCGAATTCACGCCGGAAAACGACGAAGTGGCAGCACTGAACGCCGTCGAGCGCGCCGAACTGAAGGCCGTCTCGAAAGCGCGCGACCGCAAGGCCAAGGGCGGCCTGGCCGATGCGCTGGGCGATCCGGAAGCATCGGCAGCGGACCTGGAACGCCGCCGCAAGCAGATCACGGGCTTGATCAACATGGGCAAGGAACGCGGTTTCCTCACCTATGCCGAGATCAATGACCAGTTGCCGGAAAACATCATCGATCCGGAAGCCATCGAAGGCATCATCGCCACCTTCAACGACATGGGCATCGCCGTCTACGAGCGCGCCCCTGACGCGGAAAGCCTGTTGTTGACCGACAACGTCGCCACCGTCACCAGCGACGATGAAGTGGAAGCGGCTGCCGCGACGGCCCTGTCGACGGTCGACTCCGACTTCGGCCGCACCACCGACCCCGTGCGCATGTATATGCGTGAAATGGGCGCCGTGGCGCTGCTGACGCGCGAAGGCGAGATCGAGATCGCCAAGCGCATCGAAGGCGGCTTGAAGGACATGATCCAGGCGATTTCCGCCTGCCCGACCACCATCGGCGAAATCGTTGCGCTGTCGCAAAAAATCGCGCGCGATGAAATCAAGGTCGATGAAGTGGTCGACGGCTTCGTCGATTTGAACGAAAGCAATGCCCCGGCGCCTGCCGCTGCCGCCGCGCCCGCCGCCGCCAATGGTGACGACGAGGAAGAGGAAGAAGAAGCCGAGGAAGAAGACGGCGACGCCAATGGCGGCGCGGCCGGTTTCTCCAGCGAGCAATTGGCCCAGCTGAAAAAGAATGCGTTGGAGAAATTCAACGTCATTTCGACGCAGTACGACAAGATGCGCAAGGCGCCCGAGGGTTACAACTCGAAAGCCTACGTCAAGGCGCAGGAAGCCATTTCGCAGGAATTGCTGGGCATCCGCTTCACGGCCAAGGTCGTCGAAAAGCTGTGCGACACCCTGCGCGGCCAGATGGAAGAAGTGCGCCACATCGAGCGCGCCGTGCTGGAACTGTGCGTGAACAAATGCGGCATGCCGCGCGCCCACTTCATCAAGGTGTTCCCGGGCAATGAATGCGACCTGGAATGGGTCGACCGCGAAGTCGACTGCAAGTATCCGTACAGCGCCATCCTCAGCCGCAACGTGCCTGCCGTCAAGGAACTGCAAAAGAAGATGATCGACCTGCAAGCCCGCGTGGCCCTGCCGCTGGCAGACTTGCGCAAGATCAACAAGCAGATGGCTGCCGGCGAAAAGCGCGCGCGTCACGCGAAACGCGAAATGACGGTCGCCAACTTGCGTCTGGTTATTTCGATCGCCAAGAAATACATCAACCGCGGCTTGCAATTCCTCGACCTGATCCAGGAAGGCAACATCGGTCTGCTGAAGGCTGTCGATAAATTCGAATACCGCCGCGGCTACAAGTTCTCGACCTACGCCACGTGGTGGATCCGCCAGGCCATCACGCGTTCGATCGCCGACATGGCCCGCACCATCCGCGTGCCGGTGCACATGATCGAAACGATCAACAAGATGAACCGCATCTCGCGCCAGATCATGCAGGAAACGGGCAGCGAGCCGGACCTGGCGACCCTGGCCGTCAAGATGGAAATGCCGGAAAACAAGGTGCGCGAGATCATGAAGATCGCGAAAGAGCCGATTTCCATGGAAACGCCGATGGGCGAAGATGGCGATTCGCAACTGGGCGACTTCATCGAAGACAACACGACCCTGGCGCCGCTGGACGCCGCGCTGCACGCCTCGATGCGCAACGTGATCAAGGAAGTGCTGGACTCCCTGACGCCGCGCGAAGCGAAAGTGCTGCGCATGCGTTACGGCGTGGAAATGTCGAACGACCACACGCTGGAAGAAGTGGGCAAGCAGTTCGACGTGACACGCGAGCGCATCCGCCAGATCGAAGCGAAAGCCATGAGCAAGCTGCGCCAGCCTTCGCGTTCGGACAAGCTGAAAACCTTCTTGACGCAAAATTAAGTAGTCAGCAGGCAATAAAAAAGAGGCGCAAGCCTCTTTTTTTTCGCCCGTGCCGTGCGCGGCCTTACAGGAAATGCATGCGCTGGCCCGACACGCCGGCGCGGTGACGGCGCTGCAGCTGGTACAGCGCCACGCCGCTGGCGGAGATGAGGAAGGTGACGACCAGCCATTCCAGCGGGTTGCGGCGCGGCGGCGGCGGCGACGCTTGCGACGGCACGGCGAAGGCCTGGAATTTATGCCCCGTGTAGATGGCGCCCACCACGAGCCCGGCGTCCGTGATCTTGTTCGTCAGGTACAGGCCATCGTCGCGGCGGCGCACCGTCATCACGCCTTCCTTGTAGACAAAGGTCATCGGTTCAAAGCCATTGATGCTGACGCTGCCGACGACGTGTCCGGCCGCGTTGACTGCCGTGGCGTAGCTGTCGCCCTGGCCGATCATGGCGCCCAGGTCGAGCATGCGCTTGCCGTCCCAGGCAAAGGCGTGCCAGCGGCGCTTCTCCGTTTCCGAAGCGCCCACGATCAGGCCTGCGTCATTGATGGCGGTAGCCGAGCTGATGCGTCCGCCGGGCAGGGTGCCGATTTCCTGCATGCCCGTGCCGGGGCGGTAGACGAAGGCGCGGCGGTAGCCATCGCCGCGCTGGGCCGTGCCCACCACCACGCCATGGTTGTTCAGGCCGCTGGCATAGCTGCTGGCGCCGCCCAGGGTGCCCAGGTCTTGCAGGCTGTGATCGGCTTTCGTGACAAAGGCGTGGAAATCGCCGTCGCTGGTATCGGCATAGCCGGCCACCTGGCCGTCGCGCGCGATGGCCGTGGCATAGCTGCTGGTGCCGCCCAGGGTACCCAGGTCGCGCATGCCGCCCGCCGCATCGTAGTGGAAGGCATGCCAGGCGCCGCCGGCCGTCTGTGCCGAACCGACCACCACGCCATGGGTATTGATGGCCTTGGTGAAACCTTCATTGCCGCCCAGTGTGCCCAGCTCGCGGATGCGGCCATGCTGATATGTGACGGCGCGGCGCCGTCCTTCTTCCTCCATGATGATGCCGGCCACCAGGCCCGCCGGGTTCAGGTCGGACGCGATGCTGCCGTTGCCATCCCTCTCGCCAAAGCCGCGTTCGGCATAGATGGCGGCGCTGGCGGTGGGGACGACGGTCAGCAGGCACAGACCGAGCAGTGAGGCATGGAAGCGTAAGAACCGTGGCTGCATGATGGTTTCCTCAAAGAAAAAAACTTACTATACTTTCTTATGTTGAAAATGCATACTTAATTTGCTACTGTTTTTGCTAATTTTTGTATTTCATCATGCTCGGCCGGCGCGCCTTTCCTCGCGTGCGGCAGGTGGATTGCCAGCACCGTGCCCCGCCCCTCCTGGCTGTCGATGCGCAGTTCGCCGCCCAGCGCATGGACACGTTCGCGGATGCTCTTCAGGCCGAAGGCCGCCTTCTTGCCGTGGGCGTCCGGCTGCATGCCGATGCCGTTGTCGCTGATGCGCAGCACGATGGCATCCGTATCTTGCGCCAGCGCCACTTCCACCTCGCTGGCCTGGGCGTGGCGCACGATGTTCGACAGCGATTCCTGCAGCACGCGGAAGATGGCCGACGTCTGGCGCTGGTCCAGGCCCAGGTCGGGCGCCTCGCTGTCGAGCGAGAGCTGGTAGCGGATGGCACCGCGGCTTTCCATCTGGCGTATCAGCCATTCGGCTGCCGGGCCCAGGCCCAGCTCCAGGGTGCTGGGATGCAAGTCATTGATGATGGTGCGCACCGAGCGGATGGTGGCGTCGATGGTGTCGAGCACGCGCTGGGCGTGGCGGTGCAGGCGCGGGTGGGTCCTGGCCGTGCGCGCGTGCAGCAGCGACACGTCGATGCGCAGCACCATCAGGTTCTGGCCCAGGTCGTCATGAATGTCGAGCGCGATGCGGCGCCTTTCCTCTTCCTTGATGGTCTGCTGGTGGTCGGTCAGTTCACGCAGCTGGGCCAGGGTGCGCTGCAGGTTCTCCTCGTTGCGCTTGCTTTCCGTGATGTCGATGCCCATGGCGATGATCATCTGCGGCCGGCCTTGCGCATCGAAGATGGGTTTTTTATGCGTCTGCAGCAGGCGGTTTTCCTGCAGCCGCGCATTCCACACGAGTTCTTCGCGGATCACCACCTGGCGGCTGGCAAACGCTTCCTGGTCCGCCGCGTGGAATGCCTGGGTCTGGTCCGAGGGAAAGTGCTGCACGTCGCGTCCCTCGGCGATATCCTGGAACAGCACGCCCCATTGCTGCTCGCAAGCCTGGTTCATCAGCAGCATGCGCGAATCGGCGTCTTTCAGGAACAGCGACAGGGGCATCATGGAAATGATGTCCTGCAGCCGTTCTTCGCTGCGCGCCAGGGCCGCTTCCGTTTGCGCCCGCATGGCGATTTCCGCGGACAGTTGGAGATTGACGTCGAGCAACTGGGCCGTGCGCAGGGCCACGCGGCTTTCCAGTTCCGCATGGGCGACGGTCAGTGCATGTTCGGCCCGCTTGTGTTCGGTGATGTCGCTGGCCATGACCAGCGCTCCCGTCAGGGTGCCGCGCTGGTCGTACAGGCGGCGTCCGCTGAGCATGGCCCAGCGTTCCGAGCCGTCGCCATGCTGGTAATGCAGTTCTCCCATGCAACTATCCGTCGCCGTCTGGCGCAGCGGACACAGGCGCAGCAAGGTGGCTTCGTCGTGGAATTCGTCCATCGAGTGGTCCAGCAGCTGTTCCGCGGGGACGCCCAGCATGTCGCACAGGCGCTGGTTGACGTGCAGGATGCGGCCGTGCGCATCCGTTTGCCACATGCCGTCCTGCGCCGTTTCGCTCAGGTGCTGGTAGCGCATCAGGCTATCGTCGAGCTGCGCGCGCGTCAGGGCCAGGTGGCTGCGCAGCTTGCGCATCAGCCAGAGGACGGCGACGGCGGCGGCCAGCAGCAGCAGGGCCAGCCAGACATGCTGCCAGAAATCGAGTTCTTGCCAGGCCGCGCCGGCGAACCAGCCCAGCATGATCAGGATGAGGGCGCCGCAAGCGCCACTCAGGGTTTCAATCGACCATTTGCTCATCCGCGTCCCTGGCGTCGTGGTTGGCCGCTGCCGTGCGCCTGGCGCCGGAGAGGGGAAGGTATCCGACGCTAGTGTAATACCAATTGTTGTTTTCTTGAGAATATTTTTCCATTGGGCAAGCAAAAGGGCCGGCCCTTGCGGTGCCGGCCCTGTTTGCCGATGGCAAGGCGGTGCGATCAGCCCGTGTTGCGCAGGCCGGCCGCCACGCCATTGATCGACAGCTGGATGCCGCGGTGCACCCTTTCGTCGATCCGGCTTTCCGCCGACAGGGCGCGGTTGCGCTTGATCAACTCCACCTGCAGGTGGTTCAGCGGGTCGAGATAGGCGAAGCGGTTCTGGATCGAGCGGGCCAGCAGCGGATTGCCCGCCAGGCGTTCCGTGTTGCCGGTGATCAGCTCCAGGCAGCGCAGGGTGTTGCCGTGCTCGTCAGTGATGCGCTTGTAGATGCGTTCGCGCAAGCCCTGGTCCGCCACCAGTTCCGCATAGCGCGAGGCGATCGCCAGGTCCGTCTTGGCCAGCACCATGTCCATGTTCGACAGCAGGGTGGCGAAGAATGGCCATTCGGCGTACATGGCGCGCAGGGTGGCGATCCTGTCATCTTTCGCGGCGCCGTCGGCTTGATTGATCCACGTTTCGATGGCGCTGCCGAAGCCGAACCAGCCCGGCAGCAGCAAGCGGCACTGGCCCCAGGAAAAGCCCCAGGGAATGGCGCGCAAGTCTTCGATGCGCTGGTTGGCCTTGCGCGAGGCGGGGCGCGAACCGAGGTTCAGTTCGGCGATTTCCGCGATCGGCGTGGCCGAGAAGAAATATTCCGTAAAACCCGGCGTTTCATACACGAGGTGGCGGTAGGCGTGATAGGCGAGGTCCGACAGTTGCGCCATCACGGCTTCGAACTGCGCCAGCTGGCCGTTGCGGGCCGGATTGGCTTCCTGCGGCGCCAGGCTCGCTTCCAGGGTGGCGGCCACCAGCAATTCCAGGTTGCGCCGGCCGATTTCCGCGTTGGAAAACTTCGAGGCGATGATCTCGCCTTGCTCCGTCAGGCGGATCTGGCCGTTGACGGTGCCCGGCGGCTGGGCCAGGATGGCTTCGTAGCTGGGTCCGCCGCCACGGCCCACCGTGCCGCCGCGGCCATGGAACAGGCGCAGCTTGACGCCGGCCTTCTGGAAGTCGGCGACCAGCGCCAGTTCCGCCTTGTACAGTTCCCAGTTGGACGTGAGGAAGCCGCCATCCTTGTTCGAATCGGAATAACCGAGCATGACTTCCTGCAACTGTCCCTGCTTGGCGATCAATTGTTTGACCAAAGGCAAGGCCATGACCTGGCTCATGATGCCGGCCGCGCGCTGCAGGTCGGGGATCGTCTCGAACAGGGGGATGACCATCAGCTCGCAGATGCTGTCGCCAGTTTGCCAGTCGGTGCGCAGCAAGCCTGTTTCCTTTTGCAGCAGCAACACTTCCAGCAAGTCGGACACGGTTTCCGTGTGCGAAATGATGTAGTTGCGGATGGCCCGCGCGCCGTAGCGCTGGCGGATGCCGCGCGCCGCGCGCAAAATCGCCAGTTCGGAATCCGTTTCCGCCGCGTAGGCGATGTAGGGCGAGTACAGCAGGCGCGGCTGGGCCAGTTCGTTCAGCAGCAGCGCCTGCTTGTCTTCCTCGGACAGGGCCGTGTAATCGGCGGCCACGCCGCTTTTCGCGAACAGGTCGGCCAGCACGCGCTCGTGCACGTCCGAGGTCTGGCGCATGTCCAGCGACGCCAGGTGGAAACCGAAGATGTCGGCCGCGCGCGCCAGGGTGGCCAGGCGCGGGCGCACGAGGGCGGCGCCGTGGTGCGACTCGAGCGAGGCGACGATGGTGCGCAGGTCGGCCACAAAGGCGGCCGCGTCCGGGTAGGCGGCCGCGGCGCCCACTTCCTTGCGCAGGATGTTGGTGGCGCCCAGGGCGCGGGCCGTGGCGGCCAGGCGCGCATAGATGCCGATCAGGGCGCGGCGGTACGGCTCGTCGCTACGGTGCGGCGAGGCGTCCGGCGACTGGTCGGCCAGCGCCTGCAGTTCGGCGCTCACGCCCACCATCAGGGTCGAGACGGACAATTCCGCGCCCAGCGCATGCGCTTCGTCGAGGTAAAAGTCGAGGATGGTGGTGGCGTGGCGCGCCAGCGCGTGCTGCATGGTGCCCGCGTTGACGTTCGGGTTGCCGTCGCGGTCGCCGCCGATCCAGCTGCCCATCTGCACGTAGGCGGCGTTGATGGGCTCGATCGTGCCGTCGCCGTTCGGGTATTCGGCGGCGATATCGTCCTCGATGTCGTCATACAGGCCCGGCAGTTCGCGCAGGAAGGTGATGCGGTAGTAGGACAGGGCGTTTTCGATCTCGTCGGCCACCGTCAGCTTCGAGTAGCGCAGCATGCGCGTCTGCCACAGGGTGGCCACGCGCGAGCGCAGCAGCTGCATGTTGGCGTGCCGTTCTTTCGGCGTCTGCGGCAAATCGCGCTCGACCAGCAGGCGGGCGATGTCGTGCTCGGCGTCGAGGATGCTCTTGCGCTGCACTTCCGTCGGGTGGGCCGTCAGCACGGGGGCGATCAGTGCGTCCTGGAAGAAGGTGTCGACCGTCTTGCGCGGCACGCCGGCCAGGCGCAGTTTTCTCAGCGCGAAGCTGACGCTGCCCTTTTGCGCTGGCGAGCCGGCCAGCAGGTGGGCGCGGCGGCGGCGGATGTGGTGTTGATCTTCCGCAATGTTGGCCAGGTGCGAAAAGTAGGAAAAGGCGCGCACGACGGAAATCGTCTGTTCGCGGCTCAGTTCCTTGAGCATGGCGTCGAGTTCCAGCGCGGCGTCCGCGTCCGCTTCGCGGCGGAAGCGCACGGACGTCTGGCGTATGGTTTCCACCACATTGAAGACGGCGTCGCCTTCCTGTTCGCGCAGCACGTCGCCCAGCAGGCGGCCCAGCAGGCGGATGTCTTCTTTCAGCGGCGCGTCCTTGTCGGAGCCGGCCGCTGGAACTATTTCTGGTGCTACTGCGTCATTGAGCATAATAAAGAACCAAAGTAAGTGTAAAAGCAAGGGAATGTGGATCGCACCGGGCGTTTGGCCGCAGAGGGGAGGGGGCGCATGATAAAATTTGTGGTCTTCAACATGGACGCTAGCCTGACTTGGCCTTCTAGGCTAAGCGATAACGATTATAGCGACGCCAGGCGCCACCCGATACAAAATTGATATCAGACGGGCGAAATGGCAACGATAATGACAACGACAGCCACAGCGAAAGAACTTGTTTTGAAAGCATCCGAATTGACCCCGAACGAATTGAATATTCCTGCCCGCCTGGTGATCGCCACGCGCGAGAGCCGTCTTGCCATGTGGCAAGCTGAACACGTGCGCGCCCGCCTGGCCGCCCTGTATCCGCAGTGTAGCGTCGAAATTCTCGGCATGACCACACGCGGCGACCAGATTCTGGACCGCGCCTTGTCCAAGGTAGGCGGCAAGGGCCTGTTCGTCAAGGAGCTGGAAGTGGCGATGGAAGAAGGCCGCGCCGACCTGGCCGTGCATTCGCTGAAAGACGTGCCGATGGAGTTGCCGGAAGGCTTTGCCCTGGCCGCCATCCTCGAGCGCGAAGACCCGCGCGACGCGTTCGTGTCGAACGATTACGCCAGTCTGGCCGAGCTGCCGCACGGCGCCGTCGTCGGCACCAGCAGCCTGCGCCGCCAGTCGCTGATCGCCGCGCGCTATCCGCACCTGACGATTCTGCCCCTGCGCGGCAACCTCGATACGCGTTTGGGCAAGCTGGACCGCGGCGACTACGCGGCCATCATCCTGGCCGCCGCCGGCTTGAAACGCCTGGGCCTGGCGTCGCGCATCCGCGCCGTGCTGGCGCCGGAAGACAGCTTGCCGGCCGCCGGCCAGGGCGCCATGGCGATCGAGATCCGCAGCGGGCGCGCGGACGGCGCCGACCTGGTGCGCCTGCTGGCGCCGCTGAACCACACGGCCACGGCGCAAGCCGTCACGGCCGAGCGCAAGGTGTCGAAGATCTTCGGCGGCAGCTGCCAGATTCCGCTGGCCGCGTTCGCGACAGTCGACGGTGGCAACATGCGCTTGCGCGCCATGGTCGCCACGCCGGACGGCGCGCGCATGGCCAGCGCCGATGTTAGCGGTGCTGCCGGCGCGCCGGAACAGCTGGGCGAGCAAGTGGCCGAATTGCTGCGCGGGCAAGATGCCGCCGGCATCCTCGCCTCGTGCGCCGTCACTCCCGACAACCATGAAGGCCTGGCGCCGCATGCCTGACACCGTGGTGATCACGCGGCCCGCGGCGCAAGCGGGGCCGCTGGCCGCCCGGATCGCGGCGCTGGGCTTGCCAGTGCAACTGCTGCCGCTGCTGGAAATCCACGCGCTTGACGGCGTAGAGGAATGCGCGCGGCTGCAAGCCGTGCTGGCCCGCCTGAGCGATTACGACCTGGTGGCGTTCGTCTCGCCCAACGCCATCGATTGCGTCTTTGCGCATCTGCCCGCCTGGCCGGCCGGCCTGCCGCTGGCCGTGGTGGGCGAGGGCAGCCGGATGGCTCTGGGCGCGCATGGCGTCACGGACGCCAACGCGACCATCACGAGTCCGCTGGACACGGCGCGCAGCGACTCCGAACATTTATTATTGGCGCTGGACTTGCCGGCCCTGCGCGGCAAGCGCGTGCTGATCGTGCGCGGCGATGGCGGACGCGATTATCTGGCCGACGGCTTGCGCGCTGCGGGAGCAACTGTCGAGTTCGTCACGGCTTACCGCCGCAAGGTGCCAAGGCTGACGCCGGCCTTGCGGGCGACCCTGGAAAACCTGTTGCAGCATAATAATGACTGGATCATCACCAGCTCGGAAGCGCTGCGCGGCTTGCTGGCGCTGCTGGGCGAAATGGATGCTGAAAAGGCAGCTGTTGTGAAAATGCAACAGCAGCATCTGATCGTGCCGCACGCCCGCATTGCACAAACGGCGGCGGCCCTGGGTTTTGCCCGAGTCACCTTGACAGGATCAGGCGACGCAGGAGTGCTCGCCGCGTTACAATCACGACCATGAACGAAATGCCTACACTCTCCGAACCGAATGCAACGCCTGGCAGCGCCGTGAAGACGGCGCCGCAGGCGGCCGACCAACCTGCCGGCCGCGCGCCGACCCTGCTGGAACAGCTGCAAAAGCCCATGAGCATCGCCGTCATCGTGCTGGCCGTGCTGCTGGCTGCGCAAAGCTGGTCGACCAGCAAGCAGATCCGCAACCTGCGCGAAGAAGTGGCCAAGCGCCTGCAAAAAGGCGATGTCAGCAACGCCGAAACGGGCGTGCTGGCGCGCAACGTGCAAGAAGGCACGAAAGAGCTGCAAATCAAGGTGGGCGCGCTGGAAAACCGCCAGAGCGAAACGCAAAGCCAGCAGCTTGCGCTGGAGCAACTGTACAACGACTTGTCGAAGAACCGCGACGAGTGGGCGCTGACGGAAATCGAGCAAGTGCTGTCGACGGCCAGCCAGCAGCTGCAACTGGCCGGCAACGTGCCCGGCGCGCTGATCGCCCTGCAAAACGCGGACCGCAGCCTGTCGCGTTCCGACAAGCCGCAATTCATCACCATCCGCCGCGCCATCGGGCGCGACATGGAAAAATTGAAAGCCCTGCCCAGCGTCGATTCGACGGGCGTGGCCCTGCGCCTCGACGCCGTGATCGCCCAGGTCGACTCGCTGCCGATGCTGTCCGACGAAACGCCGGCCTTGCCGGCCGCACCGGAAAAACCGGGCAAGGCCAAGCCCGTGCGCGATGCGAGCGGCAAGCTGATGGGGCCGCCTGCGCCGGAACCGCTGCTGCAAAAAGTGCGCGACGGCTTCAATACCTGGAGCGGCGACATGTGGGCCGACGTGCGTCAATTGATACGCATCCGCCGCGTCGATACGCCGGAAGCGCTGATGCTGTCGCCGACGCAATCGTATTTCTTGCGTGAAAACGTCAAGTTGCGCCTGCTCAATGCCCGCATGGCCTTGTTGTCGCGCAATGAAACGGCTTTCCGCAACGATTTGATCGCCGCACAGGATGCGTTGGCCAAGTATTTCGACACCCGCGCCAAGAGCACGCAGACGGCGCAAGCCCTGCTGCGCCAGGTGCAGGGCAGCAACCTGGCCATCGAAATGCCAACCTTGTCCGACAGCCTGACGGCTGTGCGCAACTACAAAGCGAAGTCCTGAGCCCATGCGTCTATTTCTCTGGTTACTCGCCCTGATGGCCGCGGCGATCGGTATCGCCGTGACGGCCCGTTTCAATCCCGGCAACGTGGTGCTGTTCTATCCGCCATACCGCATCGATTTGTCGCTGAATTTCTTCCTGTTGCTGCAGGTCGTGCTGTTCGTGCTGCTGTACCTGCTGGTGCGCGCCGTGCGCGCCACCGTGCGCATGCCGGCGCAAGTGGCGGCCTACCGCCAGCGCAAGCGTGAGCGCGACGGCAACAAGGGCTTGCGCGAAGCCTTGAAAGCCCTGTTCGAAGGCCGTTTCGGCCATGCGGAAAAAGCTGCCTTGCGCGCCGCCGAGCTGGAAGAAAACGCCGGCCTGGCCGCGCTGATCGGCGCGCGCGCCGCGCACCGCATGCGCCAGTCCGAACGCCGCGACAGCTGGCTGTCGCGCGTCGAAGGCGATGCCAGCCTGAAAACGGCCCGCTTGATGACGGTGACGGAATTGCTGGTCGACGACCACCAGCCGGAAGCGGCCCTGGCCGCCGTGCGCGAACTCAATGCCAGCGGCACGCGCCACATCCACGCGCTGCAATGGTCGCTGAAAGCCGAGCAGCAGGCGAAGAACTGGCCGGAAGTGCTGCGCCTCGTGCGTTCGCTCGACAAGCACCGCGCCCTGCATCCGGCCCTGTCGTCGCGCCTGCGCGAACTGGCCTACGACCATCTGCTGTCCGACCCCTCGCATGACGCCGAGTCGCTGATGCGCGTGTGGTCCACCGTGCCAAGCGCCGACCGGGTCAAGCCATACATCGCCTGCCGCGCCGCCACGGCCCTGAATGCGCGCGGCCTGCACGATGAAGCGCGCCTCGTGTGCGAAGAATCGCTGGCCGCCGACTGGGACGAGCGCGTCGTGCGCGCCTACCGCGAAGCGGCGGCGCCAAGCGGCACGCCGGCCCTGCTGCTGCAGATCGAGCATTGCGAGCAATGGATGAAGCAGCGTCCGCTGGATGCGGAACTGGCGTTGACCCTGGGTACCTTGTGCCTCAAGCAAAAACTGTGGGGCAAGGCCCAGCGCCACCTGGAGCAGGCTTTGTCGGATGCCAACGAGCCGCAGATGGTGCGCGACGCCCACCTGAAGCTGGCGCAGATGCACGACGCCCTGCAGCAGACGGAACAGGCCGCCGCGCATTACCGGCAGTGCGCACTGGCTACCATCCTGTAAGCCGCTCGCAGACGTAAAAAAGCCGTTCAGTGCAGACTGAACGGCTTTTTTTATGCGCGCACTCCATGGCGGAGTGCGCTGCTACCTTGCTAATTTACTTCTTCGAGCTTTACTTCTTCGTTACTGCAGTGCCTTCCGGCAAGGCATACGCGACCAGGGTATCGCTCATCTTCGTGCCCAGCGAACCGTGGCCGCCGGCCATGACGACGACGAACTGGCGTCCCGACTTGTTCGACACATAGCTCATCGGGGTGGCCTGGCCGCCGGCTGGCAGGCGGGCTTTCCAGATCACCTTGCCGTTGCTGACGTCGTAGCCGCGGATGTAGTAGTCGAGCGTGCTGCTGAGGAAGGTCACGCCGCCGCCCGTGGTGACCATGCCGCCCAAGCTGGGCACGCCCAGCGGCAAGGGAATCGGCACGGGACCGCTGTCGCGCGTGGTGCCGTTCTTGTGCATCCACACTTTCTTCATGGTACGCAGATCGACGGCGGCCACATAGCCCCACGGCGGTGCCTGGCATGGGAAGCCCAGCGGCGACAGGAAGGCCTTGATTTCCACGGCGAACGGCACGCCCGTCTGCGGCTGCAAGCCCATTTCGCCACCCGTGCCGCCCTTGGCCGTCGTTTCCGCGCGCGGCACGAGTTTTTCCAGGAAGCCCATGTAGTCAGGGTTGACGATCAACAACTGGCGCACGGGGTCGATGGCCGCGCCGCCCCATTCGAAGATGCCCAGCGGGCCCGGCGAGATGACGGCGCCCTTGCCGGCCGTTTGCGGCGTGAACGGGCCTTCATAGCGGCGTTCCTTGAAGATGATGCGGCAGGCGAGCTGGTCGAACGGCGTGGTGCCCCACATGTCCGCTTCGCTGATATTGCGTTCTGGCAAGAAGGTCAGGGCCGAGAACGGCTGCGTGGGCGACAGGGTGTCGCCGGCGGCAGGATTGCTCGTCGGTACGGGTTTTTCCGGTGCCGGCACGACCAGGCTGCCGTCGCGGCGGTCGATCACGTAAATGTCGCCGCGTTTCGTCGTGGCAACAACAGAGGGTACTTTACCTTTCGGCGTGTCGATGTCGACCAGGCTCGGCTGGCCGCCGATGTCCATGTCCCAGATATCGTGGTGCACGGTCTGGTAGACCCAGCGTACTTTACCCGTCGCCAGGTCCAGCGCGACGATGGCGCTGTTGAATTTCTCGCCATTCTTGTTGCGGTTGCCGCCCCAGGTATCGGGGGTTTCATTGCCCATCGGAATGTAAACCATACCCAGCTTTTCATCGATGCTGGCCACGCCCCACGAGTTGGGCGAGTTGTTGGTGTAGTTCTTGCCTTCAGGGAAAGGCGCCGTATCTTCCGGCGTGGCCGGGTCCCAGTTCCACATCAGCTTGCCGGTGACGGGATCGTAGCCGCGGATGACGCCCGATGGCTCTTCCGTCGAATGGTTGTCCGTCACGCTGGCGGCGATCACGGCCATTTTCTGCGAGACGGCCGGCGGCGACGTTGGCATCAGGAAACCGCGCTTGATCATGGCCATGTTTTTATACAGGTTGACGACGCCGTTGTTGCCAAAGCTCTTGCACGACTCGCCCGTATCGGCATTGACGGCGATCATGGTGCCATCCATGGTCGGCGCCAGGATGCGGCGCGGGCATTCCATGCCGGCAGCTTCGGGAGCCGGATTGTTCTTCGCCCGGCCCGCGTTCACGTCCCAGTACGCCACGCCACGGCAGATCATGTGCTGGTAGCTGGCCGCGTCGCGGTTGATTTTCGGATCGTGGCGCCAGATTTCCTTGCCCGTGTCCGGGTTCAGGGCGATGACGATATTGTGCGGCGTGCACAGGTACAGCATGTCATTGACCTTCAGCGGCGTGACTTCGTTGGCGATCTCGCCCGGGTCGTTGGGACCCTTGAAGTCGCCCGTGTGGTAGGTCCAGGCTTCTTTCAGGCCGGAAATATTCGCGGGCGTAATCTGTGCGGCCGGGGCATAGCGGTCGCCATAGCCGGAGCGGCCATACGCGGACCAGTCGTTGTGCTCGACGCCGGGCGCGAAATCGCCGGAGGCCGTGGCGGCCATGTTTTCGGCCGGCACGTCGCCATGCAGGTCATGGTAGTCCTGGAACAGGGCGATGACGCCGGCGATGACGGTCAGGGCCACGGCGGCGGAGAGGGCCGTCTTGCCCGCTTGCGGCTGTTTCGCTGCGTCGGCGGGTGGGGCCAGGCGGCGGCTGACGAAGGGCAGCAGCAGCCAGACTGCGGCGGCAAACCAGATGTCGAGGCGCGGCAGCAATTGCCACCAGTCGAATTTCACTTCAATGAGGGACCAGATCAGGGTGGCGAGCAGCAGCAGCGCCATGCACGGTTGCGCGCTGCGCTTGCCCTGGAATACCAGCGCGCCGGCGATCAGCATGCCTATACCGGCCAGCAAGTAGTACCAGGAGCCGCCGAGCGTGGCCAGCCAGATGCCGCCGCCCAGCAGGGCGAGGCCAAACAGAATGAAAATAACGCCGGTGACCTTTAATAAAGGACCGGGCCGGAAAGAGGGAATCATCATATTCCTTTTTGCAAGGATTTATCGGTGGCGCGTGAGGCGCCATATTGAATTCAGGGAAGGCGTCGATTGCAGAATATACAAAGTTTGGAATCACCAGAATGTGACAGTTTATCAGAATTGATGATTGTCTTCCGGTAGTTCCATTTTTTGGCGGGGCTCTTATTTGAATCAAATAAACACTTCAAATAAGAACAAATATTATGCTGGATAAGGGTGTTTCGGGGCTGGCAGGCCGCCTGGAGGGCAGGGGACGGGGTGTCGCGCAATAATGCAGGGGCGCCGCGGAATGAATGAGAATAAAACTGTTGTTATAAGTGCCTGCAAAAAATGCAATGCGGATTATAATAACCATGCCTGGCGTGTGGCGATATTCAAATGAAAATACGCGGATATTCCATCGGCATTAATTCAAGGCGTCGGTAGTATTGCTTAAGTGTTTGTACTTATTATTGCCGATGGTTTGTTTATTCTCTCGATGGCCGGCTGTGCGCGCCGGCGGGCCAGGCACGCCACTGTTGCTGGCTGGACGCGCAAAACGCCGGCGAGCCGCTGCTGCATCGCACAAGCTGCCTGTACTTCGCTATAATTGCGCGGTTAAAACACAATCCGCTAATGAGGAACCCCATGAGTTTGAATAACGTCTCTTCCGGCCGCGATCTGCCGAACGATTTCAACGTCGTCATCGAAATCCCGATGAATGCCGATCCGATCAAGTACGAAGTCGACAAGGAAAGCGGCGCGATTTTCGTCGATCGCTTCATGGGTACCGCCATGCATTACCCGTGCAACTACGGCTACGTGCCGAACACCCTGTCGCCGGACGGCGACCCGGTCGACGTGCTGGTCATCACCCCGTTCCCGCTGATCCCGGGCGTCGTCGTGCGCTGCCGTCCTATCGGCGTGCTGAAAATGACCGACGAGTCGGGCGAAGACGCGAAAGTGCTGGCCGTGCCAGTCGACAAGGTCCTGTCGATCTACAGCCACTGGCAAAAGCCGGAAGACCTGAACGAACTGCGCCTGCGCCAGATCCAGCATTTCTTTGAGCACTACAAGGATCTGGAAAAAGGCAAATGGGTCAAGATCGACGGCTGGTATGGTCCTGAAGTGGCCAAGGAAGAAATCCTGAACGGCGTTGCCGCCTTCAAGACCGACGCCGCCAAAGCCTAAGAACACCCGGTAAGAAAAACGCTCCCCGCCTGCGATGGCCGGGAGCGTTTTTTTATGCGCGAAACGGGCTGTGCTCGTTCAATTCATCGAGGTAGGCGTCGATCCCGCCCCGTTCGCGCTCGAGGAAGCGCTGCACGGCGTCCGCAAAGGCCGGGTGCGCCAGCCAGTGGGCGGACCAGGTCTTTTGCGGCAGGAAGCCGCGCGCCATCTTGTGCTCGCCCTGGGCGCCCCCTTCGAAGGTGGCGATGCCGTTGGCGATGCAAAACTCCAGCGGCTGGTAATACGCCGTCTCGAAATGCAGGCAAGGCACGTGTTCGAGCGCGCCCCAGTAGCGGCCATACAGGGTGTCGGCCGTGTGGATCACCAGCGAGGCGGCAATGGCCCGGCCTTCGCGCTCGGCGATTACCAGGAGTATGTTCTGCGGCATGCTGGCGCCGATGCGCCGGAAGAAGTCCAGGCTCAGGTAAGGCGAGGAGCGGTGTTCCGCATAGGTATTGCTGTAGCAGCGGTGGAACAGTTTCCAGTCGGCATCAAGAGCGTCCACGCCGCGCACCTGGCGCAGGGTGACGCCCGCTTCCCGCACCTTGCGCCGCTCGGCGCGGATATTCTTGCGCTTCTTGTGTTCCAGGGTGGCGAGGAATTGCTCGAAATCCGTGTAGCCCGGATTGAGCCAGTGAAACTGCACGCCACTACGCATCAGGTAGCCGGCTTCCTCCAGCTGGCGCGCCTCGCTTTCCGGCGGGAACAGGATGTGGCAGGACGATACCTCGCTGGCTTGCTGCTGCGCCTGCAGGAAGGCCAGCAGGGCCGCGCGCGCCTCGCCATCGCGGGCCAGCAAGCGCGTGCCGCCGACGGGCGTAAACGGTATCGCGGACAGCAGTTTCGGGTAATATTCGAGACCATGTTGCTGATATGCATCGGCCCAGGCCCAGTCGAACACGTATTCGCCATACGAGTGCATCTTCAGGTACAGGGGCAGGGCGGCGGCCAGGGTCTCGCCTTGCCACAGCGCCAGGTAATTCGGTTGCCAGCCCGTATCCGCGCTGGCGCAGCCGGACTCGTGCAGCGCGTGCAAAAAGGCGTAGGAAAGGAAGGGAGTGGCGTCCGCCTGGCTTGCCAGCAGTTCAGACCAGGCCGCTTCGCCAATTTCAGCCAGGGTAGTGACGATAGCCGTGCGATAATTCATTGTTGTAGTGTGCATTCATCACTCTCGGGGCGCCGCCATCGGCCTGCGCGCCCCTGTCTTGTTTAATAGAACGAAATATCCATCATCATCATGACAGTCAAAGTCGCAATTGTTCAAATGAATAGTACGGTCGGCGATCTGGCCGGCAACCGTGCCAAGATCTTCGACCTTTCCCGCCGCGCGTTCGAGGCGGGCGCCGATATCGTGCTCACGCCGGAACTGTCGCTGGTCGGCTATCCACCCGAGGACCTGTTGCTGCGCAATGCATTCTACGCAAAAACGCAGGAAGCGTTTGCGGGACTGGCTGCCGACCTGGCCCAGTTCAAGGATTTGCACGTGGTGGTGGGCTTGCCCCTGCAGGACGAGAAGGGCGTGCGCCACAATGCCGCCTCCGTGCTGCTGAACGGCGAAGTGCTGGGCACCTATCGCAAGCACGACTTGCCGAATACGACCGTGTTCGATGAAAAACGTTACTTTACGTCATCCGACCAGGCTTTCGTGTTTGGCGTGAAAGGCGTGCGTTTCGGCATCAATATCTGCGAAGACACGTGGTTCGAGCATGCGCCCATGCGCGCCCGCGCGGCCGGCGCGCAAGTGCTGCTGGTGCCGAACGGCTCGCCCTACCACATGAACAAGCAGCATCTGCGCTATGACACCATGCGCAAGAACGTCAGCGCGCAAGGCATGGCCCTCGTCTACGCCAACCTGGTCGGTGGCCAGGATGAGCTGATTTTCGATGGCGACTCGTTTGTCATGGATGCGGCCGGCACGATCTGCGCCCAGCTGCGCCATTTCGGGGAAGACTTGCAGGTCGTCGATTTCGACGGCGCCACCCCCGTGCCGCAGCCGCTGGCCGCACCGTTGACCACCGAAGCGCAGGTGTACCAGGCGCTGGTGCTGGGCGTGCGCGACTACATAGGCAAGAACGGCTTCCCTGGCGTGCTGATCGGCATGTCGGGCGGCGTCGATTCCGCGCTGACCCTGGCCATCGCCGTCGATGCGCTGGGCGCCGACAAGGTGCGCGCCGTCATGATGCCGTCGCAATTTACGGCCGATATCTCGTGGATCGACTCGCGCGACATGGTAAAACGCCTCAATGTGCGCTACGATGAAATTCCGATCAAGCAAACTTTCGACGCCTTCCGCGCCACCCTGGCCGAGGAGTTCGCGGGACTGGCGGAAGATGCGACGGAAGAGAATATCCAGGCGCGCATCCGCGGCACCTTGCTGATGGCCCTGTCGAACAAGCATGGCAGCATCGTCTTGACGACGGGCAACAAGAGCGAGATGGCCGTCGGCTATTGCACCCTGTACGGCGACATGGCGGGTGGCTTTGCCGTGATCAAGGATATCGCCAAGACCCTCGTCTACCGCCTGTGTGCGTACCGCAACAGCGTGTCGGACGTGATACCCGAGCGCATCCTGACGCGCGGACCGTCGGCCGAGCTGCGCGCCGACCAGCTGGACCAGGATTCCTTGCCGCCGTATGAAATACTCGACGGCATCATGCAGTTGTACATGGAAGAAAATCGGCCGATCGCCGACATTATCGAGGCTGGCTACCCGCCGGCCGACGTGGCGAAAATCACGCGCCTGATCAAGATCAATGAATACAAGCGGCGCCAGTCGCCGGTGGGCATCCGCGTCACGCACCGTGGCTTCGGCCGCGACTGGCGTTATCCCATCACGTCGAAGTTTTACGAATAAGCAGCCATCTGTCCACAATCCAACAATTTTAAGGAGTAGCCATGAAACAGATTACCGCCATCATCAAACCATTCAAGCTCGACGAAGTACGCGAGGCTCTGGCCGATGTGAACGTGACGGGCTTGACCGTGACGGAAGTAAAGGGCTTTGGCCGTCAGAAAGGCCATACCGAGCTGTACCGTGGCGCCGAGTATGTGGTCGACTTCTTGCCGAAAGTCAAAGTCGAAGTGGTGGTGGACGACAGCGTGTCGGAACTGGTGGTCGACGCCATCATCAAGGCGGCCCGCACGGGCAAGATTGGCGATGGCAAGATCTTCGTGCGCGACGTGGAGCAGGTCATCCGCATCCGTACGGGCGAAACGGGTCCAGACGCCGTCTAGCACCAGCCATAAGCTACTGCGCGTCGTGCTTTGCGGCCTGCGATGCTCACCGTGCTTCAGCACGGTTGCGCTTCTTAGCCACAAATCGCTGCCGCTCGCTACGCTTCTGGCAGGCGCTATGTAGATGTTCTTCAGCAGACCGTAGGTCGGATTAGCGCCAGCGCGTAATCCGACATGAGTTGCCAATAATATTATGGATTACGCATCAGCACCGTTCAGCGCCCCAAGCGCATGTCGAATTTCCAGCAGATCAGGCGCAAGATGGTGATGCCGCTGGCGCTGGTCCACAGCGCGAAGTCGTGCTCGGCGCCGAAGTGCATCTGCAATAAATAAGCCCAGCAGCCGAAAAACGCGCAGATCGCATACGGTTTGCCGTCGCGAAACACCATCGGCACTTCGTTACAGACGATGTCGCGCATCACGCCGCCGAAAATCCCCGTAATCACCCCCATCATCGAGGCAATAAAGATCGGCATGCCGGCGCGCATGGCTTCGGCCACGCCCGCGATGGCGAACATGCCCAGGCCGATGGCGTCGGCGATGACGATCAGGCGTTCCGAGACGATCTGGCGCAAATGCTGGATCAGGGGCGCGGCCGTCAGGGCCAGCACGAAGATCAAAATTGCGTATTCCTGGTGCGACACCCAGAACAGGGGCCGCTTGTCGAGCAGGATGTCGCGCAGGGTGCCGCCGCCGAATGCCGTGATGAAGGCCACGACGAACACGCCGACCAGGTCCATGCGCTTGCGGCGCGCTTCGATGAAGCCGGAAAACGCGCCCACCAGGATGGCGATGACCTCAATGATCTTGATCAGCGAGCCAGGCGGCAATTGGGGTGGCATCATGGGTGGAGCGCTTGAGCAGGAAATAATTGTCACAGGTTAACATGACACGGCCCCGAATGGTGACAAACGGGGCCGTGTGCAGTGCGGAACTGGTGACTGAATTGTAATTGCTTGCTGTCAAGCCTAGCGGATGGGCTGCAGTGCGGAAGAAAGCAATACCACCAGCGCGCCATCGCCCCCTTCGGAGCGGCGCGCCTGGCAAAAGGCGATGACTTCATCCTTTTGCACGAGCCAGCTGTGCACCATCGATTTCAAGACCGGTTCCTGGCCTTTCGAGCCGAAACCCTTGCCGTGGATCACGCGCACGCAGCGTAGCTTGCGCCTTGTCGCCTGGTTCAGGAAGGCGCCGATGCCGTCGCGCGCCTCGTCGCGGCGCAAGCCGTGCAAGTCCAGCTCATCCTGCACGGGCCAGTGGCCCTTGCGCATCTTTTTTACGACGTCCGGTCCCACGCCGGGGCGGGCGTAGTTCAGGGCCGGATCGTTTTCCAGGTAATGGTCGACTTCGAATAAGTCCGACAGCGATTCGCGCAGCACGGCCGCATCGTCCTCTTCCGGCGACAGCTTGCGGGCCGGCTGCTGGGCCGCCATGGCGCCGGCCTTGGGCAGGCTGGGCACGTAGCGGTCCGACTCGGGCAGGCGCTTGACGCCGCCGATGCTGGCCTTGAACAGATTGCTTTCCACGGCTTGCACCTTGGCTTGCTGGACGCGCTGCGCCGCAACTTGCGCGCGCGCGTCCGCCTGCTCCTTGAGCTGCTTGCTGACCGCTTTCAGGTCGGCAAAGTCTTTCATCGACGCCATGCGACGCTTACTCCTGGCCTTCCAGGTAGCGCTGGGCGTCCAGTGCTGCCATGCAACCCGTGCCGGCGCTGGTGATGGCCTGGCGGTAGATGTGGTCTTGCACGTCGCCGGCGGCAAACACGCCCGGCGCGCTGGTGGCGGTGGCCATGCCTTCCAGGCCCGTCTTGGTCTTGATGTAGCCGTTGTGCATTTCCAGCTGGCCTTCGAAGATGCCCGTGTTCGGCTTGTGGCCGATGGCGATGAACACGCCGTGCACGCTCAGCGCTTCAACCTTGCCGTCGATGGTCGACTTGATGTTCAAGCCCGTCACGCCGCCTTCGTTGCCCGTCACTTCGTCCAGGGTGTGGTTATATTTCAACACAATCTTGCCTTCGGCAACCTTGGCGTTCAGGCGGTCGATCAAAATCGCTTCCGCGCGGAACTTGTCGCGGCGGTGGATCAGGGTGACTTTATTGGCGATGTTCGACAGGTACAGCGCTTCTTCGACGGCCGTGTTGCCGCCGCCGACGACGGCCACTTCCTGGTTGCGGTAGAAGAAGCCATCGCAGGTGGCGCAGGCGGAGACGCCCTTGCCCATGAATTCCGCTTCCGATGGCAGGCCCAGGTATTGCGCGGATGCGCCCGTGGCGATGATCAGGGTATCGCACGTGTATTCGTGGCTGTCGCCCTTCAGGCGGATCGGTTTTTCATTCAGGAAAGTGGTGTGGATGTGGTCAAACACGATTTCCGTATTGAAACGCTCGGCATGCTGCAGCAGGCGCTGCATCAGGTCCGGACCTTGCACGCCCATCGGGTCGCCTGGCCAGTTTTCCACGTCGGTGGTGGTCATCAGCTGACCGCCTTGTTCCACGCCGGTGACCAGCATCGGGTTCAGGTTGGCGCGGGCGGCGTAGACGGCGGCGCTGTAGCCGGCTGGGCCGGAGCCGAGGATCAAAACGCGGGCGTGTTTGGTAGTGGTCATAATGAGGCTTCTCTATGAGTGGGGTCTATCCGAATTGGGGGCATACGCGCGAAGAACAAGGGCGTATTGCGCTTGCGCAAGCAATCCACGATTATAGACCAAGCCGCCTGTAGCGACGAATCGTGGGGCCGTCCGCGGCATATATGGCTTAGAATACTTCCTTATTATGGGAAATTCCCTTTCAGAAACATTTTTCACCTTGCAGCGCTTCCCAGAATGACTAAACCAGCCCAGGCCAATCAAAATAGCTACACCCGAAAACCGGTCGAACGCCGGCCCCTGCCCAACCGGCTGGTGCGGCTGTTGTCCGAGGCGCGCTGGTTCGCGCTGGCCGCGTTTGCCTTGTATTTCGTGCTGATCCTGGCCAGCTTCAACAAGCTCGATCCGGGCTGGTCGCATGCCACCAACGTCGACAAGGTCGCCAACCTGGGCGGCAAGCTCGGTGCCACCTTCTCCGACCTGTTGCTGTATATCTTCGGCTTTTCCGCCTGGTGGTGGTGCGTGTGGCTGCTGCGCACGGTGTGGCATGGCTACCGGCGCCTGAGTAAGCGCTTCCTGCTGGAAGAGGAAGAGGTGGAGCGCGAGCACCATGTCGAGATGCTGATCCGCATCGTCGGCTTCTCCATCATGCTGATCGGCAGCATGGGCCTCGAATACCTGCGCATGGCGAAAAGCCTGCACGTGCAGCTGCCGCGCGATCCGGGCGGCGTGCTGGGCCAGCTGGTGGGGCACTCGGCCCACGTGGCCTTCGGTTTCACGGGCGCCACTTTATTGCTGTTGCTGCTGTTTGGCCTGGGTTTCAGCCTGTTCTTCCATGTGTCCTGGCTGCAAGTGGCCGAGCGCATCGGCGGCGCCATCGAAGACGCTTTCAACTGGTTCGTGCTGCGCTACCAGGACCGCGAAGACCGCCGCCAGGGCGAAGTGGCCGCCGTGCGCCGCGACGAAGTGGTGGTCATCGAGCGGGCCAAGCACGTGGAAAAGCACGTGGCCGCGCCGCCGGTGAAGATCGAGCCGCAGGTTGTGACGGTGGTGAAATCCGAGCGCGTGGAAAAGGAACGCCAGGCCCATCTGTTCGAGAACCTGGGCGATGGCAAGCTGCCGCCTTTGTCGCTGCTGGACGAGGCGCCACCCGTGGTGGAAACGGTTTCCGTGGAAACCCTGGAATTCACGAGCCGCCTGATCGAAAAGAAATTGTCTGACTTTGGCGTGGATGCCAAGGTAGTGGCCGCTTACCCCGGCCCTGTGGTGACGCGCTATGAAATCGAGCCGGCCACGGGCGTCAAAGGCAGCCAGATCGTCGGCCTGGCGCGCGACCTGGCCCGTTCGCTGTCGCTGACGTCGATCCGGGTGGTGGAAACCATTCCCGGCAAGAATTACATGGCCTTGGAATTGCCGAACAGCAAGCGCCAGATCGTGCGCCTGACGGAAATCCTCGGCTCCAAGGTCTACAACGATGGCGTGTCCAGCCTGACGATTGCGCTGGGCAAGGATATCGCCGGCAAGCCCGTCGTGGCCGACCTGGCCAAGATGCCCCACTTGCTGGTGGCCGGTACCACCGGTTCCGGTAAATCCGTGGGCATCAATGCGACCATCCTGTCGCTGCTGTACAAATCCGACCCGCTCGACGTGCGTTTGATCCTGATCGATCCGAAGATGCTGGAAATGTCCGTCTACGAAGGCATCCCGCACTTGCTGGCGCCCGTCGTGACGGACATGCGCCAGGCCGGCCACGCGCTGAACTGGGCCGTGAACGAGATGGAACGCCGCTACAAGCTGATGAGCAAGATGGGCGTGCGTAACCTGGCCGGCTACAACGCGAAGATTGCCGACGCGAAAAAGCGCGAAGAACACATCCCGAATCCGTTCAGCCTGACGCCGGATTCGCCGGAACCGCTGGAAAAACTGCCGACCATCGTCATCATCATCGACGAGCTGGCCGATCTGATGATGGTGGTGGGCAAAAAAGTCGAGGAATTGATCGCGCGTATCGCGCAAAAGGCGCGCGCCGCCGGCTTGCACTTGATTCTGGCCACGCAGCGCCCATCTGTAGACGTGATCACGGGCTTGATCAAGGCCAACATTCCTACGCGTATCGCCTTCCAGGTGTCGTCGAAGATCGACTCGCGCACCATTTTGGACCAGATGGGCGCGGAAACCCTGCTGGGCATGGGTGACATGCTGTACATGCCGCCCGGCACCGGCTTGCCGATGCGCGTGCACGGCGCGTTTGTGTCCGATGAAGAAGTCCACCGCGTCGTCAGCCATTTGAAGCTGCAGGGCGAACCGAATTACATCGAGGGCATCCTCGAAGGCGGCACTCTGGAAGGCGACGGCGCCGAAGGTGGCGCGCCGGGAGAGGGCGGCGGCGAGGCCGATGCCCTGTACGACCAGGCGGTGGCGGTGGTGCTGAAAAACCGCCGCGCCTCGATTTCGCTGGTGCAGCGCCATTTGCGCATCGGCTACAACCGCGCCGCCCGTCTGCTCGAGCAGATGGAGCAGAGCGGGGTGGTATCAACCATGCAATCCAATGGCAACCGGGAAATCCTGGTGCCGGCGGCAAGTGCCGAACAAGGGTAAAGAATGAAAAGCAATACTTTCGCAGCAAAAATGATGATCGGCGCGGCCAGCGTTGCCTGCAGCCTGTTGTTCGCTGCCAGCGCCTCGGCCAGCGCGTTGGAGCAATTCAAGAGCTTTGCTGCCGGCACCAAGTCGGCCAAGGGCGAGTTCGTGCAGCGTCAAGTCAAGAAGGCGGACGCCAGCGGCAAGGCGAAAGTGTCGACGCCCGCCAGCGGCACGTTCGAGTTTGCCCGTCCGGGCAAGTTCATCTGGACCTACCTGAAGCCGTACGAGCAGTTGCTGCAAGCCGACGGCGACAAGCTGTATATCTACGACAAGGACTTGAGCCAGGTGACGGTCAAGAAACTGGGCGACGCGCTCGGTTCCTCGCCGGCGGCCATCTTGTTCGGCAGCAACGACCTGGAAAAGAATTTCACCCTGGCCGAAGCGGGCACGCGCGATGGCCTGGAATGGCTGAAAGCGACGCCGAAAGCCAAGGATACGACGTTCGACGAAATCACCATCGGCCTGCGCAACGGCGTGCCGGAAGCGATGGAATTGCGCGATTCGTTCGGTCAGACCTCGGTGCTGGCGTTCAAGAACTTCCAGAAGAATCCGGCGCTTTCGGCCAATCACTTTAAATTTGTCATGCCCAAGGGCGCCGACGTCATTAATAATTAAGACTGTCGCGCCTTGCGTATGAGCCGGCCTCGCAGCAATGCGGGGCTTTTGCATTCTTATTAGGTAACTCATTATGGCGGATCTCTTTTCCACCGCGCCGCGCCAGCCGCTGGCCGAAGCCTTGCGGCCAGCCACCCTGAACGAAGTCATCGGCCAGACGCACCTGCTGGGCGCTGGCAAGCCGCTGCGCCTCGCGTTCGAGGCGGGCAAGGCCCATTCGATGATTTTATGGGGACCGCCCGGCGTGGGCAAGACCACCCTGGCGCGCCTGATGGCGAATGCCTTCGACAGTGAATTCATCGCCTTGTCGGCCGTGTTTGCTGGCGTGAAAGATATCCGCGCAGCCATGGACCAGGCGCGCCACAGCCTGGACCAGTTCGGCAAGCACACCTTATTGTTCGTCGATGAAATCCACCGGTTTAATAAATCGCAACAGGACGCCTTGCTGCCCTTCGTCGAATCGGGCCTGGTGACGTTCATCGGCGCGACGACGGAAAACCCCAGCTTCGAAGTCAATTCGGCGCTGTTGTCGCGCGCGCAAGTGTATGTGTTGAAATCGCTCAACGAAGACGAGATGAAGCAGTTGCTGGCCAAGGCGCAAAGCACGGCCTTGACGCACCTGAGCTTCGACGAGGCGGCGGCCGACACCCTGATCGGCTACGCGGACGGCGATGCGCGGCGCTTCCTGAATTTGCTGGAGCAGGCCGAAACGGCCGCCAGCTCGACGGGCACAACGAAGATTGACGCGGCCTTCGTCGACAATGCGCTGACCTTGAATTCGCGCCGCTTCGACAAGGGCGGCGACAATTTCTATGACCAGATTTCCGCCCTGCACAAGTCCGTGCGCGGTTCCAACCCGGACGCGGCCCTGTACTGGTTTTGCCGCATGATCGACGGCGGCGCCGACCCCCGTTATTTGTCGCGGCGCATCGTGCGCATGGCCTGGGAAGACATCGGTCTGGCCGATCCCCGTGCCTTGACCATGGTCAATGATGCGGTGGAAACATATGAACGGCTCGGTTCGCCCGAAGGCGAGCTGGCGCTGGGCCAGGCCGTGATTTACCTGGCCATTGCCGCAAAAAGCAATGCCGGCTACAACGCGTTCAACACGGCCATGGCCTTCGTCAAGAAAGATAAATCGAAGGAAGTGCCCGTGCACTTGCGCAATGCGCCGACGAAGCTGATGAAGGAGCTGGGCTACGGCCATGCCTACCGCTACGCGCACGATGAACCTGATGCGTATGCGGCCGGCGAAACCTACTTTCCGGACGGCATGGCGGAACCGGGCTGGTACCAGCCCGTGCCCCGCGGCCTGGAAAGCAAGATTGCCGACAAGCTGGCCTGGCTGCGCGAGCTGGACAGAAAAGCAGGAAAACCAGCAGGGAAGGGCTGAGGCTTACAGGCCCAGCAAAGTAAAACCGTCATCCTGCGGCGCGTAGCCCACCAGCTGGCGCGTCGCCGCGATCGACAGCCGTTTATAACGGTTGTCCGACACGCCATGCACGACGTGGTAGCCGGGCGGCACGTCGGCGGCGATGCAGCGGGCCAGCAATTGCACCACGTCGCGCTCGCTGATGAAGGCGGCGACGTCGCGCGCGCTGTGTTGTTGACCTTTCTCAAACTGCGCCACGTTGGCGATGCGCACAGCGATCGCCGTCATGCCATGCTGGTGGACGAATGCGCAGGCCACGCCTTCGCCGAAGGCCTTGCTGGCGCCATACATGTTCGCCGGGCGCGCCGGCATGTGCTCGTGCACCTGTACGTCGAGCGGGTAGCCTTCGATGGCTTGTGCGCTGCTGGCGAACACGACTCTTTTCACGCCTTGCGCCTGCGCCGCGCGGAAGATGTTGTGCGTGCCGATGACGTTCGGTTGCAGCAGTTGCGCATCGAAATCGGCGCTGGCGTGCGGCACGCCGGCCAGGTGCAGCACCACGTCGATGTTGGCGCAGGCGGCCAGGCAGGCGGCGTAGTCGCTCACGTCGAGCTGAATGAACGGGCAGGGCGCTTCGGCCAGCTTGCCTGTGTGCAGGTCGGCCAGGCGCAGGGAAAATTCCCCGTGCCGGCTCTTCCAGAAAACGGTGCCGATGACGCCGGCGGCGCCCGTGACGAGGACGCGCAGTGGTGGTGCTTGAGTCATGTATTCCTAGTATTCAAGGTGTGAGGCAGTGCCAGGTTCAGCCAGCGCAGCAGGGCGGGGCGCGGTGCGGCCGTGCCATGGACGCGGATGTGTCCGCTACCCACGGCTTCGACCAGCACCAGGCCGTCATTCGGTATCGTGTAGCGTTCGCCGCTGCGCAGCACGCAATCCTCGAACTGGGCGTAGGCCGTGATCCACGCCATGCCGGACAGGCATTCGATGACCTTGGCGCGCCCTTTTTCCAGGCGCAAGGGCCGTTCGCTGCGTAATTCGTGGTCGGTATGCATGGCGTCGCTCCTGTTGTGCTGACAGGAACAGCTTAGGCCCTTGCGGTGAACCATGACAGATGCAGGAAAACGAAATTGTGATGAATACAGTACACTTCGCCGTAGACTGTGCTTATCAAAAAAGCGGGCAACTGTATCTGTGCCGGCCCCGCGCGGCCGCCGCATACTGAAGGGATGAACATGAGCGCGCATTTGAATCTGTATGAGCACCTGGCCAACGAGCTGGGCGCGCTGATCGACTCGCGCGTGTTCGCGCCCGGCGACCGCCTGCCGTCGATACGCCACCTGGCGCAGCAAAAGCGCATTTCCATCAGTACCGTGATGCAAGCCTTGCGCCTGATGGAAGACCGGGGGCAAGTCGATGCGCGGCCCCAGTCCGGCTATTTCGTGCGCCACCGGGCGCCGCGCCGGCCCTGCAGCGCCGACGCCCAGCACCTGAAGGAGCCGGCCTTCGTCGGCATCAACAATCTGTTGATGCGCGTGTTGAAGGATAACGAAACGGCGAATATCGTGCAGTTGGGCACGGCATGGCCGCCCGACGAAATCTTGCCGATCAAGCGCATGCAGCGCACCATCAGCGCCGTGGCGCGGCGCGATCCCGTGCTGCTGAGTAAAGTCAGCTGCTACGACATCAGCGAAGGCAATTTCCTGCGCCAGGTGGCACGCCGGGCGCTGGATTGGGGCAAGCTCGACCCGCACGAGATCGTCGTGACGAATTCCTGCACGGAAGCGATCAGCCTGTGCCTGCGCGCCGTCGCCAAGCCGGGCGACACCATCGCCATCGAGTCGGCCACGTATTTCGTGCTGCTGCAAATGATCGAAAGCCTGGGCATGAAGGCGCTGGAAATTCCCACTGACCCGAAGACGGGGCCGTCGCTCGACGCGCTGGAACTGGCCTTGCGCGCCGGCCTCGTGCAAGCGTGCCTGTTCGTGCCGAACGCGAACAATCCGCTCGGTTGCGTCATGCCGGAAGCAAACAAGAAGCGGCTGGCGGGGCTGCTGTCGGAATTCAATATTCCGCTGGTGGAAGACGACGTGTATGGCGACCTGTGCTTTGCACCGCAGCGTCCGTGGCCCGTGAAGGCTTACGACACGAGCGGCAACGTTTTATTGTGTTCCTCGTTTTCCAAGGCGATCACGCCCGCGTCGCGCGTGGGCTACGTGCTGGCCGGGCGTTTCGCGCAGGAAGTGGCGCTGCTGAAAACCGTGTCGAGCGGCGCCACCAGCCATTTCTTCCAGGCCGTGCTGGCCGACTTTCTGGAAGGCAGCAGCTACGACCAGCAGCTGCGCAAGATGCGGCGCACCCTGGTGCAGCGCATCGCCCGCATGTCCGACGCCGTGGCGGCCAGCTTTCCGGCGGACTGCATGCTGTCCGAGCCGCAGGGCGGTTTCGTGCTGTGGGTGCAGATGCCGCCGCAAGTCGATGCGCTGGCCCTGCATGGCCAGGCCATCGCGGACGGCGTGGCGTATATGCCGGGCCAGCTGTTCTCGGCCTCGGGCAAGTTCGGCAATTATCTGCGCCTCAATTGCGGCAATGCGTGGACGCCGCGCATCGAGCAGGCTATCGGCCGCTTAGGGCGTCTGGTCAAGGACGCCTTGTAGAACGCCTGTCAAAACCTACTGCGCGGCGCGCTTTGCGGCCTGCGATGCTCACCGTGCTCTAGCACGGTTGCGCTTCTTAGCCACAAATCACTGTCGCTCGCTACGGTTTTGTCAGGCGTTGTTCATTCCCTTGTTTTACCTTCAGTCCCCCATTTTCACCGTTCACTCCCTGTTTTTCGCCGCTGGTCGCAAGCCGGTGGCGTTGTTTGCGGCCGTTGGCTAAAGTACCACCATACCAGCAGCAGTCAACGAAACAAACTAACCAGGAGTCACATCATGAACGCACTGAAAAACATGGAAATCACCTTTGTCGCCGCCGCCATCATCGCCATCGGCGCCAGCTTCGCCACCGCCGGCGCGAATACCCTGGAAGTGAGCGCCAGCAGCAGCGTGATCGCCCAGGCCGCAGACATGCCTGTCGTTACCGTCAGCGCCCGCCGCCTGACCGCTGCCGAAAAAGCCGCGTTCATTTAAGCAATAAGCCAAGCAGAAAATGTAAAGCGGGCGCGAGTGCCCGGCCAGGCCGCCATGACGATGGTTGACCTTGCGCAAAACTCATCGAAGTGAACTGGGTCTTGGTACAATGAGTGCTTTCGATACATCGGCACCGCCATCCACCCATGATAGATATCCAACTTCTCCGTAAAGACATCGCCACCGTCGCAGAACGCCTGGCGACGCGCAAATTCCAGCTCGACGTGGCAGGCTTTACCGCCCTCGAAGCCGAACGCAAGGCGATCCAGACGCGCACCGAAGAGCTGCAGGGCAAGCGCAATGCGCTGTCCAAGCAAATCGGCATGTTGAAAGGCAAGGGGGAAGACACCTCGGCCGTGATGGCGCAAGTGGCTGGCCTGGGCGATGAATTGAAAGCCGATGAAGCGGCCCTGACCCTGGTTCAAGCCAAGCTGAGCGATTTCATCATGGCCGTGCCGAATTTGCCGCATGAATCGTCGCCCCTGGGCACGGACGAGTCGGGCAACGTGGAAGTACGCAAGGTCGGCACGCCGCGCACCTTCGATTTCGAGGTCAAGGATCACGTCGACGTGGGCGCCCCGCTGGGCCTCGACTTCGAAGTGGCCACGAAGCTGACCGGTTCGCGCTTCTCCGTCATGAAGGGCGGCATCGCCCGTTTGCACCGCGCACTGGCGCAATTCATGCTGAATACGCATGTGGACGAGCACGGCTACACGGAATGCTATACCCCGTACATGGTCAACGCCGATTCCTTGCGCGGCACGGGCCAGTTGCCGAAATTCGAAGCCGATCTGTTCTCGGTGAAAAAAGGCGGCGCGGAAGGCGAGGGCGAAACCTTCTACCTGATCCCCACGTCGGAAGTGTCGCTGACCAACATCGCGCGCGATGAAATCCTTGCGCTCGATCAACTGCCCCTGAAAATGACGGCCCACACGCCATGCTTCCGCTCGGAAGCGGGCAGCTACGGCCGCGACACGCGCGGCATGATCCGCCAGCACCAGTTCGACAAGGTGGAAATGGTGCAAGTAGTGCATCCGGACACGTCGTACCAGGTGCTGGAAGAAATGGTCGGCCATGCGGAAGCCATCTTGCAACGCCTGGGTCTGCCATACCGCGTGATGTCGCTGTGCACGGGCGACATGGGTTTCGGCGCCACCAAGACCTTCGACCTGGAAGTATGGCTGCCGGCGCAAAACACCTATCGTGAGATTTCGTCCCTGTCGAACTGCGAAGCCTTCCAGGCCCGCCGCATGCAGGCGCGTTTCCGCAACGCGGCCGGCAAGCCGGAACTGGCGCACACCCTGAACGGCTCCGGCCTGGCAGTGGGCCGCACCCTGGTCGCCGTGCTGGAAAACTACCAGCAAGCGGATGGCAGCGTCGAGATTCCAGCCGTGCTGCGCCCGTACATGGGCGGCTTGACGCACCTGAAGGCTTGAAAGGTTCGCGCGGCCCGGTGAATGGAAGGCGCAAAATAGTCCTTCCATTTTTTCAAACGGCTGCTATAATCTTGCCTTCCCGCAGCAATGCAGGAAAAGACCGCAGCAAATGGAGAGGTGGCAGAGTGGTCGAATGTACTTGACTCGAAATCAAGCGTACGTTAAATCGTACCGTGGGTTCGAATCCCACCCTCTCCGCCAGAACAAATAGAGAAAGCTCCCGCAAGGGAGCTTTTTTTATTTGTGGCGGCGAAGAGGAGCAAGGCGCCTGCGCGCCTTGCGCGTGGGATTCGAAGACGAGCGCGTACTCGCGCGAGGCTCCCCGAATCGTCCAATTGGTTTTCACGCGTGCGCCAAGGCGGCGTCTACAAAGGCGAGCCGCGCCTTTACGAGGCTCTCCGAATCGCCCGATTGGTTTTTTGGTTTGGCCACCAGCCCTCAGTTGCAAATCACCAATAAAACCCCTACCCAACCCAACAATCCCCATGCTAAAATAGCGCCTCGTTCAAACAGGCACGTCAGTTTGAACGAATAGACCGCAGTAAACGGAGAGGTGGCAGAGTGGTCGAATGTACTTGACTCGAAATCAAGCGTACGTTAAATCGTACCGTGGGTTCGAATCCCACCCTCTCCGCCAGAATACATAAGAGAAGCTCCCGCAAGGGAGCTTTTTTTATTCCCCCAAGGTCAAAAGACCACCAGCGCAAAGTCCAGGTAGAAAAACCGCCCAAAGCGCGCAGCGCAAGGCGTTTTTTCCTCCATTCAGACTTTGAAAGCCAGCGTCCCCACTACCGCAAGCTAGTGCACGAGCTTGGCCACCGCAAACGCGACGCCCGACATGGCAATGATCGTCCCCACGCACGACAGGATGACAGCCGACTTCGCCTCAGCCACATCTGACTTGGTCGCATAATTGGAGCGCACCACAGCGAGGTCCAGTTTCAAGCCACTGACATCCGTCTTGAGAACGCCGACATCGGTCTTGAGAGCAGTGACATCCGTTTTCAGACCAGCAACATCCACCTTGATGTCAGCCACATCGACCTTTACATCCTTTACGTCCAGTTTCACACTGGCCATGTCTTTTGCCAGTGCGTTGACTTGCTCGTCCATGGCGCAATCCTCCGTGCTTGTCACTGCATGCTCCTCGCTTTTTTCACCGCTGTCAAACAGTGTCCCGAGGGTATCGCGCATGGCTTTGCTATTGCTTGCCAGCCGTTGCGCCAGCGCCGTCACGCGCTGCAAGTCGGCCATTCCTTCGCCCTGTAGCTGCTCCGTGGCAGTCTGCAATTCCACGGTGATCTGCTCGCTGAGACTGGCTGCGACCTGCAGCCACGCATCGATCTTGCGCTGGCGTGACTGTGGCGTCAGCGCGCCATGCCGCACGTGCGTATCGCTCAGCTTGTGCATGCTGTTCATGCTGCGTCCTCTTCGCGTTGGGGCCGATATCGCCCACGCTACTCTTCGCCGATGGTGTCCGCCTTGACCCCGCTCACCCTATGGTAATCTACCGTACCCCCATCCTGCCCCCACCAATAAAACCAATGAGCCGATTCTGGAGCACCATCGTCAGCGAGCTGACCCCCTACATCCCGGGCGAGCAACCGAAACTGCCCGGCCTGGTCAAACTCAACACCAACGAAAACCCCTACGGCCCGTCACCGCAGGTGCTGGCCGCGCTGCGCGCAGCGGCCAACGACAGCCTGCGCCTCTACCCGGACCCTTCCGCCAGCGAACTGAAGCAAACCCTGGCCACTTACCACGGCTTGAGCAGCGCGCAAGTGTTCGTCGGCAACGGTTCCGACGAAGTGCTGGCGCTGGCCTTCATGGCCTTGCTCAAGCACGATGCGCCGCTGCTGTTCCCGGACATCAGCTACAGCTTCTATCCCGTGTATTGCAAGCTGTACGGCATCGATTACCGCACGGTAGCGCTCGACGAGTCCATGCGCATCCGTCCGGAAGACTACCAGGGGCCGTGCGGCGCCATCATCTTCCCCAATCCCAACGCGCCGACAGGCGTGGACTTGCCGCTGGCCGGCGTGGAAGCGCTGCTGCGCGACCATCCCGACGCCGTCGTGGTGGTCGATGAAGCGTATGTGGATTTTGGCGGCGAGAGCGCCGTGGCCCTGGTCGAGCGTTATCCGAACTTGCTGGTGGTGCAGACGTTCTCGAAATCGCGCTCGCTCGCCGGTTTGCGCGTGGGCAGTGCCTTCGGGCATCCGGACCTCATCGAGGCGCTGGAGCGCGTGAAGAACAGTTTCAATTCGTATCCGCTGGACCGGCTGGCGCTGGCCGGTGCCGTCGCGTCGCTGCACGACGAAGCGTATTTCCAGCAGACGCGCCAGGCCGTGATCGCCAGCCGCGAACAGCTGACTGCGGACCTGGCGGCGCTGGGATTCGAGGTGTTGCCTTCGGTGGCCAATTTCGTGTTTGCCCGCCACCCGCAGCATGACGCGGCGCAACTGGCCGCCGGCTTGCGCGCCCGCTCCGTGATCGTGCGCCATTTCAACGCGCCGCGCATCAGCCAGTATTTGCGCATCAGCATCGGCAACCCGGACGAATGCGCAGCCCTGGTGGCGGCGCTGCGCGACCTGCTGTGACGCCATGCTGACCTTCTTGCCTGCCAGCCTGGCCGATGGCGAGGCGCTGGCCAGCCTGCGCGTGGCTGCCATGCGCGCAAGCCTGGAGCGCATCGGCCGCTATGATCCGCAGCGCGCGCGTGATCGTTTCCTGGCCAGCTACGACCCAGCCCGCACCTGGCAGTTGCGCCATGACGACACGCTGGCCGGCTTCTATGTGTTGCGGCCGCAAGCGGACTATCTGTTGCTCGACCACCTCTACCTGGCGCCCGGCTACCAGCGGCAAGGCATGGGCGCGGCCGTGCTGGCGCGCGTGTTTGCCGAGGCCGATGCGGCCCGCCAGAGCGTGCGCGTGGGCGCCTTGCGCGGCAGCGAGGCGAACCGCTTCTATGTGCGTCACGGCTTCGTGCCCGATGGCGAGGAAGAGTTCGACCTGTATTATCGGCGCGCCCCCGCGCCTTGATGCTGCCGGCGGCGACTGTTTGTGCAACAATAATCGGATTCATTCATCGACAGGACGGACAATATGGCAAAAGTGGCATTCATCGGTTTGGGCGTCATGGGTTTTCCCATGGCAGGTCACCTGGCGGCGGGCGGGCACGACGTCACCGTGTACAACCGCAATCCGGCCCGCGCGGCCGCCTGGCTGGAACAGCACAAGGGCAGCAGCGCCGCCACGCCGGCCGCCGCCGCTGCAGGCGCCGAGTTCGTGTTTACGTGCATCGGCAACGATAATGATCTGTATCAAGTCATCCTGGAAGAGGGCGGCTTGCTGTCCGCCATGGCGCCGGGCAGCATCCTGATCGACCATACAACGGCCTCGGCCGAAGCGGCGCGTACCATCCACGTGGCGGCGAAAGAGCGGGGCGTGTTCTTCCTCGATGCGCCCGTGTCCGGTGGCCAGGCGGGCGCGGAAAACGGCAAGCTGACCGTGATGGTGGGCGGCGATGCGGAAGCGTATGCAAGGGCCGAGCCCGTCATCGCGCTGTTCTCGCGCGCCGTCACCTACATGGGTGCTTCCGGTTCCGGCCAGCTCACAAAAATGGTCAACCAGATCTGCATCGCGGGCCTCGTGCAAGCCTTGAGCGAAGGCATTGCCTTTGCGGAAAACGCGGGCCTCGATGCGGCTCTCGTCGTCGACGTGATTTCCAAGGGCGCGGCGCAGTCGTGGCAGCTGGAAAACCGGGGCAAGACCATGATCGAACGCAAGTTCGACTTCGGTTTCGCCGTCGACCTGATGCGCAAGGACCTGGGCATCTGCCTCGCCGAAGCCAAGCGCAACGGCAGCGACTTGCCCGTGACGACCTTGACGGACCAGTTCTATGGCGAAGTGCAGCAGGCGGGCGGCAACCGCTACGATACGTCCAGCCTGATTACCCGCCTGAACAAAAAGTAATCTTTCAAGCACCAGCAACGGCGGCGCATCCCTGCGAAGGGCCGCGCCGCTTGTCGTTTACGCCAACATCAACCTTAAAACGTCAGTTTCCGGAACATCCGGTTTCGATTTTCATGGAAAAGCATGGACTTCGCTAGCTCATCGTGTATTATTAAAAAACGAGATGAAATGTCCCAATTTTTAAAACATTATGAGCGGACCCGCATGAAAACTAACTCCTCAGCGATAACACGCGTTGTCGACAAGAACATTCCCTACCTGTCTTCCGCCGTCGCCATCTGGCGCCCCCGCGCCGTGCTGCGCAGCTGGCCCGGCGTGGCCATCGCGCTGGTGATCGCCCTGTCGGCCACCTTTATTTCCAGCAATTACGGCGGCCCCCAGTTGCTGTACGCGCTGTTCTTCGGCTTGGCCTTCCACTTCCTCGCATCCGACCCCACCTGCAAGCCCGGCATCGAGTTTTGCAGCAAGGTGCTGCTGCGCACGGGCGTGGCCCTGCTGGGCGCGCGCATCACCTTCAACCAGATCGCTTCCGTGGGCGTGACGCCCTTATTGATCGTCGTCGGCGGCCTGGTCGCCACCCTGGGTTTCGGCTATATGCTGGCCAGGTGGCTGAAGCGTCCCATCACGGAAGGGATTTTGTCGGGTGGTTCCGTGGCCATCTGCGGCGCCTCGGCCGCGCTGGCCATCTCGGCCGTGCTGCCGCAAACCAAGGAAAACGAAAAATTTACGCTGCTGACGGTGGTGGGCGTGACGTCGCTGTCCACCCTGGCCATGATCGTCTACCCGCTGCTGGTCAAGCTGCTGGGCTTTGACCCGACGGAGGCGGGCGTATTCATCGGCGGCACCATTCATGATGTAGCGCAAGTGGTGGGCGCCGGCTACCTGGTCAGCAACCACACGGGCGACGTGGCCACCTTCGTGAAACTGACGCGCGTCGCGTGCCTCGTGCCCGTCGTGCTGGGCCTGTCGATCATGTTCAAGCGCAAGGATGGCAAGAGCGAAGTCGATGCGCCGCCGCTCGTACCGTTCTTCCTGATCGGCTTTGTCTGGCTCGTCATCACGAACAGCCTGGGCCTGATTCCGCAGGAAGTGAATGGCTGGATCAACAATGCCTCGCGCGCCTGTCTCGTCATCGCCATCGCCGCGCTGGGCGTGAAAACCTCGTTCCAGTCGCTGGCCTCGCTGGGCTGGCGTCCCGTGATCATGCTGGTGATGGAAACGGTGTGGATCGCCGCCTTCGTCGCCATCGCCGTCCTGCTGACGCGCTAAGCGAAGCGGGCCCGCCATGAAGATCCTCGTCCTCGGCGCCGGCGTGGTCGGCACGGCATCGGCCTGGTATTTGCGCCAGGCGGGCCACGACGTGCGCGTGTTCGAGCGCCAGGCGGGCGCCGCGCAGGAAACCAGCTTCGGCAACGGCGGACAGATTTCCGTCTCGCATGCGGAACCGTGGGCGAATCCCGCCACCCTGCGCAAGGTCGTGCGCTGGCTGGGCAAGGACGATGCGCCGCTGCTGTTCCGTCCTCGCCTCGATACGTTGCAATGGCAGTGGGCGCTGCATTACCTGCGCGAGTGCTTGCCGTCGCGCGTGTCGCGCAATATGCGGCAGATCGTTGTCCTGGCCGAGTACAGTCGGCAGAGTTTGCAAGCCTTGCGGCGCGAGACGGGCATCGCGTATGACCACCTGGAGCGGGGCATCCTGCATTTTTATACGGACCAGCAAGAGTTTGACAAATCGCAAGCGGGCGCCGCGCTGTTGCGCGACCTGGGCTGCCCGCGCAACACCGTCAGCGCCGACGAGGTGATACGGCTGGAACCTGCCCTGGCCCATGCCCGCCGGCACATCGTCGGCGGCGATTTCACGGCCAGCGACGAGTCGGGCGACGTGCACCTGTTTACCACGGCGCTGGCCGCCCGCGCCGCGGCGGCCGGCGTGGATTTCCAGTACGGCACCACCGTGACGCGCCTGCTGGCCGATGGCGAACGCATCGCGGGCGTGGAATGCATCGATGCGCACGGGCGCCACTGCCTGGAATACGCGGACGCCGTGGTGGTGGCCATGGGCAGCTTTTCCGCGCCCCTGCTGCAGCCGCTGGGCATACGCTTGATGTTGTATCCGGGCAAAGGTTATTCCGCCACCTATCCCATCCTTGACCCGTCCGCCGCACCGACCGTCTCGCTGACGGACGATGGCCATAAATTGGTGTTTTCGCGCCTGGGCGAGCGCCTGCGCGTGGCGGGCACGTGCGAGCTGAACGGCTACACGCGGGAACTCAACCCCGTGCGCTGCGCCGCCATCACGCGCCGCGTGCAGGCGCTGTTTCCCCACGCCTGCGATTACAGCGACCCCGTCTACTGGGCCGGCCTGCGCCCCCTGACGCCGTCGAACGTGCCCTATATCGGCGCGACGCGCTACCGCCAGCTGTTCCTCAACACGGGTCACGGCACCCTGGGCTGGACCATGGGCTGCGGCGCGGGCAGGGCGATCGCCGACCTCGTGTCGGGACGCCAGCCGGAAGTCGATTTTGCGTTTTGCGGCGAGCCGCCCCGGCAAGAGACCGCTTTGGTTCAACTTAGGAGAGCACCACGATGAGAGACGACGCCACCCCCAGCCAGCCACCCAGCGGCCTGACCCTGGCCGGCACCACCTACCAGTCGCGCCTGCTGGTGGGTACCGGCAAGTACAAGGATTTCGAGGAAACGCGCCTGGCCATCGAAGAGAGCGGCGCCGACATCGTCACCGTGACGATACGCCGCGTGAATATCGGCCAGGAGAAGGGCGAGCCGAATCTGCTCGACTTCATTCCGCCATCGAAATACACGATTCTGCCCAACACGGGCGGCTGCTACAACGCGCGCGACGCCGTCTACACCCTGCAACTGGCGCGCGAGCTGCTGGGCGGCCACCCGCTGTGCAAGCTGGAAGTGCTGGGCGATGAAAAGACCTTGTTCCCGAACATGCCGGAAACCTTGAAGGCGGCCGGGGAGCTGGTGCGCGACGGCTTCCAGGTGATGGTGTATTGCAGCGACGATCCCATCCAGGCGCGCATGCTGGAAGACCTCGGCTGCATCGCCGTCATGCCGCTGGCCTCCCTGATCGGTTCGGGCATGGGCATTTTGAATCCGTGGAATTTGTCGCTGATCATCGAGCAAGCCCGCGTCCCCGTGCTGGTCGACGCGGGCGTGGGCACGGCGTCGGACGCGGCCATCGCCATGGAACTCGGTTGCGACGGCATCCTGATGAATACCGCCATCGCGGCGGCGCGCGAACCGATACGCATGGCGCGCGCCATGAAACTGGCAGTGCAGGGCGGGCGCGAGGCTTACCTGGCCGGACGCATGCCCCGGAGAGCGGACGCCATGAGCGCTTCGCCCTCGTCGCCGATGGCCGGGCTGATCGCCTGAGCCGCCGCATTTACCCGCAATTGCAGCACCGTAGTCGATTATCGTTTCAAGCGTTTATAAAAACCACAATACCTGGAGATGACATGAAACACACACTCGTAGCGGCAGCCATCCTGGCCTCCTTCTTCGCCGGCAACGCCAGCGCCCAATCGTCCGTCACCGTGTACGGCTTGCTCGACGCGGGCCTGACGTCCGAACACGGTGGCGCGGACGGTTCCGTCACCAAGCTGGCCACCGGCGTGCAGTCGGGCAGCCGCATTGGCTTCAAGGGCACGGAAGACCTGGGCAATAATCTGAAAGCTAACTTCTTGCTGGAAAATGGCCTCGACCTCGACACGGGCGCCAACCGCCAGGGCGCCTTGTTCGGGCGCAAGGCTTACGTGGGCCTGTCGGGCGGCTTCGGCGCCGTGAACCTGGGTTTGCAGCACAACCCGCTGTTCACCGCGCTGGACAATATCGACCCGTTCGAGACGGGCATGACGGGCGCCTCGATCAACCTGATGAGCGTGGCCAGCCTGCGCACGAAAAATTCCATCATGTACGAGACGCCGAAGGTGAACGGCTTGTCGGCCGCCGTCATGGTTGGCCTGGGCGAAAAGCCGGACAGCAACACGCTGGGCCGCACCATCGACTTTTCCATCGACTACGCCAATGGCCCGCTCGTGCTGACCCTGGCCCACGACAACCGCAAGGATACGCCGCTGAACACGGCGAAAGTCACCTTGCTGGGCGGCACCTACGACTTCGGTCCCGCCAAGCTGCACGCCGCGTATGAGACGGACAAGGACGATGCGGGCACGGATTTCCGCAACTACATGCTGGGCGCATCGGCCCCCGTGGGCGCGGCGGGCAGCGTGATGGCTTCGTACATCCGCAAGGATGACCGCACGAATGCGCGCCGCGGCGGGCGCCAGCTGGCCATCGGCTACACGTATGCCTTGTCCAAGCGCACGAATCTGTACACCTCGTACGGCCGTATCAGCAACGATGGCGCGGGTACCAACTTCGTCGGCGATGCATCGAGCGGCGGCAGCGTGCCCTTGCCTGGGCATAACTCGAGCGCCTTTACGGCCGGCATGCGCCTGAAGTTCTAAGCGCGACGGCGCAGCGAGGGATGGCGGCTTGTCTGTTGCGGATAAGCCGCCATTGTTGTTTCAGGAGTGGGGCAAAGTCGCGGATTCCGGATTCAGGAATGAAACAGTCCGATTTTTCATGAAATTTCATTGACAGCGCATTTCGCAACCGTTAAATTGAACACGTATTTCAAATATCGGAACAAAATATACCGATTTTTCATAAAACCGTAAGGAGACTGAGCCATGACCGATTTGTCCGACCAAAAAGCCGCCGCCGCAGCGATACCTGTAGGCCCGCAAAAGATGACGCCTTCCGAAGCGTTCGTGGAAACCCTGGCCGCCAATGGCGTGACCGACATGTTCGGCATCATGGGCTCGGCCTTCATGGACCCGATGGATATCTTCGCCCCGGCCGGCATCCGCCTGATCCCCGTCGTGCACGAGCAGGGCGCCGGCCACATGGCCGACGGTTATGCGCGCGTTTCGGGCCGCCATGGCGTCGTCATCGGCCAGAACGGCCCCGGCATCAGCAATTGCGTGACCGCCATCGCCGCTGCCTACTGGGCGCACACCCCCGTCGTGATCATTACGCCGGAAACGGGCACGATGAGCATGGGCCTGGGCGGCTTCCAGGAAGCGAACCAGTTGCCGATGTTCGAGGAATTTACGAAATATCAAGGCCACGTGACGAATCCCGCCCGCATGGCGGAATTCACGGGCCGCTGCTTTGACCGCGCCATGTCGGAAATGGGCCCGACGCAGCTGAACATCCCGCGCGACTATTTCTATGGCGAAATCAAGGCCGAGATCCCGAAACCGAACCGCCTGGACCGCGGCGCCGGTGGCGAGCAAAGCCTGAACGATGCGGCGGAACTGCTGGCGAAGGCCAAGTTCCCCGTGATTATCTCGGGCGGCGGCGTCGTCATGGGTGAAGCCATCGAAGAGTGCAAGGCCCTGGCCGAGCGCCTGGGCGCGCCCGTCGTGAACAGCTATCTGCACAATGACTCCTTCCCCGCCAGCCACCCGCTGTGGTGCGGCCCCCTCGGCTACCAGGGTTCCAAGGCGGCAATGAAACTGATCGCCCAGGCCGACGTCGTCGTGGCCCTCGGTTCGCGCCTGGGACCGTTCGGCACCTTGCCGCAGCACGGCATGGATTACTGGCCGAAAAACGCCAAGATCATCCAGATCGACGCGGACAACAAGATGCTGGGCCTGGTCAAAAAGATTTCGGTGGGCATCTGCGGCGACGCCAAGGCGGCCGCCAAGGCGATTATTGCCCGCCTGGATGGCAAGAAGCTCGATTGCGACGCCACGCGCGAGGAACGCTATGCCACCGTGCAAGCCGAAAAGGCTGCATGGGAAGAAGAATTGACGAACTGGACGCACGAGAAAGATGCGTACAGCCTGGACATGATCGAAGAGCAGAAGAAAGAGCCGGGCAATTACCTGCACCCGCGCCAGGTCTTGCGCGAGCTGGAAAAAGCCATGCCGGAAGACGTGATGGTGTCGACCGACATCGGCAACATCAACTCGGTGGCCAATAGTTACTTGCGCTTCGAAAAGCCGCGCAGCTTCTTTGCGGCGATGAGCTTTGGCAATTGCGGCTATGCCTTCCCGACGATTATCGGCGCCAAGGTTGCCGCGCCGCACCGTCCGGCCGTGTCGTATGCGGGCGACGGCGCATGGGGCATGAGCTTGATGGAAACGATGACTTGCGTGCGCCATAACATTCCCGTGACGGCCGTGGTGTTCCACAACCGCCAGTGGGGCGCGGAAAAGAAAAACCAGGTGGATTTCTACAACCGCCGCTTCGTCGCCGGGGAACTCGACAACCAGAGCTTCGCGGAAATCGCACGCGCCATGGGCGCCGAAGGCATCACAGTCGACAAGCTGGAAGACGTGGGCCCGGCCCTGAAAAAGGCCATCGACATGCAGATGAATGAGGGCAAGACCACCATCATCGAAATCATGTGCACGCGCGAGCTGGGCGACCCGTTCCGCCGCGATGCGCTGAGCAAGCCGATCCGCCACCTGGACAAGTACAAAGACTACGTGTAATCAGTCTGCCCGATCCTTGTATGACCCCGGCTTGCCGGGTTTTATGTGCCGGAATCATGTTTCATGTCTCATGCTTCATGCTTGCGTGGTTCCGGCATTTTTTTACCGAATTGGAGTCGCCATGAAAGCCCTGCACCGCATCATCGCGCAAGCCCGCGCCGTGCCGAAAAACATCGTCTTGTGCGAGGGCGGCGACGTGCGCGTGCTGCAGGCGGCCGCGCGGGCGGCCAGCGACGGCCTGGCGCACATCACCATCGTCGGCAAGCCGGCCGCCATCCTGGCCCTGGCGCGCGAACAGGCGCTGGACCTGGATGCCGTGCGCCTGGTCGACCCGGAAACGTCCGACGAGTCGGAACACTATGCCCAGCAATTGTTTGTGCTGCGTCAAGCCAAGGGCATGACGGTGGAGCAGGCGAGGATCGCCGTGCAAGATCCCTTGTGCTACGCCAACCTGATGGTGCGGCTGGGCGACGCGGACGGTTGCGTGGCGGGGGCCGTGCACACGACGGCCGACGTGGTGCGCAGCGCCATCCAGATCATCGGCGTCGACCCGGCCTTCAAGCTCGTGTCGAGCTTTTTCCTGATGATGCTGTGCGAACCGTTTCATAGCCTGAAGGGCGGTTTCATCTTTTCCGACTGCGCCCTCGTCGTCGACCCGAAGGCGGAGGAATTGGCCGACATCGCCATGGCTGCCGCCGACAGCGCGCAAGCCTTGCTGATGGAAGAGCCGCGCGTGGCCATGCTGTCGTTTTCCACCAGCGGCAGCGCCCACCACGCGGCCGTCGACAAGGTGCATGCGGCCACGGACCGGGTCAAGGCCCAGCGTCCGCTGCTGGCCATCGATGGCGACGTGCAGCTCGATGCGGCCATCGTGGCCGAGATTTCGCAAAGAAAAGTCAAGGATTCCGTCGTCAACGGCCGCGCGAACGTGCTGGTGTTCCCGAACCTGGACGCGGGCAATATCGGCTATAAATTGGCCGAACGCATGGGCGGCGCCGTCGCCATCGGTCCCTTGCTGCAAGGCTTGAACAAACCGGCCAACGATCTGTCGCGCGGTTGCTGCGCCGACGACGTGTATAACGTGATTGCCGTCACGTCCGTGCAGGCCCAGGGTGGGCGCTGAGTTGTTCAGCTTGCCCGTGCTGGCGCTGCTGGGCGTGGTGGCGGCGGGCACATATTTCCAGACCGTCACGGGTTTCGGACTGGGCATGATCGTCATGGGCGTGGCCAGCGGCCTGGGCCTGGCGTCCGTGCCCGCGCTGGCGGCCCTCGTCAGTTTGTTGTCCCTGGCCAATTGCCTCGTGGCCTTGCCGGGCGCCTTGCACCATCTGGACTGGCGCGCCATCCGCGCCGCCAGCATCGGCTTGCTGCCGGCCATGGCGGCCGGTGTCTTGCTGTTAGGATACCTGGACCAGGCGTATGCGCCCATCCTGAAACTGTTATTGGGCGCGGCCATCGTGTATGGCGGTGTCAGCATCCTGCTGCAGGCGCCGCCGGGACCGGGCGCGGCCGACAAGCGCAGCTTCTTCATCAGCGGCGTGTGCGGCGGCCTGTTTTCGGGCCTGTTTTCGCTGGCGGGACCGCCGCTCGTGTACCAGTTTTATCGCCAGGAAATGAGTCTGACCACCATCCGCTACAGCCTGATCTTCCTGTTCGCCATCAGCGCGGGCGGGCGCTCGCTGATGGCGGGCAGCCAGGGCCAGCTCGATGCGAAAGTCTTGCTGCTGTGCACGCTGGCCTTGCCCGTGGGCGTGCTGGCCACGATGGCCGGCAAGCGCTATCCGCCGCCGATCGCCCAGCGCGGCATGCGCCGCATCGCGTTTGCCGTGCTGACCGCCATCGGCATTTCGCTGATGGCGGCGGCCGTGCCGCAGCTGCTGGCCTAGGCCTTGAACGTCAATAAAGGTTTCAGGCGGGCCACCGATTGCAGCAAGCCCGCTTCCTCCTGCGCGGCGATGACGGGACCGATCTTTTTATACGCCATCGGCGCTTCCTCGACGCGGCGTTCCTCGCGCAAAGTCACGCACTGGAACGCCATCTCGTCGCCGCCCACCGTGGGCCGCATGGCGCGCATGGCCTGGCGGCGGATGCTGCGCCCCGCGCCGTGCGAGCACGACCACAGCCAGTCGGGATTGCCCATGCCCGTTGCCACATAGGAATAATCGCCCATGGAACCGGGGATCAGCGCCAGGTCGCCTTCGCGTGCCGGCGTGGCGCCCTTGCGGTGGATATTCATGCCGTGCTCGCGCAGGATGACGTTGTGCGGCACGTCCACCACCAGCCGGGATTGATCTTGCGCAAACACCTGCGCCAGGCTGTCGCGCACCAGCTCGGCCAATACCATGCGGTTGACCCAGGCATAGCGCGACGCCACGCCCATTGCGTCCATGTATTCGCCGGCCAGTTCGCCCGTCAAGCCGTACAGGCCGGACTTCGGATGGCGCAGGCCTGCCGGCCACGCCTCTTTGGCACGGTCCATCCAGCGGCTGCCGACAAAAAAGCCCACGTCGCGGCTGCCGCTGTGGATCATGACGACCACTTCGCCGGGCACCAGTCCGTGCCGGTACGCGGCATGGCGGTCCATGACGGCATCGACCAGCTGGATTTCCACGAAGTGGTTGCCCGATCCCGTGGTGCCCAGGCTGGGGTCGCGTATCACTTCGCGCGTGCCCACCAGCGCTTCGGGCGCATGGCGCAAGCCGCCGCCCAGTTCGCGCAAGGCGATGCAATCGTCGAGCTCGCGCAGCAAGCGCTGCTTGTCGACGCGTGGCCACAAGCCATCATTGTGCAGGCTGTCGATGAACGCTTCCGGCCCCACGTCGAACAGGGCGGCAAACGCTTTCGAGCGCAGCGGCACGTTGCGGCCGTCTTCCAGCAGCACATGTTTGAGCTTGGCGAGCAGCTGCGGCTTGCGCGCCTCGAACTGCGCCAGGGTCAAACCCGTCGTGATCAGGCGCATGCCGCAGGCGATGTCCGTGCCGGGGATGGCGGGGATCACCATGTCGGGGCTGGTGGCAACGATGCTGCCCACGGGGGCGATGCTGCCCGGGTGAAAGTCGGGCGTGGCGCACGCTTTGCACACATGGCCATCCTGGCCGGGCACGGCGACGGCGGCAAACTCCATCAGCTGGCGCACGGCTTTTTCCTCGAGGGGAAAGTTGTGGGGCAGCAGCACGGACGCCTGGGCGTGCGGATTGCTGAGTGTATAAATGCCGTCGGCATAGGCGACAGCGATGCCCTGGCGGCGCAGGGCTTTTTGTAATCTGGATAGGGGAAACACGATTCTGCTCCGGAAATAACGAATGCACGGCCCTTTTGCAAGGGCCATGTTTGTTTTCCACGCAGCAGCGACAGGAAGTGCCGCCAGCTTAGCAAACTTTGTGCCGCTTGCAAAGCCGCTGGCCCCGACAGTGCACACAAGAGTGCGCACGATACGCAGCGCCACTTGCAAAATAATCAAACAGCCTTTATATTCGCGGTTCTTTCTCGAACCTCTTCCTTATTGGAGCCAAAAGTGCCTCGCTTCTTCGCCATCACCTGCTAACGCTGACGAAATGCTCTCTGCAGCATCGTTCGGCGCGTTGATGCCCCCGATTGCTGCGGCACTGTTTTTGCTCTCTCCGCACACGTATCCAGGACCACCGTCCTGATCGTCCACGCCCGAACACGTCGTCAGCACCCCTGACCCTGTATGGACACGCCCCGGTGAACGCGGCGTGGGACGCTATGTTTTTACAATCTTTGCCCTTATTTAAATACCCGCGCACGCCGCACCTGGAAGGTTCGCGCCTGCAGGATGGCGACGACAGTTCCGACCAGATGCCCCTGAAAAAGCTGGCCGGCCAGTACGTCGTCATCGAGGAAAAAATCGATGGCGCCAACTCCGCCGTGTCGTTCAGCGACGCGGGCGAGGTGCTGCTGCAGTCGCGCGGCCATTACCTGGCGGGCGGCGGCAGCGAACGCCAGTTCAACCTGCTCAAACCGTGGGCTCATGCGCACGAACATGCGTTGCTGGGCTTGCTGGAAGACCAGTATGTGCTGTTTGGCGAATGGTCTTACAGCAAGCATTCCGTGTTTTACGACTGCTTGCCCCATTACTTCAACGAGTTCGACGTGTATTGCCGCCGCACGCAGATGTTTTTGTCGACGGCGCGCCGCCACGCCATGCTGGCCGGCTCGCCCGTGCTGTCCGTCCCCGTGCTGTACGCGGGTTTGATGCCGACTTCGCCCAAGCAGCTGTGGCAGCTGCTGCGCCATTCGCTGGCCAAGTCCCGCCTGTGGCGCGACGCTTTCGAAGGCGTGGTGGCGCGCGAACGCCTGCCGCTGGACCTGTGCTGGAAGCAGACGGACAAGTCCGACCACGCGGAAGGCTTGTACCTGAAAGTGGAAGACGACGAGCAGGTGCTGGCCCGCTACAAGCTGGTGCGGCATGACTTTACGCAAACCATCCTCGACAGCGGCTCGCACCACAGCACGCGTCCATTGATCCCGAATCTGCTGGCCGAGGGCGTCGACCTGTACGCGCCGCAGCCGCTGGTGACTTGGGAGAGCCTGGGCTTGCACACCTGCCAGTCGTTGGACGAACTGGCAATATTTTCAAGGAGTACTAGATGAACTGGAAACAGTTACAACAACTGGTGCCGCCGGCGGGCCAGTCGCCCGATTTCAACGCCTGCCTGGCCGCCTTCCCGCAGCTGGAATTGGCGAAGACGACGCCGCAAAACCCCGTGTACCACGCGGAAGGCGACGTGTGGACGCATACGATGATGGTGGTGGAATCTCTGCTGGCCATGCCCGATTACCAGCAAGCCACGCGGGCGCAGCAGGAAATCGTGTTCCTGGCCGCCTTGCTGCACGACGTGGCCAAGTGCAGCACCACCGTGATCGACCCCGTCACGGGCGCCATCGGCCAGCCCGGCCACTCGCGCAAGGGCGCCCTCGATGCGCGCATCGCCCTGTGGGACGTGGACGTGCCGTTTGCCGTGCGCGAGGAAATCTGCCGCCTGATTAATGTACATCAAGTGCCGTTTTTCGCGCTGGAAACCTCGCGGCGCGGCGTCACGCCCGAGTTCACCGTGCGCGAACTGTCGTGGCAAGTCGATATCCGCTTGCTGGCCATGCTGGCCGAGGCCGATATCCGCGGCAGGATCTGTCCCGATCCGCAGCGCATTTTAGATGCCATCGAGCTGTTCCGCGAACTGGCGCGCGAGGAGGGCTGCTATGGCCAGCGCAGGGTGTTTGTCGACGATCACACGCGCGTCAAATACTTTCGCGGCGCCGAGGCGCATCCCGATTATTCCCTGTTCCAGGAGCCGGGCTCGCACGTGATCGTCATGTCGGGCTTGCCCGCGTCGGGCAAGAATACGTGGGTGGACAAGCACCATCCGCGCCTGCCCGTCGTCTCCTTCGACGATGCGCGCATCGCCTTGGGCTTGAAGCACGGCAAGAATGAAGGGCAGGTGGGCGACTATGCGGAAGAGCGGGCGCGCGAGCTGCTGCGCAAGGGTGAACCGTTCGTGTGGAACGCCACGCATCTGTCCAAGCTGATGCGCGAAAAGACGCTCAACCTGCTGTACAAATACCATGCGCAGGTGGAACTCGTGTACCTGGAGCAGCCGCGCAAGGAATTACTGCGGCGCAACGGCCAGCGCGACACGTCGCTCAGCAACAAGAAGTTGCAGTCGATGCTGTGGAACTGGGAAATCCCGCTGCCGATGGAAGCGCATGCCGTGCGTTACTGCGTCGACTAGCCCTGCCGCCGTCAAGCGCCATCGAAAGCGCTTGACCAGGCGGGCGCCACGCGCCATGCTGGGCGCATGATCCTTGTTTTCCCTTCTTTCCTGTAAGCCAGCCGCAGTTTCGCCCCGCAAGGGGCGGGCCGCCGCATGGCCGCCTTTGATTCCCCTACATCATCGTCGCGCGCTGCCGCCCCATCCGGGGTGCGCCCGCGCGCGCCACAAGGAAAAGAACATGAAAACAATGCATCTCGCCGTCGCCGGCGCTTCCGGCCAACTGGGCTCCCTCGTCGTCAATGAACTCATCGGGCATCGCGCCGGCCGGCCCGGCATGGCGCTCACGGCCATCACCCGCACGCCAGGGCGCCACGCGGCGTGGCAGCAGCAGGGCGTCGGCGTGCGCTGCGGCGACTTTGACCAGCCGCAAGGCCTGGCTAGCGCCTTCCACGGCGTCGAGCGTTTGCTGTTGATCAGCACGAATACCCTCGACGGCACGGGCCGCCGCGTCGCGCAGCACCAGCACGCCATCGAGGCGGCGCGCCGGGCGGGCGTGGCGCATATCGTCTACACCTCGTTCCTGCAGCCGCAGGAGGGCAAGCGCTCGCTGCTGAACGACGACCACCGGGCCACGGAAGCGCTGCTGGCCGGCAGCGGCATGGCCCATACGATCTTGCGCAACGCGTTTTACCAGGATTTGCTGCTGGCGGTGCTGGGCACTGCCGCCGTGGACGGCCGGCTGCGAACGGCCATGGGAACAGGCCACGTGTCGTACGTGGCGCGCGAAGATTGCGCGCATGCGGCGGCTGCGGCGCTATCGGATGGCTATCCTGGCAGCCGCATCCTCGACATCACGGGGCCCGCCGCCCCCGATGCGCCGGCGCTGGCCGCCATGGCCGCCTTGCTGTCTGGCAAGCCTGTCGAGGTCGTGAATCTCGATGCGGAGGAACGGGCGCGCCATTTCATCGCCACCGGCATGCCGGCGCCGATGGCGCAGATGCTGGCAGGCATCGAGCGCTGGCTGGCCACCGATGCGATGCACATCGTCAGCGATGACTATCGCGCGCTGACGGGCCGGCAGGCGTCGCCCGTGCCAGCCTTCCTGCACGCGCATCGCCGCCAGTTGCTGGCGCTTCCGCCGGCATAGCGACTACTTTTTGCGTCCACCGAGCAACTGCGCGATCTCGCTGAACAGCTCATTGTTCAGCGAGGCGGGCAGGGTGGTGGCCAGGCTGCGGCTGTAGTAGGCGCCCAGGTCCAGGCCCAGTCCCAGCCCGCAGATTTCCACCGCGCCCTGCGTTTCGCGGCGCGCCACCACTTGCTTTAAATGTTGCGCCAGATAAAACTCGTCGTTGGCCAGATTCGTGGCTGTATCCATCGGGCAACCGTCGGACACGACGAGCAGGATGCGCCGCCGTTCCGGGCGCGCCAGCATGCGCGTGCACGCCCAGTCCACGGCTTCGCCATCGACGCCTTCGCGGTACAGGTCCGCTTTCAGCAAGGCCGCGATGTCGGGCCGCGCGCGACGCCAGCTCGTGTCGCCATCCTTGAAGACCATGTGCACCAGTTCGTTCAAGCGGCCCGGCTGGACGGGCGAGCGGGCGCGCATCCAGTCGCGCTTGACTCTTCCCCCGTTCCACGCGCCCGTCGTAAAGCCCAGCAACTCCGTGCTGATCCCCGCCTGGTCCAGCGCGCGCAGCAGAATGTCGAGCAGCACGGCCACGGATTCCGCATGCGTCTTCATGGAGCCGGAGCAATCGACGAGGAAGGTGACGAGGCAATCGGCGTGCGGCAGGAATTGTTCCTTGCGGAACAGCCGGCGTTCCGACGGGGAACTGATCAGCTGAGCCAGGCGGCGCCCGTCGATATAGCCCTCTTCCTCGCCGAACGACCAGCCGTCGCGTTGCGGCACGGCCAGCAGTTGCGTGAAACGCCGCGCCAGGCGGGCCGTGTTGATGCCCAGGCTGGCAATGCGCGCATCCATGCGTTCGCGGTATTCGAGCAGCAGGGCGCGGCGCACCAGTTCACCCGCTTTTTCTTCGCGGTCATATGCCGTAGAGTACGCCTTGTAGGCGCCCTTGCCATCGCTGAAGGCACGGCTGTCGCCCAGCGGCGCGGCATCGGGCAGGTGGTCGCTGTCGAAATCGAGCAGCAGCTTGAAGGCCGCCTGCGCCCTGGCGTCGCCCGCGTCGTCCTGTTGGCCCTCGCGCTTCGCCTGCGCCTCTTGCAGCATGGCGTCGACGGCGTGGGCGATGGCCAGAGCGTGGCGCGCAAAGGCCGCCTGGTCCGTTCGGTGGCGGCGCAAGCCCGCCAGGTCGCCGCTCAGTTGCGCAGAGACGGACCAGCGCGTCGCCTCGATGAAATCTTCCGTCTTTTCCAGCACGGGCCTGGCCGTCAGGCGCGACCAGCACATCTGGAACACCGTGTACAACAGCAGGCCCGACGCGCCTTCGGCCAGGCCGGAATCGTAAAACGCGTGCGACCAGGCCGTGAAACGGTGGCGCAGGTTGTGCGCCACGCCCGCATGTTGATCTGGCGCAAGCGTTTCCACCCTGAGCTGTTCCAGCAATTCGAAGACGAGGCGCGCCACGGGTTCCACCGGGCACAAGGACTTGTGCAAGGCGGCGTCCGTGTGCAGCAGGCGCAGGGCCACGCTGTCGGCCGCACCGCGCAGCGAGGGCAAATCCTGCAGCGCGGCATCGGGCTGCAGATGGGCGGAGTGGATGGGCAGCGGGCGGTGGCCGTCGTGCAGGCGCCGGCCCCGGTAGCGGATGGAGGCAACGCCGCTCAGCGCGCGGATGGCGCCCGCGCACAACTCGTCCGTTTCCTGCTGCTCGCGCGTGTAGGCGGCAGGCGCGGTGGCTTCCGTACTCATGCCTGGCTCGCCAGCAATTCCTCATTGAAACAGCGCTGGTAATACTCGGCCACCATGGGGCGCTCGGCCTCGTCGCATTTGTTGAGGAAGGACAAGCGGAAGGCCAGCGCCGGGTCGCGGAAGATCTGGCAATTTTCCGCCCAGGTAATGACCGTGCGCGGCGACATCAGGCACGCCAGGTCGCCCGCCGCATAGCCGTGGCGCGTCAGGCTGGCCACTGCCACCATGGCGGCTGCCAGCTGGCGGCCCGCCTCGTCGTTCATGGAAGGGACCCTGGCCAGCACGATTGCCGCTTCTTCCGCCTGCGGCAAATAGTTCAGGGTGGCAACGATGTTCCAGCGGTCGATCTGCGCGTGATTGAGCACTTGCGTGCCGTGGTACATGCCGTTCAAGTTGCCGAGTCCCACCGTATTCGACGTGGCGAACAAGCGGAAGTGGGGATGCGGCGTGATGACCCGGTTCTGGTCGAGCAGGGTGAACTTGCCGTCGCGCTCGAGGATGCGCTGGATGACGAACATCACGTCGGGCCGGCCTGCGTCGTACTCGTCGAAGATCAGGGCCACGGGGCGCTGCAGCGACCAGGGCACGATGCCTTCCTGGAATTCCGTCACCTGCTGCTGTTCGCGCAGCACGATGGCGTCCTTGCCGACCAGGTCCAGGCGGCTGATGTGGCCGTCGAGGTTGACGCGCACGCAAGGCCAGTTCAGGCGCGCCGCCACCTGCTCGATGTGCGTGGACTTGCCCGTGCCGTGCAAGCCTTGCACCATCACGCGGCGGTTGTGGGTGAAGCCGGCCAGGATCGCCAGGGTGACATCCTTGTTGAAGCGGTAGGCGGGGTCGATGTCGGGCACGTGCGGGTCGCGTTCCGTGAAGACGGGCACGAGCAGGTCGCTGTCGATGTGGAACAGGCTGCGTACGGACTGCAAGGTTTGCGCCGCTGCGGCGGGGGGATGTTGGCGTGAATCTGGCACCTTGTTCTCCTGTGAAACCGCAGCGGGGGCGCTACGGGGTTATGAGTTACCTGCCTGCAATGCGTCGTCGTCCCCGCCCGTCGTCGGCATGGTTTCCGATTCGATGGCGGCCAGGGCTTGCGCGGCGCGTTGCAATGCTGGCAAGAAATGTAAAGCCTTGTCGTGCGTCAAACGGATGATGGGCGCCTGGATGGCCACGGCCAGGTTCGAGCGGCCGTTCGGGTTCGGCACCAGCACGGCCACGCACAGCAGGCCGGGCAGGAATTCTTCGTCGTCCAGCGCATAGCCGTTGCGGCGCACCAGTTCCAGTTCGCGCTCCAGCTTGACGGGGTCCGTTTCCGTCTTGTCCGTAAAGCGCGTCAATTCCATGTGGCCCAGCAGGCGGCGACGTTGCACGGGCGTCATTTGCGCCAGGAACAGCTTGCCGCTGGACGAGCAGTGGGCCGGCACCCGCGAACCGGGATGCAGGTAGAAGCGCAGCGGGGCCGCCGTTTCCACCCGGTCCAGGTACACGACTTCGCTGCCGCTGAAGGCCGTCAGGTTGCAGCTTTCGCCCACTTCCTCGACCAGCTGGCGCAAGACCATGCGGCGGGCGCCATGGAACGTGTTGTTAATCAGCAGGTTCGATGCGAGGCGGCGCAGGCGCACGCCCGTGCTGTAGTGGCGGCCATCGCTTTCGCGCTGCAGCACGCCCACGCTTTCCAGCTGTTGCAGCATGCGGTGCAGGGTGGGCTTCGGCAAGCCCGTTTCTTCCACCAGCGCTTGCAGCGACAGCAACTGGTCTTTTTCGGCAATCACTTCCAGCAAGGCAAACAAACGCATCGTGGGCGTGTCGCCTTCCAGTTTTTCCGGCTCAAGTTTTGGGGATGAAATCATGTCCATGGTGGCCTCGGTTGGGTAGCTCTGAGTGTGACGTCAGCTTATTTCATTTTCGAACTCAAATTGTACCGTTTCCTTGAAAATCTGTTTGACTTTTGATTGCCGAACGCTTAAATTGAATTGTATATCAAATTTCGGAACAAAATATACCGATTTTTGATAAATTAATTGATAATTCGCTGCACTTCATCACCACAGACCAGGAGACACCCATGAATGACATGACCGAGCAAAAAGCCGCCGCCGCAGCGGCCATCCCCACCGGCCCGCAAAAGATGACGCCTTCCGAAGCGTTCGTGGAAACCCTGGCCGCCAATGGCGTGACCGACATGTTCGGCATCATGGGCTCGGCCTTCATGGATCCGATGGATATCTTCGCCCCCGCCGGCATCCGCCTGATCCCCGTCGTGCACGAGCAGGGCGCCGGCCACATGGCTGACGGCTATGCGCGCGTTTCGGGCCGCCATGGCGTCGTCATCGGCCAGAACGGCCCCGGCATCAGCAATTGCGTGACCGCCATCGCCGCCGCCTACTGGGCGCATACGCCCGTCGTGATCATTACGCCGGAAACGGGCACGATGAGCATGGGCCTGGGCGGCTTCCAGGAAGCGAACCAGTTACCGATGTTCGAGGAATTTACGAAATATCAAGGCCACGTCACGAATCCCGCCCGCATGGCGGAATTCACGGGCCGCTGCTTTGACCGCGCCATGTCGGAAATGGGCCCGACGCAATTGAACATCCCGCGTGACTATTTCTATGGCGAAATCAAGGCGGAAATCCCGAAACCGAACCGCCTGGACCGCGGCGCCGGCGGCGAGCAAAGCCTGAACGATGCGGCGGAATTGCTGGCCAAGGCCAAGTTCCCTGTGATCATCTCGGGCGGCGGCGTCGTCATGGGCGAAGCCATCGAAGAGTGCAAGGCCCTGGCCGAGCGCCTGGGCGCGCCTGTCGTCAACAGCTATCTGCACAATGACTCGTTCCCCGCCAGCCACCCGCTGTGGTGCGGTCCGCTCGGCTACCAGGGTTCCAAGGCGGCAATGAAACTGATCGCCCAGGCCGACGTCGTCGTGGCCCTCGGCTCGCGCTTGGGACCGTTCGGCACCTTGCCGCAGCACGGCATGGATTACTGGCCAAAGAACGCCAAGATCATCCAGATCGACGCCGACAACAAGATGCTGGGCCTGGTCAAAAAGATTTCGGTGGGCATCTGCGGCGACGCCAAGGCGGCCGCCAAGGCGATTATTGCCCGCCTGGATGGCAAGAAGCTCGATTGCGACGCCACGCGCGAGGAACGCTATGCCACCGTGCAAGCGGAAAAGGCGGCGTGGGAAGAGGAATTGACGAACTGGACCCATGAAAAGGATGCGTACAGCCTGGACATGATCGAGGAACAGAAGAAGGAGCCGGGCAACTATCTGCACCCGCGCCAGGTCTTGCGCGAGCTGGAAAAAGCCATGCCGGAAGACGTGATGGTGTCGACCGACATCGGCAACATCAACTCGGTGGCCAATAGTTACTTGCGCTTTGAAAAGCCGCGCAGCTTCTTTGCGGCGATGAGCTTTGGCAATTGCGGTTATGCGTTCCCGACGATTATCGGCGCCAAGGTTGCCGCGCCGCACCGTCCGGCCGTGTCGTATGCAGGCGACGGCGCATGGGGCATGAGCTTGATGGAAACGATGACTTGCGTGCGCCATAACATTCCCGTGACGGCCGTGGTGTTCCACAACCGCCAGTGGGGCGCGGAAAAGAAAAACCAGGTGGATTTCTACAACCGCCGCTTCGTCGCCGGGGAACTCGACAACCAGAGCTTCGCGGAAATCGCACGCGCCATGGGCGCCGAAGGCATCACAGTCGACAAGCTGGAAGACGTGGGCCCGGCCCTGAAAAAGGCCATCGACATGCAGATGAATGAAGGCAAGACCACCATCATCGAAATCATGTGCACGCGCGAGCTGGGCGACCCGTTCCGCCGCGATGCGCTGAGCAAACCGATCCGCCACCTGGACAAGTACAAAGACTATGTTTAATTAAGTGAGCCAGCCTGTGGGAATGGGCTGTGACCAAATTCTCACAGATTGTCACGAAAGCATCATAATTTCATTAAAGAATACAAGGCGTCCCGTTTTTTGAATTATTTGATTTGACAAGGCCATGCTTAAGGCTTAAATTCAATAAAAGACAAAAAAACGGAACGTAGCGTATCAAAAACGATTTACGGAGACAACCATGAACCACCCTGTACCGCACACTGACGCCGTCACCACGGATTTCCTGCAAGCGTTCGGCGATGCCTGGAACCGCCACGATATCGAGGCCCTGATGGCCGCCATGGCCGACGATTGCGAATTCCATGCCGTCGCCGGTCCTGAGCTTCTGGGCAAGAGCTTCATCGGCCGCGACGCCGTGCGCGCCGGCTTCGAGCTGGCCTGGCAAACCTTCCCCGACGCGGCCTGGCTCAACCCCGTGCATTTCGTCAGCGGCGAACGCGGTGTGACGGAGTCGACCTTTGCCGGCACCAAGGCGGACGGCACGCGCATCGAAGCGCGCATGGTCGATATCTTCACCTTCCGCGACGGCAAGATCGCAGTCAAGAATGCTTTCCGCAAGGATCGCCCACCCGTCGTCAAAGTCTGAGCCAGCACGTTCACCAGGAATGACCATGAACAAACCTGTCGACACCCCGCCTGGCGTAATGGGCAACAACAGCACCGCCGCCCGCACGCCCTACGACCCCGCCTTCGATCCGCTGGTGGCCCAGCGCCCCGGCCATGGCAATGCCTATGCGCCCACCTACTGGATCGGCACGGCCGGCGAGCCGCCCGCCGACGACGGCCCCATCACGCATGACATCGACGTCGACGTGGCCATCATCGGCTCGGGTTTTACCGGCCTGTCCTGCGCCATTTTTTTGGCCCAGGAACACGGCATCAAGGCCACCGTGCTGGAAGCGAACCGGGTCAGCTGGGGCTGCAGCACGCGCAATGGCGGCCAGGCCCAGTGCACGACGGGCCGCCTGAAGCGCTCGCAGTGGATAGACCGTTATGGCCTGGACACGGCCCTGAAACTGCACGCGGAAGTGTGCGACGCAATGGAAACGTTCAAGAAGATCACGGCCGACATCGATTGCGATCCGCAGCCGGGCGGCCACCTGTACATCGCCCACAAGGCGAAAGCCATGCCTGCGCTGGAAAAAGAAGCCAAGGTCATGCGCGAGATCTTCAAGTACGACGCCCGCATCCTCGACGCCGACACCGTCAAGCGCGAGTACGTCGACGACAAGGAAGCGGCCGGCGCGCTGCACGAGCCGGAAGGCATCGGCATCCATGCGGGCAAGCTGGCCTTCGGCTACCTGCGCAAGGCGCGCGCGCTGGGCGCCAAGGTGCATCCGTCCAGCCCCGTGATGGGCTGGGAAACGCGCAATGGCGTGCATTATCTGCAAACGCCGGGCGGCGTGGTGCGTGCCCGTTCCGTGGCCGTGGCCACGGGCGGCTATACCTCGCCCCATCTGCATCCGCAAGTGAAGAACCGCTTGCTGCCGATCCTGTCGAACTCGCTCGTCACGCGCCCGTTGACCCCGGCGGAAATCGAGGCGTGCAACTTCCGCACCCATCAGGTGATCACGGATACGCGCATCTTGCGCCACTACTACCGCTTGATGCCGGACAACCGCGTGCAGATCGGCAGCCGCAGCGCCATCACGGGCGCCGACGCGCCGGACGACAAATACAAACAGTTTTTGATCAACGATCTGCACCGCAAGTTCCCCGCGCTGACGGGCATCGGCATCGATTACTCGTGGTGGGGCTGGGTCGACGTCAGCCACGACATGATGCCGCGCATCGTGCAACCGGACCCGAAGCAATCGATCTTTTATTCGCTCGGTTACGGCGGCAACGGCGTCATGTACTCGGCGCAGGCGGGCCGGCGCATGGCCGAGCGCATCGCGGGCAAGGCCAGCGACACGGGCTTGCCGATCTTTAATTCGAAATTGCCGTATCCCAACATGATGGAACTGGTCGAATCGCAAGCGTTCGCCCCGTTCCGCCGCCTGGGCCAGCGCTTCCTGTACCGCTGGTATCACTTGAAGGATGAAGTGTTTTAAATAGTAATAGCAGTAGCCGTACTAAGCCGCCGTATGAGTTGACATAGAGCAACCAACGGCGCCTCCCGCAAGGGATGAGATTGCCCGCACGTTCACACATAACAATAACTTGGAGTGAGACATGAACACATACACGAGCAAAAACACGGTATTTTCAACGATGCGCCGCGCCGTCCTCGGCACCCTGGTGCTGGGTGTCGTTGCCGCCTCCAGCGGCACGGCCTTCGCGCAAGGCAAGGAAGTGACGATTGCCTACCAGGAAATCAACGGTCCCTTCCTGGTGGCCATCGCCAGCGGCGAAGTGGAAAAAACCACCGGCTATAAAATCAACTGGCGCAAATTCGATTCGGGCGCCAAGGTGGCCACCGGCATGGCGTCCGGCGACGTGCAGATCGGCGTCATCGGTTCCAGCCCCCTGACGGCGGCCGTCAGCCGCGGCGTCGACTTGCAGCTGTTCTGGATCATAGACGACATCAACGAAGCCGAAGCGATGGTGGCGCGCAACGGCGCCGGCATCAGCAAGCCCACGGATTTGCGCGGCAAGAAGATTGCCGTGCCATTTGTTTCCACCACGCACTTCCACACCATGTTCGCGCTGGAAACGTGGGGCATCAAGCCCACGGAAGTGAAATTGCTGAACATGCAGCCGAACCAGATCGCCGCCGCCTGGGAGCGGGGCGACATCGACGCGGCCTTCGTGTGGGACCCGGCCTTGAGCAAGCTCAAGCAAAATGGCAAGGTGCTCGTCACTTCCGGAGAACTGAGCAAGAAGGGCAAGGCCACGTTTGACGGCATGGCCGTCGAGCGCGCCTGGGGCGAAGCGAACGCGGACTTCATGGCCAAGTTCGTCAAGGTGATGGCCGCTGCCGACGCCGACTACCGCGCCAATCCGAAGGCGTGGACCATCGATTCCCCGCAAGTGAAGGCCAACGTCAAGCATTCGGGCGCGGCCGCCAAGGACGTGGCCGCTTCCGTGGCCCTGTACGCCTACCCATCGCTGCAGGAACAGGCGTCGCCGGCCTGGCTCGGTGGCGGCGCGAAGGGCGGCGTGGCGCAAGCCTTGCTGGCCACGGCGCAATTTTTGAAGGGCGAAGGCAAGATCGACACCCTGGCAAGCGATTACGCCAAATATGTGACACCCAAGTATGCACAGGCCGCCGGCCTGCTGAAGTAAACGTTGTGCGATGGCGCGCCTGCGGGCGCGCTGACTGAACAGAATACGTTGAACTGAAGTGACTACACCTATGCGGGGCACACGATGGAAAATCTCTACGTCAAGGATGTCAGCGTGATTTATCCGGGCAAGACGGCCGGTGAACGCGTACATGCCTTAAACAATATCAATCTCACCATCAATAGCGGCGACTTCGTCGTCGCGCTGGGCGCCTCGGGCTGCGGCAAGACCACCTTGCTGAGCCTGATGGCAGGCTTTATCGCCCCCTCCAAGGGCGAGATCATGCTCGGCGACAATAAAGTGGAAGGGCCGGGCGCCGACCGTGGCGTCGTATTCCAGAAACATGCCTTGCTGCCCTGGCTGAACGTGATGGAAAACGTGGAATTCGGCTTGAAGCTGCAAGGCGTGCCGAAAGCCGTGCGGCGCGAACAGGCGGCAAAGAACCTGGCGCTCGTCGGCTTGAAGGACTTTCACGACAATATGATTTATCAATTGTCGGGCGGCATGCAGCAAAGGGTGGGCATCGCCCGCGCCCTGACCAGCAATCCCGCCATGCTGCTGATGGATGAACCGATGGCGGCGCTCGACGCGCTGACCCGCGAAACCATCCAGGAGTTGCTGCTCGATATCTGGGCCAAGTCCAGCACCATGTTCTTCTTCATTACCCACAGCGTCGACGAGGCGCTGTTCCTGGCGAACCGGCTGATCGTCATGTCGCCCCGTCCGGGCCGCATCACGCACACGTATGAACTCGATTTCAACAAGCGCTTCCTCGAGTGCCGCGATGCGCGCGCCGTGAAATCGAGCCCGGACTTCATCAAGATGCGCGAAACGGTGCTCAACATCATTTATGGCGACGAGCGCGCCGTCAATAAAGAGCTGGAGGTGTCCCATGCATAGCCCATCCGTCGTGGGATTTCCTCCCACCACCGCCAAGCGCGCCGGTTTTTTTGGCCGCCTGTTCGCCCCCCGCTGCGCCATGCCCGGCGAAGCGTTCGGCGCGCCGGGGCAGGGCAATTCCAGCCGCATCGCCACCGTCACCGTCATCGCCGTGCTCTTGCTGTGGTTTGGCGTGACGGCCAGCGGCATGGTGAAACCCTTGTTTTTACCTTCGCCGCAAGCCGTGTATGAAAAATTCATCATGGCGGCCACCACCGGTTTCGGCGGCGCCACCCTGTGGGAACACACGGTGGCCAGCCTGGTGCGCGTGTTCGGCGCCTTTGGCCTGGCTTGCCTGTTTGCCATTCCCGTCGGCGTGATGATGGGCGTCAACCGCGTGGCGCGGGGCATCTTCGATCCCTTGATCGAGTTCTACCGTCCATTGCCGCCGCTTGCTTACTTGCCACTGGTCATCATCTGGTTCGGCATCGGCGAGTTTTCGAAGGTCTACCTGATCTTCCTGGCCATCTTCGCGCCGATGGCGATCGCGGCCCGCGCCGGCGTCAGCTCCGTGTCGCTGGAGCAAATCCACGCGGCCTACTCGATGGGCGCTACCCGTTTCCAGGTGATCGTGCACGTGATTTTGCGCGCGGCGATACCGGAAATCCTCACCGGCATGCGCATCGGCATCGGCGTGGGCTGGACCACCCTGGTGGCGGGCGAAATGGTGGCGGCCACGCGCGGCCTCGGCTACATGGTGCTCAGCGCGTCCGAGTTCCTGGCCAGCGACGTGGTGATCATGGGCATTATCGTGATCGGCTTCTTCGCTTTCCTGTTTGATTTGATGATGCGTTACCTCGAACGTACCCTCGTGCCATGGAAGGGCAAGGTGTAAGACGTTCCCGGGAGTGGCGCGCACGCCACAAGTGTTGCCGCCGCTCCCTTTTTTTAATCCGCAATAAGCCGTACTTACCCTCCAGCGCGCTTGCCCCTTGGGCGCCGCGCCGGGCCGCTGCATTTCCAGATTGACTTATGGAATGCGGCCAACCAGACTGATTCACACGATGTATCGATGCTGCTTGACGGTGTTGCCTAAATAAAACAAAGCCGCGCGGCAAGAACAAGCCGCAGCAGGCAGGGCGCACCGAGCTTCAGAGATTTTCAGGAGACAAAACATGATTAGCGAATCGCATAACAGTACCGGCTTGCAGCACTCGCTCAAGCAACGCCACATGAGCATGATCGCCATCGGCGGCGTGATCGGCGCCGGCCTCTTTGTCGGCAGCGGCGTCATCGCCAAGGCCGCCGGCCCGGCCGCCATCCTTTCCTTCCTGCTCACGGGCGGCCTCGTCGTCCTGATCATGCGCATGCTGGGCGAGTTGGCCTCGTCCCTGCCCGTGGTCGGCTCCTTTTACGAATATGCGCGCCTGGCCTTCGACGACAAGCCGAAAGTGTCGAAATTCCTCGGCTTCATGAGCGGCTGGATGTACTGGTATTTCTGGGTCGTCGTCGTGGCCCTGGAAGCCATTGCTGGTGCGAAATTGGTCAACTTCTGGCTGCCCGACGTGCCGTCGTGGTCGATCAGCCTGGTGCTGCTCGTGTCGATGACCATCCTGAACCTGTTCTCCGTGAAGGCGTTTGGCGAATTCGAGTTCTGGTTCGCCTCGATCAAGGTGGTCGCCATCGTCGTCTTCCTGTTTGTCGGCGCCTTGTTCATCACGGGAAGCTTGCCTAACAGCATCCCGACCCTGGGCTTTTTGACCAGCAACGGCGGCTTCATGCCGCATGGCTGGGGCCCCGTGCTCAGCGGCGCCGTCGCCGCCACGGCCTTTTACTCGGGTGCCGAGATCGTCACCATCGCCGCCGCCGAAACGTCGGACCCGGCCAAGGCCATTGCCCGCGCCACCAATTCCGTCATCACGCGCGTGCTGATGTTCTATGTCGGTTCCATGTTCGTCGTCGTCTGCATCGTGCCCTGGGATTCGCCGGCCATCGCCACGCCTTTCGTCAGCGCCCTGACCGTCATGAACATCCCGTACGCGGCCCACATCATGAACGCCATCATCCTGACGGCCGTGCTGTCGGCCTTGAATTCCAGCCTGTACGCCTCGTCGCGCATGATCTTTGCGCTGACGCGCCGCGGCGATGCGCCCACAGGCCTCGTGAAACTGAGCAAGAACGGCGTGCCGATCCGCGCCATCCTGTTCAGCACCTTGTTCGCCTACTTTGCCATTGCCGTCTCGTATGTGTCGGCCGACCTCGTGTTCCCCTTCATCGTCAACTCTTACGGCATCCTGATCCTGTTTGTGTACCTGCTCATTGCGATATCTCAATTGCGCCTGCGTCGCCGCCTGGAACGCGAATGCCCGGAACGCATCAAGGTGCGCATGTGGCTGTTTCCTTACCTGACCTACTTCACCATCATCGCCATGCTGGTGATCCTGGGCGCCATGAGCGTGTCGTCCGATACGGAGCAGCGCGTGTCGTTCTGGTTCGGCTTGTTGAGCGTGGTCATCCTGAGCGTCATGTACTACATCAAGAAACTGGTCAACGATGACCGCAACGGCGGTGAGGCGGCCGACACCAAAGTGGAGCTCAAACATGTCTGACACGACCTTGTTGCCCGCAGGCCGGCGCCGCTTCCTGCGCACGACGGCCGCCTTGGGCGCCGCCGCAGTGGCGGGGCCTGGGTCAGCCTTGGCCGCTTCCGTCACCTTGCCGTTTGAAAATGGCGAGCGCGAACTGGTGGCCTTCCCGCAAAAGCGCCCGCTGATCCTGCTGACCAGCCGTCCGCCGCAGCTGGAAACGCCGTTCGGCGTGTTCAATGAAGGCGCGATCACGCCCAACGACGCGTTTTTCGTGCGTTATCACTGGAGCGGCTTGCCCACCAGCATAGATGGCGACAGCTACCGGCTGCGCATCGCCGGCCTCGTCAAGACGCCCTTGGAACTGTCGCTGGCGCAACTGAAGCAGCTGGCCGAGCCCGTCGACGTGGTGGCCGTGACGCAATGTTCAGGCAACAGCCGCGGCTTTTTTGCTCCCCGTGCGAATGGCGGGCAGCTGGGCAATGGCGCCATGGGCAATGCCCGCTGGACGGGCATCCCCCTGAAAACCGTGCTGGAAAAGGCCGGCATCGCGGCTAATGCCGTGCAAGTGGCCTTCAATGGCCTGGAAACGCCGCCCGTGGGCGACGGTCCCGACTTTCAAAAGGCCCTGTCCGTCGAGCACATCATGGCGGGCGACGTCATGCTGGCCTGGGCCATGAATGGCGAGGACATTCCTTTCCTCAACGGCTATCCGCTGCGCCTGATCGTGCCCGGCTATTACGGGACTTACTGGGTCAAGCACTTGAGCGACATCACCGTGCTGGACAAGCCGTTTGACGGCTTCTGGATGAGCACGGGCTACCGTATTCCCGACAATGGTTCCGGCTTCATCGAACCGGGCGCGCCCGTGGGCAAGACGACGCCGATCAGCCGCCTCAACGTGCGCTCCTTCATTACCAGCGTGCAAGATGGCGCGCAAGTGAAGGCGGGACGCGACCTGGCCCTGCGCGGCATCGCGTTTGACAGCGGCCACGGCATCAGCGAGGTGACCGTCTCGGTGGATGGCGGCCAGAGCTGGCAGGAAGCCAGGCTGGGCAAGGACCTGGGACGCTTTTCGTTCCGCGAGTGGACGATGGTCATGAAGGCGCCGCGCAAGGGCAAGCATGTGCTGATGGTGCGCGCCGTCAACCGCATCGGCCAGAGCCAGCCCATGAAAGCCCTGTGGAATCCCATGGGTTATATGCGCAACGTGGTGGAAACCACGCGCATCCAGGCAGTCTGAGGAGAACCATATGAAGAGATTACTTGCCGCGCTGGCACTGTCGGCGGCGGGCGGCGCGTGCGCGCTGGACATCCACTTGCCGCCGGAAACGGCGACCTATAAACCCAGCGAATTGCCTGGCTACCAGCTGGTACAGCGCAACTGCATGACGTGCCATGCGGCCCAGTACGCATCGACCCAGCCGCCCGCTTCGCCGCGCGCCTACTGGGAAGCGACCGTCAAGAAGATGAAAAAGCCGTTCGGCGCCCAGTTTGACGACGCGGACGTGCCGGCCATGGTCGATTACCTGGTAAAAACCTATGGCGCAGAGCGGGGCGCCGCCGTGCCTGCCGCCGCCGTCGCCAAGCCCGTGGCAGCCGCCGTCCCGGCTACCGGCGGCAAGGATGTCAAAAGCTTGCTGGCGGCGAATGGCTGCATGGCGTGCCACGCCCTCGACCAGAAAGTGGTCGGCCCCGGCTTTGCGGAAGTGGCCGCCAGGTACAAGGGCAAGGACGGCATTGCCGCCGTGGCGGCCAACATCCGCAGTGGCGGCGCCGGCAAATGGGGCCCCGTGCCCATGCCGCCGTTCAGCCAGCTCAGCGAAGCCGATGCGGCGACCCTGGCGAAATACGTGCTGTCCAGGTAACGCCTGGCCGGGTCCGCCCGGCACCATCCCTCATCTTCCCGCTTTTTTCGCAGCCATCCGGTATGCCAGCTTCATGCTGACGTGCCGGGTGGGCCTCCCATTTTCTTCGCAGCGCCGGCCGTCGCGTGCCAGCAGTGGCATGGTCAAGGGATGGATTTGCAAGTTCGTAATATTTTTTTTATATCTCATTTTCATAAGTGTGTGACATGCCAGCGTGCAGCACGAAAGTACGGCGCTGGAGGCATATCTTGATGTCGGGAAAATAACATTGTTTTATATTGCGATAATAATAATTCACCATCCATTTTTTCCCACACCGGCCTGCGTGGAATAGCATTTTGCCAGTGGCAGACAGTCAACGTTGTTGCATAAGGACAACGCCTTTTTCTTTGAAACGCAGCATTTTTACGCTACTTCGCGGATGTTGGCGCTGCTCGTATACAAGCTGCACCAAAACGGTGAATGAGGCCTTCGGATGGGTATTTCCCCGTTCAATGGCGCGCTAAAATGGATCAATGTTGCTGGTGGGAATTTTATTTTTTCATTGTCATTGTATTTAACATTGATATCAAAAAAGTATTTTTCCATTCAGCTCTTGTATTCCCCGTCAGTGCAGCCGCAAGCGGCGAGCCTGGCGCGGGCGCGCCGCCTGAAAGGATGATCTTGAACACCAAATTACTTCCGTTGACCCTGCTGCCCTTGCTGGCGCTGATACAGACCGCCTGGGCCGTCGATCCTCCCGGTGCCGGCAGCCAGCTGCAGCAGATTCCCGTAGCGCCATCGCTGCCGAAAGCGCCGCCCGCCATCCGCGTGCAGCAGGGCAATGTGCCCGCCACCACGGTGGGCGACACGACGCGCATCGCC